>MKJX01000196.1 GCA_001942415.1 Pseudonocardia sp. CNS-139
CCGAACGGCGGGGTATCGCCGCCGTCGGTGGCCGGGTCCCGCCCGGCGCGCGTCCTCCGGCCCGGACGGCGCCCAGCAGACGATGCGGGTGCCGGTCGGGCCGCAGTTCACCGGCCGTCCGGTGCCACCCGGCCCGCCCCCCGGCGGCCCGCCGCGGCAGGCGCCCTACCCGGGCCCGCCCGGACAGCACCGCCAGGCCCCGCCCGCCCCGCCCGGGTCGGCGCCGTGGAACCGGGTCCCGCAGCAGGGCGGTCCCCAGCAGGGGCCCCAGCAGGGCGGCCCGCGTCACCGGCC
Source organism: Pseudonocardia sp. CNS-139 (assembly GCA_001942415.1). Classification (GTDB taxonomy): domain Bacteria; phylum Actinomycetota; class Actinomycetes; order Mycobacteriales; family Pseudonocardiaceae; genus Pseudonocardia. Next base: position 295 of record MKJX01000196.1, read on the forward strand.
CGAGCGGCGCGCGGCGACGGCGGCCCGATGGACGCGACTCCACCGAGGTGCTCGGCCTGCACGCGCTGCGGGAGCCGGACCGGTCGGCGGAGGCCACGGCCGTCACCCGGGTGCGTCCGCCGCTCCCGGACGACCGCGACGAGCCGGCCGACCTCGACCGCCGCTCGCGCCCACGCCTCGACGCCGACGAGCCCGACGGCATCGACCGGGACCGTCCCGACGCCGACGAGGACCGCGCGCCGGCCGGATGGGCGGCCCGGCTCCCGGCGCGGCCCGTGCTCGCGGCCGTCGCCGTGGTCGTGGCGCTCGCGGTGGTGGCGATCGTCGCCGTGATCACCACGTCGGGCTCCCCGGACCCGGCGTCGCCCGCGGCCGGCGGCGAGCCCCCGGCCAGTGTGGCGGCGCCGCCACCGCCGCCCGCCGTGCCGGCCGTCCAGGAGCCGGCGCCGGCCGACCCGCGCAGCGAGCAGGCCGTCGCGTTCCTCACGGCCCTGCGCGACGCCGACATCCCGACCAGCCGCAGCGGGCAGGCCGAGACCGAGGCCGCCGCCGCGATCTGCCAGCAGCTCAGCCAGGCGCGGACGAGACCACGCTCGTGCGCACGCTGCCCGCGGTGCTGCCCGACCTCACCCGGGCCCAGGCGGCCCAGGTGGTCGAGCAGGCACAGGAGCACTACTGCGTGTGAGCCCTGCTCACGGCGGGCAGAGCGTGCCCGGCTCGGGCACCACGCCGTCGACCAGCATGGCGTCGACCACGGTGCTCACGCAGGCGGTGCGCGGGTAGCGCCGGTGCCGGAGCCCTGCCAGCTGAGGAAACGCGCGGTGCCGAGGCTCTCGGCCACCCGGCGGGAGCCGTCGAGCGGGCCGCGCGGGTCGGCGGCCGTGCCGATCACGAGGATCGGCGGCGCCGTGTCGGCCGTGCCCGCGGGCGGGGTGGGCCCGCCGGTCGGCCACGGCGCGCAGGCCAGGAGCCGGCTCGCGAACACGCTCCCGAACAGCGGGTACGCGGTGCGCCACCGCTCGGCGAGGTCGGCGATCTCGCCGGGGGCCAGGCGCCTGCGGGTGTCGTTGCAGCTGGTGGCGAGCATCCCGTCGTAGCGGCCGCGAGGGCCGACGACCGGCTCCAGCAGCGTGATCATCGGGCCGGGGTCGCCTGCGCCGGCCGCCGCGAGCGCCGCGGTGAGCGCCGGCCAGGTGCGCGGCTCGCCCAGCCCGTTCAGCACGACGGTCAGCGCGGCGCCGGCCGTGAGCCGCTGCCCGTCCACGGCGACGAGCGGACGGCCGCGCAGCTGCGTGACCAGCCCGGTGACCGTGGCCCGCGGGTCGGGTCCGAGCGGGCAGTCGGTGCGGGACGTGCAGGCCACCGCGAACGCCCCGAACGCGGCCTCGGCCGCGGCGGCGTGGGCGTCGGAGAGGTCGGGCTCGTCCATCGTCGGGTGCGGCGGCCCGTCGAGCACCAGCCGCCCGACGGACTCCGGGGACGTGCGCGCCCACATCGCGAGCGCCGCGGCCCCGTCGCCGTACCCGATGGCGGAGAGCCGGGTCACGCCGAGCGCCGTGCGCAGCAGCTCGACGTCCCCCGCGGACGCGGACGTCCGGTAGACGGTGAGGCCGCCGTCCAGCGTGAGGTTGCACTCCTGCACGACGGCGCGGGCGCGTTCGAGCAGGGAGGCGAGCGCGTTCTCGCCGGCGGCCGCGGGGTCGGCGTCGACGATCGCGGAACGGGCGTCGTCGGGGGCGCAGTCGAGGATGTCGGAGCCGGCGCCGCGGCGGTCCAGCCCGACCAGCGTGTAGCGCTCGAGCAGCGCGGGGGAGACCTGCCCGGCGAGCACCGCGGCCTGCCGCGCGGCGGGGTCGCGGGTGGTGTCGCCGAGCACGAGCAGCGGCGGCCGGTCCGGGGACGCGCCCGCCGCCGACACCCGGATCACGCCGAGCGTCACGGCGCCGACGCCGGGCTGGTCCGGGTCGGACGGCACGGTCAGCTCGCCGCAGTCCACCTCGACCTGCCGGTCCGGCGGGATCGGCTCCGGCAGCGTGACGAGCGTGTCCTCGGTGCACTCGAAGAACGGGATCGTGGCCCGCTGCGCCTCGGGTTCGGGCAGCTCGGGGGGCAGGTCCGGGATCGGCGCGCCGGTCGGCGGCGCGGGCAGGCTCTCGCCGCGGACGGCGACGGGCGGGCGCTGCGACGGGCCGACCGTGCAGCCGGCGAGCAGTGCGGCCAGGCAGAGCAGCGCAGCGACGACCGCATGCCGCGGCGCTCGTGCCACCTGCCTACCGTCCTCCCGACCGGCGCGCGCGGCCGGTCGGGAGCAGCCTCGCGCACGGCCGGTGTGGGCGGGGTGAACGGGCGCGGGTCACGCGACCCGCGGGTGCGGGGCCGCCGTGTCCAGCTCCAGCCGCACGGCGACGGGCAGCACGCCGATCCCGAGCGACTCGCGGGCCACCGCGAGCACCCGCTCGTCGAGCTGCGCGAGCACCTGCCGGGCGTCGGCGTCGTCGGCCAGCCACAGCGTGACCCGGACGGCGGGTGCGTCGTCGGCGCCGACCGTGCGGGCCCGGGCCCGGACGACGCCGGGGATCGTCGCGGCCTGGCCCTGCACGGCCTCGGCGGTCGCGGTGGAGCTGACGACGATCGCGGTGTCCGCCGTGCGTTCCAGCACGAGGTCGGGACGGCGTTCGGGGCGCACGGCGCGGGCGGCCCACGCCAGCCCGACGGCGACGAGCAGCACGCCGACGGCGACCGCGATGCCGCGGGCGAGGTCGGGCGCGGCCCGCAGCGCGTCGACGATCATCGGGTCCAGCAGCGGGCGGGCGGCCCGGCCGGTGCCGAACACCCCGTACGACAGCAGCGCGACGAGCACGCCCCCGACCAGCAGCACGAGCCCGACCAGCACCGCGAGCCAGCGGTCGCCGACCGTCGAGCGGGCGACGGCGGCGCGGGCCTGCCGGCGCAGCGCGCGCGGCGCCTGCGTCGTAGGTGTCGTGGGCGTGGCGGTCACCGCGGCCCCCGCCACTCGTGCACGGTCACGGTCACCCGCGGGCGCCGGTGCAGCGGCAGCTCGTCGAGCAGCTCCTCCACCCGGGCCCGCACGGCGTCGCGCAGGTCGGGGCCGGGGGCGTCCCAGGCCTGCGCCTTGACGGCGACGTGCCGCCGCGACGCGGTGACGGTGGCGCCGGCGACGTCGTCGGCGGCCCGGACGCGGCGCCCGACGAGCCGGGCGAGCACCCGCGGCGAGGTGGTGACGGTGATCTCCGGGACAGGGCCGTCGAGCGGGATCTCGGGCCGCCGGGCCAGCAGCCCGACCAGCACGAGCAGCAGCCCGCCCGCGGCCACCCCGATCGCGACGGCCGCGACCGGCGGCTGGTCCCACGTGACGGTGTCGACGGTGGCGCGCCAGTCCGGCCACGGCACGATGAGCCCGCGGCCCCGGCCGGGCTGGGCCCAGGTCGCGATCACCTCCAGCGCGACGAGCGCACCGAGCGCGGCCATCGCGATGCCGAGCAGCGGGGCGAGCAGCCGCAGCAGCACACGCACGGTTCGGGCTCCTGCCTGCTAGTGGACGCGGGTCGTGGACGGGCGCGCCGGCCGCAGCCCGGCGACGGTGACGGTGAGGGTGCGCAGCCGGTGGTCGGCGATGCGGACCAGCTCGCGGCGACGTGCTCGCGGACGGCCGCGACCACGGCCCGCACGGCCGCCGGGTACTGGAGCGTGATCTCCAGCCTGACGTCCAGCGCGGCCGGGTCGGTGACGCCCGGCGTGATCCGGGCGCTCGCCCCGGCCTCGCCGACGTCGATCCCGGCGAGCCGGCGGCCGTGGCGCAGCGTGCCCGGCACCTGGTCGGCGGCGTGCTCGACGATCTTGCGCAGCACGGTGGGGTGGATGTCGAGCGCGCCGCGGTCCTCGGGGGCGGGCAGCGGGCCCTTCACCGGTCCCGGCCCCGGCCGAGCACGGCGTTGATGTCGAGCCGGCCGTCGAGCACGCGGCCGACGACGAGCCCGACCGCGCCGAGGACCAGCACGATCAGGAACGCGCCGAAGCCGCCGAACGCCCCGGCGACGCCGAGGATGAGGCCGGTGAGCAGGCCGGTCTGGGTGGCGGTCATGGTTCTCCTAGGGACTCAGGGCTGTCGCCGGAGCTGGTGCCACGTGCGGATCAGGGCCACGCCGACCCGCACCGGGTACGGCAGGGCGGCCATGTCGACCGAGTCTGCCGGGCGTGCCGGCTCCGGTGCCCCGGCCGGGGCGGCGAACCGGGCCATCCCGGCGACGAACGCGTCCGGGTCGCCGCCGCGGTCGGGGTGGTGCTCCCGGACGAACTCGCGGAACTCCGACTTCTCGCTGCTCACGTCCGGTGCCCCGTCACTCGACCCGGGCGCCCTGCAGCACCGGCAGCTCGTCGTCGCCGTCGCCGTCCGGGACGTGGATGTCGTTGACCGCGATGTTGACCTCGATCACCTCGAGCCCGGTCATCCGCTCGACCGCGGCGATCACGTTGCGGCGCACGGCCCGCGCCAGCTCGACGATCGACGCGCCGTAGTCCACGACGATGTCGAGGTCGATCGCGGCCTGCTTCTCGCCGACCTCGACCTGGACGCCGACGATGTTGGTGGTGCCCGGCCCGCCGCCGGGGATGCGCGCGGAGATGGCCCCGAACGCCCGGGACATGCCGCCGCCGAGCGAGTGCACGCCGGAGATCTCCTTGGCGGCGATCCCGGCGATCTTCTGCACGACGGACGCGGCGATCGTGGTGCGGCCCTGCACGGTGTCGTCGGCGAGGCGGGCGGGGGAGGCGGCGGTGGTGGTGGGCGTGCTGATCGTCGGCCTGCTCTCGCTCATCGACGGGTGCTCCTTCGGCGTCGCCGGTCGTACGGGTTCGTCGGTTGGATGCGGGAACGGGTGCGGTCCTCCCGCGAAGTCACTCGATCGGGGCAGCGCGGGTGTAGCGGAGCAGCAGGGTGCCGTCCTCGTGCAGGGCGCCGGCCAGCTGAAGCGGCCGCGGCGGGGTGCCGGGCACACCGCGCGCGATCCGGGTCGCCGCGCCGCCGGCGAGCAGCGGGGCGAGCGTGAGGCACAGCTCGTCGACGGCGTCGGCGGTCACAAGGTCGCCGAAGAGCGACGGCCCGCCCTCGCAGAGCACCCGGTGCAGGCCCCGGCGCCCGAGCTCGGCCAGCACGCTCTCCGGGTCCAGCCGCTCCAGCACCACGACGTCGGCGCCGGCGGCCGCGAGCCGGTCCCGGCGCGCGCGCGGCGCGCCCGCGCCGGTCAGCACGATCGGCGGCACGTGCGTGTCGGTGAAGCAGCGGCTCTCCGGGTCGAGGTCGGCCGAGCCCGTGACGATCGCGACCGGCGGGAACGTGTCGCGGCCGCGGGTGGGCCGCCGCGTGCCGCGGTAGTCCTCGGCGCGGACGGTGCCGGCGCCGACCAGCACCACCTCCGCCAGCTCGCGCAGCATCCGGAACACCCGCCGGTCGGCCGGCGAGCCGAGCCCGCCGGACCGGCCCTCGACGGCGGCCGCGCCGTCGGCGCTGCTCACGAAGTTGACCCGGACGTAGGGGGCGGTGAGGACGGCCGGGTAGGCGTAGAGGTCCGCGAGCCGGTTGTCGTCCAGCTCCGGTGCCGGCCGGTCACCGGGGGCGGGCAGGAGCGGGTGCACGCCACCATCCCAGCACGACCGGCCCGGGCGGGCCCGCCGACCCGCCCGTGATCGGTGGCACTGGAGACCGAAGGACAGGCTCACCTATGGTGAGCGCTGCACCGCCCAGGTGTGCGACCAGCAGTGACAGACCGACAGCGGAGGCCGACACAGCGTGGACAGAGCCGTGGAGCCAGCCGTGGAGAGAGCGTGCTGACCACCCCCGCGGCCCCGCCGGCGTCCTCGGCCGGTGCGCTCGCCCGGCTGCGCCGCCGCCGGCTCACCGGGCTCGGGCTGCTCACGGTCGCGGTGGTCGTCTGCGCGCTCGCGAGCATCGCGGTCGGCGCGAAGGCCATCCCGCTCGACGGCGTCTGGCACGGCCTCTTCACACCCACCGGCACCGAGGACGACATCGTCGTCCGCTCGCTGCGCATCCCGCGCACCGTGCTGGGCCTGATGGCCGGCGCCGCGCTGGGCCTGGCCGGGGCGCTGATCCAGGGCCACACCCGCAACCCGCTCGCCGACCCCGGCCTGCTCGGCGTGAGCAACGGCGCCGCGTTCCTCGTGGTGATCGGGATCTACGCCTTCGACATCACGGCGCTCTACGGCTACGTCTGGTTCGCGTTCGCCGGGGCGCTCGGGGCGAGCGTGCTGGTGTTCGTGCTCGGGTCGGTCGGGCGCGGCGGCCCGACACCCGTGACGCTCGCGCTGGCCGGCGCCGCGGTGTCGGCGCTGCTCGCCGCGCTGACCTCGGCCGTGATCCTCATCGACGTCCAGACGCTCGACGCGTACCGGTTCTGGGCGGTCGGCTCGATCGCCGGCCGCGACCCCGGCGTGGCCGGCCAGGTGCAGTGGTTCCTGCTGGTCGGGGCCGTGATCGGGCTCGCGAGCGCGCCCGCGCTCAACGCGCTGTCCCTGGGCGACGACGTCGCCCGTTCGCTCGGCCACTCGGTGCGCCGCACGCGGGTGCTCGGGGTCGTCGCGATCACGCTGCTGGCCGGTGCCGCGACCGCCGCGTGCGGGCCGATCGCGTTCGTCGGCCTCGTGGTGCCGCACATCGTGCGCTCGTTCACCGGGCCGGACTACCGGTGGCTGCTGCCCGCGTCCGCGCTGGCCGGGGCCGCGCTGCTGCTCCTGGCCGACGTGATCGGCCGGGTGGTGGTGCGGCCGGGCGAGCTGCAGGTCGGGATCGTGCTGGCGCTGGTCGCGGCCCGTTCTTCATCTGGCTCGTGCGCCGCCGGAAGATGGTGTCGATCTGATGGCGCTGCTGGAGCGGCCGGTGCGCACACCGGCCCGCGTCGCCGGGCGCCCCGCGCTGCGCGCCGGGCGGGTCTCCGTCGTCTGGCGCCCGCGCTACGTCCTGGTGCTGGTGGTCGGGCTCGCCCTGCTGCTGCTCGCCACCGCCGTGAACGTCGGGCGCGGCGAGTTCCCGATCAGCATCCCCGAGGTGCTCGCCGTGCTGCTGGGCGGCGGCGACCCCGGACAGCAGTTCATCGTGCTGGACCTGCGGCTGCCGCGCTCGCTCACCGGCGCGCTGGTCGGGGCCGCGCTCGGGGCCGCGGGCGCGATCACGCAGTCGATCGCGCGCAACCCGCTCGCCAGCCCGGACATGATCGGCCTCACCACGGGCGCCAGCGCGGCCGCGGTGTTCGTCATCGTGCTGGGCGGCGGGTTCGGCGTGCTCGGGGGCGTGCTCGCGACCGCCGGGCTGCCGGTCGCGGCACTGATCGGCGGGCTCGCCACCGCCGCGGTGATCTACGGGCTGGCGTGGCGCAAGGGCGTGCAGGGGTTCCGGCTCGTGCTCGTCGGCATCGGGCTGCAGGCCATGCTGCTCGCGGTCGTGCACTGGCTGCTGGTCGTCGCCGAGGTGTTCGAGGCGGCCCGCGCGTACGTCTGGCTCAACGGCAGCCTCAACGCGCGCGGCTGGGAGCACGTCGTCCCGGTCGGGCTGGCGCTCGCCCTGCTGGTGCCGGCCGCGCTGCTGCTCGCGCACGTGCTCGGCGCGCTGCAGTACGGCGACGACACCGCGCGCGGGCTGGGCGTGCCGGTCGACCGGGCCCGCACGGCGCTGCTCGTCGTCGCCGTCGGGCTCGCCTCGGTCGCGACCGCATCGGCCGGGCCGATCGCGTTCGTCGCGCTCGTCGCCCCGCAGATCGCGCAGCGGCTCGTCGGCGGCGCGCGCCCGCCGATCGGGATGTCGCTCGTGGTCGGGGCCACGCTGACCGTCACCTCGGACGTGATCGCCCGCACCGCGTTCGGGGGCACGGAGCTGCCGGTCGGCATCGTCACCGCGGTGCTCGGCGCGCCCTACCTGCTCTACCTGATCGCCCGTTACGGCCGGAGGGCCCGCGCATGACCCCGTCACCTGCTGCCCCGTCGCCTGCCGCCGCCGCCACCGCGAACGGGGCCCCGGACGTCCGGCTGCGCGCCGAGCAGGTGCGGCTGGCCTACGGCGACCGCACCGTGGTCGACGGGCTGGACCTGGAGGTGCTCGCGGGCACGGTCACCGCGGTGATCGGGCCCAACGGCTGCGGGAAGTCGACGCTGCTGCGCGCGCTGGGCCGGCTGCTCAAGCCCGTCTCGGGGCAGGTGCTGCTCGACGGGGCGCGGATCGACCGGATGCCCACCCGCGAGGTCGCCAAGGTGCTAGGCCTGCTCCCGCAGGCCCCGATCGCGCCCGAGGGGCTCACCGTCGCCGACCTCGTCGCCCGCGGCCGGCACCCGCACCAGGCCTGGTACCGGCAGTGGTCCGCGGACGACGAGGAGGCGTCGCGCAGGCCCTGGAGTGGACGGGCATCGCCGACCTCGCCGACCGGCCCGTCGACGAGCTGTCGGGCGGGCAGCGCCAGCGCGCGTGGATCTCGATGGCGCTCGCGCAGGGCACCGACCTGCTGCTGCTCGACGAGCCGACGACGTTCCTCGACCTCGCCCACCAGGTGGACGTGCTGGAGCTGGTCAGGCGGCTGCACGCGGAGGGCGGCCGGACCGTCGTGATGGTCCTGCACGACCTCAACCTGGCCGCCCGGTACGCCGACCGGCTCGTCGCGATGAAGGACGGGCGGATCGTCGCCGCCGGCGAGCCGGGCGACGTCATCACCGAGGACCTGCTCGCCGAGGTGTTCGGGCTGGCCGCGCGCGTGATCCCGGACCCGGTCGCCGGAACGCCGCTCGTCGTGCCCATCGGCGGTGGCCCTCGGTCGTGATGCGGTGAACGCGCCGTCACGTGTCACCATGTGGCCTAACACCCTGGAGCGAGAGGTGGCGGCAGTGGACCGGAGCGTGTTCACCCACGACGGCCCTGGGCCGAGGACGCCTATCTCGCACTGCGCCACGACGGGCGCGTCGAGCTCGTCGACGGCACGCTGGTCGTCGGGCCCGGCGCGGGGGAGCGGCGCACCCGGGTGATCGAACGGGTGCGCGCCACCGTCGCGGCGGCACTCCCGGAGGGGCTGCACGTCGTCGGCCCGGTGCCGCTGCGGCTCGGCACCGACTGCGTGCTCGTGCCCGACCTCGTCGTCACGTCCACGCCGCCGTCGGTCGGCGCACCGATGGACGCGGCCGCGGCGCTCATGGTCGTCGAGGTCATCGGGAGCGACCACGGCGCCGTCGACCGCACGTTCAAGCCGCAGCTCTACGCCCGCAGCCGCATCCCGTACTCGCTGCTCGTGGACCACGACGCCCCGTTCGCGGTGGCCGACATGATCATCGGCGGGCGCTACCACGAGTACGCGCACGCCCGGCGCGGCCAGTCGCTGCGGATCGAGGAGCCCTTCGCCCTGGAGCTGGACCTCGACGCCGCCACCGGCCCCGCCCTCGCCGCGTCCGCCGCTCCGGTGAAGCCGCGGCCCGCGGAGCCGCACCCGGCCTAGACGCGGCCTAGTCTCGCTGGATGGCGAAGTCGGTGCGTGAGACGTTCCGGGTGGCTCCCGAGCCGGACCTGGCCGCGGTCGACCCGCGCGGCCGTCCCGTCGGGCCCCGCGACCGGACGGCGGCCGCCGACGACATGGTCGACCTGGGCACCCGGCTCGACGCGCTGCAGGAGGCGCTCTACGCGGAGGCCGTCGGCGGCGGGCGCCGGGCCGTGCTGCTCGTGCTGCAGGGCATGGACACCTCCGGCAAGGGCGGTGTGATCCGGCACGTCGGCGGCCTGGTCAACCCGCAGGGCCTGCACATCTCCACGTTCAAGAAGCCGACGCCGGAGGAGCGCGCGCAGCATTTCCTGTGGCGCGTCCGCAAGCGGCTGCCGGAGCCGGGCCGGATCGGGATCTTCGACCGCTCGCACTACGAGGACGTGCTCGTCGCGCGCGTCGACGCCCTCGTGCCCGAGGACGTCTGGCGGGGCCGCTACGACGAGATCAACGCGTTCGAGACCGAGCTCGCCGGGCAGGGCGTGACGCTGGTGAAGTGCATGCTGCACGTCTCGCCGCAGGAGCAGGCGGAGCGGCTGATGGCCCGCCTCGACGACCCCAACAAGCGCTGGAAGTACAACCCCGGCGACCTCGACGCCCGCGCCAAGTGGCCGGCCTACATGGCCGCCTACGCCGACGCGCTGCGGTTCTGCGACTCGGACGTCGCGCCGTGGTACGTCGTGCCGGCGGACCGGAAGTGGTACCGGAACTGGGTGATCGCGGCGCTGCTCGCCGAGACCCTCGCCGACCTCGACCCCCGCTTCCCGCCCCCGGACTTCTCCGTCGAGGTCGAACGCGCCCGCCTCCAGGCCGAGCTGCAGGTCTGAAGCCAGCGACTCGCGCACACTTTTCCAGCGACTCGCGGGCTGGTGGGTGCCGGCCGGAGGCCACGGCCCACCCCCGCGACGTCGGCTGGATTAGTGGGCGCGAGTCGCCGGGTAGCGGAACAGGATGCGGCCGCGTGTGAGGTCGTACGGGCTGATCTCCACGAGCACCCGGTCGAGCAGGACGATCTTGATGTAGTTCTTCCGGATCTTCCCGCTGATGTGGGCGAGCACCGTGTGCCCGTTCGCGAGCTCCACCCTGAAGGTCGCGTTGCGCAGGGCCTCGACCACGGTGCCCTCGACCTCGATACCTCCCGACGCCCGCCTCATCGGATCACCAGCTCCAGACCGCTGCCCACGCGCCGGCCACCGAGGCCGTCGCACAGCGCCGTCGCGGCCGCGTTGGACCCGTCGACGTCCGCGGACGCGGTGTCGATCCCGTCGCGGTGCAGCCCGGCCAGCACGTCGGCCAGCAGCGCGCGGCCGATCCCGCGGCGGCGCCGGTCGGCCCGGACCGCGAGCAGCCCGATCCGGGCGTGCCGGCGCCGCGCCACGACGCGGACCAGCCCCTCGTACCGGTCGGGCCCGGCCGCCACCGCGTACCGCGACGGGTCGATCGGGGCACCGGCCGGTTCGGGCGGCATCGCGACCGGCATCGCGGCCCAGCCGACGGTGGCCTCGATCTCGGCCCGGATCGCGGAGTACGCCTCCTGCAGCGGGCCCTGCTCGGCCGCGCCGACGGGCAGCAGGGTCACCCCCGGCGGGGGCGGGACGACGTCCGGCCGGGAGCCGACGGGCAGCCGGTAGAGCCACTCGCGGCGCCGGACCGCCATCCCGGCCCGTTCCCACCGTGCGGTCGTGTCGTGGTCGGTCCCGTCGACCAGCGTGTGGAGCGGCCTGGGCAGCTCCGCCAGCATCGCCTCGGCGAGCCGGTCGAAGACCGCGCCGTGCCAGGCGTCGACGCTGAGGAAGACCCGTCCGTCGGACCGGCGCGACGCGTCGCCGCGGCCGACCTCCCGGCCGTCCGCCACAGCGCGCCACTGCTCCCCGGTGACCCGGGTGACCACCGCGCGCAGGGCGTCGGAATGCGCAGATTCCATGGTTGTCGCCTTTCGGAAGTGCCTGTCGTGGGGGCACTCCTGGCGACAGCTACATCAGCCGCCCGACCGGGACGAGGGGAGCACCCAGGTGCGTACTGCGTGCATGGGGCTCACCTCCTCGGGCAGGGTCGCGATCGGGTCCCACCGTAGCGGCGCGCGCACCCGTCGCCCACCCGTTTTCCGGTCAGCCGGACGGGGTCAGCCGGCCAGCTCGCGGCCGATGATCTCCTTCATGATCTCGTTGGTGCCGCCGAAGATCGACTGCACCCGCGCGTCCAGGAACGCCCGGGCGATCGGGTACTCGAGCATGTAGCCGTAGCCGCCGTGCAGCTGGACGCAGCGGTCCACCACGCGTTGAGCACGTCGCTGGCCCACCATTTGGCCTTGGCCGCGTCGGTGCCGGTGAGCCGGCCCGCGACGTGCTCGGTGATGCACCGGTCGACGAACGTGCGCGTCACGCTCACCTCGGTGGCCATCTCGGCCAGCTCGAACCGGGTGTTCTGGAACGCCGCCACCGGCCGCCCGAACGCCGAGCGCTCCTTCGTGTACGCCACGGTCTGGGCGAGCGCGGTCTCGGCCGCGGACGCGCACCCGACGGCGATCGAGAGCCGCTCCTGCGCGAGGTTCTGCATGAGGTAGCCGAACCCGTGTCCCACCTCGCCGAGCACGTTCGCGTCCGGCACGCGGACGCCGGTGAACACCAGCTCCGCGGTGTCCTGCGCCTTGAGCCCGACCTTCTCCAGCCGTCGCCCGCGCTCGAAGCCCGCCATCCCGCGCTCGACGACGAGCAGGCTGAACCCGTGGCTGCCGCGTCCCGGTCGGTGCGCGCCACGACGACGACCAGGTCGGCCATGATCCCGTTGGTGATGAACGTCTTGCGCCGTCGAGCACCCAGCCGTCCCCGTCGCGCCGGGCGGACGTGCGGATGCCCTGCAGGTCGGAGCCGGTGCCGGGCTCGGTCATGGCGATGGCGGTGATCGTCTCGCCGGAGCAGAACCCGGGCAGCCAGCGGGCCTTCTGCTCGTCGGTCGCGAGCCGCAGCAGGTACGGCGCCACGACGTCGTTCTGCAGCGGGAAGCCGATGCCGGTCGCGCCCGCGGCCGACAGCTCCTCGGTGAGCACGGCGTTGTAGCGGAAGTCGGCCACACCACCGCCGCCGTACTCCTCGGGGACGTCGGTGCCGAGCAGCCCGGCCGCCCCCGCCGCGCGCCAGACGTCCCGGCTGACCTGGCCGTCCTTCTCCCACTGTGCGTGGAACGGCGCGACCTCCTTCGCGACGAACGCCCGGACCAGCTCGCGGAAGGCGGCGTGCTCGGCCTCGAAGATGTCCCGCTGCATGCGAGCATCCTCACATACTCGCGAGTAACTACGGAACGTGTTCGGAGGGGTGGTCGCGCTTCCCCGATCAGGGCCTAAGGTCGCGGCGTGGACCTGTCCGCAGCCGCGGTGAACCTCCTGGACATGGCCCGCGGCGGAGTGGCCGACCTGCGCCGGATGCCACGCGACACGATCGACGACGGCCCGTGCGGCACGCTCCACCGGTACCGGCCGGTGGAGGGCGTCACCCCGGCGGGTGGCGAGCCGGTGCTCCTCGTCCCGCCGCTCGGCGCCCCCGACTTCGCCTACGACCTGCGCCGCGGCTGCTCGCTCGTCGAGCACCTCGTGACCACCGGCCACCCGGTCTACCTCGTCGACCACGGCCCCAAGTCGTTCGCCGACCGGCGGCTGGGCATGGAGCACTGGGTCGAGGACGTCGTGCCGTGGGCGGCCCGGCTCACCGCCGACGACGCCGGCCCGGACGTGCACCTCCTCGGCTGGTCGCTCGCCGGGATCTTCTGCTCGCTCGCCGTCGCCGGGGCCGTCGACGCGGCCCACCCGCTGCCGGTGCGCACCCTGACGATGATCGGGAGCCCCGTCGACATCTCCGCCGTCCCGTTCGTGGCGCCGCTGCGGCCGCTGGCCGCCGTGGCGGGCGGGCGCGCGCTCGCGTCGGTCTACCGCGCGATCGGGAGCATCCCCGCGCCGATGGTGAGCGCCGCGTTCCAGCTCGCGGCCGTCGACCGGCTCGTGACGAAGCCGCTCACCGTGATGTCCCGGCTCGACGACCGCGACCTGCTCGCCCAGATCGAGGCCGTCGACGACCTGATGGCCAACATGCACGGGTATCCGGGCCGGGTGTTCGGCCAGCTCTACCACCTCATGCTGCGCGGCAACGACCTCGCCGACGGCACGCTCGCCCTCGCCGGCCGCACGATCCCGCTCTCCGCGATCGACCGGCCCGTGCTCGTCGTCGCCGGGGCGCAACGACGTGATCGCCCCGCTCAGCGCCGTGCAGAAGGTCGTGGGGCTGCTCACCGGCGCGCCCGAGGTCCGCTTCGCGACGGCCCCCGGCGGGCACCTCGGCGTGCTCACCGGCCGGGACGCCCGCACGTCGACGTGGTCGGCGCTCGACGCGTTCCTCGCCGACCACGCGTAGGTCCACGCCCGGGTCCCCCACAACGGCGACAGACGGCCGATGTGACACGGTTCGCCGTGCAGCGTTTGAGGGGCGTGCCGATCGCGGACTAGCGTCGCCTCTCATGACCATGACCGCGGCCGCGCACTCCGCGGCGGTGACGGATCTCGTGGCGCGCTACCGGGCCGTGCCCGACGGCACCCCGGTCCGGCTCGCGAAGCCGACCTCCAACCTGTTCCGGTTCCGCGGCGCGCCCGAGGCCGCCGCCGGCCGGATCGACGCGTCCGCGCTCACCGGCGTGATCTCGGTCGACACCGAGGCGCGCACGGCGGACGTCCAGGGCATGACGACGTACGAGGACCTCGTCGCGGCCACCCTGCCGCACGGCCTCATGCCGCTGGTCGTCCCGCAGCTCAAGACGATCACGCTGGGCGGTGCGGTCACCGGCCTCGGCATCGAGTCGACGTCCTTCCGGCACGGGCTGCCGCACGAGTCCGTGCTGGAGATGGACGTCCTGACGCCCGACGGGAAGGTCGTCACCGCGGCGCCCGACGGCGAGCACGCCGACCTCTACGCCGGCTTCCCCAACTCCTACGGCACGCTGGGCTACGCGCTGCGGCTGCGCATCGAGCTGCAGCCGGTGCGGCCCTACGTGCGGCTGGAGCACCGGCGGGTGCCGACCTCGCAGCTCGCCGTCACGATCACCGAGGTCTGCGGCCCGCACGGGCCGGACTTCGTGGACGGTGTGGTGTTCGCGCCGGGCGAGCAGTACCTGACACTCGGCACGTTCACCGACGACCCCGGCGCGGGCCCGAGCGACTACACCGGCCAGCAGATCTTCTGGCGCTCCGTCCGCGAGCGCACGCAGGACGTGCTCACCGTCCACGACTACATCTGGCGCTGGGACACCGACTGGTTCTGGTGCTCGCGCGCGCTCGGCGCGCAGCACCCGCTCCTGCGGCGGCTGTGGCCCGGCCGCTACCGCCGTTCCGACGTCTACCGCCGGATCGTCGCGCTGGACCGCCGCTACGGCTTCACCAACCGGATCAACGACCTCGCGGGCCGCCCGCAGCAGGAGCCGGTGATCCAGGACGTCGAGATCCCCGTGGACCGGCTCGCCGAGTTCCTCGGCGCGTTCCACGAGGACGTCGGGCTGCTGCCCGTCTGGCTCTGCCCGCTGCGGCTGCGCGGCGAGCGGAGCTGGCCGCTGTACCCGCTGGCGTCCGGCGAGCTGTACGTCAACGCCGGGTTCTGGGGCACCGTCGCCGAGAAGCCGGCCGGCCCGGACGCGAACAACCGGCGGGTCGAGGAGCTGGTGGCCGACCTCGGCGGGCACAAGTCGCTGTACTCGACGGTGCACTACGACGAGGGTGAGTTCTGGAAGCACTACAACGGGCCTGCCTACCGCGCCCTCAAGGAGCGCTACGACCCACGCGGCCGGCTGCCCGACCTCTTCACCAAGGTGACCGGAGCAGGGAGGTCATGATGCAGGTCGCGAACCTCATCGCGGAGGTCCTGGGCCAGGACGTGCCGATCCGGGTCGTCGCCTACGACGGCAGCAAGGCGGGGCCCGACAGCTCCGACGTGGCCTGCGGGTCCTGAGCCCGCGCGCGCTCGCCCGGCTCGTCACCGCGCCGGGCACGCTCGGGCTCGCGCGGGCCTACGTGGCGGGCGAGATCGAGGTCGAGGGCGACGTCTACGACGTGCTCGACGCGATGGCCGACCTCACGCTGCACGACCTGAGCCGGCCCGAGCGGCTGCGGCTCGCCCGCAAGCTCGCGCCGATGTGGCTGCGGCACCGCCAGCCGCCGCCCGCGCTCGAGTACCGCCCGCCGGGCCGGCTGCACTCCAAGGCCCGGGACCGGAAGGCGATCGCGCACCACTACGACGTCTCCAACCGGTTCTACGAGTGGGTGCTCGGCCCGTCGATGGCGTACACGTGCGCGGTCTACCCGACGCAGGACGCCACGCTGGAGGAGGCGCAGGCCGCCAAGCACGAGCTCGTCGCGCAGAAGCTCGGGCTGGCCCCCGGCATGCGGCTGCTCGACGTCGGGTGCGGCTGGGGCGGGATGGTCATGCACGCCGCCGCCGAGCACGGCGTGAAGGCGCTGGGCGTCACGCTCTCGCGCAACCAGGCCGAGTGGGCGCAGGCCGAGATCGAGCGCCGCGGGCTCGGCGACCTCGCCGAGGTGCGCCACCTCGACTACCGCGACGCCCCCGAGTCCGAGTTCGACGCGATCAGCTCCATCGGGCTCACCGAGCACATCGGCAAGGACCAGCTGCCCGGCTACTTCGCGTCGCTCCACGAGCGGCTGCGCCCGGGCGGGCGGCTGCTCAACCACTGCATCACCCAGCCGCGCGACCCGCGGGGCCGCCCGCTCGACCCGTTCACGCCCGCTACGTGTTCCCGGACGGCCAGCTGGAGCCGATCGGGCACCTCGTCGGCGTCATGAACGAGGCCGGCTTCGAGATCCGGCACGAGGAGAACCTGCGCGAGCACTACGCGCTGACCCTCACCGGCTGGTGCGCCAACCTGGAGAAGCACTGGGACGAGGCCGTCGCCGAGGTGGGCGTCGGGCGGGCCCGCGTGTGGCGGCTCTACATGGCCGCCAGCCGGCTCGGGTTCGAGCGCGACAACATCCAGCTGCACCAGGTGCTCGGGGTGCGGCTGGGCGAGCGCAACCGGTCCGGGTTCCCGCTGCGCGGGTGGCGGGCCTGACACCCCGCGGGCCGATCGCGACCCGCTCGGGTGCACGTCCCGGACGTGGCCCGTACGTGGCGCGATCGGCCGCCCATCGAAAGGGGTAACCCGGCGATCCGTTCGGAGCAGTGACCGGGCATCCTTGCCCGTCATGGACATCGTGGTGCGGCCGCTGGGTGAGCCCGATCTCCCGGCGGCGACCGCGTCTTCCGGGCCGCGTTCGGCACCGTGCTGGGCGTCGCCCTCCCGGGCGACACCCGCCTGCTGGCCACCCGGCTGCGTGCTCCGCACGTCGTCGCGCTCGCGGCGTTCGCGAACGGCGAGCTCGTCGGTTCGACGCTCGCGGCGTCGTGGGGGAGCGTCGCGTACTTCGGCCCGCTCTCCGTCGCGCCGCGGCTGTGGGGGGCGGGCATCGGCGGGCGGCTCGTCGCCGCCGCCGTCGACGTCCTGGACGGGTGGGGCGCGGCCCACCAGGGCCTCTTCACGTTCGCGCAGAGCCCCCGCCACCACCGGCTCTACGAGCGGTTCGGGTTCTGGCCGCGGTTCCTCACCGCGATCATGTCCCGGCCGGTCTCCGGCGCCGAGCCGGCGCTGGGCTGGCGCCTGTCGGCCAGCACGCCGGGCGAGCGGGCCGCGCTCGTGGCCGGCTGCGTGGCCGTCACGACCGCGGTGCACCCGGGGCTCGACGTGCGCGGGGAGATCGCCGCGGTGCTGGACCAGGGGCTCGGCGAGGTGCTGCTGATCGGCGAGCCGACGCGCCCCGCGGGTTCGCCGTGTGCCACGCCGGGCCCGGCACCGAGGCGGGCGGCGGCATCACCTACGTGAAGTTCGCCGCCGTCGCGCCCGGGCCGGGCGTCGCCGAGGCGTTCGCGGCCCTCGTCGCCTCCTGCCTCGGCTACGCCGCCGAGCGCGGCTGCGCGCGGCTCACGCTCGGCGTCAACACCGCGCGCCACGAGGCGTACCGGCAGCTGCTCGCCGCCGGCTTCCGGACGGACACGCCCGGCGTCACCATGCACCGCCCGAACGAGCCCGGCTACGACCGCGAGGACGTCCGGCTGATCGACGACTGGCGTTAGCGCGAGACCCGGCCCGCAGGGTATTCGTCGTGCCAGTTCCACCACTCGTACGGCGGGGTCTGCGGGTAGCCCTCGGGCGAGTCCTCCCACGTCTCCTGCCGGCCGAGCGCGGTGATGTCGAGGTAGGCCCAGGTGCCGCCCATCGCCTCGTCGCCGCGGTTGTCGACGAAGTACGTCCGGAACACGCGGTCGCCGTCGCGGATGAACGCGTTGGTGCCGTGCCACTCGTCCACGCCGAAGTCGGCGTCGAACGAGTCGGTGATCGTGACCCAGGGCATCGTCCAGCCCATCCGCGCCTTGACCCGCTCGATGTCGGGCTGCGGCGCCCGCGAGGCGAAGACGAGCGTGGTGTCGCGGGCGTCAGGTGGGCCGGGTGCGCGACCTGGTCGGCCACCAGCGAGCAGCCGTGGCACGCGTGGTCGGGCCAGCCGTGCACTCCCGGCTCGAAGAACGCCCGGTAGAGGATCAGCTGGCGGCGTCCGGCGAACAGGTCGGCGAGCGACACGCGCCCGTCCGGGCCGTCGAACGCGTACGGGCGGTCGACCTCCTGCCACGGCATCCGGCGGCGCTGCGCGGCCAGCGCGTCACGCGCGCGGGTCAGCTCCTTCTCCTTCACCAGCAGCCGCTGCCGGGCCTCCTCCCACTCCTGCGGCGGGACGATCGGCGGTGTCTTCATGGTCGTCATGGACATGGCGGACCTCGCTCTCCGGTTCGAGTCGGTTCTTCAGTGCGGCGAGCGGGCCGTCCCAGTCGCGGGCCAGCGCGGCCAGGAACTGCTGCGCGACCTGCATCGGGGCGGACCGGAGCCGGTAGCGCACCCGGCGCCGCTCGCCGGGCTCGGCCGTCACCAGGCCCGCCTCGGTGAGCAGGGCCAGGTGCTTGGCGATCGCCTGCCGGCTGATCGGCAGCCGGCCGGCCAGGTCGGTGGCCGTCGCCGGCCCGCCGGCCGCCAGCGCGGCCAGCACGGCGCGCCGGCTCGGGTCGGCCAGCGCGACGAAGACCTGCTCGGCGATCGCCTCGATGTCGGGCGACATCGAGGTCAGGCGGCGTCGACGTAGGCGACCAGCTCGCCCAGCTCGAACGCCCAGCCCTTCGTGTGGGAGTCGTACGCCTCGGCGTGCGCGTCCCCGGACAGCTGGCCGAAGCCGGTCTCGACCACCGTCAGCCGGGTGCCGGAACCGGTCGGTTCGAGCGTGAACTCGACGTACGTGCCGCGCGGGTCGTCGGCGGGCAGGCCGAGGTTGCGCCAGGTGAAGCCGAACACGGCCGGCTCCTCGACGCGCTCGACCTCCAGCTCGACGGTCGAACCGTCCGTCCACTCCAGCCGGCCCGCGCCGCCCGGGCGCAGGTCGATCGCGGCCCGGTTGCCGAACCAGGTGCCCAGCCCCTCGGCCGTGGTGATCGCCGCCCACACCCGCGACGGCGGCTGCGCGATCTCGACGACCCGCTCGATCCGGTCGGGGAACCCCATCGTCGCCTCCTCATAGCAACTCAACGGTTGCGACATTATGGCAACCGCCGGGTTGCGTCAAGGAGTCGGCCCCACCGATCAGAAATCCTCCGCCACGTCGTCGGTTCTGGCGGCCCCTTGCCGCAGTGAAAGGATCGATGACCATGACCGACGACGAGGCGACGTTCATCGCGGCGGTCCGCTCGGGCGACACGGCGCGGTTCGCGCTCCTCACCGAGCGCCACCGGCGTGAGCTGCAGGTGCACTGCTACCGGATGCTCGCGAACTACGAGGACGCCCAGGACCTGACGCAGGAGACGTTCCTGCGGGCGTGGAACAAGCGGGAGTCGTTCAAGGGCCACGCCGCGCTGCGGACCTGGCTGCACCGGATCGCGACGAACGCCTGCCTCGACTTCTTGGAGAAGCGCAACGACCGCACGCCCGTGCCGTCCGGGCTGTCGGGTCCCGGCTCCGAGCTGCCGTACCTGCAGCCCTACCCCGACCGGATGCTCCCCGAGGACCCGCAGGAGTCGGTGGTGGCGCGAGAGACGATCGAGCTGGCGTTCGTCGTCGCCGTCCAGCACCTGCCGCCGCGGCAGCGGGCGGTGTTCATCCTGCGCGACGTCCTGGGCTGGCCGGCGCCGAAGGCCGCCGACGCCCTCGAGCTGACCGTCGCCTCGGTGACCAGCGCACTGCAGCGGGCGCGCGTGACGATGCGCGAGCAACTGCCCGACCGCCGCCTCGACTGGCGCAGCCCCACCACTCACGAGCTGTCGGACGACGAGCGCGGCGTGGTGAGGTCCTACATCGACGCCCACGAGCGCAACGACCTCGACGGGCTGATGTCCCTGCTGCGCGAGGACCTGCGCTTCGCGATGCTGCCCGATCCGGGCACCGTGGTCACGGGGGCCCAGGACGCGGTGGACGGCTGGGTCTCCGGTGGGCTCTTCCGGCCCGGCCACGACACTGGCGCTGTCTCACCACGACGGTCAACCGCATGCCTGCCGCCGCGCTGTACCTCCGCACCCCCGCGCGCACCCCCGACGACCCGGAGTACCGGCTGTTCGCCCTCGCGGTCCTGCACATCGTCGACGGGAGGATCGCCGAGCTCACCGGGTTCGACGCCACCGACAGACCGTGGCTGGGCCTGCCCTCGACGCTGTGACAGAGTCCCGCTCGTCGAGGGCGGCCCGTGCTCATCGCCTCGTCTCGTACCGGGTCATCATCACGCCGCGGGGGAACGTCCGCGTCTCCACCAGGCGCAGGTGCACCCAGCTGTCCAGCACCGTGAAGAACGGCGTGCCGCCGCCCACCAGTACCGGGTAGGTGGCCAGGGCGTACTCGTCGATCAGCCCGGCCCGCATCGCCGCCCCGGCGAGCGTCGCGCCGCCGATGCTCATCGGGCCGCCGTCCCCGGCCTTGAGCCGGGTGATCTCGGCGACCGCGTCGCCGGTGACCAGGCGGGTGTTCCAGTCGACCTTGTCGATCGTCGAGGAGAACACCACCTTCGGCGTGTCCCGCCAGTTCCGCGCGAACTCGATCTCCGCCGGGTTGGCGCCGGGCTGCTGGTCGCCGGTCGGCCAGTAGGCGCTCATCGTCTCCCACAGCTTGCGCCCGTAGAGCGTCAGGTCGTTCGCCAGCTCCTGGTCGAGCCACCACTGGAACAGCTCGTCGCTCGGCCCACCGTGCTCGCCGGCGTCCCCGCCGCTCCAGCCGATGTCGTCGCCGGGCGCGGCGATGTAGCGTCCAGGGTCACGTTCATGGCGAAGATCAGTTTCCGCATCGTGCCGGCCTCCCGTGAGTCGATCTCACACATACAGACGGGCGTGGCGCGGAAACCTCATCTGTGCTCGACCCGCGACCGCCGGTCAGCGGTGCTCGCGCACCCACTGCAGCAGCCCCGGCATCGCCGCCCGGACCATCGCCAGCACCTCGGTGAAGCCGGCGTCGTCGCCGTAGTACGGGTCGGGGACCTCCCCGTCCGGCGGGCGTCCGGGTCGAACGAGCGCAGCAGCCGCACCCGGTCCGGCTCCGGGACCAGCGGCCGCAGGGCGCGGCGGTGCGAGCGGTCGAGCGCGACGAGCAGGTCCGCGCCGAGCTGCTCGGCGTCCACCTGGCGGGCGGTGTGGTCGGTGGGAAAGCCCTGCGCGCGCAGCAGCGCGGCCGCCCGCTCGTCGGCGGGCGAGCCGGCGTGCCAGCCGCCGGTGCCGGCGCTCGACACCCGCACCTCGTCGGCCAGCCCGGCCCGCTCCAGCTCGTGGACGAACACCTTCTCGGCGATCGGGGAGCGGCAGATGTTGCCGCTGCAGACGAACACGACGTGCAGGCGCTTGTCGTCGGAGGTCACCACCGCCACAGTGTCGGACACGCCGGCCGCGGGCACCGCCGTAGGCTCTCCGCATGGATCATCCGCCCGCGACCCGCTGCGCCACCACGGTGACGTCGACGCGGAGCCGGGCATGCTCGACTTCGCCGTCAACGTGCAGGGGAGCGGGCCGCCGGCCTGGCTGCGGGACCGGCTCGCGGCCGCCCTCGACGGGCTGGGCCGCTACCCGTCCGCCGCGCACGACGCCGCGGCGCGCGAGGCCGTCGCCGCGCGGCACGGGCGCCGCCCGGACGAGGTGCTGGTGCTCGCCGGGAGCGCGGAGGGGTTCGCGCTGCTCCCGGCACTGCGCCCGCGGCTGGCCGCGGTGGTGCACCCCGGGTTCACCGAGCCGGAGGCCGCGCTGCGGGCCGCGGGTGTGCCGGTCGTCCGCGTGCTGACGGACGAGGCGGACGGCCACCGCCTGCGCCCGGGTGCGGTCCCGGCGGAGGCCGACCTCGTGGTCGTCGGCAACCCGGCCAACCCGACCGGCGTGCTGTACCCGGCCGCCGACGTCCGGGCGCTCGCGGCGCCGGGCCGTGTGCTGCTCGTCGACGAGGCGTTCGCCGACGCGGTGCCCGGCGAGCCGGAGACGCTCGCCGGTGACCGGCTGCCCGGGCTGCTCGTGCTCCGCAGCCTGACGAAGACCTGGGCGCTCGCGGGGCTGCGCGCCGGCTACGCGCTGGGTTCGCCGGACCTGCTCGCCCGGCTGGCCGCGCCGCGCCCGCACTGGCCGGTGTCGACGCTCGCACTGGAGGCCGTGATCGCGTGCTCCGCCCCGGCCGCCGTGGCCGAGGGCCGGGCCGCCGCCGCGCGGCTGGCCGCCGCCCGCGCCGAGCAGGCCGCGCGGCTGGCCGCCGTCCCGGGCGTCACCGTGCTGCCCGGCACGGCCCCCTACCTGCTGCTGTGCCTGCCCGCCGGCCACGGTCCGCGGGTCCGGGCCGCGCTGCGCGCCGACGGGATCGCGGTGCGCCGCGGCGACACGTTTCCCGGGCTCGGCCCCGACCACGTGCGCGTTGCCGTGCGTCCGGCCGAGCAGGTGACCCGGCTGGTCGATGCGCTGGCCGGTGCACTCGTCGGGGTGGCCGCGTGACCGCTACCGCCACCGTCGCCGACGTCGTCGCGGCGCTGGAGGCCGCCTACCCGCCCGCGCTCGCCGCCGACTGGGACGCCGTCGGGCTGGTCTGCGGCGACCCGGCCGAGCCGGTGTCGTCGGTGCTGTTCGCCGTGGACCCCGTGCCCGCGACGGTCGACGAGGCCGTCGGGAGCGCCCAGCTGCTCGTCACGCACCACCCGCTGCTGCTGCGCGGGGTGCACGGCGTCGGCGCCGACTCCCCGAAGGGCGCGCTGCTGCACCGGATGATCCGGGCCGGCACCGCGCTCTACACCGCGCACACGAACGCGGACGCGGCCGACCCCGGCGTGTCCGACGCGCTCGCGGCCGCCCTCGGGGTCGAGGTCACCGGCCCGCTCGTGCCCGCCCCGGCCGACCCGCTCGACAAGATCGTCACGTTCGTGCCCGTCGGCCCGGCGATCACGGCCGTGCACGAGGCGCTGGCCGCGGCCGGCGCCGGCGAGATCGGCGACTACAGCCACTGCTCGTTCGCCACCGCGGGCACCGGCCAGTTCCGGCCGCTGGCCGGCGCGCACCCGACGATCGGCACGGTCGGCAAGCTGGAGCGGGTGGCGGAGACCCGGCTGGAGATGGTGCTCCCGCGCGGGCGGCGGGCCGCCGTCGTCGCCGCGCTGCGGGCCGCGCACCCGTACGAGGAGCCCGCGTTCGACGTGCTGGAGCTGGCCGGGCTGCCCTCCGGGCGCGGGCTCGGCCGCGTCGGGACGCTGCCGCGGCCCGAGCCGCTCTCGGCGTTCACCGCGCGGGTGGCCGCGGCGCTGCCCGCCACGGCGTGGGGCGTGCGGGCCGCGGGCGACCCCGACCGGGTGGTCTCGACCGTCGCCGTCTGCGGCGGGGCGGGCGACTCGGCGCTCGGGGCCGCGGTCGCCGCCGGCGTCGATGCGTACGTCACCGCGGACCTGCGCCACCACCCGGCGGCCGAGCACCTCCTCGCCGGCGCGGTCGGCGGCCCGACGCCCGCGCTCGTGGACGTCGCGCACTGGGCGTCGGAGTGGCCGTGGTGCGAGCAGGCGGCCGGAGTGGTGCGCGCGGCGCTGGGCGGTAGCGTCGAGGTTCGCGTTTCGGGCCGCCGCACCGACCCGTGGAGCATCGCGACCCCCGGACGAGAAGGGTGACCGGAGTGAGAGCCGAGCCGGCCGTGCAACGACGGCTGCTGGACCTGGCGGAGGTGGACGCCGAGCTGACGCGGCTCGCCCACCGCAGGCGCGCCCTGCCCGAGCACGCCGCCCTGACCGAGGCCGAGGCCGCCGTCCGCGCCGGGAAGGACAAGCTCGTCGAGGTCGAGACGGCCGCCGGCGACCTGGACCGCGACATCCGCCGCATCGAGCGCGACGTCGAGGGCGTGCGGGCGCGCACCGCCCGCGACAACCAGATGCTCGCCGCGCCGGGATCGGCGCCAAGCAGGCCGCCGACCTGCAGCGCGAGCTGGAGACGCTCGCGCGGCGGCAGGGCGTGCTGGAGGACGAGCAGCTGGAGGTCATGGAGCAGCGCGAGGCCGTCGGCGTCGACGTCGACCACTCGCGCGGCGTCCTGGCCGCCGCGGAGAAGGAGCTCGCCGAGATCACCGAGCGCCGCGACACCGCGCTGACCGACATCGACGCCGCCGAGGCGGGCCGCCGCCGCGACCGCGAGCAGGTCGTCGGGACGGTGCCGGCGGACGTGCTCGCCGTGTACGAGCGCCGCCGCGGCACCGGTGGCGTCGGGGCGGCCCCGCTCGTGCAGCGGCGCTGCCAGGCGTGCCGGCTGGAGCTGGACCGCACCGCGATCACCGAGCTGCGCACCGCGGCGCGGACGAGATGGTGCACTGCGCGGAGTGCGGCACCATCTGGTGCGGACGAAGGAGTCGGGTCTGTGAAGGGTGCGCGGTGAAGGTTGTCGTCGAGGCCGACGGCGGGTCGCGGGGCAACCCCGGGCCGGCCGGCTACGGGGCCGTCGTGGTGGACCCGGTCAGCGACGAGGTGCTGGCCGAGCGCGCCGAGGGCATCGGCGTCACCACCAACAACGTCGCCGAGTACCAGGGCCTGATCGCCGGCCTGCGGGCCGCGGCGGAGCTGGGCGCCACCGAGGTGGACGTCCGGATGGACTCGAAGCTGGTCGTCGAGCAGATGTCGGGCCGCTGGAAGGTCAAGCACCCGGCGATGCAGCCGCTCGCGCTGGAGGCCGGCCGGCTCGTCCGCGGGTTCGGGTCCGTCACGTTCGAGTGGATCCCGCGGCTGCGCAACCGCCGGGCGGACGCGCTGGCCAACCGCGCGATGGACGCGCAAGCGGCCCGGTGACCACCCGCCCGGACGCGCCGGCGTCCGCCGCCTGGACCGGGCAGACCGGCGCGCCCACCCGGCTGCTGCTCCTGCGGCACGGCCAGACCGCGCTGTCGGTCGAGCGGCGCTACTCCGGCCACGGCGACCCCGAGCTCACCCCGCTCGGCCGGGAGCAGGCCCGCGCGGCCGCCGCCCGGCTGGCCGGCGTCCCGGGCGTCGCGGCCGTGCTGACGTCCCCGCTGCGGCGGGCCCGGCAGACCGCGGAGGCCGTCGCCGCGGCGACCGGCGCCCCGCTCGCCGTCCGGGACGGGCTGATCGAGACGGACTTCGGCGCGTGGGAGGGCCTGACGTTCGCCGAGGCCCGCGAGCGCGACCCCGGCCTGCATGCCGCGTGGCTCGGCGCCGAGGACGTCGCCCCGCCCGGCGGCGAGAGCTTCGCCGACGTCGGCCGCCGGGTGGCGGTGGAGCGCGCGGCCGTGGTGCGCGAGCACCCCGGCGCGACGGTGGTGCTGGTCAGCCACGTGACGCCGATCAAGATGCTGCTGCGCGAGGCGCTGCAGGGCGGGCCCGGCATCCTCTACCGGCTGCACCTGGACCTCGCCGCGCTCTCGATCGTCGACTTCTACCCCGATGGCGGCGCCAGCGTCCGGCTCGTGAACGACACCGGCCACCACCCGGTCAGTGCCCGCTGACCAGCAGGTACACCCCGACCGTCGTCCCGAGCAGCACCACCGCCCAGCGCAGCACCCCCTCCGGTGACCGCCGCGCGATCCGCGCGCCCACGTACCCGCCGACGAGCGTGGCCGGCGCGACGGTCGCGACCGCGAGCCAGTCGACCGGCGCGCCGCCCAGCGTGAAGAAGACCAGCGCCACGGTGGTGACCACCACCGACAGCAGCGCCTTGACGGCGTTGAGCCGGACCAGCCGGTCGTGCGCGAAGAGCGACAGCGCCGCGATCAGGATGATCCCGAGCGCCCCGGTGAAGTAGCCGCCGTACACGCGACCGCGAAGACGCCCGGCAGCAGCGTCCCGAGCCGGTCGGGCGCGCCCGGCTCCGGCGTGCCCGTCCAGCGCTTGAGCAGCGGCTGCGTCGCGAAAAGGCGCTCGCGACCAGCACCAGCACCGGCACGACCGCGTCGAACACCGAGCTGGGCAGCACGAGCAGCAGCGCGCAGCCGAGCGTCGCGCCCGCCACGGACACCAGCGACGTCAGCAGCACCCGGCGGCGCTGTCCGGCGAGGTCCTGGCGGGTGCCGGCGACCTGGCCGACGTACCCGGGCCACTGCGCGATCGAGTTGGTGACGTTCGCGGCGAGCGGCGGCAGCCCGACGGCCAGCAGCGAGGGGAAGAGCAGCAGCGAGCCGCCCCCGGCGACCGCGTTGACCGCTCCCGCCACCAGTCCCGCGACGATCAGGAACGCCAGCGAGCCGGGCGACGCGTCGTGCACGGCCGGACGTTATCCCGCTGGCCTAGCGGATCAGGGTGAGTAGCGAAATGCGTCTCACGTGGGGATGGACACGTCCGCGCGGCAACCTGAGAGCCGACCGGGCGTCCTCAGGTCATGCGAAGGAGCATCCGGATCCTGACCGTCGCGCTCGCCCTCGCCGGCGCCGCGCTCCCGGTGACGCCCCGCAGCGCCCGCCGCCGTGCCCTGCATGACGGCGTGGGGGAGCACTCCGGAGGCCGCGCCGACGGGTGGCCGGGCCCCGGTCACCGCGGTGCGCGTGGGGCAGCACCCCTGCTGGGACCGGGTCGTGTTCGACCTCCCCGGCCCGGCCGCCGGCTACGCCGTCGCGTACGTCGACGCGGTCGTCCAGGACGGCTCCGGCGCGGTCGTGCCGGTGCCGGGCGGCGCCCGGCTGCAGGTCCGGCTGCACCACCCGGCCTACGACGACGCCGGCAACGCGACCTCCCGCGTCCGCGGGCGGCGCGCTGGCCGACGTCACCGGCCACCGGACGCTCCGGTCGGTCGTGCACGGCGGCAGCTTCGAGGGCGACACCGTCGTCGGCGTCGGCACCCGGGCCCGCCTCCCGTTCCGCGTCCTCGCGCCGGCCGGCCCCGGCGGCGGCCGGCTCGTCGTCGACGTGGCGCACACGTGGTGACCGACGGCGACCGGTAAACTGCGCGCGCGGACGAGCTGGCCGGGCGGCCGCGTCGGCGGTCCCACCGGACCGCCGCCGAGGAAAGTCCGGACTCCGCAGGGCAGGGTGGTTGTCAACGGCAACCCGGGGCGACCCGCGGGAAAGTGCCACAGAGAACAGACCGCCTCGCACGCAGGTGCGGGGTAAGGGTGAAACGGTGGTGTAAGAGACCACCAGCACCCCGGGCGACCGGGGTGGCTCGGTAAACCCCACCCGGAGCAAGGTCAAGAGGTCCGGTCGCGAGACCGGGCTGCGCAGGCGTTCGAGGGCGGCCCGCCCGAGCCTGCGGGTAGACCGCACAGAGCCTGCCGGCGACGGCAGGCCGAGATGGATGGTCGCCGAACGGCGCGCCGTGAGGCGCCCGGGAACAGGATCCGGCTTACAGGCCAGCTCGTCCGCCCTCGGCCTGTTGACCTGCGGTGCGGGAGGTCTCCCGGCGGGTCGGGCCATACTCGGCGCAGGCATGGGACGGGGGGCCATGACGGAGTTCGAGCGTGGTGTCGACCGTGACCTGATGCGTCGGGTCGGCGCGGGATCCGGTGTCGTGGGCGGAGTGGCCGTCGGGCTCGGGTCGGCGCAGGTGGCTGTCGCCGTGGTCGTCGGGACCGGGCCGACGAGCCGGGAGAACGGCGTCGTCGTCGACGACCGCCCGTTCGTCGCAGAACTCGTCACGGGAGAGGTCGTCGATCTCGACGGCGGTCCGTTCGGGGGGGTTCCTGTCCCGCCCCGAGCCCGGTACGCCGGTGACGGTCGTGTCGTCGGACCTGACGGGTCATCCGATCGGGATCGAGTCGTACGGGGGTGCCGTCGGCCTGCTCGCGGTGTGGACGGCGTTCGTGGTCGTGGTCGCGGTTGCGGCGGCAGTCTCCCTGAGGGCGTTCTCCGGGCTGCGGCACCGGTGGTCGGCGCGGATCGCCGCCGCCGTCGCGTTCCTGGCCGGCACGGTGGGTCTCTTCCTGGTGTAAAGGCCGGTGTGGCGGGCGGCGGTCCGGCTGCGCGCCACGGGCGGAGAATCCTCGCCATGTCCACCTCCCCGCCCGTGTGGCCCCCGCCCACGGACCTGCACGACCTGGACCGCTACGTGCTCGACCTCGTGCACGGCTGGCGGGCGCGGCACGACCGGTTCGACGTCTCGGAGATCGCGTACGTCCGGACCAGCAGAGCCGCCGCGACGGGCGGGGCGGCGGTCGTCCCGAACCCGGGCGTGTATCTCATCCAGGTGTCCGGCAGGTTCACGGTCCCTGCGCACTCGAGGCGGCACGGGGCGCGCCCGCGGTCGGGCGAGGTGTCGTTGCCGTCGTGCACCATCGACGCGCGATCCGGCCGCCGTCTGGACGGCGGATGGGGCGGTCGGGCGATCGACATGTCCGCCCTCGGTGCGGTCCGCCGCCCGTCCCTGCCGGGTGAGGAGCGCTGAACGGACACGGGCGACGTGTCGCGAGCAGCAGCAGTAGTACGCGGTGACGATGTCCGCGGGACCGCCGGCCGTTCACGCCGGCAGCAGGGGTCGGTTGTCCGCCGCAACGAAGGTGGGCTTCGATGTCCTCCTGCGATACGTCGGATCGCCCCTTTTGCAGCTACCGGCGGAATCGCGCCGGATCCAGGATCGATTCATGATCGAGATTCGGGAGCTGAGCAAGTTCTACGGCGACCGCCAAGTGCTCCACGGACTGTCGTTCCGTGCTCGTGCGGGCGAGGTCACCGCCTTTCTGGGGCCGAATGGGGCGGGCAAGTCCACGACGCTCAGAATCGCGCTCGGCCTGGCCGCGGCCGATTCCGGTGCGGTGACGTTCGACGGTGAGGCCTACGCCCGGCTGGCTCGCCCCGCGGCGACCGTCGGCTCGCTGCTCTCGCCCGAGTTCCTGCCTCCGCATCTGACGGGGAGACAGCACCTGCGCTGGTTCGCCGCCGCGTCGGCGCTGGAGCCGTCCCGGATCTCGGTCGTGCTCGACGTGGTGGAGATGGCGCAAGCGGCGGACAGGCGGATCGGCGACTACTCGCTGGGGATGCGGCAGCGCCTCGGCCTGGCCTGTGCGTTGCTCGGTGACCCGAGCCACCTGGTGCTGGACGAGCCGGTCAACGGGCTCGATCCCGCCGGGGTGCGGTGGTTGCGGGACCTCCTGGCCGGGTTCGCCGAGGACGGTCGTGCGGTCCTGGTCTCCAGTCATCTGCTCTCCGAGGTCGAGCTGCTGGCCGACCGCGTCGTCGTCATCAGCGAGGGGCGGCTCCTCGCGGACGGTCCGCTCGCGGACGTCACCGCCGGCACGAACCTGGAGGAGCAGTACCTGTCGCTGACCGAGAAGGCCCCGCAGGTCGAGAAGAGTGAGAGGCCGGAGCGTTGAGCGCTGTGGTCGCGGCCGGCGCGGCGCCGGCACCCGGTCTGCGTCACGCGCTCGCCGGGGAGATCGTCAAGGCCCGCTCCAGCCGCGGTCTGCGTGTCATCCTGCTGGTTGCGCTGTTGATCTCGGTCGGCCTCACCGCGCTCGTGGTCGTCGGAGGAGGTGCGAGCGCGCTGCACGAGCGGCAGACGGCGGGAGAGGCCGGCAGCCCCTACGAGGTGCTGTTCTTCGGTCCGGCGCTGGGCGTGTGGGCGTACACCTTCTTCGCCGCACACTTCGTGGCCGGGGAGTTCCACCACGGGATGATCACCTACTCGCTGGCGGCCGTTCCGGTGCGGCACCGGCTCCTGATCTCCAAGCTGATCATCGTCGCCTGTGTGGGGCTGGTGGCGGGGGTGGCGATCTCGTTGGTCAACTTCGGCATCACCCAGGGCGCCCTGCTGTCGGCCGGGTACCCGGTCCTGTCCCTCGGCGACCCGGCTCTGGTGCGCGTGGTGCTGGTCTACGTACCCGCGCAAATGGCCGTGTGGGGGACGATCGTCATGTCGCTGGCCGCCGTCCTGCGATCGACGGCTCCGTCAGTGGTCGTCGTCTTCCTCGGTTCGCTGCTGCCGGTGGCGGTCGCCCCGATGCTGCCCGCGGTGTGGGGCGAGAGCGTGCCGCGATGGATGCCGGGTGCGCTCATCGAGAGTGTGGCGGGCCTCGCTGTCCCCGGATCGCCCGGATATCTCCCGCCGGCTGTCGCGGTCCCGGTGTTGCTCATCTGGTTGGTGGTCTTCCTCGCCATCGCATTGCGTACCTTCACCCGCCGCGATGCCTGACGCCGGCCGACGCCGCGCTGTCCGGTGTCAGAATGCGGATGTGGAACGTGGCGCCCGGCGCGTGGCCCGCCGGAGGAAGGCCGGATGATCCGTCTGGTCATCGTCGACGACGAGCCGATGGTCTGCGAGCACCTGCGCACCATCGTCGGATCGGCCGAGGACATCGATGTCGTCGGGATCGCGCACGACGGCGCGGAGGCGCTCGAGACGGTGGTGCGTCGCAGCCCGGACGTGGTCCTCATGGACCTGCGCATGCCCGGTGTCGACGGCCTCACGGCGACGGCCCGGATGGCGGCGTTGCCCGACCCGCCGATCGTGGTCGTGCTGACGACCTTCGAGGCCGACGACTACGTGCTTCGGGCGCTCCGCGCCGGGGCCGCGGGGTTCCTGCTCAAGTCCACGCCGCCCGAGGACCTCATCGGCCTGGTCCGGGTGGCCGCGGACGGTCACGCCGTCCTCTCGCCGAAGGTCGTGACGCGTCTGGTCGCCGCCTCGTCCCGGGCGCAGGTTCGTGCCGAGGAGGCCAGAGGGCGGCTGACCCGGTTGACGGATCGTGAGCTCGACGTGCTGCGTCTGCTCGGCGCGGGCCTGGCGAACGCGGACATCGCACGCGAGCTCTTCCTGTCCGAGGCCACGGTCAAGAGCTACGTCTCGCGGATGCTGGACAAGCTCGGTTGCGCGAACCGCACCCAGGCCGGGCTGCTCGCCGTCGAGGCCGGACTGGCGAGATGACCTCGGCCGACCCGCGGCCGAGTGCACCTTCGCCGGCTCCGCCGACGTTCCCGGTACGGAAGCCGGCATGGAACGAGACCCGGGTGCTGGTGATCGTCGCCCTGGCCCTGGCGGTCCTGGACTCGGCCATCCACCTCGCCGGCCCACCCACCACCGGGTGGGCCGGAATACCGGTGCTGCTCGTCGTGGGGCTCGTTCTCGACGGTGCCGTGCCCTTCCTGCCCCGCTGTCCCCGTGTGGTCGCCGGGCTCGCGATGCTGGCCGTGGCCGCGATCGCGGTCTCCGAGATGGTCTCGCCCGGGCTGCTGATCCCGGCGGAACCGATCACCCAGGTGCGCATTCCGACGGCGGTCACGCTCATCGTCTGGTACCAGGTGCGCTACCGCGACCACGGCACCTCCCTCGCAGTGGTGTCGGTGCTGACCGTGCTCGGGGCGCAGCTGTGGAGCCCCACGTGGGACGTGACACCCACCGGTCTGCTGGGCACCCTGGTCCCCGCACTGCTCGCCCTGTACTTCCGCAGCCGGTCGGAACTGCTCCAGTCCCTGCGAGACCGGGCCGAACGCTCGGAGCGGGAAGCCCGGCTACTGGCCGAACACGCCCGTCACGAGGAACGCCGTCGCCTTGCGACGGAGATGCACGATGTCGTCAGTCACCGGATCAGCCTCATCGTGCTGCAGGCAGGCGCTCTCGGCGTGAAATCCCCGAGCGCAGAGGTCCGGGACGCCGTTGAGGACATTCGGACGACCGGCATCCAGGCGTTGGAGGAACTCCGTGAGGTGGTCGGGGTTCTCCGCGGCGACATCGCGGGCGACATCACCGAGAAACGGCGCGTCTCGGGTGGGGGCCGGAGGCGACCGGCAGACCTCGACCTGGCCACCCTCGTCGCGGAGAGCCAGGCCGTCGGTGTCCCCGTCGAGCTGCGTGTCGAGGGCGATCTCGACGGCGACGGCGCTGCCGCCGTCCCCGTGCCGGTCCAGCGAACCGTGTACCGCGTGGTCCAAGAAGGCCTGACCAACGTGCGCAAGCACGCGCCCGGCGCCGACGTCCGCGTGACGCTCACCTGCACGCAGACCGGCGTCGAAGTCCTCGTACAGGACACCGGGACGACCTCGGAGACGCACGCCGTGCTCGCCGACTCGGGCTCCGGTGTCGGCCTGGCCGGGTTGCGACAGCGGGTGGAGTCGTTCGGCGGCACGCTGGACAGCGGCCCGTTCGACGGCGGGTTCCGGCTCCGCGCCGTCCTCCCGGCAGGCAATCGCCAATAGAGCTCAGCGCGCCCGCGCGATTAGCCCTTACCCACCGAACGATGAAACAGTCCACTACTTTAGTTGCGACTCAGCCGGTTCTGGCAGGTGGCAGCGAGGCCTGGGCCGTATCGTCCAGGCATGGCCAACAACAGTGGTAAGAGCAGCGGCGCCAAGAAGGCTCCGATCGGTGCGGGAATCGGTCTCGTCCTTGGAGTAGTCGTGAGCGCGATGACCGGACAATGGTGGCTCGTCGGCGTCGGTCTCGTTCTCGGCGCGGGCGCCGGAGCAATCGCTGCACGGTGACGGGAGAAATGCGCTGCGCTGTCGGGTCGGCCTGGACGACCTTGCGCTGAGTCCGGCCGCGCCGGCCGTGTGGGGTCGGCTGCAGTCGTAGAGCCCCCGCCCGGCGCCGCCTGCCCGTCGCCGGCGCCGTCGCGTTCAGACAGAGGCGTGCGGGTCCCCGGCCTGTGCGGGCCGGCCGGTCGCCTGCGCGGCCGGCCTGATCACGTGCTGGCGTCGATGTTCCACCCGGAGGGCGAGCCGCTCCCGGTCGACGCCCTGATCGCGCCGCGGGTGGAACCGGAGGTCGCGTTCGTGCTGGCGGAGCTGTTGCAGGGGCCCGGGGTGGCCCGTCGCGGAGGTGCTGGCCGCGACCGCCTTCCTCCTGCCGGCCCTGGAGGTCATCGACTCCCGGATCGACGGGTGGCGCATCCGCATCGCCGACACCGTCGCCGACAACGCCTCCTCGGCCCGTGTCGTGCTCGGCGGGACGCGCAATCGATCGCGGACGTCGACCCTCGCCTCATCGGGGTCGTCCTGCGGCGCAACGGCGAGGTGGTGGAGACCGGCGCGAGCGGGGCGGTGCTCGGCAACCCGGCCTACGCCCTGGCCTGGCTGGCGAACACGATCGCCGCGCACGGCGGCGTGCTCCGGCCGGGCGACGTGATCATGCCCGGGACCTGTACGCGCGCGGTCGAGGTGGCTCCGGGCGACACCGTCCGGGCCGACTTCGACCGGCTCGGCCACGTCTCGGTGGCGTTCGGCCGGACCGAGGGGAGCACGGCATGAGCCTCACCGACACCGTCGTCGACGAGCTGGCGGACCGCCTCGACGAGGCCGCGACCACCCGCCGCCCGATCGCCGCCGTCACCAAGGAGGCCGACCTCGAGCTCACCGACGCCTATCGGGTGCAGGCCGCCCTCGTGCGGCGGCGGTTGCGCCGGGGCGAGCGGGTGGTCGGCGGGAAGCTCGGGCTCACCAGCCGGGCCAAGCAGTGGGCGATGGCGTCGACCAGCCGCTGTACGCCTTCGTGACGAGCGGGATGGCGGACGGGGCCGCTCTCGACCTCGACGAGCTGATCCACCCGCGGGTCGAACCGGAGATCGCGTCCGTGCTCGGCGAGCCGGTCGAGGGGCCCGGGGTCACGGTCGCGGACGTGCTCGCGGCCACCCGTTACGTGTGCCCTGCGCTCGACGTGATCGACAGCCGCTACGAGGCTTCTCCTTCACCCATCTCGACGCGGTCGCCGACAACGCCTCCTCGGCCGCGTTCGCGCTGGGGGCCGACTACGCCGCGCCTCCGCGCGATCTCGCGCTAGCCGGTTGTGTCCCGGAGGTCGACGGGCAGGTGGTCGACTCCGCGGCCTTCAGCTCGTCGCCGCAGGTGGCAGGAGCCAGGATGGGTCGTGCGGTCGGGCGGGCTCACCGCGCCGATGCCTCCGGCGCCGGGGCGCATGGTCGCGGCAACGATCAGCGGGCTCGGCAGCGTCACGCTCGCGGCCGGTAGGACAGGAGGCACAGATGCCGTTCATCCAGGTGACCATGGGCGCCGGCCGCACCCCCGAGCGGAAGGAGCGGCTGCTGCGGGCGGCGGCCGACGCGGTCGAGGTCCCCGAGTCGTCCGTGCGGGTGTGGATCGTGGAACCTCCCGCCGCGGACGTGCTGGTCGGCGGCGAGACGCTGGCCGAGAAGCAGGCCAGGGCGGTCGGGTAGCCGTGGCCCGGTTCGTGTTGGTGCACGGCGCCTGGCACGGGGCGTGGTGCTGGGCCGGCCAGATCGACACGCTGCGCCGGCGCGGCCACGACGCCGTCGCCGTGTCGCTGCCCTCGGACGAGGTCGGGGCCGGCGCGGCGGAGTACGCCCGGGTCGTCGCCGACGCCGTGCGGGAACCGGGCGGCGACGTGGTGGTCGGGCACTCGTTGGCCGGGCTGGCCCTGCCGCTGGTGCCGGGGCTCGTCGACGTGCGGGCCCTGGTGTACCTCGCGGCCCTGCTGCCCCGGCCGGGGATGTCGTGGCGCGAGCAGCTGGTGCAGGACCGGCCGATGACGGACTGGTTCCTCGCCGAGGCGCTGCCCCACCAGGCCAGGGACGCCCAGGGCCGCAGCTCGTGGCCGCCGCACACGGCCGTGGAGCTGTTCTTCCACGACTGCGCGCCGGACGTCGCCGCGGCGGCGGCGGCCCGCCTGCGGCCGCAGGCCCTGACACCCGTCGTGGAGACCAGCCCGCTGACCGCCTTTCCCGGCGTCGCCTCGGCCTACGTCGGCTGCCGCGCGGACCGCGGGATATCGGGGGCGTGGGCGGCCGCGGCCGCCCGGGAGCGGCTCGGCGTTGACGTGACCTGGATCCCGGGGTCGCACAGCCCCTTCCTCGCGGCCCCCGACGGGCTCGCGGCGGTGCTCGAGCGGCTCGCGCTCAGCGCACCGGAACCGACCCGCGAACGGAGGAACCGGTGATGACGTCGACGGCGTCCCACCGCAGCGGCCCGGCCGTGACGGCTCCCGCCCTGTGAGCGAGGTCGAGCAGTTCCTCGACCGCGAGGCGCATCTGCTCGACGTCTGGCCGGCCGCGGCCCGCGTGCCGGCTCGGAGAGCCGGGACCCGCGCACCAGCTCTGCGCCAAGCCGGGCCTGGTCCCGGTCCCGTCCGGGGCGGCCGGTGACGCCGTGGTCGGGCCGCTCCGCAACCCCTGCATCCAGCGCTCCTACCTCGCCGACACGGACCGGCCGGCCGGCGAGCTGGCCCGGTCGGCGGGCCTCCACACCTCCGTCGGCGCCACCGCGATCCGGCGGTTCCTGCGCCCGCTGACCTGGCAGAACGCTCCGCAGGCCGGGCTGCCGCCGGAGCTGCGCGACGGACCGGCGGACCTGCCGCGCAGGGTCGACGGAAGGTTCGAGCCGCACCCGCGCCGGCGTCCGTCGTGAGCCGTCCCGGAGCGGGGCTCAGCCACGGGCGCGCAGCCCGTCCAGCAGCCGGGCGAGCACCGCGGGCGTGGGGTGGCCGTCGGCGGTGGTCGGCTCGGGGGCGTGCACGGTGAGGTAGCCCGCCGCGGCCAGGTCGCCGACCAGCACCCGGGCCACGCCGACGGGGACGCGCAGCGCCGCCCCGATCTCGACGAGGGAGACCGCCCGGACCGCCATGCGGATGATGACGCGGTACTCCTCCTGCAGGTCGCCCGCCCAGGCCGCCCGGTCGGTCACCGTGACCAGCGACTCCAGCGGGAGGTCGGAGCCCGACGCCCGGGTCCGCCCGCCGGTGACGACGTACACGGGCACCACGCGGCCGTTGCGCACGTTCGCCTGCGGCGGGCGGCCGGGCTGCTGGTCGTTCACGGGTTCGCCGCGCGCCCGGCGTCGGATCGGACCGCCGGGGTCAGCGCGTGCCCGACGCTGCCGGCCAGCACGGTCATCTCGTAGCCGACGGCGCCGATGTCGCAGCGGGTGTCGGTGTGCACGGCGAGGAACGCGCCCGGCCCGACCGCGGTGACGAACAGGTAGCCGCCCTGCATCTCCAGGATCGTCTGGGTCACGGGCCCGGCGTGCAGGAGGTTCGCGGTGCCGCGGGCGAGGCTGACCAGCCCGGATGCCGCGGCGGCCACCTGGTCGGCGAGGTCGGTGGACATGCCGGGGGAGGTCGCGATCCGCAGCCCGTCCCCGGATACGACAACCGCGTCGACGACCCCGGGTACGCCGCGCACGAAGTCGACGAGCAGCCAGTCCAGCGGGCTCCCGGCGGTCATCGCGACCTCCGGGGGGTGGGCCCGCCGGTGTCGGTGCGGGCGCCTGCCGGCTGGCCTGGTACCGGGACAGCGCCGTGGCGGACTCGGGGGCCGGGGCGGCGGGGTCCGCGGCGACCGCTGCGCGCAACTGCGGTGCCAGGTTGGCCTGCGGGACGCGCCGGCGCAGCCCGCTCACCGGGTCGACGCTGATCGGGTCGACGCTGATCGGGTCGACGCCGGACGCTGCGGCGTCGACCGGCTCCGGGCCGGGCTCGCGCGGGAGTTCCGGCGCGGACGCGTGCGCCGCCGGGGACCACGGTCATGACCGGCCGGGGCCGCTCGCCGTCGGCGAGCGCGTCCCACCAGCGTCCACCTCGCGTCGCCGCCGGAGGGCCGGCGTTGGTCGATCACGGCCGGCTGCAGCGCCGTCAACGCCGGATCGGCCGGCGCCGCCGGACGGTCCTCGACCGGCGGACGGGCCCGGCCGCGCGGCTGCGGCAGCGCGGTGATCGCGCCGTCCCGGGGAGCGGGGCGGGAGTCGGGCCGGGAGTCGGGGCGGGCCGGGAACCGGGGCTCGAAGAGCGATGGCGGCAGCGTGACGAGCGCGGTGACGCCGGTGCCGGGGGTCGGGCTGAGGGTCACGGTGATGCCGTGCCGGGCGGCCAGCCGGCCGGCGACGTGGAAACCGAGGCGCTGCGCGACCGCGAGGTCGGCCTCGGGCGGGTCGTGCAGCAGCGTGTTGGCGACGGCCATCGCCTCGGGCGGCATGCCCACGCCCCAGTCCTCGATGGTGACGAGCTGCCCGCCGGTGCGGGCGCGGTCGGGCCGCACCTGCAGCGTGACCGGGGCGTCGGGCGGGGAGAACCGCACCGCGTTCTCCACGAGCTCGGCCAGCAGGTGGGTCAGGTCCGCGACCGTGTGCCCGGTCACGAACAGGTTCTCGTCGACGGTGAACCGGACGCGCGCGAAGTCCTCCGTCTCGCCGATCGCGGCGCGCACGACGTCGCGCAGCGGCACGGCCTCGCTCCACACCCGCGCCGGGCGTTCACCGGAGAGCACGAGCAGGCTCTCGGCGTTGCGGCGCACGCGCGTGGCCAGGTGATCGAGCTTGAACAGCTCGGCCAGCGCGTCCGGGTCACGTTCGGACTCCTCGAGCTGGTTGATGATGTCGAGCTGGCGGTGCAGCATGCTCTGGTTGCGCCGGGCCAGGTTCAGCAGCAGGTCGGACGTGAACTGGCGCCGGCCGATCTCCAGGTCGGCGATCTGCCGGGCGAGCGTCTCCTTCTGTTGCTGCTGCTCCTCGGTGACCCGCCAGAACAGCGTCATTCCGACGCACGCGAAGAGCACCGCGACACCGTGGATCACCGACCACAGCCACGGGTTGTTCTGGGCGGCCGGATGATTGAAGATCAACGACTGCTGCCAGGCGCTGCCGATCCCGTGGCTCAGCACGGTGAACAGGATGTTGAACAGGAACGGCACCCAGTCCTGGTAGAGCGCGATGAACCCGATGATGATGAAGAAGTGGAAGTGCGACTCGATCGAGCCCGCGGTCAGCCCGACGAGCGCTGCGGAGCAGTACACCAACCCGGCGGTCACGATGGTCGAGGCGAGCCGGCGGTGCCGCCGCAGCAGGCGGCCGAGCGCCACGCAGACCACGGGCGTGACCAGCACGAGCAGCACCACTCCCGGTGGATGGTGCAACACGAGTCCGAACGCCGCGAGGCCCGGGACGTGGAGCGCGAGCAACCACAGGAGCATGCGGTGCCGGCGTTGCCAGTCCGCGTCCCCAATGGTGTGGCCGCGCGGCAGGTGATTCAGGACGACCGTCAACAACCCTCGCACCGGTTCCCCTTTCGCCGGGAACTGTCGTGGCTCCGGCACGGTCCGGGGAGGGGTGCCGCGCAGACCGGGGGAGCGTCGCGGACGGCGGGCCGTGCGCACGGATTCCGTGCGGTTCCGACAGTAGCAGGGCATCGCGCTGACCTGGGAGTTCTCCGGGGTCCTTGCTCCTTGCGGCCGATATCGCTGCGGCGAAGGAATGGGTGAGCTATCCCGATTCGGCCCAGTTCTGCCGTGAATGGGTCGCCGACCGTGGTTGATCCGCTCCGATTCGTAGCCCGGTAAATGTTAACCGTTCGGCAATGTGACGTTCGATGGATTGCGGTCGGTCACGCGCCGATCACGGCTCGCGCAACGACGGCGATGTCGGCCCGTCGGTGACGATCGAGCCGGGGTGGGATCGACGGGGTGGTTGTCCGGATTCTTCTCCGCGTCCAGGGAGGAGGAGCTGCGCGGCGTTTGCGCAGCTGCCGGGTGCAGGCCGGGTTCGAGACCCGCGACGTGGACGTGAGCAAGCCGTGGTTCGCCGGCGGCACGCCCGCCACGATGGTCGCGCTCGGGCCGGCGCATCCCCTGACCCGGCGGGTCCACCGTGGCGGCCGGCGCGCTGGTGGGCGGCGGCGGCGATCATGGCCACCCCGCCCGGTGGACCAGGCCCATGATCACCCCAGGAGCGTCCAGCCCTCGTCACGCCCCACCCCGTGTCAGCACGGATGTGCGCGCCGGCCCGCGCGCACGACACTCCGCTCCGGGCCCGGGGACGGGCGTGCCGAGGGGGGATCGCAGCGATGTGGAGCAGGTTCGTCGGGCGCGCGGGGACGGCGCTGTTCGCGGCGTTGGCGGTGGCGTCGGTGCTGGTCACCGCATCCGTCACCGCGCCGGTGGACGTCGGGGGAGGAGACGTCCGGCCGCGGCCGCGGACGTCCTGCAGCCGCCGGACACCTGGCAGTTCTGGCGGCAGCCCGGCTACGCGGGCCCGCCGCTGCTCGGGGACGTCAACGGCGACGGCCGGCAGGACCTGGTCGTCCCGGCGAGCGGCGGTGACGTCTACGTCGGCATCTCGCAGGGCGTCCAGTTCGCCACCCCGCAGCTGTGGCTCGACGGGTTCTGCCGGGCCATCTGCCAGGCGGGCGACGTCGACGGCGACGGCCGGGCCGACCTCGTCAGCTACGCCTGGGGCGACGGCCGGGCGCCGGGATCGGCGGACGTCACCGTGGCCGTCTCGACGGGCACGCAGTTCGCCGGCCGCGGCGTCTGGAACGACGGCTTCTGCATCACCGAGCAGGTCTGCCGACTCGCCGACGTCGACGGCGACCGGCGCGCCGACCTGGTCGCCTTCACCCCGTACACCGGACTGGTGTGGGTCTCGAAGTCGACGGGCGGCGCGTTCGGCGGCAACGCCGTCCTGAACGACTACTTCTGCATCGTCGGGGAGCGGTGCGAGGTCGGCGACGTCGACGGGGACGGCCGCGCCGACCTGATCCTGTTCAAGCCCGGCGCCCCGGGCAACCAGAAGGGCAACGTGCTGTGGGCCCGCTCCACCGGTTCCGGCTTCGAGGCCGCCCGGTACGGGCACGGCTACTTCTGCGTGGACATCGAGGTCTGCTCGGTCGGCGACCTCGACGGCGACGGGCGGGTCGACGCGATGCTGCTGAAACAGGTCCCCGGGCAGGGCGTGCGGGAGTTGCTGGTGTCGCTGTCGGACGGCAGCGGTTCGTGAACGCCGCCCCATTCAGCTGGTCGGGGGCGGTGCCCGGCGATCTCGGCGCGGCCGGTGACGTGGACGGCGACGGCCGCGCCGACCTGCTGACCTACGTGCGGGCGAGCAGCGGCAACGAGGTCGCGTACTACGTCGCGGCCAGCAGGCCGCGGGAGACGACCACCACGCCGCCCGGCACCGTGCCTCCCGACGGCGTGGGGCGGCTGGAGGTCTTCAACTGCAGCGTCGAGCGGCGGAACCTCCACATCTGGGTCTTCGACGCGGCGACGGGCGCGGTGGTCGTCAGCTCCGACGGGGTGGCGCCGCTCTACAACAGCACTGGGACCTGCCCCGCGTCCGGCGAGCCGTGGGACTTCAACCCCGACGACGGCCGCTGGTACGACATGGTGGTGGTCGACCCGCTGCAGATCGGCTGCGGCGGGGTGAACGACCCGGGCGTCGCGGGGTGCCGGAAGCAGACGCTGCGCCTCCGGGGTGCCGAGGGCGGGCCGACCTGGCAGGTGGTGGTCCCGCCCGCCTGACGGCCGGCCCCGGGCGCCGAGAGTTCACGTCGCCGAAACCCGCTCCGGGTCTATCTTGGTGAAACTGCGTCTCACCTCGTGACAAGACGGATCGGGAGCAGAGATGACGCTCGACCTGCCCACGCGCCCGGCCGGCCCCGGGACCGCACCCGCCGGCCTCGCGGAGCGGGCCGCGGCCGACGGGGTGCGGTTCCTCCTCGCCCTGTTCGTCGACCTGGTGGGCAAGCCCTGCGCGAAGCTGGTGCCGGTCGAGGCGGCCGCCCAGCTGCAGGAGGAGGGCGTCGGGTTCGCCGGGTACGCGGTCGGCGCGATCGGGCAGCAGCCCAGCGACCCGGACCTGATCGCGGTCCCGGACCTCGCGACCTACACGCCGCTGCCGTGGGTGCGCGAGGACCTGGCGCTCGTGCACTGCGACCCGCACGTCGAGGGCGCGCCGTGGCCGTTCGCCCCGCGCGTCATCCTGCGGGCCGCGCTGGAACGGGCCCGGGCCGCGCAGCTGGAGCTGCAGGCCGGCGCCGAGGTGGAGTACTTCCTGGTCACCCGGGACGCCGAGGGGCGGCTCGTGCCGGCCGACGGGAAGGACGTCGCCGCCCAGCCCTGCTACGACGCGCGCGGGCTGACGCGCATGTACGAGCACCTGACCGGCGTGTCGACCGCGATGAACGCGCTGGGCTGGGGCAACTACGCGAACGACCACGAGGACGCCAACGGCCAGTTCGAGCAGAACTTCGCCCACGCCGACGCGCTGACCACGGCGGACCGGGTGATCACCGCCCGGTACCTGATCTCGGTGCTCGCCGAGCAGCGCGGGATGACCGCGACGTTCATGCCCAAGCCGTTCGCCGACCGGACGGGCTCGGGGATGCACCTGCACCTGTCGCTGTGGCGGGACGGGGCGGCGCTCTTCCCAGGCGCCGAGGGCGGGCTGTCCGGGCTGGCGCGCAGCTTCATGGCCGGGGTGCTGGAGCACGCCGCAGGGCTGCAGGCGGTGCTCGGGCCGACGGTGAACTCGTACAAGCGGACGGGCGCGGCGTCGCCCCGGTCGGGTGCGACGTGGTCGCCGCGGCGGGCCAGCTACGGCGGCAACGACCGGACGCACTTCGTCCGGGTCCCCGACGCGCACCGGATCGAGCTGCGGGGCGCGGACGGCGCGGCGAACCCGTACCTGGCGCTGGCGGCGGCGCTGGCCGCCGGCCTGGACGGGGTCGACCGCGGGCTCGACCCGGACGCGGTGGACGGCCCGGACCTGCCGCCCACGCTGCTGCACGCCGTCGACGCGCTCGTGGCCGACCCGGTGGTGGCCGGCGCGCTGGACGCGGCCGGCGCCGAGGTCGCCGCGTACGTCGCCGGCCGGGGCCGCGCGGAGTTCCTGGAGTGGCACGCGGCGGTCGGCCCGTGGGAGCACGACCGCTACCTGACGGCTTTCTGAGAGAGAGGGGGACGCCGTGTGCGGGATCGTCGGGCTGCACCTGCGCGACCCCGAGCTGTACCCGCGGCTCGGGGCGCTGCTGGAGGGGATGCTCTGCCAGGTGGTCGAGCGCGGGCCGGACTCGGCCGGTGTCGCGGTCTACGGGGACCGGCGGCGCTGCCCGCCGGGGCACGCCGCGGTGTCGCTGCTGCGGGCCCCGGCCGCGTCGCGACCTGGTGCGCGCCGTCCTGCCGGGCGCGCCGGAGGTGCTGGTCACCGTCGCCGGGGACACCACGCTGCTGGCCGCGCCCGTCGGGGTCGACGACCTGGCCGCCGCCGTGCGGGCGGCCGCGCCGGGCGCGCTGGTGGTCGGGTCGGGCACCGACCTGACCGTCTACAAGGGCACCGGCGACGCGCGCACGCTCGCCCGCACCTACGACCTCGCCGCCGCGGCGGGCTGGCAGGGCCTGGCCCACACCCGGATGGCGACGGAGTCCGCGGTCGACGCCGAGGGCTGCCACCCGTTCTCCGTGGGGCCGGACCAGTGCCTGGTGCACAACGGCTCGTTCGCCAACCACGCCACGATCCGGCGTGAGCTGCGCCGGGAGGGCGTGGTGTTCGACTCGGACAACGACTCGGAGGTCGGGGCCCGGTTCGTCGCGGCGCGCCTCGCCGAGGGCGACGACCTGCACAAGGCGCTGCGGCTGCTGTGCGAGCGCTTCGACGGCTTCTACACCCTGCTCGTGACCAGCGGCGACGGCTTCGCGGTGGTCCGCGACGCGATCGCGTGCAAACCCGCGATCGTCGCCGAGACCGGCGCGTGGGTGGCGATGGCGTCGGAGTTCCGCGCGCTGGCCGGGCTGCCCGGCATCGACCGGGCCCGCATCTTCGAGCCCGAGCCGGAGACGGTGTACGCGTGGACGCGGTGAGCACCGACCGTGTGACGTTCGACCTGGCGGCAGCCACCGTCCGGGAGCTGAACGCGGAGCTGCACGCGCCCTCGTCGAAGAGCTACGCCGTGCTGAACCCGAACGGCGCGCACGCGGTCGCCGCGGGCGTGGACACCGAGATCACCGTCGACGTCCGGGGGCACGTCGGCTACTACTGCGCCGGCATGAACGACGGCGGCGTGGTCACCGTGCACGGCAATGCCGGTACCGGCGTCGCGGAGAACATGATGTCCGGCACCGTCCGGGTCACCGGCGACGCGTCGCAGTCGGCCGGGGCCACCGCGCACGGCGGGCTGCTCGTGGTCGAGGGGTCGGCGTCGATGCGCTGCGGGATCTCGATGAAGGGCGCCGACATCGTCGTGGGCGGCGACATCGGGCCGATGTCGGCGTTCATGGCGCAGGCCGGGCGGCTCGTGGTCTGCGGCGACGCCGGGGACGGGCTCGGCGACTCGATCTACGAGGCCCGGGTCTACGTCCGGGGCCGCGTCGGCGAGCTGGGCGCGGACTGCGTCGAGAAGCCGATGCGCGACGAGCACCGCGCCGAGCTGGCCGAGCTGCTCGCCGCCGCGGGCCTGGCCGCCGACCCGGCCGGGTTCCGGCGCTACGGCTCGGCGCGGCGGCTCTACCACTTCGCCGCCCACAACA
This sequence comes from Pseudonocardia sp. CNS-139, assembly GCA_001942415.1. Classification (GTDB taxonomy): domain Bacteria; phylum Actinomycetota; class Actinomycetes; order Mycobacteriales; family Pseudonocardiaceae; genus Pseudonocardia. The sequence continues at coordinate 43,554 of MKJX01000196.1, forward strand.
CGTACTGAGGAACGGCCATGATCGATCCCGCCCTCCGCGAGTCGGCCACGTTCGACCGGGCCACCCTCGCCGGAATCCGGCGCGCCGCCGCGACCGGCCTCTACGACATTCGCGGCGGCGGCGCCAAACGGCGCCTCCCGCACTTCGACGACCTGCTGTTCCTCGGCGCCTCGATGTCGCGCTACCCCCTGGAGGCTACCGGGAGCGCTGCGGCACCGACGTCCTGCTCGGCGACCGGCACGCGAAACACCCGCTGCACCTGGCGATCCCCGTGACGATCGCCGGCATGAGCTTCGGCGCGCTCTCCGCGCAGGCCAAGGAGGCGCTCGGCCGCGGTGCGAGCGAGGTCGGCACCTCCACCACCACCGGCGACGGCGGGATGACCCCGGAGGAGCGCGGGCAGTCCCGGCTCCTCGTGTACCAGTACCTGCCGTCGCGGTACGGGATGAACCCGACCGACCTGCGGGCCGCGGACGCCATCGAGGTGGTGCTCGGGCAGGGCGCCAAGCCCGGCGGCGGCGGGATGCTGCTCGGGCAGAAGATCTCCGACCGGGTCGCCGCCATGCGCACGCTGCCGGCCGGGATCGACCAGCGCTCGGCGTCCCGGCACCCGGACTGGACCGGCCCGGACGACCTCGCGATCAAGATCCTGGAGCTGCGCGAGATCACCGACTGGGAGAAGCCGGTCTACGTCAAGATCGGCGCCTCCCGCACCTACTACGACGTGAAGCTCGCCGTCGCCGCCGGCGCCGACGTGGTGGTCGTCGACGGCATGCAGGGCGGCACGGCGGCCACCCAGGACGTGTTCATCGAGCACGTCGGCATCCCGACGCTCGCCGCGGTCCCGCAGGCCGTGCGGGCGCTGCAGGAGCTGGGGCTGCACCGGAAGGTCCAGCTGGTCGTCTCCGGCGGCATCCGCACCGGCGCCGACGTCGCCAAGGCGATGGCGCTGGGCGCCGACGCCGTCGCGATCGGGACGGCCGCGCTGGTCGCCCTCGGCGACAACGACCCGCGGCACTCGGCCGAGTACCGCGCGCTCGGCTCGGAGGCCGGGTTCTACGACGACTACCAGGACGGGCGCGACCCGGCCGGGATCACCACCCAGGACCCGGAGCTGGCCGCGCGGCTCGACCCGGTCGAGGGCGGCCGGCACATCGCGAACTACCTGCGGGTGCTCACGATGGAGGCACAGACCATCGCCCGCGCCTGCGGCAAGGCACACCTGCGCCACCTCGAACCGGAGGATCTCGTCGCGCTGACGGTCGAGGCCGCCGCGATGGCCCGCGTGCCGCTCGCCGGCACCGACTGGGTCCCCGGTGCGGGGAGCGGGCGTGCCTGACGTCGTGGTCGTCGGGGGCGGCATCGAGGGGGCCGCCGCCGCGTGGGCGCTCGCGGGGCGCGGCGTCACCGACGTCGTGGTCTGCGAGCGCGCCACGGTCGGCTCCGGCGGCACCGGCAAGTCGTCGGGCGTGGTCCGCTGCCACTACGGCGTCCCGTCGCTGGCCGCGATGGCGAACGCGAGCCTGGAGCTGTTCGAGAACGCCGCGGACGTGCTCGGCGCGGACGTCGGCTTCCGGCAGACCGGCTACGTCGTCGGCGTCGGCGAGCCGAACGCCGCCGCCCTGCGCGCCTCGACGGCCGGCCAGCGCGCCGTCGGGGTCCGGACGGAGGAGATCGACCGCGCCGAGGTGCAGAAGCTGTGGCCGGTGGCCGACCTCGACGACTTCGCCGCGTTCGCCTGGGAGCCCCGCGGCGGCTACGGCGACGCCTACCGGACGGCCCAGGCCTTCGCCGCGGCCGCCCGCCGCGGCGGGGTGCGGCTCCGGCAGGCCAGCCCGGTGGCCGCGGTGCTGGTCGAGCACGACCGGGTCACCGGCGTCCGGCTCGGCGACGGGCGACCGTGCCCGCCGGCGCTGTGGTCGTTGCCGCCGGACCGTGGTCGGTGGGCCTGCTGGCCGCGCTGGGGATCGACCTGCCCATCACCGTGCACCGCGAGCAGATCGTGCTCGTCGACCCCGGCGTCGACCTCGGACCGGTGCCGGTGTTCTCCGACCTGGTGTCACTGCAGTACGTGCGGCCGGAGGCGTCCGGGGAGATCCTCTTCGGCAACTCCGACCTCGCCCGGCTGGAGCCCGCCGACCCCGACCGCTACCCGAACCGGGCCGACGAGGACTTCCTCGCGCGCGCCGTCGAGAAGCTCGCCGCCCGCTTCCCCGGCCTGCCGGACGCGTCCGTCGCGTCCACCTACGCGGGCTGCTACGACGTCACGCCCGACTTCAACCCGGTCGTCTCGCGCACGCCCGTCGCCGGGCTCGTGGTCGCCGCCGGCTTCTCCGGGCACGGGTTCAAGATCTCCCCGGCGGTCGGGCGGCTGGTCGCCGACCTCGTCGTCGACGGCGTCAGCGCGGACCCGCTGGTCCCCGAGACCGACTTCCGGCTCTCCCGCTTCGCGCAGGGCGCGCTGCTGCGCAGCCCGCATCCGTACGTCGGGGCGGGTGAGATGCGCTGACCCCCGTACGCTCCGCCGGGTGGGCCCGGTGAACGACGACCCGCGGCCCGGGCACGGCCCGGCGGCGCGCGAGGTGGACCGGCCCGCGTCCGAGGAGGGCCGGCTGGAACGCGCCATCGGCACCCAGGTGCGGCGGATCCGGCAGGCCGCCGGCCAGACGCTCGCCGAGATGGCCGTGCGCACCGGGATCTCCAAGCCGATGCTCTCGAAGATCGAGAACGCGCAGACCTCGTGCAGCCTCACCACGCTCGCGCGGCTCGCCGACGCCCTCGACGTGCCGGTCACCACGTTCTTCCGCGACGCCGACGCGCCCCGTGAGGCCGTGTTCACCCCGGCGGGCGCGGGCGCCCGCATCGTGCAGCGCGGCACCCGGGTGGGCCACGACTACACCCTGCTCGGCGCGCTGCGCGGACCGCACAAGCGGATGGAGGCGCACCTCGTCACGCTGACCGAGCGCAGCGAGCAGTTCCCGCTGTTCCAGCACCCGGGCACCGAGCTGCTCTACATGCTGGAGGGCGAGATGGTCTACGGCCACGGCGACGCCAGCTACACCATGCGCCCCGGCGACGCGCTGCAGCTCGACGGCGAGGGCGCGCACGGGCCGCGCGACCTGGTGCGGCTGCCGATCCGGTTCCTCTCGGTCGTCGCGTACGGCGACGTGCGGTCGGCCGACTGACCGATCAGTCCTTCCCCGGCACCTGCTCGTCGAGCCGGCTGATCGCCCGCCGGATGGCCGGCAGCGTGTCGCCGAGCGGCCGGGCGGTCTGCAGCACGATCACCGTCGCGCCGGGCCCGGCGTCGAGCACGGTGTCACCGGCGGGGCCGGCGACGGCCGGCAGGGGCTCGGCGAAGAGCGCGAGAACGACGTTCATCGCGGCGTCCAGCTCGTGCAGCGGCTCCGTGGACTCGCCGCGCAGCCACCGGCGCAGCACGTGGTTGTGCGCGGCGACCACGGCGGCCGCGGTCAGCTCGGCCTGCAGCGGCGTGATCGCCTGCCACGAGCTGATGAACTCCCGGAAGAGCCGCTGGTACTTCGCGCCGCTGGCGATCTCCCGGTCCCGCAGCGCCGGGACGCGGCTGGTCAGCGCGTAGCGCTGGCGGGCCCGCTCGCCCTCCTCGATGTGGCCGACCAGGACGAGGCGCACGGCGTCGGTGACGGCGAACACCGCGGTGCGGTCGCTGGAGGTGGCGAGCCGCTGCCGGATCGCGGCGAGCAGCAGGTCGTGGCGGGGGAAGATGACCTCGTCCTTCGAGCCGAAGTGCCGGAAGAACGTGGTGCGCCCGGTCCCCGCCCGTTCGGCGATCTCGTCGACGGTCGTCCGCTCGTAGCCGCGTTCGTCGAACAGCTCGAACGCCGCGTCGACGAGACGGTCGCGCACTGGTCGTGAGGTCACGGGCCCACCGTTCCATCCCTGGTCGTGCGGCGCCGAGGGTGTTGGCAACAGTGAGGGTACCGAGTACCGTCCCTGCGGTATCGGATACCGCCTGGAGGCGTGTTGAACATCGTGGTTCTGGTCAAGCAGGTGCCCGACACCTACTC
>MKJX01000197.1 GCA_001942415.1 Pseudonocardia sp. CNS-139
GAGTGGCCGTTCACGTCCGCCGCGAACGACAGCCCCGAGCACCTCTACGACCTCTGGGACGGCGCGGTGGAACACTCCCGCGCCCGGCTCGCCGCCGCCCTGTCCGACGGCGGGCTCGACCAGCTCGTCCACCTCTCGTGGCCGGACGGGCGGCACGCCAGCCTGCGCCGTCTCGTCTGCGACCTGATCGAGGAGTACGGGCGGCACACGGGCCACGCCGACCTGCTGCGGGAGGCGGTGGACGGGCGGGTCGGGGAGGACCCGCCGCCCGGGTGGCGGGCGGTGGCGGGACGGGTCGGCCGCGCCGGCCGAGGCCCCGTTGCAGGAATCTCCTAACGGACTCTCCAGGCCGCGTACTCGGCCAGCATGCAGATTCCACAAGGACGGAATCCGGCGGATCGAGCGGTTTCCTCGTCGGCGAAGAAGACGCGATGGCGGACGTAACGGCCGCGTACGATGTGGCGGCGCGCCGACGGGCAGTCGAGCCGCCCGTAGATGCGCAGGGAACGGTGCCCGCCCAGCGTCCCCGGGGACGCGCTCAGGTAGGCGCCTTCCGGACCGAGCAGCGTGTACATGGTCACGCAGCGGGCCGGCAGTGCCGGCACGGCCGGTACCCGGCCTCCACGGCCTCGGCCACCGTCCCGAAGCCGTGCCGGTGCCGCGGGGTGATCCGGCGCGCGTCGCGGCAGGTCGGGAAGCAGACGATGTTGGTCGTGTCGCTGGCCAGGTAGTGCACGCCCTGCCCGGCGAGGTCGACGACCTCGTCGAGGTTCATGCCCTCGGCCCGCAGCAGCCGTTCCTTCTGCGCCGCCCCGAAGATGTACTCGCCCGGCGTCCCGTCGGCGCGCACGACGCGATGGCACGGGACGAGCAGCGGCACGGGGTTGCGCGCGAGTACCGACCCGACGGCGCGAACCGCACCCGGATTCCCCGCCTCGCGCGCGACCCAGCCGTACGGGCGCGCCTGCCCCGCCGGAATCCGCCGCGTGACCTCGAGAACGGACCTCTCGAATGCGGTGAGCGCGGAGAGATCGAACGCCAGCGTCTGGGAAGGACGACCGTGTAATGCGGGCAGCAACCCGGCCGGCGCTTTCTCCGCCGACATCAGGGGGCGGGCGAACCGTTCGCGGTAGGCACGCGTGAACTCGGCGATCTCCTCGTCGCCGCGCGGCCGCAGGAACTGCATGCCGTCGCGCGTGAACGCGACGTAGACCTCCCCGATGCTGCTGGGCGCGGAAACCCAACGCGCGAACACCTTGCCCATCACCGCGTCCACCAACCCGGCCGGCGTATCGGCGGCGAGCGCGGCCTCGATCCGCGCGTCGACCTGCGGGCTGTTGTCGTTCGTCATCGACCTCTCCTCCCCGACGCAACCGCCTGCTGAGCGGCGGTCAGCACGCGAAGTCGTTGCAGTCCTCGCGAGATGTGCGACTTGGCTGTTCCCTCTTTGACGTTCATGACCTGCGCGATCTCCGTGATCGGCATGTCGAAGGCGTGCCGCAGCACGACCGCGGTGCGCTGGACCTCGGGCAGCTCCGCGAGCAGCACACCGAGGCCGTGCCGGGTCTCCTGCTGCTCCGCCCGGCAGACCGGGTCCGGAGCCGCCACCCCTTCCGCGAGGTCGTGCTCGGTCGGCTCGTGCCGCGGCGGTCCGGCCGGGCGACGGCCGGCGTCCCGGGCCGCGTTGCGCGCGGTGTTGCGCAGGATGGTCAGCAGCCAGGGCCGCAGGTCCAGCACCGCGATCCGGTCCGGCCGGTAGCCGCACAGCGCCCGGTAGGCCCGCAGGAACGCCTCCGACACCAGGTCCTCGGCGTCGGCCGGGAGCGCGGCCACACCGCGGGCCACCGCGTACATGACGCCGCTGTGCACGCGCACGACCTTGGCGAACCCGGCGTCGAGATCACTGGTCAGCGCGTCGCGCAGGCGCTCCTCGGCGACGTCTGTCATATGTGCTCGAACACCGATCCGCGCGCGCGGTTGCACCCGACCCCGTCCGCAACCGGAACCGGAACCGGAACCGGCCGATCGGTGTCCTGTCGGCGTCGCACCCACCAGCGATCCCCAGGAGCCGTGATGACCAACCTTCAGCTCGCCGAACCGCGGCCGGCCGTGCGGTTCCGGCTGGCCCACGCCCCGGACCCGGCCGGCCACGCCCTCGCCGAGGAGCTGTCGCGCGACAGCCGGTTCGTGCGCATCCACCCGCCGACCCCGCGCTTCACGGCACCGACCTGGCGGACGCTGCTCGGAACCGGCGGCCGCGCCACCGCGGGCGTCGCCGCCGAGACCCCGGCAGGACAGGCCGTGGGAATCGCGCGGATGTCGATCCTGAGGACGGCAGCGCCCGGGTCGCCGTCGCGGTCGGTGACCGCTGGCAGCGCCGGGGCATCGGCCGGGCCCTGCTCGGCACGCTCAGCGCCCTCGCCGCCGACCTCGGCGTGCACGAGCTGCGGGCGGAGCTGCCACCGCAGACGCCGCGCCTGACGGGCCTCTTCCAGACCGTCTTCCCGACGTCCCGCACCACCTGCGCCGGCGCGACCGTGCGCGTGACCTGCCCCGTACACAGGAGGACCCCATGACCACGTCCCGCTGGACGACCGTCCACCCGACCCTCTACGGCCCGCTGACGATCTCGGCGACGGACACCGGGATCACCAACGTCACCTTCCGCTCCCGGCTCTCGCCGTCGTCCCCTGAGGACGGCGCGAGGCTCCAGGCCGCCCGGCTCCTCGTGCCTTGTCACCGGGTGTTGGGGGTGAACGGGAAGCTCACCGCTACGCCGGGGGGTTGGGGGACAAAGCAGGCGTTGCTGGAGATGGAGGCCGGTGGTCGGAGGCCGGTGCAGTTGGCGATGACTGTGTGAGCGCGCAGACCAACCGCACTCCTCCGCCCGGATGCTACGGATTCCGCAGAACCAAGGAAGCAAACTCCTCCGTTCGTTCGCGAATGACGTCGGCCGTCCAGGCCGGGTAGTCCAGGACCTGCACGCTTCGAGGGAAGTCGGAAACGCGATTTGCCAAGTAGGTTGCCTTCTTCTCGTCAACTCCCGGCGGCCCGCAGAGGCGTTCTTACTCTTGCTGAGCAGGACCAGATTTCCGGAGGTATTGACTAGGGAAGCGTGGTCGGCCTCACTGAATGCGGTGTCCCACAGGCTGCCCGGCTTCGGATTCTGAGGAAGTACATGCTCGACAGATCGCACGGTGAAATGGTGCGGGTGATCCAGTTCGCTAGTGACGATCTCGGCACGCACCAGTAGATACTTGGCCGCACCGGCTCCGTAGAAATTCTCGGACCGACACGCATTCTCGATGTGCGATACGTCGACCTTCATGCTGGCAACGATATCTTCGGCGCTCTTCGCCGCCTGGATGCCCTTAAGGATCGAAGTGTAAGTGCCATACCGTTCGTCCTTGCGAACCCCCCGAACCCAATGGTCCAAGTAGACCTTCTCAATCTCAAGAAAGAACTGGTAGAAGCCCAACCTGCCAAACTTTTCGGCAAAGTAGAGAAGGCAAGCCTTCCATTCTGAAGCAGGGAAGTGCTCGACCATCGCACTCATTAACGTGCGGTACTCGACGTGGACGCCGGCCGGCACATCCAAGTAGTCCCGGTCCACGAGCAGCTTGTCGTACAGATCGACGTACTTGGAAAGCTCGTCGATGAACTGCCCGCCCGGCTTCGGCATGTCAGCTTTGCCGAGGATTCGATCTACGAATTCCGTGTACAGATCCGCGGCCGGCTTCTCCTTCGTGTAGATCAGCCGCAAGAGGTGGAATATGTCCTCGAATCGAGACTCTCCGAGCTGCGCCTCCATATCCTCCCACGAGTGGGCATACTTGATTCTCACATCGGCACTAGGGACACGGATTGGGTCCATATTGTGCGCCTTGAGCACATCGATTCGACGAAGTTGCTTGCCCCGATCATTGACAACAGTGAAGAGGCGGAATGCGTCCTCGAAAGAGTCCGTCGCCAGATAGATCAAGGTGCACGACTGGTTGATGAACATTGCGAAGTTCTTGAGCGTCGCCACATCCATCGAATCAAGACGGCTCCGAAACTCGGATCGCGCCAGCTCGTAGCGTTGACCAACCGCAGTACTGCGATTGTATTCCGATATTGCGCCGGCCGTGGCACCAATCGTGCCAATCAACGAGTTGAACACCGCCTGGTCCTTGACCTGAAGCCGGTTCTTGGCCGGAATGCCGTCAAGCGTGTTCTCTGGCTGATAAATCTTGGCATGAAGTTCGTTGGCAAGCTTGTCCTCGCCTGCGTCACGAAGGGCGTCACGGACGCACGCAATCAAGATGCAGAGTGCCGTAAGGCGCTGTTGCCCATCCACTACGTCGTACTCTGAGCCGTCCTGCTTGTGCAGGAGAGAGTACCGAGAAAGTAGGGATCTCCCCACTTTGTTCCAGCCAGATCGTCGATGAGGTTGGAGAAGTCCTCTTCATCCCACATGAATGGTCGCTGGTACTCGGGAATCCGAAAGAAGAAGTCCTGCGAGAAGAGCTTTGCCAACGGCAACATATCGCTCTCAAGTTGCTTCGCCACTCTCAACCTCCGCGCACCATGGTCGCTGGAGGCTACAGCTGGTTGGAGCCGAACAAGGTCACAGTGTCGGCGCAACCGCAGTCAGACACGATCCCCGACGTGTTCAAGATCAACGGACTATGGAGCATCAACCCATGGACACAAGACCGCATTGGGCCGCGCTCACCAGCGTGTGTTCTCGCGCAACCGCCGGGTTGACGGCACCCGCCCACGAAGTGCGTTCTCGCTGCTCGATCAGTGGGGCGGGTGGGGTTCGAACCCACGACCTGACGGATTATGAGTCCGCTGCTCTGACCAGCTGAGCTACCGCCCCGAAGGCGCCAGCCTACCGAGGGACGCCCCCGCGCCGGATCACCACCACCGATGAGTTCCGCCTCCGCCCCCGGTCCCCACCGTGTCCAGCCCACGACCGAGGAGCCGCCGTGCCCACCGTCCAGCCGATCATCGTGACGACCGACGTCGCCCGCCTGCAGCGCTTCTACACCGACCTGCTCGCGCGCAGGAGAGCAGCCGCGTCCCGGAGGACGGGCCCGTGTTCTACCTCGGGCTGCGGCTCGGGGACTCGGAGATCGGGCTGGTCGCCGAGGAGAAGCCGGCGCCGGGCGGGCGGATCCTGCTCAGCATCGACGTCCCGGACGTCGACGTGCTGCTGCCGCGGGTCGGGGAACTCGGCGGGGCGGTGCAGGGGCCGGCCAACGACATGCCGTGGGGGCAGCGGGTCGCGCACGTCCGCGACCCCGACGGCAATGCCGTGAACCTGACGCAGCAGCTGTAGGTCAGTGCGTCAGCGCGTACGCGCGCCTGCGCACGTCCTCGACGAGGACGGGGCCGCGCTTGCGGACGGTCTTCCGGATGTGCTTGGCCTGCTTGCGGGCGGCCTTGCGGACCATCGCGGCGCGGGAGGTCAGCTCGGCGCCGGTGCGGGACGCGCGGGCGCGACGGCCGAGCCGGCGGCGGCCGCGGCTCCGGCCAGGCCGGCGGCGAGGCCTGCGATGTGGCCGGTCGCCTCGTGGGCGGCGCCGGTGACCCGGCCCCTGACCTCGGACGCGCTGCCGGACACGGCCGCGGCCTGCGCGGAGGCAGCTGCGGCGGCGAGGGCGGCGGCCTTGCGGCTGCGCCAGGCCAGCGACGGGCGGCCCTCGGTGTCGGCGGCGGCGATGAGCAGGCCGCCGAGGAGGCCGACGTTCTTGAGGAAGTGGACCTCCTGCTGGCGCTTGCGCTCGGGGTCCTCCTCCTCCCAGAACCGGTGGGCGGAGAGGGTGGTCGGGACGAGCGACGCGGCCAGTGCGGTCGCGGCGACGCGCGGGAGGATGCCGAACGCGAGCATGCCGCCGCCGACGATCTTGACGACGGCGTCGATGCGGATCAGCGTCTCGTCGGACGGCGGCTTCTCGATGGGCGAGACCTCGACGGCCCGGTGGACGGCGGGGGTGACCGCGTCGAGCACCGGGCGCGCCGGGCCGACGTGGGCCTCCGGCGTCCGCAGGGCGCTGACGCCGCCCTGGACGAACATGGCCGCGAGCATGGGGCGGGCGATTCGTCGAAGGAGCATGAAGGGCGGTTAACCGTCGGGCCATCTGCCAAACCCACAGACCGCTGTATCGATCAAAGGTGGGGTGCCATCATGCGCGGGTGACTGCGCCCGGCCGACTGGCCATCGGACTCGACATCGGCGGCACGAAGATCGCAGGAGCGGTGGTCGACGACCTGGGCACGGTCGTCGACGAGCTGGTGGAGCCGACGCCCGAGGAGTCCGACGCGGAGTCGGTGACGGCGGTGCTGCTGTCGCTGATCGAACGGTTCCGGGCGCGGCACGACGTCGTGACGATCGGGGTGGGTGCCGCCGGGATCGTCGAGTGGCCGGTCGGGCGCATGCTGTGGGCGCCGAACAACGCCTACCGCGACTGGCCGGTGCGCGAGCAGCTGGAGAAGGTCACGAACCTGCCGGTGCGGGTCGACAACGACGCCAACGTCGCGGCGCTCGCGGAGGCCCGGCTCGGCGAGCCGTACCCCAACATGGTGCTGGTCACGGTGGGTACGGGCATCGGCGGCGGGCTGGTGCTGGACGGCCAGATCTACCGCGGGCCGACGGGCCTGGGCGCGGAGCTCGGCCACATCATCCTCAACCCGGACGGCCCCGTGTGCGGCTGCGGCAACCACGGCTGCTTCGAGGCGTACGCGTCGGGCACCGCGCTCAACCGGATGGGCCGGGAGGCGGCGGCCGACGAGCCGGACGGGCTGATCGCGCGCCTGGGCCGCGAGCAGGGCGAGGTCACCGGGCACACGGTCGTGCGGGCGGTCGAGCTGGGCGACGAGGTCGCCAGTGCGCTCTTCGCGCGGCTCGGGCGCTGGCTCGGGGTGGGGATCGCCTCGCTGGCCAACATCTTCGAGGTGGACGCCGTGGTCGTGGGCGGCGGGCTCGTCGAGACCGGGGAGCTGCTGCTCGCGCCGGCCCGGATCGCGGCGAAGGAGTTCGCGTACGCGCCGTCGGCGCGCGGGGTGGCGCCGATCGTCCCGGCGACGTTCGGCGGGGACGCCGGCAAGATCGGTGCCGCGCTGCTCGCGCTCGAGTACATCTGATCCTTTCTGCGCAGGCCGCCGGGGGCCCTCACTCACTAGGGTGGGCGGCGTGCCCCTCGCACTCGGCCCGGTCCTGCGCCACGTGGGCGAGACCACCGCATCGGTCTGGGTGCAGACGGACCGCGCGGCCACCGTCACGGTCCTGGGCTGCACCGCGCGCACGTTCGAGGTCGCCGGGCACCACTACGCGCTCGTGCCCGTCACGGGCCTGGAGCCGGGGACGCGCACCCCGTACACCGTCGAGGTCGACGGGGAGCGGGTCTGGCCGCCGATCGCGCACCCGTTCCCGCCGAGCGTCATCCCGACGCGCGGCGCCGGCCCGCGGCTGCGGGTCCTCTTCGGCTCCTGCCGGTACGCGAAGGTCACCGACCCGACGCTGCGCGCGCGGCTCGGGATCGACGCGCTCGACGCGTACGCGGCGCGGATGGCCCGGCGCCCGCACGAGGAGTGGCCGGACGCGCTGCTGCTGCTCGGCGACCAGGTCTACGCCGACGAGCTGACGCCGCGGCTGCGCCGGCGCATCGCCGCCCGCACCGACCGGCATCCGGACTGGCCGGACGACGAGATCGTCGGCTACGACGAGTACGCCGGCCTGTACCGGGACTCGTGGAGCGACCCGGAGATCCGGTGGCTGCTGTCCACCGTCCCGACCGCGATGATCTTCGACGACCACGACGTGCGCGACGACTGGAACACGTCGGCGGCCTGGCGGGCGCAGATGCGGGCGAAGCCGTGGTGGCGGGAGCGCATCCGGGCGGGCCTGGCGTCGTACTGGGTCTACCAGCACCTCGGCAACCTCACGCCGGACGAGCTGGCCACCGACGCGGACGCCGCAAGATCCGCGAGCACGACGGCGACGTGTGGCCGCTGCTCGTGGACCTGGCCGACCGGGCCGACACCGAGACGGACGGTGCGAAGGGCGCGCGGTTCAGCTTCCGCTGGGACCTGGGCCGCACCCGGCTCGTGATGATCGACTCGCGCAACGGGCGCATCCTGGAGGACGGGCGGCACCTGATGCTCGGCGAGGCCGAGTTCTCGTGGGTCGAGGAGCAGGCGGCGGCGCGGGCCCGGTGGACCACCTGCTGCTGGGCACGTCGGTGCCGTGGCTGCTGCCCCACGCGATCGACGCCGTCGAGACCGTCAACGAGATCGCCGCCGGCCGGCGCGGGCCGCGCGGGCGGCTCGCCGAGCAGGTGCGGCAGGCCGCCGACCTGGAGCACTGGGCCGCGTTCCGGGAGTCGTTCGACCGGCTGACGGCGCTGGTCACGAGCGCGGCGGTGCGCGGGCCGCTGACCGTCAACGTGCTGTCCGGCGACGTCCACCACAGCTACGTGGCGCGGGCCGGGCTGCCCGGCCGCGTCTTCCAGCTCACCTGCTCCCCCGTGCACAACAAGATCCACTGGTTCATGCGGCCGGGGTTCCGGCTGGGCTGGTCGCGCACGGCGCGGCGGCTGGCCCGGCGCTGGGCGGAGTGGTCCGGCGCCCCTCCGCTGCCGGTCTCGTGGGAACGGGTCGCCGGCCCGTCGTTCGGCAACACGATCGCCACGCTCGACATCGACGGACAGCACGCGAGGTGCTCTTCGAACAGCCGCGCTCGTCGGCGGCGCTGACGGAGCGCGCGAGGCTGACCCTCACGGACGACTGACGGGACGACAGACGGGATGACGCCGATGACCGTGACCTCGCCCGACCCGACAGCCGGCGGCCACTACCCCATCGCCGGCCAGACGGTGGTGCTGCGGCCCACGACGGCCGAGCACGTGCCGGACTTCCTGCAGATCCTGCGCCACCCCGCCATCGCCCGCTGGTGGGGCGGGTACGACCTGGAGCGCGTGCGCCGCGAGGTGCTCGGCCCGCGCGGCTACGCGATCGAGCTCGCCGGCGAGGTCGTCGGGCTGATCTTCTACCGCGAGGAGCGCGACGCCGACCACCGGCACGCCGCCATCGACCTCGCCGTGCACCCCGACCACCACGGCCAGGGCCTGGGCTGCGACGCGATGCGCGCGATGGCGCAGTTCCTCTTCCGCACGCGCGGCCACCACCGCGTCACGATCGACCCCGCGGCGCACAACGAGCGCGCCATCCGCAGCTGCGTGCGCGCCGGGTTTCGACCGGTCGGCGTGATGCGCGCCTACGAGCGCACGACCGACGGCGGCTGGCAGGACGGCCTGCTCATGGACCTGCTGCGCAAGGACCTCTGAGGCACGGGACGTCCGGCCGCCCGCTAGAACGGCGTGCGCTCCACCCACGTCCGCCACACGTCCCCGTCGCCGATGACCTGCAGCCGCTCGTCGTCGGCGGGGAGGCGGCGCAGCAGGGCCAGCAGCAGCACGGTCGCCGGGCCGCGGACGGCCGCCGTGCCCTTGCCGTGCCCGTGCTCCCAGACCACCCGCCCGGCGTCACTGCGGATCATCCACTCGCCGCCGGCGCCGAGCCCGTCGTCGGTGGTGTGGAGGTGGAGCGTGCCGCCGTCCGGGAGCAGCGGCGGGTCGGCGGCCTCGCGTGCGGCGAGCAGGTCGAGCCACTCGGACACGAGGTCCGCGGCGAGCACGGGGTCCACGTCGAACGGGCGGCCGAGCGCGAGCGCGGCATCGGCCCCGTGCACGACGGCCTCGGCGAGCCGCCTGCGGACCCACCAGCCGGCCGGCCGCGGACCGGTGAACGTCCAGACCGGCGTGTCGGCGCCGGTCGCCGCCACCGCGCCAGTGAGCACGGGCACCGCTCCGACCAGCCAGTCCGCCGCGGCAGCCGGGTCCTCGGGCGCCTGACCGTCCCCGACCGAGCGGATGTCCACACGGTCCTCCGCACGGTCCCGTACGATCATGGCGGCCCAGCGGTCGCCTCGCCCCACGTGGACGAGTAGCTTCCGCAGGGTCCAACCAGGGCACGTCGGCACCGGCGTGGTGAGGTCGGCAGCGCGCAGCAGGTCGGCGAGCAGGAGGTTCTGCTCGGCGTAGGCGGCGGTGTAGTCCATGCCACGGACCGTAGTCACGCGCAACATGGGGGGTGGCCGCATGGACTCGAACGAGACCCGGTAGGAAACGGACCATGGCGCCAGAAAAACGGGAGTGGACGGTCCCGGCTCCGCTCCGGGCCCTGATGTGGTGGCCTGGGATCGCCTTCGTACTCGTCATGATCGCGCCGGAAGCGGCGGCGGCGTCCATCGCGGCGTCCGGGGCGGTGCTCGTCGCCCTCGGCGCGGTCGCCCCGTTCGTCACCCGACGCATCCGCCGCCCGCGGCCGGCCGGTCCCCACGCCGACGACCGTCCGACGGTGGAGATGCCCACGATCGAGATCGAGCGGGCTGCCTGACCGGCCCGCCAGGCCCCGAAGCACGCTCACCAGACACCCCCGTCCGGACCTCCGGGCGGGGGTGTCGTGTGTCCCCGCCCGGTTCACTTGCACGTCCGATACTCGGAAGCCAAACTAAATTCATGGCGGAGCTTCACGTTCCCGTGCATCCGGTCCGGTTCGTCACGTCGGCCAGCCTCTTCGACGGCCACGACGCGGCGATCAACATCATGCGACGCATCCTGCAGCGCCAGGGCGCCGAGGTGGTGCACCTCGGCCACAACCGATCGGTGGACGAGGTGGTGACCGCCGCCCTCCAGGAGGACGTCCAGGGCGTGGCCGTCAGCTCCTACCAGGGCGGGCACGTCGAGTACTTCTCCTACCTGGTGGACCTGCTGCGCGAGCGCGGCGCCGGGCACGTCAAGGTCTACGGCGGGGGCGGCGGCGTGATCGTCCCGCGGGAGATCGACCTGCTGCACTCCCGGGGCGTCGCGCGGATCTTCTCGCCCGAGGACGGCCAGCGGCTCGGCCTCCCCGGGATGATCAACACCATGGTCCGGGAGTGCGACGTGGACCTCGCCGCCACGCCGCCGGCGTCGTTCGACGGGCTGTTGACCGGGGAGCCGACGGTCGTCGCGCGGGCGCTCACGCTGGCCGAGGCCGGGCGGCTGCCCGCCGGCCTGGACCTCACGCCGCGCCGGGCCGTGCCCGTGCTGGGCGTGACCGGCACCGGCGGGTCCGGCAAGTCCTCGCTCACCGACGAGCTGGTCCGCCGGTTCCGTGTCGACCAGGAGGACAAGCTCCGCATCGCCGTGCTGGCCGTCGACCCGACGCGCCGCCGCGGCGGGGGCGCGCTGCTCGGCGACCGCATCCGGATGAACGCCCTGTCCGGTGACCAGGTCTTCTTCCGCTCGATGGCCACGCGCGGCGCCGAGACCGGCCTGCCGCAGCGGCTCGCCGACGTCGTCGCGGTGCTGAAGGTGGCCGGGTTCGACCTGGTGATCGTGGAGACCCCGGGCATCGGGCAGGGCGACGCGGCGATCGTCCCGTTCGTCGACCGCTCGCTGTATGTCATGACGCCCGAGTTCGGGGCGGCGTCGCAGCTGGAGAAGATCGACATGCTCGACTTCGCCGACGCCGTGGCGATCAACAAGTTCGAGCGGCGCGGCGCCGAGGACGCCCGCCGGGACGTCGGGCGCCAGCTCGTCCGCAACCGCGACGCGTTCGGGGCGTCGTGGGAGGACATGCCGGTGTTCGGCACCAGCGCCGCCACCTTCAACGACGACGGCGTCACCGCGCTCTACCAGCACGTTCGCGACATGCTGGCGAAGGACGGGCTGGCCGTCGCCGCGGGCCGGCTGCAACGGGTGGAACGCCGCACGTCGAGCGAGCACGCGGCCGTGATCCCGCCGCAGCGCACGCGCTACCTCGCGGAGATCGCGGAGACCGTGCGCGGTTACCACGCCGACACCGCGGCGCACGTCGACGCGGCCCGGCGCCGCCAGCACCTGCGCACGGCTCGCGAGCTGGTGGGCGAGCCGGTGGCGGCGGCGCTGGCCGACGCCGAGCGCGCGCTGCCCGCCGAGTCGGCCACGCTGCTGGACGGGTGGCCGCAGGTGGTGCAGGACTACTCCGGCGACGAGCTCGTCGTGCGCGTGCGGGACCGGGAGCTGCACACCACGCTGACCCGCGAGACGCTCTCCGGCAGCAAGGTGGCGCGCGTCGCGCTGCCCCGTTTCACCGAGGACGCCGAGCTGCTGCGGTTCCTGCGGACGGAGAACCTGCCCGGACGGTTCCCGTTCACGGCGGGAGTGTTCGCGTTCAAGCGCGACGGCGAGGACCCGGGCCGCATGTTCGCAGGCGAGGGCGACGCGTTCCGCACCAACCGCCGCTTCAAGCTGCTGTCGGAGCACTCCGAGGCCAAGCGGCTCTCCACGGCGTTCGACTCCGTCACGCTCTACGGGCGCGACCCCGACACCCGGCCGGACGTCTACGGCAAGGTCGGCACGTCCGGCGTCTCGATCGCGACGCTCGACGACATGAAGGCGCTCTACGACGGGTTCGACCTGACCTCGCCGACGACCTCGGTCTCGATGACGATCAACGGCCCGGCCCCGACGATCCTGGCGTTCTTCCTGAACACGGCGGTCGACCAGGTCGTCGACCGGTTCCGGGCCGAGGAGGGCCGCGAGCCGGACGCCGCCGAGCGCGCGCGGCTCACGGCGTTCGCGCTGGAGAACGTGCGCGGCACGGTGCAGGCCGACATCCTCAAGGAGGACCAGGGCCAGAACACCTGCATCTTCTCCACCGAGTTCTCGCTGCGGATGATGGCCGACATCCAGGAGTGGTTCATCGAGCACCGGGTGCGGAACTTCTACTCCGTGTCGATCTCCGGCTACCACATCGCCGAGGCCGGGGCGAACCCGATCAGCCAGCTCGCGTTCACGCTGGCCAACGGCTTCACGTTCGTGGAGAGCTACCTCGCGCGCGGGATGGCGATCGACGACTTCGCACCCAACCTGTCGTTCTTCTTCTCCAACGGGATGGACGCCGAGTACACCGTGATCGGGCGGGTCGCGCGGCGGATCTGGGCCGTGGCGATGCGCGACCGGTACGGGGCGAACGAGCGGTCGCAGAAGCTCAAGTACCACGTGCAGACGTCGGGGCGGTCGCTGCACGCCCAGGAGATGGACTTCAACGACATCCGCACCACGCTGCAGGCGCTCTGCGCGCTCTACGACAACGCGAACTCGCTGCACACCAACGCCTACGACGAGGCCGTGACCACGCCGACCGAGGCGTCCGTGCGGCGGGCGATGGCCATCCAGCTGATCATCAACCGCGAGTGGGGCCTCTCGATGAACGAGAACCCGCTGCAGGGCTCGTTCGTGGTCGACGAGCTGACCGACCTCGTCGAGGAGGCGGTGCTCGCCGAGTTCGAGCGTATCTCCGGGCGCGGGGGCGTGCTGGGCGCGATGGAGACCGGCTACCAGCGCGGCCGGATCCAGGACGAGTCGATGCTCTACGAGCAGCGCAAGCACGACGGGACGCTGCCGATCGTCGGCGTCAACACGTTCGTGCGGGAGCAGGCGGAGGCGCCGCAGGAGATCGAGCTCGCCCGCGGCACGGAGGCGGAGAAGCGGAGCCAGCTCGACCGGCTCGCCGCCTTCCAGGCCGGGCACGCCGGGGAGGCGGCGACGGCGCTGCGCCGCCTGCAGGACGTCGCGACGGGCGGCGGCAACGTCTTCGCGGAACTCATGTCGGCGGCCCAGGTGTGCTCGCTGGGGCAGCTCACCGAGGCGTTCTTCGAGGTGGGCGGGCAGTACCGGCGCAACATGTAGGGCGGCCGGCTCCCGAGTCTCGCCCGGTTGCAGCAAAGCCACCCTCATGCCGTCTCGCTGCATGGGGGTGGCTTTGCTGCAAACGCCGGGCGGCCGGTCCAGCGCCACCTTGTGAGTTGGAGGGTGCCGGGCGTGGATGACACCGCAGTCCTCGCTGCACTGGCGCCGCGGCTGCACCAGTTCGTCGCCGTCGCCCGCTCCGAGCACATGACGCGGGCCGCCGACGAGATCGAGGTCCCGCAGTCGACGCTGAGCCGGGGCATCGCGCGGCTGGAGGACGACCTCGGCGTGGCGCTCTTCGTCCGGACCGGGCGGACCGTGCGGCTCACCCGCGAGGGCCGCACGCTGCTGCGTTACGCCGAGCGTGCGCTGGCCGAGCTGGCGACGGCGGAGCGGGAGATCCGCGGCGACGCCGACGAACGCCACGGCCGCGTCGGGCTCGCGTTCCTGTCCGCGCTGGGCGGGGCGGTGGTCCCGCGGCTGCTGCGGGACTTCCACGCGGCGCACCCCGGCGTCCGGCTGGAGCTGGTGCAGGGCGGGCACGCCGCGCTGCTGGACCGGCTGCGCGACGGCGCCGTCGACCTCGCGCTGACCTCGCCCTTCCCGACGACGCCGGGCTCGCCGCCGAGCCGGTGGCCGAGGAGGAGCTGCTGCTCGCCGTGCCCGCCGGGCACCCGCTCGCGGACCGGACGGGCGGCGTCGCGCTCGCCGACGCGGCCCGTGAGCCGTTCGTGGCGATGCTGCCCGGCTTCGGTCTGCGCGGCACGGTGGACGCGTGGTGCCGGCAGGCCGGGTTCGTACCGCGGGCCGTGTTCGAGGGCGCGACGTGGAGACGCTGCGCGGGCTCGTCGGCGCCGGGCTGGGCGTGTCGCTGCTGCCGCCGGGCGCCCAGCGGGTGGCCGGGGTGGTGGAGCTGCGCGTCACGGCGCCGCGCACGACCCGCACGATCGGGATGGTGTGGCTCGGCGGCCGCCCGCTCACCCCACCGGCCCGGGCGCTGCTGGAGTTCGTTCGCGGTCACGGTCTGCTCCCGGAACGGGTGCCTCCGGACCGGTGAACCGCAGCGCCGTGAAGTGCGGCCGGGCCCGCAGGGTGAACCCGATCTGCTCGTAGAGCCGGATCGCGCCGGTGTTGTCCGCGGCCGCGTGCAGGAACGGGACGTCGCCGCGGTCCCGGATCACGGCGCCGACGGCCCGGACGAGCCGCGTGGCGAGGCCCTGCCCGCGGAACGCCGGGTCGGTGCAGACGGCGCTGATCTCCGTCCAGCCGGGTGGGCGCAGCCGCTCCCCCGCCATCGCGACGAGCGCGCCGTCGCGGCGGATGCCCAGGTAGGTGCCCATCAGCCGGGTGTGGGTGCGGAACGGGCCGGGACGGGTGCGCGCGACGAGGTCGAGCATCTCCGGCACGTCCGCCTCGCCGAGGACGACGGCCTCCGGGTCGGGCGCGACGTCGAGGCCGCTGCCGTCCATCTGGACGCCGGGCAAGGCGAAGGTCTGCCGCCAGGAGGCGGGCACCGGGCGCGGCGCGACCGTGGTCAGCGCGATCTCCTCGTCGGGCCCGACGAGCGCGGCGAGGTCGGCCCAGTCGTCCTCGGTGGCGTCGAGCGGCAGCGCGGCGAACGGGGAGACGTCGGTGCGGTAGCGGGCCGCCCGCCCGCGCGTCCGGGCGAGCGGGGCGTGCGCGCCGAGCAGCGCGGACCGGACGGAGTTGTCGAGGGGATGATCGGCCACACAGTGCCCAACCACGGCGGGTCCGCCGCGCTTCCCGGCGGCTGGTTGCAGCAAAGCCACCCTGACGCAGCCTCACGGCATGAGGGTGGCTTTGCTGCAACGGGGGGCGGGCGGGGCGCGTAGGGTCGGGCCGTGGTGCGGGACGACCTCGGGTTGGCGGTCCGGCCCACGCAGCCGGTGCGGCGGGTGGTGTCGATCGTCCCGTCGCTCACCGAGGCGGTGGCCGTGACGGCCCCCGGCCTGCTCGTCGGGGCCACCCGCTGGTGCACCCACCCGCCCGACCTCGACGTCCCGCGCATCGGCGGCACCAAGAACCCCGACGTCGACGCGATCGTCGCGCTGGCGCCGGACCTGGTCGTCGCCAACGAGGAGGAGAACCGCGTCTCCGACCTCGACGCGCTGCGCGCCGCGGGCGTGCCCGTGTACGTCACGGACGTCCGCACCCTGGACGGCGCGTTCGGCTCGCTGGCCCGGATGCTGGCCGCGTGCGGGCTGACCCGGCCGGCCTGGCTGGTCGCCGCCGAGGCCGCGTGGCGGGCGCTGCCGGAGCCCGCGGTGCGGCGCCGGGCGGTGGTGCCGATCTGGCGGCGGCCGTGGATGGCGGTCGGGCGCGACACGTTCACGGGGTCGGTGCTGGCCCGCCTCGGCGTCGACAACGCGCTCGCCGACGCCGCGGAGCGCTATCCGCGCGTCGACCCGCGGGCGCTGCCGCCGCACGACCTCGTGGTGCTGCCCGACGAGCCCTACCTCTTCACGGCCGACGACGGGCCGGAGGCGTTCGCGGCGCCGTCGGTGCTGGTCAGCGGCCGGTTGTTGACCTGGTACGGGCCGAGTCTGCGGGACGCGGCCGCACAGCTGCCCGCCGCGCTCGACGGACCGTGATCCCGGCGTGCGCCGTCCCGGACAGCACCGGCCGGGACGGCCGCGGCGGGCTTACGCCGCCCGGCTCGCGACCAGCTCGGCGTGCGCCTTGCCGGTCTCGGCGGCCAGCTCGAGGGCCTTGGCCTTGGACTCCGCGGCGAGCCCGCGCAGGTCGGCCATCTGCGGGTTGACGTCGGCGAGGGTCAGCTCGGCGGCGACGACGGTGAGGTTGCCGCCGAAGTTGTCGCCGAACATCTGCTGCAGGTACGGCGTGGCGTGGTCCCAGCCCTCACGCGGCGTGCCCGGCCCGTACCCGCCGCCGCGGGCGATCACGAGCGTGACCGGCTTGCCGTCGAGCGGGTTCGGGCCGGGCACGAACCGCTCGTCGACGCAGAGCAGGTCGATCCAGACCTTGAGGTGCTGCGAGATGCCGTAGTTGTAGAGCGGGGTCGCGATCACCGCGGCGTCGGCGGCGATCACCTCGTCGGCGAGGCTCGCCGCGAAGGCGAGCGCGGCGCGCTGCTCGGGCGTCCGCTGGTCCTCCGGGGTCATCTTGCCGCCCAGGGCCTGGGTCCAGGTCTCCGCGGAGATCGGGGACGCGGTCAGGTCACGGCGGACCACCGCGCCGTCCGGGTGCCGCTCCGCCCAGGACTGCTGGACGGTGTCGGCCACCTCCCGGCTCACCGATCCCTCCTGGCGGATGCTGGCGTCGAGGCGGAACAAGGTCATCGGGGAACTCCTCCAGTCGTGCAAGCTGTCGCACAGATCGTCTGCCTAACAGACGATCGTGTCAACAGAACGGTGAGGGCAGAGCATTCCCGCGCGTACGATGTGTCCGTGACCACCCCGCAGAGCGTCGAGCACGACTTCGGCTGGGCGCTGGGCACGGTCATGCGGAGCTACATGAACGCGGCCGATCTCGCGGTCGGCGGGGTGCCGGGCGGCCCGCGCGGCTACCAGGTGCTCTCCGCCGCGGCGAAGGGGGAGCCGCGCAGCCAGCTCGCGCTGGCCCAGCACCTCGGCGTCGACCGCACCGTGATGACCTACCTCTTGGACGACCTGGAGCGCGAAGGACTCGTCGAGCGCCGGCCCGACCCGGCCGACCGCCGGGCCCGCCGCGTGATCCTCACCGCGGCCGGCACCGAACGGCTCTGCGACCTGGAACGGCGGCTGCACACCGCCGAGGAGCAGGTGCTCGGCCCGCTCGACCCGGACGAACGCGAGGTCCTGCGCCGCATGCTGCACCGCCTCGCGACGAAGAGCGGCACCCACGTCGGAGACCTGTGCTCGGTGGCCGAGGACATCCGCCGCGCCTGACCCTCAGCGCATTCTGGAGCCAGAATGCACTCCAGGCGGGGTCTCCGAGTGCATTGTGGAGCCACATTGCACTCAGGCGTGGCTCGTGAACTCTCCGCCTCGGACGCCTGCGAGGAACGCCGACCACTCAGCGGCGCCGAATGCGATCGTGCCGCCGTCCCGGCGCCTGCTGTTGCGGACCAGCACGCCGTCCGCGGTCGGCGCCACCTCGACGCAGCTCTCACCATCGCCGCTCCAGGTCGACGTGCGCCAGGCTAGGCCGGTGTCGAACTCGCCCGCCCGGACGCCGGTGAGGAACGCCGTCCAGGTCACGGAGTCGAAGCCGATCACGCCGTCGGCATGCCGCTTGCTGTGCCGCACCAGCACGCCAGCGGCGGTCGGGCCGACCTCGACGCACTGCTCGCCGTCGCTGCTGTAACTCGACGTGCGCCAGGCGAGGTCGGCTCGGTCCACGGCGGCCCTCCAGGGGTCTACGCAGGCTGCAGGACGTCGATGCCGAACTCGCGGTTGCGGATGCCGGCGAGGAAAGCGCCCCATTCGCCCGAGTCGTAGCGCAATGCGACGTCTACGTGACGCGAGATGACCACGACGCCCGTTCGGCTCGGCGGGGATGCGACCGGCAAGAGCGTCCTGCAGGAACCGCTCCCAGGCCGCGGTATCGAACGCGATCACGCCGTCGGAGGGGCGCTTGCTGTGCCGGACGAGCACGCCGCCGGCAGCCGGAGCCACCTCGACGCAGTTCTCACCGTCACTGCTCGCGCTCGACTTGCGCCAGGCAAGACGGTCGCTCGACTGCATGGTTATCCCTCCATCATTGTTGTCAGCTCGCTGATGTGCGCGCTGATGAGATCGGCCGAGTCTGACGCCGAGAGCGCGGCGGCACGGAGTCGCTCCGCCGACAGCTGGTACACGGCGATCTGCTCCGGCTCCTGCAGGTAGAGGGCGCCCGTCGGGTACTCGATGTAGCCGATGCTCTGCGCCTCGTCGAAGTCCAGCAGCATGAAGTCGCCGTCCAACCCGTCGTGCACAGCCACGCTTGCCGGCATCACGAGAAGGTCGACGTTGTCGCGCTGGGCGAGCACCAACAGGTGCTCCAGTTGGGCGCGCATCACGGCGGGACCGCCGACCATCCGCTGGAGCACGTACTCCTCCAGGACCGCAGAGAACCTGAGCGGGTTGGTGTCGTCGGTCAGCCGTTGGCGCGCCATGCGGGCGCGGACCACCTGCGCGGCCTCCATCGGTGGCACCCGGATGTTGCCGTCGAGCATCGCCATGGCGTACTCGGGCGTCTGGAGCTGGCCCGGCAGCACCAGCGGTTCGTAGGTGAACTCGGCGGCGGCCAGCCCTTCGAGCCCGATGAACGTCTTGAACCACTGCGGTACTGCGCCGCTGAAGTGAGCCCACCAGGTGCCCTGGTCGGCCCGGGCGGCGAGCGAGGCCATGCGGTCGACGTGCTCGACGTCGGCGCCGTAGAAGCGCAGCAGCGCCGTGACCTCGTCCGGTTTCTGCTGGTTACGACCCATCTCCAGGTAGGTGATCTTCGCCTGGGTACAGCCGAGCACTCCCGCCGCGGCGACTGGGTGCGGCCGGCCCGCTCCCGCGTGACACGCAGGTCGTGCCCGATGAGGAAGCGCAGCGCGGACGGGTCCGCACGGCGATCGGCCACTGCGTCCTCCTCCACTCGGTGACGGCACGCAGTGTGACAGCCGCGGCTCATAACACTCACACGACCGGCTGCATCGTCGATTTGACTCGTTATGTATAACCATGACCATGAACCCGCCGAGGCGCGCCGGGGGCGTGCTCGCGATCTGGATCTCCTCCCCCGACGGCCGGGACCACGCCGTCGCGGACGCGGTGCTCGCGCGGACGCCCGACGGGCGGTTCCTGGCCCGTTGCGGGACGTTCGTCGTCAGCGACTCGCTCTGCGCCCACCCGGGGCGCCGGTGCGTGCTCTGCGAGAGCGCGCCATGACCGCCTTCCACCTGCAGGCGCGGTGCTTCGAGGGTCCGCTGTCGAAGCCCGCCCGGGACGAGTGGCGGCAGTGCGACACCGACGACCCGGAACACGCCCGGCGCTGGGCCAACCAGGCGCACGCCGACGGGTACACGGTGTGGATCTACGACCACAGCCGGTCGAACGTGCTCCCGTCGCGTCCGACTGGCACCTGCTCGCGCAGGTCCGCCCGGCGCAGGACAACGGGCCGGCGGTCATCGCGGCGGTGCTGCGGGCATGACCGGGCGTCCGTCGACCCCGCCGCCCGACCCGGCCCGCGCCCTGCGCACCGGCGGCGCTGTCCTGCGCCTGGTCGGCCCGACCGGGCTCACCCGGGCCGAACGCCACTCGCTGGCCGCGCTGGTGGCCGAGCTGGGCCGGCTGGAGGAGTCGGCGCTGGCCGGGCCCACCGCAACCGCGCTGGACCGGGTGCTCGACGCCCTGTCTGCTAGTGCCCCCGTCAAAAGGATTCGCCACGAACTCGACGGACCCAGCCGCCCGCCCGCACCGTCGCCCGACCGGGCCAAGTGACGCCCGGCTACGGAGACCACGGCCCGGCGCCTTGCCGGCGAACGCCTGGATCCGCCGATTCCCGCACCAACCTTCCCGGACGGGGCACTAGCCCAGGCGCTTGCGGATCACCTCGCTGAGCACGGTCCAGCTCTCCCTGCCCCGGCCCGCGGCGATGGCGCGGTCGTAGAGCGACTTGACGGCGTCCGGCAGGACGGTGTCGAGGCCGGCGGCGCGGCTGGCGGCCGCGATGTGGTCGGCGGTCGCGCCCATCATGAGCGTGTTCGCCTGGT
The DNA here is from genome assembly GCA_001942415.1 of Pseudonocardia sp. CNS-139. Classification (GTDB taxonomy): domain Bacteria; phylum Actinomycetota; class Actinomycetes; order Mycobacteriales; family Pseudonocardiaceae; genus Pseudonocardia. The sequence continues at coordinate 20,470 of MKJX01000197.1, forward strand.
CGCCCGGGTGCTCGCCCGCGTCGAGCCCGGCCCCCGCCTCGCGCAGGTACATGGAGATCGAGTCGGCGTTGTCGGCGAGGTAGGGCATGAAGTCCTTCGCCGGGACGCCCGCGGAGCCGACCAGCGCGGTCGCGTGCAGCACGGCGGCCAGCGCCGTCAGGAAGTAGTCGAGCTGGGCCTGGTAGTAGAGCTGCGCGAGGCCCGGGTCGGTGCCGACGTGGTCCGGCCGCCGATCAGCCGCAGCAGCGGCTCGTGCGCGTCGAACACCTCGCGCGGGCCGCTGTAGAACACGTACGCGGAGTCGGCGCCGACCAGCGGCGCGGGCACCATCACCCCGCCGACCAGCAGCGTCGCACCGCGTTCGGCGAGCCAGGTGGCCGCCTCGCGGGTCCGGTCCGGGGTGTCCGAGCCGAGGTTGACGACCACGCGCCCGGCGAGCGCGTCCTCGGCGGCGCCGAGGATGTCGTACATGGCGGCGTAGTCGGTGAGGCTGAGCAGCACCGGGCCGCCCGCCGTCACCGCCTCGGCCACGGTCGCGGCGCGCACCGCGCCCGCATCGACCAGCGCGTCGGCCCGGGCGGGCGTCCGGTTCCAGACGGTCGTCGGGTGCCCGGCCGCGAGGAACCGCCGGACCATGGCCTGCCCCATCGGTCCGAGGCCGATCAGGGTGACCGGGGTGTTCGTGCTCATGCGTTCTCCTCCGTCTCGTCGCTGACGGGACGAGACTGGCGGGCGGCGCGCACGGGCCGCTGACGGTTTCCGCACGGTTTCTGTCGGTGTGCCTGGCTACCGTGGACGGCGTGCGATTCGGGGTGCTCGGCCCGCTGGCCGTCTGGACGGCCGACGGCGGCGAGGTCGTGGTCCCGGAGGCCAAGGTCCGCGCGCTGCTGGCCGACCTGCTGCTCGCCGAGGGCCGGGCCGTCCCGGCCGAGCGGCTGCTCGCCGACCTGTGGGGCGAGCGGCTGCCCGGCAACCCGGCCAATACCCTGCAGACCAAGGTGTCGCAGCTGCGCAGGGCGTTGGACGCGGCCGAGCCGGGCGCGCGGGAGCTGGTCGCCCGCCGTCCGCCGGGATACGCGCTGGTCGGCGAGCCGGATGCGCTCGACGTGCAGCGGTTCCGGGCGCTCACCGCAGCGGCCCGCGCCGCGGGAGACCCGGGCGAGCGCACCGGGCTGCTCGCGAGCGCGCTGGCGCTGTGGCGCGGCCCCGCGCTGGCCGAGTTCGCCGACGAGCCGTTCGCCGCCGCGGCCGCTGCGCGGCTGGAGGAGGAACGGCTCGCCGCCGTCGAGGAGCATCTCGCGCGCGGCTCGCGCTCGGCGAGCACACCGCGCTCGTGCCCGAGCTCACGGGGCTCGTGGCCCGGCACCCGCTGCGCGAACGGCTGCGCGGCCTGCAGATGCGCGCGCTCTACCGGGCCGGCCGCCAGACCGACGCGCTGGACGCGTTCGCGCAGCTGCGGGCCGCGCTCGTCGAGGAGCTGGGCCTGGAGCCGGGGCCCGAGCTGGTGGCGCTCCAGCGGGCGGTACTGGCGCAGGATCCGGCGCTCGACGCTCCCCCGGCGCGCCCGCGCACCAACGTCGCCGCGCCGCTCACCGAGCTGGTCGGCCGCGCCGACGCCGTGCGCGAGGTGCGGCAGCGGCTGCGCGACGCGCGGCTCGTCACGCTCACCGGGCCGGGCGGCGTCGGGAAGACCCGCCTCGCGGTGGAGACCGCCCGCGGGCTCCTCGACACGTTCGCCGAGGGTGTCTGGATGCTGGAGCTGGCCGGTGTGGAGCAGCACACGTGCCCGGAGTCGGAGTGCCCGGCCGCGGTGTGGATCGCCGAGGCGCTGGCCGCCACGCTCGGTGTGCGCGACGGCTCCGGGCACCGGGGCCTGGTCGAGCGCGTCGGCGAGGCACTGGGCGCCGAGGAGGTGCTGCTCGTCCTCGACAACTGCGAGCACGTCGCCGAGCAGGTCGCCGACCTCGTGCGACGGCTCCTGCAGGCCGCGCCGAGGCTGCGGGTGCTGGCCACCAGCCGCGAGCCGCTGGGCGTGCCCGGTGAGGTGCTGCACGGCGTGCCGCCGCTGGCCGAGGCCGGGGCCGTGCAGCTCTTCGCGGCCCGGGCCGCCGCGTCCGCGCCGGGGTTCGAGCTGGACGACGCCACGGCCGCCGACGTCGCCGCGATCTGCCGCCGGCTCGACGGCATCCCGCTCGCGCTGGAGCTGGCCGCGGGCCGGGTGCGCGCGCTCGGCGTGCCCGAGCTGCTGCGCCGGCTCGACGACCGGTTCCGGCTGCTCGCGGGCGGTCCGCGGGACGCCCCGGCCCGTCAGCGCACGCTCCGCGCGATGATCGACTGGAGCTGGCAGCTGCTCTCCCCCGCCGAGCGCGCGGTGCTGCGACGCCTGGCCGTCCACGCCGAGGGCTGCACGCTGGCGGCCGCCGAGCACGTCTGCGCCGGTGCGGGCGTGGCCCCGGAGGACGTGCTGGACCTGCTGGCCCGGCTCGTCGACCGGTCGCTCGTCAGCCCGGCCACCGCCATGGGCGAGCCGCGCTACCGGCTGCTGGAGACCGTCGCCGCGTACTGCCTCGAACGGCTGGAGCAGGCCGGCGAGACCGAGCGCGTCCGGCAGCGGCACATCGACCACCACCTCGCCCTCGCCGAACGCGCCGACCCCGAGCTGCGCGGCTCCGACCAGCGACGATGGCTGGAGCGGCTCGACACCGAGTCGGCCAACCTGCGCGCCGCGTTCGAGCACGCCGTGCAGCTCGCGGACGGCGCGGCAGCGGCGCTGCGGCTGGCCGGGGCGCTCGCCTGGTACTGGTTCCTGCGCGGCCGGTTCGGCGAGGCCGCGCGCACGCTGCGCCGCGCACTCGCCGCGCCGGGCGACGCGCCCCCGGTCGCCCGCGCCTACGCGCAGGCGTGGCTCACCGGACTCCGGGTGCTCGACGGCGACCGCGTCGACCCCGCGGCTCTCGACCCGCCGCCGGTCCCGGGCGAACCGGCGGCGTCGGCCCGGATGCGGTGGTTCGTCGGCTACGGGCTCACCACGCTGGGCGACGTGCCCGCGGCCGAGCCGCTCACGTGCTCCGCGCTCGCCACGTTCGAGGCGATCGGCGACAGGTGGGGCGTCGCCACCGCGCTTGCCGACCGCGCGATGCAGGCCATGAACAGCGGCGGGCTCGATGTCGCGCAGCGCCACGCCGAACGTTCCGATGCGCTGTTCCGCGAGGTCGGCGATCGGTGGGGGCAGACGCAGAGCACGTTCGTGCTGGGCGCGCTCGCCAACGTCGCGGGCGACTACGCAGGTGCCGAGCGGCACCACCGGCGCGGGCTGCGGGTGGCCGAGGAGCTGGGGCTCTGGGCCGAGGTGTCCTACCAGCTCTCGTGGCTGGGCCGGGTCGCGCTGCTCGACGGGCGCCCCGCCGAGGCCGACGAGCTGCACGCCCGCGCCGCCCGGCTGGCCGCCGAGCACGGGTTCGCGCCCGGCCGGATCTACGCGCTCACCGGCCTCGCGCTCGGCGCCCGCCGGGCCGGCCGGCTCGACGAGGCCGAGCGGCACCTGAGGGTCGTGCTGGAGTGGCACCGCGGCAGCCGGCGCGAACCGGGCAACGCGCTGATCCTCGCCGAGCTGGGGTTCGTCGCAGAGCTGCGCGGCGACGCCCAGCAGGCCGCCCGCCACCACCTCGACGCCTACGCCATCGCCCGCCGCTCCACCGACCCGCGCGCCACCGCCCTCGCCCTCGAAGGGCTCGCCGGGGCCGCCGCGCTGCACGGCGACCACCCCTGCGCGGCCCGCCTGCTCGGCAAGGCCACGGCCCTGCGTGCGGGCGTCGGCCGCCCCCTCCCACCCGCCGAACGCGGCGACGTCGACCGCATCCGCGCCGCCCTCACCCCCTATCTGAGCATAACGCAGTTTTCCGGCGTCCCGGAGTGCGTGATGGCTCCACAATGCGGTGGTGGGGTGGGGTGCCCCCGATGACCGGGCGCGGGGTGAGATTGGTCGGGGTGGCCAGTAGCGCTGGTACTCACCACGCCGGGCAGGAGCGGGCGCCGGAGGCGCTGCGTGCGGCCGGGTTCGTCGAGCGGCTGCGCGCCGCGGGCGTCACCGTCGAGGACCGCGGCGACCTCGTGCACGAGGTGTTCGCCGCCGACGCGATGGGCGCCACGGCCCGCAACCTCGACGCCGTGCTGCGGGTCGCGCGGGCGGTGGCCGACCTCGTCGCCGACACGCTGGCCGGGGGCGCACTGCCGCTGGTGCTGGGCGGCGACTGCACGATCACGCTCGGCGTGGTGGCCGGCGCCCAGCGCCACGACCCGGGCGTCGGCCTGCTCTACCTCGACGGCGACGCCGACCTCGCGACCCCGGCCACCACCGGCAGCGGCGTGCTCGACGCGATGGGCATCGCGCACTTCCTCGGGCTCGCCGACACCGCGTTGGCCCGCCTGGGCGCCGGCCCGCCGATGCTCGCGGACGAGCGGCTGGCGATGCTCGGCTACGACGAGACCGACCCCGAGACGTACGCCGCCGAGGTGCTGCGCGCGCGGCCTGCGCTCGTCCGCTTCCCCGACCGGGAGCTGCGCGCCGACCCGGCCGGCTGCGCGCGCACGGCGCTGGCGGCCGTGCAGCGGCACGCGTCGAGCCTGGTGGTGCACTTCGACGTGGACGCCGTGGACTCGCGCGACCTGCCGCTCGCCAACTTCCCGCACTACGGCACCGGCGTCCCGCTCGCCGCCGCCGGTGCGGCACTGTCCGTGCTCGCCGCGGCGCCGACGCTGGCCGCCGTCGTACTGACCGAGGTCAACCCCAGCTACGACCCCACGGGCCGCCAGCTCGCCCGCTACGTCGAGACCGTCACCGCGGCGCTCGCCCCCGCGCTCGCCCACTGAGAGGACACGGATGTCGGACCTGAAAGGGCGCGTCGCGCTCGTCACCGGCGGCAGCGGCGGCATCGGCCGCGCGATCGCCCTCGACCTGGCCGAGGACGGCGCCCGCGTCGCCGTCCACTACGCGAGCTCGGGCGACCGGGCACGTGAGGTGGTCGAGGAGATCACGGCGGGCGGCGGCGAGGCCGTGGCGCTCGCGGCCGACCTCGCGCTCGCCGCCGAGCCGGACGCGCTGGTGGCGCAGGTCGAGCAGCGGCTCGGGCCGGTCGACGTGCTCGTCGCGAACCACGGGGTCGGCGTGCGCCGCGCGTCGATCGACGAGGTCGACGCCGACACCTGGGACCGCACGCTGGCGATCAACACCCGCGCGCCGTTCCTGCTGGTCCGCCGCGTGCTGCCGGGCATGCGGGAGCGGCGGTTCGGCCGGATGCTGCTGACGTCCTCGGTGGCCGGGCTGCTCGGCGGCATCATCGGGCCGGACTACGCGGCGTCGAAGGCGGCGCTGCACGGGATGATGCACTACGTGTCCGGCCGGGTGGCGGCCGACGGCGTCACGATCAACGCGCTGGCCCCGGCCCTGATCAAGGACACCGGGATGCTCCCGGGCGACCCCGAGGAGCTGGCCGCGATGATCCCCGTCGGCCGGGTCGGCACGCCGGCCGAGGTCTCCGGGATCGCGCTGGCCGTGCTGCGCAACGGCTACATGACCAACCACGTGATCCCGGTCGACGGCGGCATGTTCGCCTACTGATCGGCGCAGAGCAGGTCCGCGGCCTTCTCGCCGATCATCATGCAGGTGACGTTCGGGTTGATCGCCGGCAGGAACGGCAGCACCGACGCGTCCGCCACCCGCAGCCCGCTCACCCCGCGCACCCGAAGCTGCGGGTCGAGCACCGACATCGGGTCGCCGCCGGGCCCATCCGCGCCGTCCCCGCCGGGTGGTACACGGTGTTGTGCGTGCGCACGACGTAGTCGGCGAGCTCGTCGTCGGTCACGGCGTCCGGGCCGGGCGTCAGCTCGCGGGCCACCCACTCCTTGAGCGCGGGCTGCTCGGCGATCCGACGGGCCAGCTTGATCCCGGTGAGCATCACGCGCATGTCGTGGCCGTCCGGGTCGGTGAAGTAGCGCGGGTCCACGCGCGGCCGGTCCCGGAAGTCGCGCGTGCGCAGCCGCACGGTGCCCCCCGGGACCGCCCGCGGGTGACGTTGGGCGTGAGGCAGAACCCGTTGTCGGTGGTCGGGTAGCCCCAGCGCACGGTGTTGAGATCGAACGGCACCGACCCGTAGTGCATCATCAGGTCCGGCCGGTCCAGGCCCTCCTCGGTGCGCGTGAACAGGCCGATCTCCCACCACTGCGTCGACCGTGTGACCATCTGCCGGGCCGCGTCCCACATGACCAGGCCCTCGACGTGGTCGTCGAGGTTGGCGCCGACGCCGGGCGCGTCGAGCAGCACGTCGATCCCGGTCTCCCGCAGGTGCGCGGTCGGCCCGATGCCCGAGAGCATGAGCAGCTTCGGGGTATCGATCGCCCCGGCCGACAGCACGACCTCGCGGCGCGCGGTGACGGTCTGCCGGCCCGGCCCGACGTCCTGCTGGTACTCCACGCCGGTGGCGAGCGTGCCGTCGAAGAGCACCCGTGACGCCCACGCGCCCGTCCGAACCTCCAGGTTGGGACGCCGGCCCAGCACCGGGTGCAGGTAGGCGTGCGAGGCCGAGGCCCGGGTGCCGTCCGGTTCGGCGTTGATCTGGAAGAACCCGGCGCCCTCGGTGACGGTGGCGCCCTCGTTGAACCGGACGGTCGGCAGCCCCACGGCGGCGGCCGCCTCCAGCACGGCCACGCCGCACGGGTCGTCCGGCGGGACCTGCCGGATCGTCACGGGGCCGCTGCGGCCGTGGCCCTCCCACGGCCCGTCGTTGGTCTCCAGGCGGGCGATGAGCGGCCAGCACTCGTCGGCGCTCCAGCCCTCGCAGCCCAGCGCGGCCCACTCGTCGAGGTCCTCGCGCGGCGTCCAGAACGCGATGCACGAGTTGTGCGACGAGCAGCCGCCGAGCACCTTGCCGCGGGCGTGCCGCAGGAAGCTGTTGCCGTGCTCCTGCGGCTCCACCGGGTAGTCCCAGTCGTAGCCGGAGTCGAGCAGCGCCATCCAGTCGGTGAGCCGCAGGATCGCCGGGTCGTCCACGTCGGACGGGCCGGCCTCCAGCAGGCAGACGGTGACGTCCGGGTCCTCCGACAGGCGGGCCGCGACGACGCAGCCCGCCGACCCGCCCCCGACGACCACGTAGTCGAAGGTGCCGGTCTCCGTCATGCGCCCTCCAGTTCCTTCGCGGCGTGCTCGGGCAGTGTCCCGACCCGGTGCCGCCCGCGCAGCGCGTACCAGGCCAGGCCGAGCAGCGCGACCGCACCGATGAAGATGAACGCGATCCAGCTGAGCACGCCCTCGCCGTACACGTCGGGCCGCGGCCAGGCGAGGTTGACGGCCATCGCCACGCCCCACACGACCGCGACGATGTTGACCGGGAGCCCCCACCGGCCGAGTGAGAACCGCCCGGCCGGGGCGTCCGGGCCGGGCCACTGCCCGCGCAGCCGCCGCCCCAGCATCGGCAGCGTGACCAGCAGGTACGCGACGTAGATCATGATGATCGCGACGCTCGTGACGGCCGTGAAGATCTCCGGCGTGCCGATGTTGACCACGAGGATCAGCAGTGCCGCCACCCCGATCACGACGGCCGGCACCACCGGCGTGCGGAACCGCGGGTTGATGTGCGCGAGCCGGGTGCCGCCGGGCAGCGCGTTGTCGCGGGCCATCGCGAACATCAGCCGGATGCCGGCGGTGTGCACGGCCAGGGCGCACACCGTGATGGCGACGATCACGGACACCAGGAAGACCGTGCCGACGCCGCCGCCCAGCACCGTCAGCACGATGTACTGCAGTCCGTTCTCGGCGATCAGCGGGTCGGCGAGGTTCGGCGCGGCGAGGATCGCGAGGCCGAGGATGAGTCCACCGATGACGAACGACGCGATCACCGCGCGCAGGATCGCGCGCGGCGCGGTGCGGCAGGGGTCGACGGTCTCCTCGCCGAGCGAGCTGGCCGTGTCGAACCCGTACATGACGTACGCGCTGGCCAGTGACGCGACGAGGAACGCGCCGAGGTACCCGGCCGGCTCGCCGGCACCGTGGCCCTGGGTGTCGAACAGCACCGTCGGCGGGTTCACCACGTTGACGGCGAGCAGCACGATCAGCACGACGGCCGCGACCAGCTCGATGAACACCCCGGCGCTGTTGATCCGGGACATGAGCTTCACCCCGAACGCGTTCACGACCGTGGTGAAGAGGATGAGGATGGCGCCCCAGATCACCGCGCTGACGGCGAAGTCGGTGGCGCCGGAGCCGTCGCCGACGAGCTGGAAGCCGGACCAGATCTGCGGGAGCGTCACCTGGTAGGCGAGCACGACGGCCGTCAGCGTCACGACCGAGGCGGTGAACATCATCCAGCCGGCCAGCCACGACGTCGTCGGCCCGGCGAGCTGCTTGGACCAGTTGTAGACCGAGCCGGCCACCGGGTAGCGCCCGGCCAGCTCGGCGAAGCACAGCGCGACCATGACCTGGCCGGCGAACACCATCGGCCACGACCACCAGTACGCCGGCCCGCCGAACGCGTAGCCGAAGTAGAAGAGCTGGAACGTGCCCGTCAGGATCGAGATGTAGCTGACGCCGGCCGCGAAGCTGGCGAACCTCCCGATGCTGCGTTCGAGCGTCTGGTTGTAGCCGAAGTGGGCGAGCCCGTCGTCGGGGGCCGCACTCGGGGTCGGGTGCGGGGTCGTGTTCTCGGCAGCGGTCATCGTGCACCTCCGAACCAGCGCACCGGACCGGGCGCCGTGTTGAGCCAGACGTGCTTCTGTTCCTGGTACTCCGCGAGCCCGGTCGGGCCGAGCTCCCGTCCGTTGCCGGAGCGCTTGAACCCGCCCCACTCGGCCATCGGGACGTACGGGCCGTAGTCGTTGATCCACACCGTGCCGTGGCGCAGCGCCGCGGCCACCCGTTCGCGCGACCGGCGTCGCCGCTCCACACCGCGCCGGACAGGCCGTACTCGGTGTCGTTGCCGAGCGCGACCGCCTCCTCCTCGGTGCGGAACCGCTCGACGGTGAGGATCGGCCCGAACGTCTCCTCGCGGACCACGCGCATCTCGCGGTGCACGCCGGCGAACACCGTGGGCCGGTAGAAGTAGCCCTTCTGCAGCTCGGGGTCGTCCGGGCGGCGGCCGCCCGCGACCAGTCGGGCGCCCTCGGCGTGCGCGGACGCGACGAAGTCCTCGATCTTGGCCCGGTGCGCCGCCGACACCAGCGGGCCGGACTCCGTCCGCTCGTCCAGGCCGTTGCCCAGGCGGATGCGGTCGGCGCGCGACCCAGCTCGGCGACGAGGTCGTCGTGCAGCGCGTCCTCGACGATCAGCCGGGCACCGGCCGAGCAGACCTGGCCGGCGTGCAGGAACACCGCGGTCAGGGCGTTGTCGACGACCGTCTCGAAATCCGTGTCGGCGAAGATGATGTTGGGGTTCTTGCCGCCCAGCTCCACCGCCACCCGCTTCACACTGTCCGCGGACGCCCGGATGATCGCGCGGCCGGTGGCGAGCCCGCCGGTGAAGCTGACCATGTCGACGCCCGGGTGCTCGGTGAGCGGCGCGCCGACCGTGGCGCCGTCACCGAGCAGGAGGTTGACCACCCCGGGCGGCGCGCCGGCCTCGTCCAGCAGGCGGACGAGCAGCACCGACGTCAGCGGCGTGACCTCGCTCGGCTTGATCACGGTGGTGCAGCCGGCCGCCAGCGCGGGCGCGACCTTCCACGACAGCTGGAGCAGCGGGTAGTTCCACGGCGTGATCAGCACGCACACACCCACCGGCTCGGGCACCACCCGGGAGAGCACGTGCGGCTGCCCGGTGTCGACGATCCGGCCGGCGTCCTTGCCCGCGAGGTCGGCGTAGTAGCGGAACACCGCGATCACGTCGTCGACGTCGATCCGGCTCTCCACCAGCGTCTTGCCCGTGTCGAGGGTCTCGGTGCGGGCGATCTGCTCCTTGTCGCGTTCCAGGAGGTCGGCGACGCGGCGCAGCAGCGCGCCGCGCTCGTCGGCAGGGGTACGCGGCCACGGGCCGGTGTCGAACGCGGCCCGCGCGGCGGCCACCGCCCGCTCGACGTCCTCCGGCCCGGCCTGGCCGACGGTCTCGACCACGCTCGCGTCGAACGGGTTGACCACCTCGGCCGTCCCGCCGGACCCCGCCGCCCACGCTCCGTCGATCAAGAGGCTCGCCATTCCTGGATGGTCCTCCGGCGAGCGCTCTCGTCAAGCGGGAGCAATCAGTTGATGCATATAGTTTCGCCATGGGCAACACGGGCGGGCGGGACGGCGGCGTCCAGTCCGTCGACCGGGCCATCAGCGTGCTGGAGATCCTGGCCCGCGCGGCGAGGCCGGGGTCAGCGAGGTCGCCGCGGAGATCGACGTCCACAAGTCCACCGCGTTCCGGTTGCTCGGCGCGCTGGAGGGGCGCGGGCTCGTCCAGCAGACCGCCGACCGCGGCAAGTACCGGCTCGGGTTCGGCCTGATCCCGCTGGCCGGGGCCGTGACCGACCGGCTGGAGGTCACCCAGCAGGGCCGTCCCGTCTGCGAGCGGCTGGCCGCCGACCTCGGCGAGACGATCAACCTCGCGATCCTCCAGCAGCACTGGGCCGTCAACGTCGACGAGGCGCGCGGGCCGTCCACCGTCGCGACGCACAACTGGATCGGCCGGCTCACCCCGCTGCACTGCACGTCCAGCGGCAAGGTGCTGCTCGCCCATCTGGACGCCGGGCGCCGGGCCGGGCTGCTCGCCGCGTCCGGGATGGCGGCGCTCACCCCGCACACGATCACCACCCCCGCCGAGCTGGACACGGAGCTGGAGAAGGTGCGCCTCACCGGCGTCGGGACGGCCGTCGAGGAGTACGAGATCGGGCTCAACGCCGTCGCGGCGCCGGTGCGCGACCGCACCGGCAACGTCATCGCGGCGCTCAGCGTCAGCGGCCCGGCCTACCGCCTCGACCCCGCCCGCCTCGACGAGCTCGCCGCCCCCGTCCAGGAGGGGGCGGCCGACCTCAGCCGCCGCATGGGCTGGCTGAGCCCGCCCTAACCCCGCGAGTGGGGCTGGAGCCACTCGTGGAACGCGGTGATGTGGTGCTCGCTCGGGACGAGGACGCCGCCGTCGCGGTAGGCGCGGCTGCTCATGCCGGGCTGGGTGCGTTCGCAGGCGGCGAAGTCCTGCTGGTTGACGCGGTGGAACAGCTCCACCGACCGGTCGATGTCGCGGCCGGACGCCACCACCTCGGGCGCGAAGAGCCAGTCGCACTCGACCACCGTCCGGTCGGCGGCCAGGGGGGTCATGCGGTGCACGATCGCGTGGTCGGGCACCAGGTTCAGGAACACCTGCGGCTTGACCGTGATCGCGTAGTAGCGGCGATCCTGCTCGTCGGTGACGCCGGGCAGCCGGTCGGCGCCGGCCGTCCCGTCGACGGTGAACCCGGCGACCTCCGGGGCGAACTCGGCCCCGTGCCCGACGTAGTACTGCGCCGCGAACCCGCGCGCGAACTCCGGCAGCACCTCCACCAGCTCCGGGTGGATCGTCGCGCAGTGGTAGCACTCCATGAAGTTCTCGACGATGAGCTTCCAGTTGGCCGCCACGTCGTACGTGACGCGCCGGCCGAGCGCGAGACCTGCCATGCCGTAGTGCTCGACCGCGGCCGGGTCGCCGAGCCGCTCGGTGACGGCGCCGACGACGTCCGCCTCGAACGACGGCGGCGCGTCCGCGAGGCACACCCACACGTAGCCCAGCCACTCCCGCAGCGCGACCGGCACCAGCCCGTGCGCGACGCGGTCGACGTCCGGCATCGACGTCAGGTTGGGCGCGGCGACGAGCGTGCCGGTGAGGTCATAGGTCCACGCGTGGTACGGGCACTGGAGGTTGCGGCGCACCTGCCCGGCCGGCTCGGAGCACACCCGGGCGCGCGGTGGCGGCACACGTTGAGGAACGCGCGCAGCGCGCCGTCCCGCCCGCGCACGACGACCACGGACTCGCGGCCGACCGTCACCGTGCGGTAGGCGCCGGGCCCGTCGAGGTCGGCGGCCAGCGCGACGCAGTTCCACATCCGTTCGAAGATCCGTTCCTGCTCCGCCGCGAACGTGGCCGGGTCGGTGTAGGCGGCGCCCGGGAGGGTCCGGACGAGGGACGGCTCGGCGAGGGTCATCGGAACCTCCGCGGGTCGAACAGGGCGATCGGGTGCGGCGTGGTGCCGGTGGTCGCGAGGTCGGCGAGGATCTCCCCCACCACCGGCACGAACTTGAAGCCGTGCCCGGAGAAGCCGCACGCGACCGTGACGTTGGGGTGCGCCGGGTGCTGCGCGATCACGAAGTGCTCGTCGGGGGTGGTCGTGTACATGCACGGGACCGCCTTGACCAGCGGCCCGACCAGCCCGGGGAGGGTGTCGGCCACCCGGCCGCGCATCTCGTCGACCTCGGCGGAGGTGACCACGCGGTCGAGCGCGTCCGGGTCGGTGTCGCGGCCGCGGCGGAAGAACGCGACCTTCACCCCGCCGTCCGGGCCGTCCATCGCGGGGAAGCCGTAGATCTGGTTCCCGCCGGCCTGCTCGGCGATGTAGACGGGGTGCTCGGCGAACGGGCCGACGCCCGCCAGCGGCGAGAACCAGTACTGCACCTGCCGCTCGACGCGCAGCGGGAGCCCGAGGTCGGCGAGCAGGGCGGGCGCCCACGCACCCGCTGCGACGACCAGCGCGCCCCCGGTGTGCCAGCCGTCGGCGGTGCGCACGCGCACGCCGGAGCCGTTCGCGGACCAGCTGAGCACCTGCTGCCCGAACCGCAGGTCGGCGCCGTCGCACGCGGCCAGATCGAGTGGGTGAGGACCGTGCGCTCCGGCCGGACGAACCCGGCCCGCTCCTCGTGGACGGCCAGCTCGTCGGCGGCCGGCGTGAACGTCGGGAAGCGGGCGCGGATCGCGGGCGGGTCGAGCACCTCGTGCGGGAGGTCCCACTCCTGCGCGGCCCGCAGGCTCCCGGCGAACGTCGTGCTCTGCGGCGGGCCGAGGTAGAGCCCGCCGGTGAGCGTCAGCAGGTCGGCGCCGGAGTCCTTCTCGGCCTCGGCCCACAGCTCGTACGCGCGCACGAGCAGCGGGACGTACGCCGGGTCCTCGAAGTAGCTCTGCCGGATCACCCGGGAGCCGCCGTGGCTGGAGCCGCGGTCGTGGGCGGGCGCGAACCGCTCCAGTCCGAGCACCCGCACCCCGCGGGCGGCGAGGTGCCGGACGGCCGCCGAGCCCATCCCGCCCAGGCCGACGACGATCACGTCGAACGAGGTCATGCCTTGATCCGCTTCATCTCGGGGTCGAACAGCGGCTCCGCGGCGACCACCGCGGGCAGCCGCTCGCCGAAGTACTCCACGTGCACGGGTGTGCCCGGCTCGGCGGCCGGTGCGGGCAGCCACGCGTAGGCGATGCTCGCGTCGATCGTGTAGCCGTACGCCGCGCTGGTGACGTAGCCGGCCGGTGCGCCCGCGTGCCAGACCGGCTCCTTGCCCAGCACGACGTGCGCCGGGTCGTCGAGGAGCAGTGGGACGAGCCGCCGGGCGGGCTCGCCCTTCGCGGCCAGCGCCGCAGCCCCGACGTACTCGCCCGGCTTGCCCGGCTTCACGGCGAACCCGAGCCCGGCCTCGTCCGGGTCGTGCTCGGTGGTCACGTCGACGCCGGCCGCGCGGTAGCCCTTCTCCAGCCGCAGCGAGTTGAACGCGCTGCGGCCCGCGGCGACGATCCCGTGCCGCTGCCCCGCCTCCCACAGCACGTCCCACAGCCGCAGGCCCAGCTCGCGCCCGTGTACAGCTCCCAGCCCAGCTCCCCGACGTACGACAGCCGCATCGCGGTGACCGGCACGCCGCCGACGTGGATGCGCCGCGCCCGGAAGTAGCCGAACCCGGCGTGCGACACGTCGTCGCCGGTCACGGCCGCGAGCACGTCGCGGGCCCGCGGCCCCCACAGCCCGAGGCAGCACGTGCCGCCGGTGACGTCCGCGAGGTGGACGTCGTCGCCGGCCTCGCGGCGCAGCCGGTCGAGGTCGAGGTTGCCGTTGGCGCGACCTGGAAGCGCCGCTCGCCGAGCCGGGCGACCGTGAGGTCGCTGCGGACGCCGCCGGAGGGCTCCAGCATCAGCGTGTAGGTCACCCGGCCCGGCGGCTTGTCGAGGTCGTTGGTGGTGAGCCGCTGCAGCAGCGCGAGCGCGCCGGGCCCGCTCACCTCGATGCGCTTGAGCGGCGTCATGTCGTAGAGGGCGACGCGCTCGCGCGTGACCAGCGCCTCCGCGCCTGCGATCGGCGACCAGTGCCGCGCCGCCCACGCGTCCCGGGCGGGCACGCGGCGCACCTCGGGCAGCCCCTCGTTGGCCGCGTACCAGTGCGGACGCTCCCAGCCGGCCGCCTCCAGGAACACCGCGCCCAGTTCCACCTGCCGGGGGTGGAACGGGCTCACGCGCAGCGGGCGCGGCTGCGCGGGCGGGTCCAACGGGTGCAGCACGTCGTAGACCTCGACGAAGCTCTGCGCGCTGCGGGTCGCGACGTACGACGGCGCGAGCTGGGCCTCCTCGAACCGGTTGAGGTCGCATTCGTGCAGGTCGACGCCCGGTTCGCCGTCGACGAGCCAGCGCGCCAGCGCCCGCCCGACGCCGCACGAGTGCGTCACCCAGACGGCCTCGGCCACCCAGAACCCGCGCAGGTCGGGGTGTTCGCCGACGAGCGGCATGCCGTCGGGTGTGAACGAGAAGATCCCGTTGAAGCCGCTCTCGATCCCGGCGCCCGCGAGCGCGGGCAGCAGGTCGCGGGCATCGGCCCAGGACGCGGCGAAGTCCTCCGGCGTGAACGGCAGCACGCTCGGCATCCCGTCGGTGCCGAGGTCGTCGAGGTCGACGGGCATCGGGCGGTGCGAGTAGGAGCCGATGCCCAGCTGCGCGCCGTGCGCGCGGAAGTACAGGTCGCGGTCCTGGTGGCGCAGGATCGGCCCGCCGCCTGCGAATCCCGGCAGCGGGGTGGTGCGCGCGTAGAGGTGCGCCATCGGCAGCAACGGGATGGTCAGCCCCACGAGCGCGCCCGTCCGCGGGCCCCAGAACCCGGTCGCCGAGACGACGACGTCGGCGGGCACGTCGCCCCGGTCCGTCCGCACGCCGGTGACGCGGCCGTGGGCCGAGAGCACCGAGAGCACCCGGTGGCCGCCGAGCACCCGTGCCCCGCGGCCGGACGCGCGGGCGAGCTGGGCCTCGACGGCGCGCGGCGCGTCGGCCAGCCCGTCGGTCGGGGTGTGGAAGCCGCCGAGCACCCGGCCGGCGCCGAGCAGCGGGTGCAGCGCCGCGCACTCGTCCGCGTCGACGAGGCGGGACGGCACGCCCCAGCTCGTGGCCCAGCCGTGGCGGCGGCGCAGGTCGGCCAGCCGGGCCGGGGTGGTGGCCACCTCCAGGCCCCCGACCTGCGCGAACACGCCCAGGTCCACCAGCTTCTCCACCGTGTAGGTGGCGAACCCGGCCATCGTCTTCGACGGGTTGGTCTGGAACACCAGGCCCGGCGCGTGCGACGACGACCCGCCCGGCAGCGGCAGCGCGCCCTGCTCCAGCACCGTGACGTCGGTCCAGCCGCGGGCGGCCAGCTCGTCGGCGACCGCGGCCCCGACGACCCCGGCGCCGATCACGACGACCCGGGGCGTCACGACGCCGTCTCCAGCGACGCACCGGCGAGCACGACGTAGACCGCGCCGTTCTCGACGACCACCCGGTGGACGCGCACCGGATCGCGGGCGAGCAGCCCGTCCGGCTGCCCCGTGCGCAGGTCGAACACCGCCGCGTGCAGCGGGCACTCCACGGCGCAGCCCTCCAGCCAGCCGTCGGCCAGCGAGGCGTCCTGGTGGGTGCACGTGTCGTCGATGGCGTGCAGCTCGCCGTCGTCGGTGTGGAAGACGGAGACCGGCGGGTCGAGCGGCAACCGGCGGGCACTGCCCCGGGGGAGGTCGCCGAGCGCGCAGACGTGGATCATGGGCGGACTCCGTGAGCGCATAGCGAAACGACGAGCACGACGCGCAACAGGGTCCGCCCCGGACGGTCCGTCCGTCAATGGGTCGTCCGGGCCGGAAAACCAGCCGTTACGCGGGCGTGCGCTCGCGGGCCGCACCGGCCGCCAGCAGGCCCATCCCGAGCGCCACCAGCACGACGAGCAGCGCGTGCAGCGTGCCGATCCGCTCGCCGAGCTGGCCGATCAGCGGCGGGCCCGCGAGGAACGCGGTGTAGCCGATCGAGCTGACCACGGACACGCGCGCGGCCGCGCGGGCCGGGTCGTCCGCGGCGGCACTCATCCCGACCGGGAAACCCAGCGAGGCCCCGACCCCCCACAGCAGGGCCCCGCCGAGCGCGACGGGCGCCGACCCGCCGAACAGGACGAGCAGCAGCCCGGCCAGCGCGACCAGGGCCGTGGCCCGCAGCACCGGGACCCGCCCGAAACGCTCCAGCAGCCGCCCACCCGCGAGCGCCCGAGCGTCATCGCGGCGACGAAGCACCCGAACGCGACGGCCCCGACCGTCTCGCTCGCGCCGTAGCCGTCGACCATCGCGACGGCGATCCAGTCATTCGCCGAGCCCTCCGTGAACGCGAACGCGAGCACGAGCAGGCCGACGACCAGCGTGCGCGGCTCCCGCCAGGCGGTGAGCGCGCTGCCCGCGCGGCGCTCGTGGGCGTCCTCGTGGACGGGCAGGAACTGCCGCACCGACAGCGCGACGACCACCGGCAGCACCACCACGACCGTGCCGAGCTGCACCGCCAGCGGTACGCCGGCGGCCGCGCAGGCCGCGCCGATCCCGGCGCCCGTGACCGTGCCGAGGCTGAACCCGGCGTGCAGCTTCGGCATGAGCGAGCGGCCCAGCCGCCGTTCGACGTCGGCGCCCTCGACGTTCATCGCGACGTCCCACACGCCCGTGCCGAGCCCGTAGCACACCAGCCCGATCCCGGCCGGCACGACCAGCCCCGTGACCAGCCCGATCACCACGAGCGCGAAGCCGGCCGCGGTGGCCCCGGCGCCCATCAGCACCGCGCGGCCGGGACCGAAGCGGTGCACCAGCGGCCCGGAGAGCGGCAGCCCGGCGACCGCGCCGCCGGAGAGGCAGAGCAGGAGCAGGCCGAGGCCGCCCGTGGTGAGGCCCAGCGACTCGCGGACCGTGGGCGTCCGGGCGATGAACGACGCGAACGCCAGCCCGTTGGCCGCGAACGTGATCGCGACGGCCGTGCGCGCTCGCAGGATCGCGGGGGCGGGCGGCGCCCCGGTTGTCGTCACATCCGCTCCCGGTGGTCATCGAATCGATTCGATCGTCTCGACGATACGGGACGCGCGACGGTCGTCCAACTCCGTTCCGGGAACCGGGCTACCGTTCGGGAGGTGTCCTCGCGGCCCACGCTCGCCGCCGTCGCGGCGCGCGCCGGCGTCTCCCCCTCGACGGCCTCGCTCGCGTTCTCCGGCAGCCCACGCGTCACGCCCGCCACCCGGGAGCGGGTGCTGGCCGCCGCCGCGCTGCTCGGCTACGCGGGCCCCGACCCGCTCGCCGCGTCGCTGCGCCGCGGCCGCAGCGGCGTGATCGGCGCGTTCGTGGGCGAGCGGCTGCTCTACGCGTTCCGCGACCCGGTCGCCGTCCAGCTCCTCGACGGGATCACGGAGGTGCTCGGCGCGCACGGCGCCGGGCTGCTCCTGCTCGCCGGCGACACCGGGCGCCCGTCGCCGCAGCAGATCGCGCGCATCCCGCTCGACGCGGCGATCTTCGCCACCTGCGGCCTGGAGGACGACCCCGCGCTCGACCAGCTGCGGGCCCGCGGCGTGCCCGTGGTCGGCGTGGAGGGCCCGGTGATCGACGGCGTGGTGCTCGTCGACGTCGACGACCGCCGCGGCACCCGCGACCTGGCCGCCCACCTGCACGGACTCGGCCACCGGCGGGTCGAGTCGGTGGTCATGCCGCTGCGCCTCGACGGCACCCGCGGCCCCGTCGACCGGGCCCGCCGCGCCCGCAACCACTACCGCGACGTGCGGCACCGCATGGAGGGCGTCGAGGAGGTGTTCGGGCCGGTCCCGTTCTTCGAGACGGCGAGCAACGCCGTGGACGAGGGCGAGGCGGCCGGGCGCGTCCTGCTCGACGTGCCGGCGCACCGGCGGCCGACGGCGGTGATCGCGCAGAGCGACGTGCTCGCGTCCGGGGTGCTGCGGGCGGCCGCGGCGCTCGGGCTGCGGGTGCCGGAGGACGTCAGCGTCGCCGGGTTCGACGGGGCCGACCTGCCCTGGCTCGGCGACACCCGGCTGACCACGGTGGTGCAGCCGAGCGACGAGAAGGGCCGGGCCGCCGCCCGGGCGGCCATGGAGCTGGTGGAGGGGCGGCGGCCGGAACCGGTGCTGCTGCCCGTGGCGCTGCGGATCGGGACGACCACGGGCCCGGCCTGACGCCCGAGGGCGGCTCCGGCTGCGGCTCCGATTGCAGCAAAGCCACCCTCATGCAGCCTGGCCGCAGCAGGGTGGCTTTGCTGCAACCGGGGGTCGGCGGGCGGCTAGGAGAGGTCCGTGACCGGCTGGCGGACCGCCGCGTTCAGCCGGTTCCACACGTTGATCCCGGCGATCGACACCAGCAGCGACGCGAGCTCCTTCTCGTCGTAGTACTGCGCGGCGTGGTCCCACACGTCGTCCGGCACGGCGTCCGGCTTGTCGGCGAGCCGCGTGACGCACTCAGCGAGCGCGAGCGCCGCGCGTTCGGCGTCGGCGAAGTACGGCGACTCCCGCCACGCGCCGACGCCCCAGATCCGCTCGTCCTCCTCGCCGGCGTCCTTGAGCGCCTTCGCGTGCATCACCACGCACTGGCTGCAGCCGTTGATCTGGCTCACCCGCAGGTGGACCAGCTCGTGCGTGGTCTCGGGGATGGTGTCGGACCTCGCGGCCCTGCTCAGCGCGAGCAGCGCGCTCATCGCATCCGGCAGCACCATCACGGGGTGGGTCATGCGGGCCTGCATGGGGTTCTCCTCGGTGGGCGTCACAACCGCCCGTCCGGGCGGGTCAGGGGGGTGACCCGGGGGACCGAGAGGATGTGACAGGTGCAGGACGACGAGTTCTGGGCGGCGCGGTTCGAGGAGCAGCGGCCGCGGCTGCTGGCGGTCGCCTACCGGCTGCTCGGCTCGTTCGCCGAGGCCGAGGACGCCGTGCAGGAGACCTGGCTGCGGGTCTCCCGCGCGTCCGGCGACGACGTGGAGAACGTCGGCGGGTGGCTCACGACGGTCGTCTCCCGCCAGTGCCTCAACATGCTCCGCGCGCGGGCGACCCGCCGGGAGAACCCGCTGGACGCGCGCCTGCCGGACCCCGTGGTGGAGTCCGGCGAGGCCGACCCGGCCGAGCAGGGCGCGCTCGCCGACTCCGTCGGGCTCGCGCTGCTCGTCGTGCTGGAGGCGCTCGACCCCGCCGAACGGCTCGCGTTCGTGCTGCACGACATGTTCGCGGTGCCGTTCGACGAGATCGCGACGCTGCTGGGCCGCACCCCGGCCGCCGCCCGCCAGCTCGCCAGCCGGGCCCGGCGGCGCGTCCAGAGCGCGACGCCCGCCGGGCGGCCCGACCGCGGCCGGCAGCGCGAAATCGTCGACGCCTGGCTCCTCGCGTCCCGCGGCGGCGACTTCGCCGGGCTGGTCGCGCTCCTGCACCCGGACGCCGTGCTGCGCGTCGACACCGGCGGCCCCGGCACCGAGGTCGTGCACGGCGCGGCCGCGATCGCCCGCAACGCGACGGCGTTCCGGGGGGACGGGATCGTGTCCCGGTTCGCCGTGGTCAACGGCGGCCCCGGGATCGTCGCGACGGCCGCCGGGCGGCCGGTGGCGGTGCTGGCGTTCACGGTGGCGGACGACGTGATCGTCGAGATCGACATCCTGACCGACCGGAGCCGCCTGGCGGCCCTGGGCATCAGCTGATCCCGGTTTCCTGCTGTCCGGCCAGGGGTGAATGCCGCGCCCGCGGCAGCGATCGCGGCGCGCGGCGCAGCCTCCGAATCACTTGCTGCGTGACTCGCCGAAATCGGCGAACAGCCAGGCACTCTCTGCGAGCGATTACACATCATCGATCCGACCCGGCCAGTACCCCCAACGTCTCGTGAGCGGCAGGGTGCGCGCGGACTACGGACCTGCAGCCTGCTAGAATTTGCATGTGCGGCGGTCGGTCGAGTGAGAGAGCGAATTGGCGAATGGGGAGCGAGTTCGCGTTCTATCGCGGCCGCCGCGGGATCAGTCAACGAATGCTCGGAGACCTGCTCGGCCGATCTGAGGACTGGGTCAGCAAGGTTGAGCGTGGAGTTCGCGACGTTCGGCGCATTGACGTCGTCGCCGAGCTGGCAAAGGCGCTGCGGGTCGAGATGAGTGACCTGCTTGGTCAACCGGTCCTGCTCGAGGGACGAGCAAGAGGACGACGACGTTCCAGCAGTGCGTGATGCGTTGATGACACCACGTAGGCTCTCACGCACATTGTTCCGCCGCGATTCGGTCTCTCCCACTGTGCCGGCTGATCGGGCAGCGCAGCTCATTGAGCATGCATGGGATGACTACCAGCAGGGACGACTGGCACGGGTTATCACCGATCTTCCGCGACTCATCTCCACAGCACAGGACTTGGAGGATGCCGCTACGTCGAGCGCTAGACAGGGCTGGGCCGTATCAGCGCGGACGCATCATCTCGCCGCTACCGCCCTGAGCAAGATTGGTGAGTCCGATCTGGCGTGGATGGCCGCAGAGCGCGCAATGCAGGCCGCGGACCAGGCCGACGATCCCCTTGTCCTTGCATCTGGCGGCACGAGCGGGGACACACGCATTGCTTGCCACGGGCCGCTTCGACGATGCCGTTGAGCTAGGCAACACCGCAGCTGAGTGGATGCGCGCGCAACTCACGAATGATGATCCGGCAGCGCTGAGTCTATTGGGAATGTTGCGGTTGAGAACGGCCGTCGCCGCTGCGCGAAGAAGCGACCGAGCAACCACGGTTGATCTGATCGGGCGGGCAGAGCGGGCGGCCGGCCGTCTCGGGCGAGACGCAAACTATTGGAAGACCGGCTTCGGGCCCACCAATGTTGAGCTTCATCGCATCTCAACTCTCCTCGATCTAGGAGATGTAGACCACGTCGTACGAAATGGCCTCGACGTCAACGCATCGAACCTTCCCGCAGAACGTCGAGTTTCACACATGATTGATGTTGCGCGCGCGTTCAGTCTGGCAGCGCAGGATGAGGGTGCGACACACTTGTTTCTGGAAGCCGAATCACTGGCTCCGCACCTAGTGAGACACAACCCGATCGTTCGCGAGACAGTAAAGACGATGTACCGGCGAGCGCCAGATGCGAGGCGGAGATCAGGAACTCTCGCCGCACTTGCTGAACGATGCAGGGCGATCAGGTGAATCAAATGCCCGTGTTAGGACTTGTGGGGACCGCCAGCGGTGGAATCGAAGAGATCCGACCGCGGCTCGTGCAGCCCCTGATTGCAGGGGGATGGCAGGTGGCGATAACCCTCACGCCGACCGCTGGCGCTTGGCTCCGCAATTCCGGCGAGCTCGATGCTCTGGAGAGGATCACAGGGCTACCGGTCCGAGTGGAGGCTCGACTACCTGGCGAGGTCAGTCCGCATCCGCAGGTGGACTGCTACGCGGTCGTCCCGGCTTCTGCGAACAGCGTGGCGAAGCTCGCGCTCGGTATCGCCGACAACCAGGCGCTCACGACGGTCTGCGAAGCGATCGGTACTCAGGGGGTCCCCGTCATCGTCTTCCCACGCGTGAATGCTGCGCACGCGCGTCATCCGTCATGGCAAGCACACATCGAAACACTGCGTCGCGCCGGGTCGAGTTGGTTTACGGTGACGATGTGTGGCCTCTACACGAGCCGCGCAGTGCGCCCGGGCGAGACCTGCCGTGGCAGGCGATCCATGATCGGGTCAAAGCGATGACCGAACGGCTCTGAGCTGCGAGAACAAGGGACCCGGACGGTTTGTCCGGGTCCTTCTGTGTTCCTGGGTGTCTGCTTGTAGGGCAACCCCGGGCCGGGTCGCGGACATACGAGTCAGTCCTCAGCGGAGTACAGCAGTGACGGCGGGTACGTGCCCCGGGCGCCACCTTCGACCTGGTCAGGGACATCACGTCTGCCCGTCCCTCCTCTTCCGGACCCGGCCCGATCGATCCTCTGGACGGGAGAACGCGTAATGATCAAGTCGGGGGCGGCCGAGTCGGTGCGCATACGGCGCCGGCCGATGCGGCCTTCTGATGTGTTGGAGGCCATCGCTGCGTGCCCGGGCCCGCGTGCGGGCAGACCGTGTCGGCCGTGCGCCGTGCACATCGAGCCGGATGCCGTGGCGTCCGGTGCGCGGTGCGGGCACACACCGCTTTCCACGGCATTGCTGGACCTGGAGCGGGTCATCAGGCTGGCCGCCGCCGTCCCAGGAAAGCGGGAGGGCCGGATCGGATGTACGGAGCCGAAGGCCGAGGTGTACAACGGGCCCCGCCAGATCGATTTGTTGATTGATCCGGTGAGCGTATGAGCGGCACGAACAAGCCCTGGCCGGTGCTCGATGAATCCGAGGCACCGCCCGAGATCGACGTCACAGTACCGTCGGTAGCACGGATGTACGACTACATTCTCGGTGGCCGCGACAACTATGCGGTGGACCGAGAAGCGGTCGAAGGACTCATGAGGGAGAACCCGGGAGCCCAGGCCCTCGCGGTGGACAACCGCGCGTTCATGCGACGCGCTGTCCGGTTCCTGGTCGAGGTCGCGGGAATCCGGCAGTTCGTCGACATCGGATCCGGGTTACCGACCCGGCAGAACGTACACCAGATCGCGCATTCGGTCGATCCGGGCGCGCGGGTCGTCTACGTGGACAACGACCCGATCGTTCTCGCGCACGGGCGCGCACTGCTCGCCGACAACGCGACGACAACGGTCATCGATGCTGACGCCGCCGACCCGGCCGCAATCTTCGACAACCCGGAGACGCGGAAGTTCATCGACGTGGATCGCCCATATGCGGTGGTCATGGTCGGTCTGCTGCACTGGATTCCCGATGCGGACGACCCGGCCGGCACGGTCGCGTACATTCGTCACCTGATGCCGTCGGGAAGCTACCTTGCGGCCACCAATCTCCTGGCTGATGACGATCCTCGGGCTGATGGTGTCGAGAAGAGTCTGACGTCGCGTGTCGGCGGGGGGTTCTTCCGTCCGTGGGAGAAGCACAGGGAGTACTTCGAGGGCTTGCGGCTGGTGGAGCCTGGGCTCGTCTACGCCAACGACTGGCGTCCGGACAGGTGGCCGAGTTCCGATGACAGCTACGCAACCCTGCTCACCGGCGGAGTCGGGAGAAAGCCGTGAACCCGGCATTGACGAGCGCAGAGACGGGTGATGACCTGTCGGCCCGAACCGCCGGAGAAGAGGGCCGACCGGGCCGCCGGCCACCGGGCACACCCACGGGGACGCGTGTCGTTGTGACCGGGGCTGCTGGCTTCATCGGCTCTCACCTTGTAGATGCGGCGCTGGCGGCGGGTCATGAGGTGATCGCACTCGATCGGCGGTCCGTTCAGACGGATGAACTGGCCCTGACAAACCTCGCCAACGCCTTTCCGCACGACAGCTTCCGTTTCCGGCAGACAGACCTGGTGATCGACGACATCGATCATCTGCTGGCCGGTACGGACACTGTTTTCCACTTGGCTGGGCTGCCCGGGTACGCGAATCGTGGGAAGCGCGATTCGCGGACTACGTCACTGCGAACGTCGTGGCCACCCATCGATTATTGGCTGCCTGTGAGCGGGCGGGCGTCAGGCGGCTGGTGTTCGCCTCGTCCTCGAGTGTGTACGGCACCGCACACGGGCCCAGCGCCGAGTACGGGCCGACCGGCCCGATCTCTCCGTACGGGGTGACCAAACTGGCCGCGGAGCAGTTATGCCTGGCGCATGCCGGACGGCCGGACACCCGGCTGACGGTGGCCGCGCTGCGGTACTTCACCGTTTATGGCCCACGGCAACGCTCTGGCATGGCGATAGGAGAAATACTCCTTGCGGCATTGACCGGGGTTGGTGTGCCGTTGTTCGGTGATGGCCGGCAGCGGCGGGAGTTCACCTACGTCGATGACGTCGTGGCGGCCACGATCGCCGCGTCGGTTGCAGAACTCACGTCAAAGGTCATCAACGTCGGCGGCGGGGTCAGCTCGTCCTTGCTCGACGTCGTGGAGATGGCCTCCGAGGTCATCGGGCGGCCCGTTCCACTCAACCCGATGGAGCGGCAGGCGGGAGACGTGGCTGCCACCCGGGCTGACCTGCGCCTGGCCCGGCGGCTGCTCGGATACCACCCACGTGTCGGCCTGCGCGAGGGTATGGCTCGCCAGGCCGAGTGGCTGATCGCGCTCCCGGCCTCGGTGCGCAAGTCGCTGCTCTCGGGCCGGACAACCGCCCGGCTGGAGACCGTCCGGTGATCACCCTGACTGCTGGCTCGGCCAATGAGCTGTACTCCGCGGCGTGCGCTGCGGTAACCGCGGACGGTGTCGTGGTCAGGCCACGCGGTCTGCCGACCACCGAGGTCCTGGGTGTGCACCTGTGCCTCACAGATCCACGACGGCGACTCGTCGACCTGCCGCCGACCAGGGTGATCAATCCGGCGTTTGCGGTGGCCGAGGCGCTGTGGATCCTGTCCGGATCGGATGAGCCGTGGATCTTCGACTACAACCGATCACTGGTCCGCTACACCAACGAGGGCCGGCTGCAGGGCGCCTACGGGCCACGGATGCGCAGCTGGGGCGGGCGGATCGACCAGCTCGACCACGTGCGGCGCCTGCTGGCGCGTGACCCCGACTCCCGGCAAGCGGTGATCCAGCTGTTCGACCCGTCCCGCGACACCCGGGGTTACCGGGATGTGCCCTGCACCCTTGGCTACCGCTTCTTCCTGCGCGGCAGGCGGTTGCACATGCACACCACTATGCGCAGCCAGGATCTCTGGCTCGGCTTCCCGTATGACGTGTTCGCCGCCACGGTCCTGCAAGAACTGCTGGCGGGGTGGCTCGGCGCCGAGCTCGGTGAGTACCACCATCACGTCGATTCGCTGCACCTCTACGCCGAGCACACCCCAGCGGCCGCGACCCTGCCCGACTCTCCAGAGCCATCGGAACCGATGCCGCCGGTCGCAGTCGCCTGGGACGAGCTGACCCGATTGCTACCGGACGTGATCTCCGGCGAGCCGGCCCCCGATGCCGGGCCCGCTTGGCGCACGTTTGCCGACGTCATGGCCAGCTACCGGTCGTGGACCGGTGGCGACCGCCGGCGAGCCTGGAGACCGCGGCAGCAACGCCTGGCGTGCTCGGGCGGGCGTTGACCTGAACCGTCCTGGGTCCGCGAGAGGCTGGCGTTCAGGCCACCGCACCCTGTTGG
>MKJX01000198.1 GCA_001942415.1 Pseudonocardia sp. CNS-139
TCTGGCTGGCGGTCCTCTTCGCGCTGGCCGTGCTGGTGCTCGGCCGCTGGCGGGGGCTCGCCGCGCTGGTGGCGCTGGCGCTGAGCTTCGTGGTGCTGCTGTGGTTCGTGGTGCCGTCGATCCTGGCCGGCAGCAACCCGCTGGCGGTGGCGATCGTCGGGTCGTGCCTGATCATGTTCGCGGTCCTGTATCTGACGCACGGGCTCTCCGCGCGCACGTCCACGGCCGTGCTCGGCACGCTGCTCTCGCTCGCGCTGATCGGTGGGCTGTCGGCGCTGTTCTCGACGCTCGCCCGGCTCACCGGCCTGGACGGCGAGTCGCAGAACCTCATCGCCACCCTCGGCACCGCGGTCGACGCCCGCGGCCTACTGCTCGCCGGTGTGGTGATCGGCGCGCTGGGTGTGCTGGACGACGTGACGGTCACCCAGACCAGCGCGGTGTGGGAGCTGCGCCAGGCCGACCCGACGCTGGGTGCCCGTGGGCTCTTCGTGGCAGCCATGCGGATCGGGCGCGACCACGTGGCGTCGGCCGTCAACACGCTGGTGCTCGCCTACGCGGGTGCGTCGCTGCCGCTGCTGCTGCTCTTCACGCTGTCGCAGCAGAGCCTCGGCTACGTCGTGACCACGCAGGACGTCGCCACCGAGGTGGTGCGCACGCTGGTCGGCAGCATCGGGCTCGTGGCGTCGGTGCCGATCACCACGGCGCTCGCGGCGCTGGTCGCGAGCCAGGAACGGACGAAGGCGCGGTCCTGACGCCCGGTCGCCGTCAGCCGCGGCGGGCCAGCAGGCTCGCCTCGCCGTCGCGCTCGCGGTGGTCGACGACGGCGAGGCCACCGAAGGCGGCGAGCAGCTCGCCGGCCGCCGCCCGGAACGGCCCCGGGCCCTCGTCGACCTCCGAGAGCACCGTCACCACGAGCAGGCCGCCGGGCGCGAGCAGGCCCGCGAGCAGCGGGTAGAGCGCCGGCTCCCGGAAGCGCTGACAGACCACCACGTCGTACGGTCCCGCGCACCCCTGCGGCAGCCCGGCGTCGAGGTCGTGCGCCCACCAGCGCACCCGGCCGGCCGCGCCGGCGTCCGCCGCGAGCGCCGCGCCGGCCGCGAGCCCGACCTCCGACACGTCCACGGCGTCGACCGCGAACCCGCGCCCGGCGAGCCACACCGCGACCCCGCCGCGCCCGCAGGCCACGTCGAGGGCGCGGCCGCCCCCGGGCAGCAGGTGCTCCCGCCCGCGCAGCGCGTCCGGCGGCATCGCGCCCGCCGCACCTGCGGCTCCGACGGCGCCGTGCCGCGCGTCCCAGCGCTGCCGGTCGGCGTCGCTCACGCCCGACGCGCGAGCGTGGCCACGAGCTCCTCGACCACGCCGTCCAGCGCGACCGGGTGCTGCTCCCCCGTCACCAGGTCCTTGACACCGACGGTGCCCGCCTCCAGGTCGCGGTCGCCGAGCACGAGCGCGAGCCGGGCGCGGAGCGGTCCGCCGCCTTCATCGCGCCCTTCAGCCCGCGCCCGCCGTAGGCGAGGTCGACCCGCACCCCGGCCCGCCGCAGCTGCGCCGCGACCGTCACCAGCTTGCGCTTGGCCACGTCGCCCAGCGGCACGCCGAACACCTCGCACCGGGCCTCCGACCAGGGCATGACGCCCTCGGCCCGGCAGGCCAGCAGCGTGCGGTCGACGCCGATGCCGAACCGATGCCGGAGAGCGGCTGCCCGCCGAGCGTCGCCATCAGCCCGTCGTAGCGGCCGCCGCCGCCGATGCCGGACTGCGCGCCGAGCCCGTCGTGCACGAACTCGAACGTGGTCTTCGTGTAGTAGTCGAGCCCGCGCACCATCCGCGGGTTCTCCACGTACGCGACGCCGAGGTCGTCCAGGTGCTGCTTGACGGCCGCGAAGTGCTCGGCCGAGGCCGCCGAGAGGTGGTCGACCAGCAGCGGCGCGTCGGCCACCAGCGCGCGCACCTCGGGGCGCTTGTCGTCGAGCACCCGCAGCGGGTTGAGCTGAGCGCGGGTGCGGGTCGCGTCGTCGAGCGGGAGCCCGGCCAGGAACTCGCGCAGCAGCGCCCCGTAGGCGGGGCGGCAGTCGGCGTCGCCGAGCGAGGTGATCTCCAGCCGGTAGCCGGTGAGCCCGAGCGCCGTGAAACCCTCGTCGGCCACCGCGATGACCTCGGCGTCCAGCGCCGGGTCGTCCACGCCGATCGCCTCGACGCCCACCTGCTGCAGCTGCCGGTAGCGGCCGGCCTGCGGGCGCTCGTACCGGAAGAACGGACCCGAGTAGCGCAGCTTCACCGGCAGCCCGTGCCGGTCGAGCCCGTGCTCGATGACCGACCGGACGACGCCTGCGGTGCCCTCCGGGCGCAGCGTCACGGAGCGGTCGCCGCGGTCGGCGAACGTGTACATCTCCTTGCTGACGACGTCGGTCGACTCGCCGACACCGCGCGCGTAGAGCGCCGTGTCCTCGAAGACCGGCAGCTCGACGAGCCCGTATCCGGCCCGGTCGGCCGCCGCGACCAGCGTGTCGCGGACGTGCTCGAACCCGGCACCCTCGGGCGGGAAGTACTCCGGCACCCCCTTGGGCGCCGCGAACGCCGCCTTCTCCTCCACGGCCGGCACCGCCGTCACAGCCCTCTCCCCTTCGCCGGCACGTCCATGCCCTGCAGGAACGGGTTGGACGCCCGCTCCCGGCCGACGTGGTGGTCGGCCCGTGGCCCGGCAGCACGACGGCCGAGTCGTCCCTGGTCAGAAGCTTGTCGCGCAGGCTCGCGAGCATCTGCGCGTGGTCGCCGCCGGGCAGGTCGGTGCGCCCGATCGACCCGGCGAAGAGCGTGTCGCCCGCGAGGATCACCTCGGTGCCCTCCTCGGTGGCGGTCGTGAACACGACCGACCCGCGGGTGTGGCCGGGCGTGTGGTCTACGCGCAGCGTGAGCCCGGCGAGGTCGAGCGCCGCGCCGTCGGCCAGCTCCCTCACCTCGCGCGGCTCGCGCAGCTCCAGCCGCCCGCCGAAGAACGCCGCGGTCTGCGCCGAGACCCCGCGCATCGGGTCGGCGAGCATGAACCGGTCCTCGGGATGGATCCACGCCGGCACGTCGTGCCCGTCGCAGACGGGCGACACGCTGAACGTGTGGTCGAAGTGGCCGTGGGTCAGCAGCACCGCCACCGGGGTGAGGCGGTGCTGCGCCAGCAGCGCCTCCAGCGGTTCGACGGCGTCCTGACCGGGGTCGACCACCACACACGCCTCGCCCTCGCCCGCTGCCACGACGTAGCAGTTGGTCTGGAACGAGCCTGCGGGGAATCCGGCGACGAGCACCACACCAGGGTAGGCGGTGCGGCCCGGCCGGCCGGCCATGGGAGCCGGTGCGTACAGCAGCTCGGCGTGCGGTTGTCGGACCTCGCCGCTGCCCGGAGCGTTCGCAACTGCAAATGATTCGCTTGATTCCGGCCGATACGGCCCGGACGCTCGTACGCTTCTCCCAAGGCTGCGCAACCTGGGGGGAATCGTGCGCTTCAGCAGGCGTCTGGTCGTGATCGTGGCAGTCGTCGGATTCGTGATGACGCTCTCGTCCGTCGTCGCCAACGCGCAACCGGCCGGCTGCCGCACATTCACCCACCGGTACTTCCTCGGGAGCGGCACGGCGATCACGCTGCGGATCGGGTTCGTGGACACCGCGATCAGAGTCTGCAACGAACGTCCCTGGACCGTGGCGTCGGCCGAGGTGTGGCAGACGGTCGGCACGACCGGGCCCGGGGCCGCAGCCGGATTCGTGGTCGAGCCCGGGCTCGCCGTGGTCACGGAGCAGTACCGGTTCGGCGCAAGAGCCCGGTACGAGGGCCGGGTCCGGGTCTGCCTCGCACAGCGAACGCCGATCTGCTCCCCTGCGCAGGACTACACGGTCTTCGCCGTGTACAACCTCATGGGCCCGGCCCTGCACAACCGCCTGGAGCCGGTCTGGCGCCACGCCGAGTCCAGGGGGGTCGCATACTATGAAACTGCGTGAGGCCGAGGTGCGCGTTCTCCGAGCCCTTTGGCCGATACTTCCTTCCGACGCCGCTGTTCTCTTTCTCACGGCGGTCGCGGTCACCGTTCTCGGTGCAGGTGTCGGTGACGACAGCAGGTGGCTGTGGGCTGTGGGTCGGCGTCAGCGCCGGGCTCACCCTTGTACTGGTCAGGGTCCACCGCCGCGCCCGGCGCCCGGGGACGGGTGTCCCGCCGGACTGAACGCAACGCGACGTCGACCCCACCCGGGGCACACAGGTCCAGCCGATATCCTCCGCCCGATCGGCGAGCGCCCTGTGCGACGACATCGTCGGCTCAGCCGGCGGTGTCCGCGGCGGAGTGAACGGGAGTGCCGGTGGCGACCAACCAGATGCGGCGAGAGGCGGCGAAGCGCAAGCTGGCGAACCAGCAGCGCCGACGAGCGGAGCGGGCGAAGCAGCGGCAGCGCGTCGCGGTCTTCACGTCCATCGGTGTCGTCGTGGTCGTCGTGGTCGGCGTGGTCCTGATCTCGACGATCGGGACGGGCGGCGGCGCCCCGGCGGACGGCACCGCACAGCCCGCCGCGCAGCCCACCGCAGCGGCAGCGCCCGGCACGTGCACGTTACCCGCCACCCTCGAGGAGCCCCGCTGCCCGGCCCGCTCCCCGTCCCGAGCATCACCTCGCGAGCACGAGCGGCACGGTCCCCTCGCCCTGGCTACCGACCACGGCGCGATCCCGATCACGCTGGACCGGGCCACCGGGCCGTGCGCCGTCGAGAGCCTCGTGAGCCTGGCCGACGCCGGCTTCTACAACGACACGCCGTGCCACCGCCTGACGACGACCGACGGGCTCCGCGTGCTCCAGTGCGGCGACCCGACCGGCACCGGCCGCGGCGGCCCCGGCTACACGATCAACGACGAGCCTCCGACCAACCTCGCGCCGGCGGAGCAACCCGACACCGTCGTCTACCCGCGGGGCACGATCGCGATGGCCAAGACGTCGGTCCCCAACTCGACCGGCAGCCAGTTCTTCCTGGTCTACGGCGACTCACGGCTGGCTCCCGACTACACGGTGGTCGGCACCATCGGTGACGAAGGCTCGCGACGCTCGACGCGATCGCACAGGCCGGCCAGGACAACTCGAACGGCGAGGGCGACGGCCGGCCGAACACCCCCGTCACGATCCAGACCGCCACGGTCGGCTGACGCTGGCCGTCCCCCCTCGACGGGTGCGTGGGGCATGGGAGCATGCCCGGGTGCACCGCGGTCCCGGACGAGCAGCCTGGGCCGCGCTCCTCGTCGGCACGCTGCTCGCCGCCGGCTGCTCCACGGGTGAGCAGCCCGCGGCCGCCCCGCCCGTCGGGGAGCGGGTGAGCGTCGAGCAGGGCGAGCTGCTCGGGCGGGTCGACGGCACCGTGCTCCGGTTCCAGGGCGTCCCGTACGCGGCCCCGCCGGTCGGCGACCTGCGCTGCGCCCGCCGCAGCCGCCCGCGTCCTGGAACGGCACCCGCCCGGCCACGCGCCCGGGGCGCGCTGCCCGCAGCTCGCGGCGCCGCCGGGCACCCCGCACGCGACGGCCGCGAGCGACACCGAGGACTGCCTGACCCTCGACGTCACGGTCCCGGCCGGGGCGACGCGCGGGTCGCGGCTGCCGGTACTGGTCTGGGTGCACGGCGGCGGCTTCAACGCGGGAGCGGGCAGCGACTACGACCCCCGCCGGCTGGCCGAGGCCGGGCCCATGATCGTCGTCACGGTGAACTACCGGCTCGGCATCCTCGGGTTCTTCGGGCTGCCCGGGCTGGACGGGTCGGGCGCGTTCGGGCTGATGGACCAGCAGGTGGCGCTGGGCTGGGTGCACCGCAACATCGGCGCGTTCGGCGGCGACCGGGAGAACGTGACGCTCGCGGGAGAGTCGGCCGGGGCGGACAGCGTGTGCGGGCAGCTCGCGTCGCCGGGGTCGGTGGGGCTCTTCCAGCGGGCGATCATGCAGAGCGGCGGGTGCAGCGCCGCGAACATCGTCGACGTGATCCGGCCCGGCACGGGCCCGGCCGGCGACACGTGGAAGCCGCTGCCGCTCGTGGAGGCGGCCGGGGTGAGCATGTCGGCGGCGCTGGGCTGCACCGACCCGGACGACGACGGCGACCCGGACACCGACGACCTGGTGACGTGCATGCGGGCGCTGCCGGCCGCGCCGCTCGTGCCGGGCGGCGGGTTCTACTGGAGCCCGGCGACGGGCACGCCGACGCTGCCGCGCCGCCCGTCCGACCTGGTCGTCGACCGGGACCTGCGCGCGATGCCGGTGCTCGCCGGCACCACCCGCGACGAGGGCACGCTCTTCACCAACGCGTTCTACGACCGGGCCGGCACGCCGCTGACCGACTCCGGGTTCCGCGCGATGCTGGCCGCCGCGACCCCCTCTCAGGACGCCGCGGCCGGGCGCGCCTACCGCGTGATCGACCGCTCCCCCGGCCGGGCCTGGTCGGACGTCGTCACGGACCGTGGCTACGCCTGCACGTCGCTCGCGACGTACCGGTCGCTGAGCAGCCGCGCCCCGCTCTACGCCTACGAGCTGACCGACCCGAGCGCCCCGTCGCCGTTCGTGGCGCTGCCGCCCGACCTCGCCGACGGCGTCGCGCACGGCGCCGAGGTGCCGTACCTGTTCGACCTGGTGCCCGGTCAGCCCGCGTTCTCGCCCGACCAGCAGTCCCTGGCGGACGAGCTGCTGCAGCGCTGGGCCCGGTTCGTCACGACCGGCACCCCCGACGGCGACGGCGGCGTCGCGGGCGCCACCGACTGGCCGCCGTGGACCGGCGACGGGCAGGTGCTGACGATCGGCGGCGCCGGGGACGCCACGGAGGTCCGCCCGGCCGCCGACTTCGCCGCCGCACACCGCTGCGCGCTGTGGGGAGTGCCCTGACCGTTCGGACGGGCCGGCACCGGCGCCGACGGGCGCTCAGCGGCCCTCGTTCTCGTTCTCCTCGAGCGCGCCGTCGATCAGCCGCTCCAGGTCCGCGAGCCCCGGACGCGGGCCGTCGGTCCGCAGGACCACCACCCCGTCGTCCTCCACACCCGCCTCGGCGAGCCCACGGCTGATGTCGTACGCCGCCTGCAGGGCCTGCTTGCCGGCCCGGTCGCGCGCCAGATGCTTCGGGTGCACCGGCATTTCGTCCTCGGAATCCGAGGATGTCTGGTCGGTCACGTCACCTCCGTCGAATACAGTCGACCCCCTACGCTACGCACCGTGAGCACCAAGGTGGTCGCGCACTGGGAGTGTGCGACGTGCGACGTCGAGGGCCGGGATCCCGACCCCGAGCCGTCGTGCTGGAACTGTGGCGGCACCGTCACCGTCACCGCCCGGCCCACGGTGCCGGACCACCCCGTCAACCAGGTGTGATCCGGCCCCGCCGGCCGTGAGCGGTCAGCTCGTCACGGCGCACTGACCGCGGTCGGCCCGCATCGGCCCGGCCGAGGACGGGCGGATGTCGAAGTCGAAGATGGCCGTCGGCAGGTACAGCGAGCAACAGGCGTTCGGGATGTCGACGATGCCGCTGACCCGGCCCTCGATGGGCGCCGAGCCGAGCAGCAGGTACGCCTGCTCCCCCGAGTAGCCGAACTTCTTCATGTACTCCACGGCGTTGAGGCAGGCCCGCCGGTAGGCGACCGTGGCGTCCAGGTAGAAGTTCTCGTCGCTCTCCCGGTCGACCGACACGCCGATGAAGGTCAGGAACTCCGAGTACCGCGGCTCCACGTTGCCCGGCATGAACACCGGGTTCGTCGTGACGCCGTAGGTCTCCATCCCGCCCTTGATCAGGTCGATCTGGAAGTCGATGAAACCTCCCATCTCGATGCGCCGCAGAACGTGATCTCTCCGTCGCCCTGGCTGAAGTGCAGGTCGCCGCCCGAGAGCTTGGCGTCCCGCACGTGCACCGGGTAGAAGACGCGGGACCGCGGGTGAAGTTCTTGATGTCGTGGTTCCCGCCGTTCTCCCGGGCCGGGACGGTGCGCGCCCCGTCGCGGGCGATCCCGTTGGCGACGTTGCCGGTTGCGGTCCCGGCCAGCGTGTTCTCCGCCAGCGGCGGCAGCGCCAGCGGCGGCACCCGGTCCGGGTTCGTGTCGATGAGCGCGCGCTCCCGCCGGTTCCAGCGGTCGAGCAGCTCGGCCGACGGCGCGGTCCCGAAGAGCCCCGGGTGCGTGATTCCGGTGTACCGGACACCCGGCAGGTGCCGGGACGTCGCGACCTGGCCGGCGAAGTCCCAGATCGCCTTGTAGGCGTCCGGGAAGTAGTCCGTCAGGAAGCCTCCGCCGTTGGCCTTGGCGAAGATGCCGGTGTACCCCCAGCCCTGGCCGGGCGCCTCCCCGTACTCCTGCGGCGCCTGGACGGCACCGAGGTCGAGGATGTCGACGACCAGCAGGTCACCGGGCTCGGCGCCCTCGACGCCGATCGGTCCACTGAGCATGTGGGCGTGGGTCAGGTCGACGTCCCGCACGTCGTTCGCGGAGTCGTTGTTGCCGATCTGCCCGTCGGTCCACTCGCGGCACTCGACCCGGATCTGCTGCCCGGGCCGGACCATCACCGCGACCGGCACGTCCGGATGCCAGCGGTTGTGCCCGGGTACCGTCTGGTCCCGCATCGACTTCGACTGGTCGACGCTGAACACCACATCAGGCATTGCTGTTCTCCTTTCGTGAGCGTCGAGACGGTCAGCCCGGCGCGTGGCCCGCCGTTGTGGTCGGGCTCGGCGTCGGTGCCGCGGGCGCTGCGGGTGCATGCGCACGTACAGCGCGCCGAACACGATGACGCCGACGGCGGCGAGCGCGATCGCGGTCAGCCCCGGCTCCCGCCACAGGTCGGTGAGCAGCAGGAACGCGGGGATCGCCGCCGTGATCCACGCCTGGATGACGGTCACCCAGCCCGTGTAGCGCGTGAGCTCCTCGCGCTTGAGACCCAGCACGAGGAAGAAGAGTGCCCACAGGAACGCCCAGTAGAGCCAGATGACGGCGAACGGGAGGTTGCCGAGGAGCTGCCAGTTCGCCCACGCGTAGCCGACCGCGACCACGGCGACGAACAGCGAGAACCAGCCGACGCCCGTCGTGTCGAGGCCGGCCAGCAGGTTGATGCCCACGTAGAGGTACGTGAAGCCGAAGAGGTAGAGCCCGGAGGCGTTGAGGATCACCGACGGGTCGCCGTTGGCCGTGAAGATCAGGAACGTCGGCGTGACGACCTGCAGGCGCCGACGAACAGGTTGATCGGCGCCGCCGATCTGGCCTCGACCGCTCCCAGCAACAGCAGGCCGTTGATGAACAGGACGGCTCCGACGTACAGCAGACCGACGAGACCCATGTTCGACCTCCTCACCGAGTGCGAACGGTGCAGCGGTTGTGCAGAGGTTGTGTGGTGGTGCGTGGTGCTGTGCAGGTGTCTCTCGTGCGCAGGTCTCTGCTGCGCAGGTGTCTCCCGGCGGCGTCAGGGACGCGGCAGCCCCGCCTGGCGCGGGTCGGGCGCGGGGCGCGACCGGCGGACGCCCGCGGGCACGGCCGCGGTCACCTCCGGCGCGTCCCGGCTGGCCTCCTCGCGCAGCCGCGCTCCGGTGAGCCGCCGGTTCGCCCGCAGCAGCAGCGGTGCCGTCCAGCGCCGCGGCGACATCTGCCCGCAGTGCGGACACGGGCGCATCGCCTCAGCGGCTCCCATCGGGATCGCGACGTCCCACGGGCCACTCGTCGGGCACCGGTACTCGTAGCGCACCATCTGTGCTCACCGCCCCGTCCTGACGTCCCCCGGGGGCCGACCAGGCTAGACCCGTCCCAGCGGAGCGCACCAGGTCCGTCAGGCTTAGGTGACACGTCCTTCGGCGTGGGCCAGATGGCGCACGCGGCCCTCGGAGCAGCGCTCTGACCTGCGGCTTCTCAGCTCGCGCTCGTCACCCGGTACACGTCGTAGACGCCCTCCACGTTGCGGACGGCGCGCAGGACGTGCCCGAGATGCTTCGGGTCGCCCATCTCGAAGCTGAAACGGGAGACCGCGACCCGGTCGCGCGAGGTGGTGACCGAGGCGGAGAGGATGTTGACCTTCTCGTCGGCGAGCACCTTCGTGATGTCCGAGAGCAGCCGGTGCCGGTCGAGTGCCTCCACCTGGATGGCGACGAGGAACACCGACCCCGGCGACACCGACCACACGACGTCGACGAGCCGCTCCGAACGACCCTTGAGGTCGGCGGCGTTGGTGCAGTCGGTGCGGTGCACGGAGATGCCGCCCCCGCGCGTCACGAACCCGAGGATCTCGTCGCCGGGCACAGGGGTGCAGCAGCGGGCGAGCTTCGTGTACATGTCGCCGACGTCGCCGTCGGGGTCGCCCCCGGTGATGCTGCGGACGACCACACCGGCGTCGCCACCGGCCCGCCGCAGCCGCACGGTGGACGGCGTGGCCCGCTCGGCGAGGTCCTCCTCGGCCTGCTCGACGCCGCCGAGCAGCGCGACCAGCCGCTGCACGACGTGGCGGGCGCTCGCGTGACCCTCGCCGACCGCGGCGTAGAGCCCGGAGAGGTCCGGGAAGTGCAGCTCGCGCGAGAGCGCGGCCATCGCGTCGGCGGAGACGAGCCGCTGCAGCGGCATCGACGTGCGCCGGGCCTCGCGGGCGATGGCCTCCTTGCCCGCCTCGATGGCCTCCTCGCGGCGCTCCTTGGCGAACCACTGCTTGATCTTGGTCTTGGCCCGCGGGGAGGCGACGAACGCCAGCCAGTCGCGGCTCGGGCCGGCGGCCTCGGCCTTCGACGTGAAGATCTCGACGACGTCGCCGGACTCCAGCTTGCGCTCCAGCGCGACCAGCCGGCCGTTGACGCGCGAGCCGATGCACCGGTTGCCGACCTCGGTGTGCACCGCGTAGGCCAGGTCGACCGGGGTGGAGCCGGACGGGAGCGTGATCACGTCGCCCTTGGGCGTGAACACGAAGATCTCCTGGGACGCGAGGTCGAACCGCAGCGACTCCAG
This sequence comes from Pseudonocardia sp. CNS-139, assembly GCA_001942415.1. GTDB lineage: Bacteria > Actinomycetota > Actinomycetes > Mycobacteriales > Pseudonocardiaceae > Pseudonocardia. The sequence goes on from MKJX01000198.1 coordinate 10,945, forward strand.
GAAGTCGCCCGGGTCCGCGGCCTCGCGCTGCCAGTCGAGCAGCTGGCGCATCCAGGCCATCTCGTCGACCTCGACGGCCTGCCCGGTGTGGGTGCCGCGGGTCTCCTTGTAGCGCCAGTGCGCCGCGATGCCGTACTCCGCGGTGCGGTGCATGTCCTGGGTGCGGATCTGCACCTCGAGCGGCTTGCCGTCCGGCCCGATCACGGTGGTGTGCAGCGACTGGTAGACGCCGAACCGGGGCTGGGCGATGTAGTCCTTGAACCGCCCGGGCATGGGCTGCCACAGCGCGTGCACCATGCCCATGGCCGCGTAGCAGTCGCGCACGTCGTCGACGAGCACGCGCACGCCGACGAGGTCGTGGATGTCGTCGAAGTCGCGGCCCTTGACGATCATCTTGCGGTAGATCGAGTAGTAGTGCTTCGGCCGGCCTCGACGGTGGCGTTGATCCGCGCCGACTCCAGCTGCTGCATGACCTCGTCGATGACCTGCTTGAGGTACGTGTCGCGGGACGGGGCCCGGGTGGCGACGAGGCGCACGATCTCGGAGTACTTCTTGGGGTGCAGGATCGCGAAGGACAGGTCCTCCAGCTCCCACTTGACCGTCGCCATGCCGAGCCGGTGCGCGAGCGGGGCCAGCACCTCCAGCGTCTCGCGGGCCTTCTTGGCCTGCTTCTCCGGCGGCAGGAAGCGCATGGTGCGCATGTTGTGCAGCCGGTCCGACAGCTTGATGACCAGCACGCGCGGGTCGCGGGCCATCGCGACGATCATCTTGCGGATCGTCTCGGCCTCCGCGGCCGTGCCGAGCTCGACCTTGTCCAGCTTGGTGACGCCGTCGACGAGGTGCGCGACCTCCTCGCCGAAGTCCTTGCGCAGCCGGTCGAGCGAGTAGTCGGTGTCCTCGACCGTGTCGTGCAGCAGCGCCGCGACGAGCGTGGTGGTGTCCATGCCCAGCTCGGCGAGGATCGTCGCGACGGCGAGCGGGTGCGTGATGTACGGGTCGCCCGACTTGCGCTTCTGGCCGTCGTGCTTGGCGTCGGCGACGTCGTAGGCCCGCTGGAGCAGCCCCAGATCGGCCTTCGGGTGCAGCTTGCGGTGCACGCTGGCCAGCGGTTCGAGCACCGGGGCGACCACGGCCACCCGCTGCGGGGTCATCCGGCGTGCGATGCGCGCGCGCACACGCCGGGTGGCGACGGGCGCGCACCCTCACCGCCCTCGGTGACGGGCGGCGCCTGCTGCACGTCCGTCATGAGTCGGGCTCCACGCCACGAGGATAGTCCTCGACCCCCCGGACCAGCAGTGCCGCACGGGTCTGTCGGCGCAGCTCACCACCCGTTCGCCGGGCCGCTCGGCGCACGTCCGCTCCTGGGCCCGTTCACTCCTGGGATCGGTACCGCTCGGCGAGGGCCGGCGGGGCGCACGCCAGCCAGCCGTCCACGAGCAGCTCCCGCAGCGGGGCCTCGTCGACGTCGTCGAGCGTCACGAGCACCGCGGCGTAGCCGTCGAAGTGCGGGATCGTGAAGAAGGCGGCGGGTCCCGGCGGCGAGCACGGCCTCCTTCTCGTGGAGGTCGGCTACCACGACGGCCAGGATCGGGCCGGCCGGCGGCTGCTCGGCGCCGTAGCGCCGGATGTCGGCCTTGCTGAACGGCCGCTCCCAGGCGAACGCCTTCGGCGCGCCGCGGCGGCCGCCCCCGAGCACCGACCAGGAGCGCCGGCCGTCGTCGCCCTCGACGACCTCCGGAAGCGCCGACGCGATGCGGGACACGTCGTCGAGACTCACCACGGCGCGAACGGTATCGCGGCGCGGATCAGAGCGTGAGCAGCGCGTGCACCGGGACGGCCCCGAGCTGTGCGCGGCCGTGCAGCGCGGCCAGCTCCAGCAGCGCGCTGAAACCGACGACCTCCGCACCCACGTCGGCGAGCAGCCCGCACGCCGCCGCGGCGGTGCCGCCGGTGGCGAGCACGTCGTCGACGACGAACGCCCGCGCGCCGGGCGCGACGGTGCCGGCGGGCAGCTCCAGCGTGGCGGTGCCGTACTCCAGCTCGTAGGTGCGCGTGCCGGCGACCCGCGGGAGCTTGCCCGCCTTCCGGACGGGCACCACCCCCGTGCCGGCCACGACGGCGACAGCCGCGCCGAGCAGGAACCCGCGGGCCTCGACGCCGACCACGACGTCGGCCTCGCCCACGTAGGAGGCCATCTCGGTGACGACGGTGGCGAACGCCTCGGCGTCGCCGAGCACCGGCGTGATGTCGCGGAAGAGGACGCCCGGCTGCGGGTAGTCCGGGACGTCGCGGATCAGCCCGACGACCCGGTCCAGCGCGGGCTCCGCCAGCGGCCCGGTCACCGGCCGCGCTTCCCGCTCGGACGGGCGGACTTGCCGGCCGGGCGGTGCGCCCGGGACGGCTGCCCGCCGCGGTCGGCCGCCTTGCCGGTGCGGACCGGGACGCCCGCCGCGGCGGCCACGGCGCGCTCGCGCCGCAGCTCGGTCTGGAGCACCCCGTCCTCGGCGAGGTCGGGTCGGCGCCCGGCTCGGCGCCCGCCGCACCGCCGGCCATGGCGTCCGCGGCGCGCTTGCGCCGCGCGCGCACCCGGGCCGCCTGCTCCTGGTAGCGGTGGTCGCGCATCTTGAGGTCCACGAGCAGCGGCGTGGCCAGGAGGATGGACGACAGCGCGCCGGAGATCATCCCGACCATCTGCACGAGCGCCAGGTCGGCCAGCACGCCGACCCCGAGCACGCCGACGCCGATCACCAGCAGCCCGAGCACCGGCAGCACGGCGATGAGCGACGTGTTGATCGAGCGCATGAGCGTCTGGTTGAGCGAGAGGTTGGCCGCCTCCGGGTAGGTCCGGCGGGTGAGGCCGAGCAGCCCGCGCGTGTTCTCGCGGACCTTGTCGAACACGACCACCGTGTCGTACAGCGAGAACCCGAGGATCGTGAGCAGGCCGATCACCGTGGACGGCGTGACCTCGAAGCCGACGAGCGAGTAGATGCCGGCCGTCACGACGACGTCGTGCAGGAGCGCGACGAGCGCCGCGATCGCCATCGCGCGTCGAAGTAGAAGGTCAGGAACAGCGTGACGAGCACGAGGAACACGGCCAGCGCGATGATCGCCTGCTGCGTGATCTGCCCGCCCCAGCTGCCGCTGACCGCGCTGTCGCTGATCACGTCCGGCGACGGCGCGCCGTCCGTGCCCGTTGGCTGGAACGTGTCGTACAGGGCCTGCTTGAGCGCGAAGAGCTGCCCCTGGTCGAGCGCCTCCGACCGGATGATCACCGACGCCGAGCCGCCGGTGCCGACGACCTGGACGCTGGCCGGCTCCTCGCCGACCGTGCGCTCGTAGACGCCGCGCACCGTCTCGACGTCCGCGGGCGCGGCCGCGGTGGCCGCCGGGAACTGGATCTGCGTGCCGCCGGTGAAGTCGATGCCCAGGTTGAAGCCGCGGAAGACCATCGACCCGATGCAGACGAGCACCAGCACCGAGAAGAGCGTGTACCAGAGCCGCCTGCGGCCGACGATGTCGAACGCGCCGGTGCCGGTGTAGAGGCGGGAGAGCACTCCGGCCATCTCAGGCCCCCTTCCCGGTGCCGGTGGTGGCGGTGGCCCGTCTGCGTTCGGCACCGACCTGCGCGATCGCGCCGAGGCCCGAGAACGCCGGGCTGCCGAAGACCCGGGAGTTCGACGCGAGCGAGACCAGCGGGTGCGTCACCAGGAACACGACGATCAGGTCGAGCACCGTGGACAGGCCGAGCGTGAACGCGAAGCCGCGGACCTGGCCGATCGCGAGGACGTACAGCACGGCCGCGGCGAGGAAGCTCACCGCGTCGGCGGAGAGGATCGTGCGCCGCACCCGTACCCAGGCCCGCGGCACGGCCGAGCGGAACGTGCGGCCCTGCCGCACCTCGTCCTTCAACCCCTCGAAGAAGATCACGAACGAGTCGGCCGTGATGCCGATCGCGACGATGAACCCGGCGACGCCGGCGAGGTCGAGCGTGAACCCGATCCACCGTCCCAGTAGGACGAGCACCGCGTAGACGATCAGGCCGGAGAGCACCAGCGAGAGGATCAGCAGCAGCCCGAGCGCGCGGTAGTAGATCAGGCAGTAGACGAACACGAGCGCCAGTCCGACCGCGCCGGCCAGCAGCCCGGCCTGCAGCGAGGCCAGCCCGAGCGTCGCGGAGACGGTCTGGGCCTCGGACGACTCGAACGACAGCGGCAGCGAGCCGTAGCGCAGCACCGCGGCGAGCTGCTGCGCCGAGTCCTGGTTGAACTGCCCCTCGATCCGGGTGGGGCCGTAGATCGCGGTCTGGATCTGCGGGGCGGAGACGACCTCCCCGTCGAGCACGAACGCGGCGGCCTCGCCGACGTGCGACGCCGTGTACTCGCCCCAGATCGCCGCGCCGCTGCTGTGGAAGGTCAGGCTGATCTCCCAGCCGGCCCCGGTCTGGTTCGGCAGCGCCTGCGCCGTGTCGATCTCCGTGCCCTCCAGGAAGGTGGGCCCGAGCACGTACTTCTCGGTGCCCTCCTGGTTGCACGCGACGAGCGGGAGCGTGGGGTCGTCGTAGCCGCGGAGCGGGTCGCGGGCCGCGCAGTCCAGCGTCTGCAGCGCCATCGCCTGCACCGTCGGGTCGTCGCTCTGCCGGGTGGCCCTGGCCGCCTCGATCTCGGCGGCGAGCTGCGGGTCGGCGGGCGCGGGCGCCGCGGAGGTCCGGAGGGGTGCGGGGGTGCGCCCGGCGGCGGGGCGGCCGGGTCCTGCGCGGGCGGCGGCGACGGGTCCTGCAGCGGAACGCTGTGCGCGACCGGCACGACGGGCACCTCGACGGCGGCCGGGTCGCCCCGGCCTGCGGCTGGCCGGCCGGCGGCGCGTCCGCGGGCGGGGGGGCGCCCGGCGCCGGGCCGACGGACGACCCGTCGGGTGCGGGCGGTGCGGCCGGCTCGGTGGTCGGGCGGCGGCCGGCGGGCGGGCGGCGTGACGGGCACCGGCCCGCCGACGACCGGGCGGAAACGCAGCTGCGCGGTCTGGCCGAGCGAGCGGGCCTGGTCGCCCTCCTGCCCGGGGACCGTGATCGTGATGTTGGAGCCGTCGAGCACGACCTCGGCGCCGGTGACGCCGAGGCCGTTGACGCGCTCCTCGATGATCTGCTGCGCCTGCACGAGCTGGTCGCGCGGCGGGACGGCGCCGGTCTCCGTGCGCGGCTGGAGCGTGACGCGCGTGCCGCCCTGCAGGTCGATGCCCAGGCGCGGGGTGAGCTGGCCGTCGCCGGTGAAGAAGACCAGCGAGTAGAGGACGGCGACGACGCCGACGAACGTCGCCAGGTAGCGCCAGGGCCGGATCCGTCCCGGGGTTGTTGCCACTGCCTACTTCACTTCCTGTCCGTGTGGCGCCGCCGTCCGGGACGCTGTCAGGTGCGCGGGCTGCCGTTCGCCGAGTCGTCCTTCTCGGTCTCCTCGACCGGCTCCTCCGCGGGCGCGACCGGGTTGACCTTCTCCCGGACGGCCGCGCGCACCCACGTGGTGACGACGCCGTCGGCGATCTCCAGGTCGACCGTCTCCTCGTAGGAGGCGTCGACGACCGTGGCGCGCATCCCCGACGTCGTCATCACGACGTCGCCCGGCTCCAGCGACTGCTGGAGCTGCTGCATCTCCTGCATCTGGCGGCGCTGGCGCGGCCGGACAGGAAGATGGGGATGAACAGCAGGAGGATCAGCAGGGGGAACAGCAGTGAGATGTCCATGGTCTCCGTAGTCTCCGCACGTCGAGAGCCACCCGAGTCTGCCAGCCCCCGCTTCAGAACAACGCGGGAGGTCCGCCAGGGGTGACGTCCGGCGGCGCGGCGATGCCAGGTGTGACCATGCGGCCGCGGTGGCCACCCGGCCACGGGGCGTGCGGGCCACCATTCCGGCCCGCACCAGGTAGGGCTCGCAGACCTCCTCGACGGTACCTGGTTCCTCGCCCACCGCCACTGCCAGCGTCGATACGCCCACCGGGCCGCCCCGAACGACCGCACGAGCGCCCCGAGCACGGCCCGGTCGAGCCGGTCGAGGCCGAGGTCGTCCACGTCGTACACCGCGAGCGCGGCCTGCGCGACGTCCCGGGTGACGGCGCCGTCGGCGCGCACCTGCGCGAAGTCGCGCACGCGCCGCAGCAGCCGGTTGGCGATGCGGGGGGTGCCGCGGGAGCGGCCGGCGATCTCCGCGGCACCGTCCGGGCGCAGGTCGACGGCCAGGATCGTGGCGGCCCGGCGCAGCACCCGTTCCAGCTCGGCGGGCTCGTAGAACTCCATGTGCGCGGTGAAGCCGAAGCGGTCGCGCAGCGGCCCGGTCAGCGCGCCGGCCCGGGTGGTGGCCCCGACCAGCGTGAACCGTGCGATGTCCAGCGGGATGCTGGTGGCGCCCGGGCCCTTGCCCACGACGACGTCCACCCGGAAGTCCTCCATCGCGAGGTAGAGCATCTCCTCGGCGGGGCGGGCCATGCGGTGGATCTCGTCGATGAACAGGACGTCGCCGTGCTCCAGGTTGGAGAGCATCGCGGCGAGGTCGCCGGCCCGTTCGAGCGCCGGGCCGGACGTCAGCCGGACCGCCGCGCCCATCTCGGCGGCGACGATCAGCGCGAGGCTGGTCTTGCCGAGCCCGGGCGGGCCGGACAGCAGGATGTGGTCGGGCGGGTCGCCGCGGTGCCGCGCCCCCTCCAGCACGAGCCCGAGCTGCTCGCGGACGCGCGGCTGGCCGACGAACTCGGCGAGCGTGCGCGGCCGCAGCGTCGCGTCGGCCTCGGCGTCCTCCGGCTCGGCGCCGGGGGTGAGCGCCAGGTCGGTCTCCGGGTCGCTCACCGGGCGCGGCCCAGCCGTCTCAGCGCCGCGCGCAGCAGCGTGGCGGCGTCGGCGGCCGCGTCGGCGGCGAGCACCTGGTCGACGGCCTGCTCGGCGGGCTTCGCCGTGAACCCGAGCCCGACCAGCGCCTCCACGACCTCGTCGCGGCGCGGGTTCGTCCCGTTCCCGGCGGTGGGCAGCGTGGCCGGCACCGCGGGCGCGACCACCTTGTCCCGCAGCTCCAGCACCAGCCGTTCGGCGCCCTTGCGGCCGATGCCCGGCACCCGCGTGATCGTCGTGATGTCGCCGTCGGCGAGCGCCTTGCGCAGGACGTCGGGGCTGAGCACGGCCAGCGTCGCCAGCGCGATCCGCGGTCCGATCCCGCTGACGGTCTGCAGCAGGCCGAAGAGCTCGCGCTCCTCGTCGTCGGCGAACCCGAAGAGCGTGAGCGAGTCCTCGCGCACGACCAGCGCCGTCGCGAGCCGGTGCCGTTCGCCGCGGCGCAGGCCGGCGAGCGTGGTGGGGGTGGCGTGCACCGCCAGTCCCACGCCGCCGACCTCGACGACCGCGTGGTCCAGCCCGATCGACAGCACCTCGCCGCGGACGGAGCTGATCACGGGGAGACCTCCTTCGCCGCGGCGGCCAGGCGCGCCCTGTGCCGTCTCGCCAGCTCCGCGGACCGGGCCTGGGCCTGGGCCATCCGGTCGAGCATCGGCGCGCGCCAGCAGTGGCAGATCGCGAGCGCCAGCGCGTCGGCGGCGTCGGCCGGGCGCGGGGCCTCCGCGAGCCCGAGCAGGCGCGTCACCATGGCCGTGACCTGCTCCTTCCCCGCCCGGCCCGCGCCGGTGACGGCGGCCTTCACCTCGCTGGGGGTGTGGAACGCGACCGGCACGCCGGCGCGCGCGGCGAGCAGCGCGACCACCCCGCTCGCCTGCGCCGTGCCCATCACCGTGCGGACGTTGTGCTGGCTGAACACGCGCTCGATCGCGACCACGTCCGGCCGGTGCCGCGCGATCCAGCCCTCGACGGTGTCGCCGACGCCGCGCAGCCGCTCGGCCAGCGGCGCGTCGGGGGGCGTGCGCACCACCTCGACGGCGACGAAGCGCACCGCACGCCCGCCCGCCCCGTCGACGACCCCGAGCCCGCACCGGGTCAGCCCCGGGTCGACGCCGAGCACCCGCACCCCGTCTCCTCCCGCGCGAACAGCCGTTCGACGGGGAGGCTACCGGCGGGGCGCGGGGCGCCGGCGGGGGCGCGCCGATCAGGCCCGGTCGTTCACCAGGAGCTGGCGCCCCTCGGGGTCGGTGACCCGGACGTAGCTCCCCCACGGCTCGGTGACGACGTCGGTGACCTCGACGCCGGCGGCGCGCAGCTCGGCGGCGGTGGCCGCGAGGTCGGCCGCGGCGAACGTCATCGGGTACTGCGTGTCGGGCTCGCGGTCGAAGTCCTTCGCGCTGCTCAGGACCAGGTTCGACCCACCCTCGGGCGCGGCGAGCTCCACCCAGCGCGCGCCCGGCCACATCTCCGCGTCCCTGACCAGTGCGAACCCGAGCCGGCCGAAGAACTCCAGCATCACGTCCTGGTCGGCGACCACCACGACCGCCGACGCGATCCGGCCGATCACCCGCCGCTCCCCGGGGCGACGCGCTGGGTGAGGCTGAACCAGTTGCCGGAGTCGTCCCGGAACACGGCCTCGATGCCGTACGGCCGCTGTGCGGGCTCCTGCAGGAACACCACGCCCCGGGCGGAGAGCTCCTCGTAGGTCTTCTGGACGTCGTCGGTGTCCATGACGCCCGGGCCGAGCGCGCCCTTCGCGACGAGGTCGCGGATCTGGGCCGCCGTCTCCGGGTCGTGGCCCATCGCGCAGTCGGCCAGGATGATCTCGACGTCCGGCCGGTCCGGCGGGCCGACCGTCAGCCAGCGGAAGCCGGCGCCCGCGCCCTCGAACTCGCCACCCATCGTGACGTCGCTGCGCAGCGCGAAGCCGAGCTTCCCGGTGTAGAACTCCTTCGCCCGGTCCTGGTCCAGCACGTAGACGCAGACGTGCGACATGCTCGTGATCATCGGTTCCTCCCGTCGGGTGTGCGGGTGACGCTAGGGCCGCGGGGCCGGTGCGGCCTTCTCCGAACGTGCGGAGCCGTGCGGCTTGCTCCAGGCCATCACGAAGCACCCGGGCACGTGGAGCCCCTGCCCGGCGTGCCGGCGGCGGTACTCGCTCGGGGAGACGCCGACGACCTCGGTGAACCGGGCGCTGAACGACCCGAGGCTGGCGAACCCGACCACGTGGCAGACCTCGGTGACGGTCAGGTTGGCCGACCGCAGCAGGTCCTTGGCCCGCTCCAGCCGGCGTCCGGTGAGGTAGCGGGCGGGCGACTCGCCGTAGGCGGCCGTGAAGAGGCGCGTGAAGTGGTAGCGCGAGAACCCCGCGGCGGCCGCCATCGCGTCCAGGTCGAGCGGCTCGGCGAAGTGCCGGTCGATGAGGTCGCGCGCCCGCCGGACGTGGAACGTGGCGGGGACGAGCACGGGCCCGGGCATGCGGCCATCCTCCCGCACCTCCCCGAGCGCGTTCCTGATGTTCACCCGGCGGCCGTCCGCGTGCCGGGCGCGGCTCGTAGCCTGCCCCGGTGAACGACGCCCGCGTGCTCTTCCGCGAGTTCCTGCGCGCCCCCACCACCACGGCGACGCTGACCGCCAGCTCCGACGCGCTGGTCGCCGCGATGGTCGCGCCGCTCCCGCTGGACGGCGAGCCGGCGGTCGTGGAGCTGGGCGCGGGCACCGGCCGGGTCACCGACGCCCTGCAGCGGCGCCTCGCCGGGCGCGGCCGGCACGTCGCGGTGGAGCTGAACCCGGTGCTCGCCGAGCGCCTCGCCGCCCGCCACCCCGCCGTCACCGTGGTGCAGGGCGACGCCGGCCGGCTCCCCGACCTGCTCGCCGAGCACGGCGTCGAACGCGCGGACGGGATCGTGAGCCTGCTGCCGTGGGCCGCACACGCCGCGGCCCCGATCCCCGCGCTCGCCGCCGGCGCCATCGCGCCGGGCGGGGTGTTCACGCAGGTCCAGCTCCTGGGGCTGCACCTGCTGGCGCCCGCGCGGAAGATCGTGGACGACACGCGCGCCGCGTTCGGCGACGTGACGCCCGGCGGGCCGGTGTGGGGGAACTTCCCGCCCGCACGGGTGGTCGTGGCGCGCGCCCGCTGAGCCGCGCCGGGGGCGCCGCGCGTTCACGATCGCACACGTTCCCGGGGGTGGGTCCCCCGAGATCCACACTACGGGTGGGGGCCGACGGAAACGGGTGGTCAGCGGGCCGCCGGCCAGCGGCGGACCTCGCCGCGGCTGCGCAGCCGGACCGCCGGCGGCCGGTCCCGGACGCAACCGCACCCGCCACAGCGGGCCCTCGACGTTGCCGTTCCGGAGCACTGTGGCGCCGCGCCCGCCGGGCGAGCGTGCGCCGCAGCACCTGCCCGGAGCCGCGGACCCGCGGGAGGTCGAGCCAGACCAGCAGCGTCGCCCGGCCGAGCAGCAGCGGGCGCACCCGTCCAGCGCGTGGTGCGGGGATCGCCCAGCGCGCCGCGCGCGCCGCGGCCAAGGTGGTCCTGCCCGCGCCGCTGCCCCCGGCAACGAGCACCCGGCGCGGCCCGGGCGGCAGCGCGTCGGCCCACGCCGGTTCGTGCACCGCCCGGTCGTGGCGGCACCGGTAGCGTCGGGTCCATGGAGTTGCCGGTGGAGTTCCCGGTCGACGTCACCGGGCTGCTCGTCTCGCCGGTGCACGCCTTCGCCGGCCGCCCCGACGACGCCCGCGCCCCGAACCCGCGGACGTGCGGCGCAAGCGGGTCGAGGTGCGGGCCGGGCTGGGCCTCGTCGGCGACCGGTACTCCGGCCACGCCGCGCACCGGAAGGCCGCCGTCACGGTCATCGCCGCCGAGTCGCTCGACGAGGTGGCCCGCGAGCTGGGCCTGCCCGCCGTCCCGGACGCGCTGCTGACCAGGCGCAACATCGTGCTGCGCGGCTACCCGGTGGACGGGCTGGCCGCGCGTCGCGACCACCCCGGCGCGGTGTTCAGCCTCGACTCGGGCGACGGGCCGGTGCGGTTCCGCGCCCACCGCCCCGCCAGCCCGTGCCGGTGGATGGACACCGCGCTCGCGCCGGGTGCGTTCCGGGCGCTGCGCAGGCGGGGCGGGGTGCGCTGCGAACCGCTGGACGACGGGACGCTGCGGCTCGGGCCCGCCGTGCTGACCGTCGTTTCCCTGACAGCACCTGTCGAGGTTGCTTCCTAAGGTCGTCGGCGTGACCACCTGGGACGAGCTCGCCGCCGGCGCCCCGCGGATCGCTGCGGTCTTCACCCGCCGGCACGCGGCCACCGGCAACCTCTGCATGCTCGCGACGCTGCGCGCCGACGGGTTCCCGCGGATCAGCCCCATCGAGCCGCGGGTCTTCGAGGGCGAGCTGTGGCTCGTCGGCATGCCGAACACCACGAAGTTCCGCGACCTCGCCCGCGACCCGCGGTTCTGCCTGCACACGGCCACCGTGGACACCCACGTGTCGGACGGCGACGCGAAGCTCTGGGGACGCGCGCACGACGTGCGCGACCCGGCGCTGCACCAGCGCTTCGCCGTGGACCTGTACGAGCAGACCGGCTTCGACCTGCGCGGGCAGACCTTCGACCACTTCTACGCGGCCGACCTCACCGGCGGCTCGACCGTCGAGATCACCGACGGCCACATGGAGGTGACCATCTGGAAGCCGGGCGAGCCGGAGCGGGTCGTCCGCAAGCACTGACCGCCGAGGCCGCGGGGGTCCGGGGGCTCGCCCGCCGGGCGGGGTCTGGGGGTTGCACCCCCAGAGGACACGATGACCGGGCGGGCCGGGCGAAGGCGTGCCCGCCGAGCAGGGATCGGCCCCGACCCGGTCAGTGGGCTGCGTCGTCCCAGCTGCGGCCGTAGCCGACCGAGACCTCCAGGGGGACCGAGAGCCCGGCCGCCGCACCCATCTCGCGGCGGACCAGCTCCTCGACGCGCGCCCGCTCGCCCTCGGCGACCTCCAGCACGAGCTCGTCGTGCACCTGCAGCAGCATGCGGCTGCGCAGGCCCTCGGCCTGCAGCGCGCGGTGCACGCCGAGCATGGCGACCTTGATGATGTCGGCGGCGCTGCCCTGGATGGGCGCGTTGAGGGCCATGCGCTCGGCCATCTCGCGGCGCTGCCGGTTGTCGCTGGTGAGGTCGGGCAGGTAGCGGCGGCGGCCCATGATCGTGGCCGTGAAGCCGTCCTTGCGGGCGATCTCCACGACGTTGCGCAGGTAGTCGCGCACGCCGCCGAACACCTTGAAGTACTCGTCCATCAGCCCGCGGGCCTCCTCGGTGGAGATCCGCAGCTGCCCCGAGAGCCCGAACGCCGAGAGCCCGTACGCCAGGCCGTAGTTCATCGCCTTGATCTTGGCGCGCTGCTCGACGGAGACCTCCGACGGGTCGCAGGCGAACACGCGGCCCGCCGTGTCGGCGTGGAAGTCGTGGCGCGAGCGGAACGCCTCGATGAGCGCGGCGTCCTCCGACAGGTGCGCCATGATCCGCATCTCGATCTGGCTGTAGTCGGCCGTCATCAGCTCGGCGAACCCGGCTCCGACGACGAACGTCTCGCGGATGCGCCGGCCCGCCGCCGTGCGGATCGGCACGTTCTGCAGGTTGGGCTCGGTGGACGACAGCCGGCCGGTGGCCGCGATCGTCTGGCTGTAGGTGGTGTGGATGCGCCGTCGCGGCCACCGACTTGAGCAGGCCTCGCCGTGATCTTGAGCCGGGTGGGCGTCGCGGTGCACCGAGCAGGTGGTTGAGGAACTCGTGGCCGGTCTGCTCGTAGAGCGTCTGCAGCGCGTCGGCGTCGGTGGTGTAGCCGGTCTTGGTGCGCTTGGTCTTCGGCATGTTCAGCTCGTCGAACAGCACCACCTGCAGCTGCTTGGGCGAGCCGAGGTTGATCTCCTTGCCGATCACGGCGTAGGCGCTCTGCGCGGCGTCGCGCACCTGGGCCGCGAACTCCGACTCCAGCGCACCCAGCAGCTCGACGTCGACCGCGATGCCGGCCTGCTCCAGGTCGGCCAGCACGTACTCCAGCGGCATCTCCAGCTCGGCCAGCAGCTCGGTGCCGCCGCGCTCGGCGAGCTCGGCGTCGAGCTTGTCGGCCAGCTCGGCCACCGCCGACGCGGCCACCATCTGCGTCTGCGCGCGGGACGCGTCGGCCTCTTCCTCTCCCCCGAGGAGCGACAGCTGCCCGTCCTCGGCCTCGCCGTCGGCGCGCAGCTCGCGGCGCAGGTAGCGCAGCGCGAGGTCGGCGAGGTCGAAGCTGCGCTGGCCGGGCCGGGCCAGGTAGGCGGCGAGCGCGGTGTCGCTGGTGAGCCCCATGAGGCTCCAGCCGCGGGCGCGCAGCGCGTGCATCGCGGCCTTGGCGTCGTGGGCCGCCTTCGGGACGGCCGGGTCGGCCAGCCACTCGCCGAGCGCGGCCTCGTCGTCCGGGGTGAGGGTGGTGACGTCCAGGTAGCCGGCCTCCGGGACGCCCGCCACGGCGCCCTCCGCGCGGGCCTCGACCGTCGGCTCGCCCGCGGCGAGCCCGATGCCCATCAGGTCGGCGTCGGCGGCCCCGCCCGTGACCCCGTGGAACGCGAGGCCGACGCGCCGCCCGTCGCGCGCGTGCTCGGCCAGCCAGGCCCGCACCTCACCGGGCGTGATCGCGCCGCCCTGCACCTCGATGCCGCCCTCGGCCTCCGGCTCGGCGCTCTGCAGCGTGGCGAAGAGCCGCTCGCGCAGCACCCGGAACTCCAGCTCGTCGAAGAGCCGGTGCACGGCGTCGCGGTCCCAGGGCCGGACCTCCAGGTCGGCCGGCGCGGCGTCGAGCGGCACGTCGCGGACCAGCTCGGTGAGCTGCCGGTTGAGCAGCACACCGGCCAGGTGGGCCCGCAGCGCGTCGCCGGCCTTGCCCTTGACCTCGTCGACCCGGTCGTCAGCTCGGCGAGCGAGCCGAACTCGCGCACCCACTTGGCCGCGGTCTTCTCCCCCACGCCCGGGATGCTCGGCAGGTTGTCGCTGGGGTCGCCGCGCAGGGCCGCGAAGTCCGGGTACTGCTCGGGCGTGAGCCCGTAGCGGTTCATCACCTCGGCCGGGTCGATCCGGCCCAGGTCGGACACCCCGCGCTTCGGGTAGAGCACCGTGACGTCGTCGCTGACCAGCTGGAACGCGTCGCGGCGGCCGTGGTGATGAGCACCTGGAAACCCTCGGCCTCCGCCTGGGTGGCGAGGGTGGCGATCAGGTCGTCCGCCTCGTAGCCCGCCACCCCAAGTCCGGGATGTTGAGCGCGTGCAGGACCTCCTTGATCAGCTCGACCTGGCCGCGGAAGTCGTCGGGCGTGGTGGTGCGGTTGGCCTTGTACTCGGTGTAGCGCTCCGAGCGGAACGTGGTGCGCGAGACGTCGAAGCACACGGCCAGGTGCGTCGGCTGCTCGTCGCGCAGCAGGTTGATGAGCATCGACGTGAAGCCGTAGACCGCGTTGGTGGTCTGCCCCGTGCCCGTGCGGAAGTTCTCCGGCGGGAGCGCGAAGAACGCGCGGTAGGCCAGCGAGTGGCCGTCGAGCAGCATCAGCCGCCGGCCTGTGGAGGGCGTGGCGGGCTGGGCCGGCGGCGTCGCCGGCTTCTGTGCGGTGCGGGTGGCGGGGCTCATCGGCAGCGAGTCTAGGACCGGGCCCCGACAGTTCCGACGGCGCACGGCCGGTCACCGGTCGCGCACCGTTCGTGACGGTCAGGAGCGGGGCGCGTGCGGAGCACAGGACGCCCGTACCACGACGTTCGGCCGTCACGGCGTGACGCTAGGTTACGCCGGGTGGCGGACTCTCCGAACCCTTCGATCCGGGACCTCGCAGCCAAGGTCGACGACCTGTCCCGCCTCGTCGCCCGCCAGTCCGGCGCGCTCGGCCAGCTCGCCGGCCCGGGCCGCCGCAGCCCCGACGTCCCCCTGCTCGTGGACCTGCACGCCCTGCGGGGTGACGCGCTGGCCGCCGCGAGCGCCACCCGCTCGGGCCGGGAGCGCGGCGCGTTCGAGGCGATCGCGACGGGCCTGGAACGGCTGCTCGCGGGGCGCGGCGGGGTGCTCGTGGTGCCACGGCCCGGGCACCCGTTCTCGGCCGCGACGATGGAGGCCGCCGAGGAGGTCGGGTGCACCGACGCCGCGCTGGACCGGACGGTCGCCGCGCTGCTCACCCCCGGTCTGGAGGCCGACGGCCGGACCGTGCGCCCGGCCCGCGTCGCCGTGCACCGCTACACCGCGCGGCCGTCCGCCCCTGCCGCCGCGCAGCCCGAGCCCGCGCCGCCGGCGGACCCGGCGCCCGAGCCCGCACCGGAGCGCAACGGGCACGCACCCGCCGAGAAGCCCGCCGACAAGCCTGCCGAGAAGCCTGCCGAGAAGCCGAAGCCGCCCCGGAAGCGGGCCGCGCGGACGCGCCGGCGGCCGAGAAGGAGCCGGTGCGCCGGTCGCGCCCGGCCCGCCGGGCGAAGGGCCCCGAGGCCGTGCCGCCCGGCGACGCGACCTAGCGCCGACCTACGCGTTGACCTCTTCGAGGACCTCGTCCGACACATCGAAGTTGGCGTAGACGTTCTGCACGTCGTCGCTGTCCTCCAGCGCCTCGATCAGCCGGAACACCTTCCGGGCCGCGTCGGCGTCGAGCGGGACGGACACGGACGGCAGGAACGTCGGGTCGGCCGAGTCGTACTCGATGCCCGCGTCCTGCAGCGCGGTGCGGACCGCGATGAGGTCGGTCGCCTCGGACACGACCTCGAAGCTCTCGCCGAGGTCGTTGACCTCCTCCGCGCCGGCCTCCAGCACGGCGAGCAGCACGTCGTCCTCGCCGAGGTCGTTCCTCGGGACGATCACGACGCCCTTGCGCGTGAACAGGTACGCGACCGAGCCGGGGTCGGCCATCGCGCCGCCGTTGCGGGTCATCGCGGTGCGGACCTCGGTGGCGGCCCGGTTGCGGTTGTCCGTGAGGCACTCGACGAGGATCGCGACGCCGTTCGGGCCGTAGCCCTCGTACGTGATCGACTGGTAGTCCGCGCCACCGGCGTCCGCACCGGAGCCGCGCTTGATCGCGCGGTCGATGTTGTCGTTGGGCACCGAGCTCTTCTTCGCCTTCTGGATGGCGTCGTAGAGCGTCGGGTTGCCGTCCGGGTCACCGCCGCCCGTGCGCGCGGCGACCTCGATGTTCTTGATCAGCTTGGCGAACATCTTGCCGCGCCGGGCGTCGATGACGGCCTTCTTGTGCTTGGTGGTGGCCCATTTGGAGTGGCCGCTCATTGCCTCGCCGTCCTTTCCCAGCTGCGTGCAGCATCCGCCGGAGATCCGGACGTCCGCTCGGCACCGGGCCGCTGCGTGCTCCCGTCGCCGACGGGCGGGTCACCGAGCAGCGAGCCGTGCGGACCGGTCGCAACCGGCGCCTGCCTGATCGGGCCGATCCTACCGACCCGGCGGCGGACGGGACCGGCGGCCGACGTCAGGAGATCGCTACGGCCGCCTTCACCATGTCGCAGAACAGCGCGTGGACGCGCAGGTCACCGGTCAGCTCGGGGTGGAACGCGGTGGCGAGCACCGGCCCTTGCCGCACCGCGACCGGCCGCCCGGCGGCCGCGCCCGCGTCGGCTCCGGAGCGGGTGCGCTGCGGCACGGTGGCGAGCACCTCGACGGCCGGCCCCACCGACTCGACCCACGGCGCCCGGATGAACACCGCCCGCACCGGCCCGCCCGGCAGCCCCGTGAACGGCAGGTCGGTCTCGAACGAGTCGACCTGCCGGCCGAACGCGTTGCGCCGCACCACGACGTCCAGGCCGCCGAGCTGCTGCTGGTCGGGGCGGCCGTCGAGCACCTCGTCGGCGAGCAGGATCATCCCCGCGCACGAGCCGTAGGCGGGCATCCCGTCGGCCAGCCGCTTGCGCAGCGGCTCCAGCAGCTCGAACGTCTCCAGCAGGCGGCTCATGGTGGTGGACTCGCCGCCCGGGATCACGAGCGCGTCGACCGCGTCCAGCTCGGACGGGCGGCGCACCGGCACCCCGCGCACGTCACCGCAGGCCGCGACCGCGGCCAGATGCTCGCGGACGTCGCCCTGGAGGGCGAGGACACCGATCGACGCAACCACACCGACAGGGTAGATCGGGCGCAACCGCTCAGATCGGGGCGGCGTCCTTCGTCACGCTCGCGTGCCGCACCGCCTCCGCGACGGCGGGCGCGACGGCCGGGTCGAACACGCTGGGCACGATGAACGACGCGTTGGGCTCCGGCACCACGTCCGCGATCGCGGCGGCCGCGGCCAGCAGCATCGCGTCGGTGATGTCGCTGGCCTGCGCGTCGAGCAGGCCGCGGAACACGCCGGGGAACGCGAGCACGTTGTTGATCTGGTTCGGGTAGTCCGAGCGGCCGGTCGCGACGACGGCGGCGTGCGCGGTGGCGATGGCCGGGTCGATCTCCGGGTCCGGGTTGGCCAGCGCGAAGACGACCGCGTCCTTCGCCATCGTCTGCAGCTCGGCGGCGCCGAAGAGGTTGGGCGCGGAGACGCCGATGAAGACGTCGGCGCGACGAGCGCGTCGGCGAGCGTGCCGGTGACGCCCTCGGGGTTGGTCATGTGGGCGATCGAGACGAGGTTGTCGTCCATGCCCGTGCGGGCCGGGTGCACGATCCCGGCGATGTCGACGGCGAGCACCCCGCCGGGCCGGTCGCCGTCCGCCAGGTGCTCGGACGCGAGCAGCCGGATGATCGCCGAGCCGGCGGCGCCGACCCCGCACACCACGACCTTGCAGTCGGCGAGCTTCTTGCCGACCACCCGCAGGGCGTTGCGCAGCGCGCCGAGCACCACCACCGCGGTGCCGTGCTGGTCGTCGTGGAAGACGGGGATGTCGAGCATCTCGCGCAGCCGCGCCTCGATCTCGAAGCAGCGCGGCGCGGCGATGTCCTCGAGGTTGATGCCGCCGTAGGCCGGGGCGAGGATCTGGACGGTCCGGATGATCTCCTCGGTGTCCTGGGTGTCCAGGCAGACCGGCCAGGCGTCGACGCCGGCGAACCGTTTGAACAGCGCCGCCTTGCCCTCCATCACCGGCATGGCCGCGGCGGCGCCGAGGTTGCCCAGCCCGAGCACCGCGGAGCCGTCGGTGACGACCGCGACCGTGTTGCGCTTGATCGTGAGGCGGCGGGCGTCGGCCGGGTTGGCCGCGATGGCCTGGCAGATGCGGGCGACGCCGGGCGTGTAGGCGCGCGAGAGGTCGTCGCGGTTGCGCAGGCTGACCTTCGACTCGACGGTCAGCTTGCCGCCGAGGTGCACCAGGAACGTCCGGTCGGAGACCTTGCGGACGCGCACGCCGGGCAGCGCCTCCAGCGCCGCGGTGATCTCACCGGCGTGCGCCTCGTTGAGGGCGTTGCAGCTGATGTCGACGACGAGCGTGGCGGTGTGGGCCTCGACGACGTCGAACGCCGTGACGACACCCCCGACGCGGCCGACCGCCATCGTGAGGTCACCCGCCGCGCTGGCGGACGCGGGCACCTCGACCCGAGCGGTGATGGCGTATCCGGGACCGGGAACTGGCACCTCCGCAGCCTATCGGCGAGCGATCGAAGCCTGATCGACCCTACCGTGCATCCCCCAGGCCTGTGACGGCCGACACCGCCGACGGCCCGGCGGCGGGCAGAACGTGAACGGAGGGGGTTGTGACGGCGGCGGGCGAGGTGTGAGATGGCGCACATGTAACGGTCCGGCAACGACGCAATGGCGCGGAGGTGGTCCGCAGTGGCCGTCAGAGCAGCGACAACGTCCGGGAAGGCACCCGCCGGGAAAGCGCCGCCGGGAGACCGGACGGCGGCCGGCGCCCGCCGTCGGCGACCCGGCCAGAGTGCGCAACGTGGCCCTCGTCGGGCCCTCGGGATCGGGCAAGACCACGCTGGTCGAGGCCCTCCTCGCGCACGCGGCGGCGATCCCCCGCCAGGCTCGGTGGTCGACGGCACCACCGTCTGCGACCACGACCCCGCCGCCGTCCGCCAGCAGCGTTCCGTCGCGCTCTCCGTCGCGCCGCTGCTGCACGCGGACACCAAGATCAACCTGATCGACACCCCCGGCTACGGCGACTTCCTCGGCGAGGTCCGGGCCGGGCTGCGCGCCGCCGACGCCGCGCTGTTCGTCGTCCCGGCCTACGAGGGCCGGGAGGGCGTGATCGACCCGGCCACCGTCGCGCAGTGGGAGGAGTGCGCGGCCGTCGGCATCCCGCGCGCCGTGGTGGTCGCCCGCTGCGACCACGCCCGCTCCGACCTGGAGTCCACGCTCATCGCCTGCCAGGACGCGTTCGGCAGCGGCGTCGCACCGCTCTACCTGCCGATCCGCGACGGCGGCGGCGCGCTCACCGGGCTCTACGGGCTGCTCTCGCAGACCCCCGCCGGACAGGCCCCGCCCGGCGCCGACGAGTCCCGGGCCGGGCTGATCGAGGGGATCATCGAGCAGTCCGAGGACGAGACGCTGATGGACCGCTACCTCGGCGGCGAGGACATCGAGTTCGCCACCCTCGTCGACGACCTGGAGACGGCGGTCGCGCGCGGGGCGTTCCACCCCGTCGTCCCGGTGTGCGCGACGTCCGGGGTCGGGCTGGACGCGCTGCTGGAGGTGGTCGTCGGCGGGTTCCCGTCGCCGCTGGAGCACGTGCTGCCGCCCGTCTCCGGGGTGGACGGCGCCGAGCACGCGCCGCTCACCGCCGACCCCGGGGGCCCGCTCGCCGCCGAGGTCGTCCGCACCTCCGCCGACGCGTACGTGGGCCGGGTCTCGCTGGTGCGGGTCTTCTCGGGGACGCTGCGCCCGGAGTCGACGGTGCACGTCAGCGGGCACGCGGCGACCGGCACGAACGGCCACGACCAGGACGGGCACGACGCCGACGAGCGCTTGGCACACGTCTACGCGCCGCTCGGGGCGACGCTGCGCGAGGTGGAGGCTGCATCGCCGGCGACATCTGCGCGCTGACGAAGGTGGGCAGCGCCGAGACCGGCGACACGGTGTCCGACGCCGACCACCCGCTGCTGCTGCCGGTGTGGGACCTGCCCGAGCCGCTGCTGCCCGTCGCGATCCTCGCCCGCAGCCGCGGCGACGAGGACGCGCTGGTCAAGACGCTCGCGAAGATCGTCGCCGCGGACCCGGCGCTGCGCCTGGAACGCAACCAGGAGACCCACCAGACGATCCTGTGGTGCATGGGCGAGGCGCACGCCGACGTCGTGCTCTCCCGGCTGCGCGCGGGCGGCGCGGAGGTCGACACCGAGCCGGTGCGCGTCCCGCTGCGGGCCACGCTGGCCGGTGCGGCGCGGGTGACCGGACGGCACGTCAAGCAGTCCGGCGGGCACGGCCAGTACGCCGTGTGCCACGTCGAGTTCGCGCCGCTGCCGCGCGGGTCGGGCATCGAGTTCGTCGACAAGATCTTCGGCGGGGCGATCCCGAACCAGTTCGTGCCGAGCGTGGAGAAGGGCATCCGGGCGCAGGCCGCGCGCGGGCTGACCGACGAGCACCACCCCGTCACCGACTTCCGCGCGACGCTCGTGGACGGCAAGGCGCACAGCGTCGACTCGTCCGACGCCGCGTTCCAGACGGCCGGCGCGCTGGCCTGCGGGAGGCGGCCGAGGCGTGCGGCGTGCAGGTGCTGGAGCCCTACGACGAGGTCGCGGTGCGGGTCCCGGACGAGCACCTGGCGCGGTGCTCGGCGACCTGTCCGGGCGGCGCGGGCGGGTGCTGGGCACCGACGTCGCCGGCCTGGGCCGCACGCTGGTGCGCGCCGAGGTGCCGGGTGTCGAGCTGCTGCGCTACGCGGTGGACCTGCGGGCGATGACGAGCGGCGCGGCCACGTTCACCCGGCGCTTCAGCCGGTACGACGTGGCGCCGGCCGGGACGACCTAGCCACCCCGGCGATCGTGCGGGCCGTCACCGCGAAGACGAAGCGGTGCGCGGGCAGCTGCGCGTACCAGTACGCCCGCCCGAGCGGTCCGGACGGGCGGAACGTGACGCGCTGGCGGTAGCGGCTGCCCGCGCCCGCCGGGTCGACGCGCAGCAGCAGGTGCGCGGTGCCGGGCAGCCGCTGCTCCGAGCGCAGGAGCAGCTCGCGCCCGGGCTCGACGCGCTCGACGCGCCACCAGTCGAGCGCCGCGCCCGGGACGAGCCGGCGGGGCCGCCCGCGCCGCGCGCCCGGCCCGCCGAGCAGCCGGTCGAACGCACCGCGCAGCGCCCACACGCCCGGCACCGTGTACCAGCCGGTGGCACCGCCCAGCCCGCTGACGACCGACCAGACGGCGTCCGGCGGCGCGTCGACGTCCTCGACGTGCTCGCTGACCAGCTCGCCCGGCACCGGCGCGGCCCCGGCGACGGCCCGGCGCACGGCCTCCGCGTACGGGGTGGGGCCGCCCGGCGGCGGGCCCGTGGGCGGCTCGCCGTGGGCGACGAGGTCGTGCGCCATCGACTCGAAGAGCGGCCCGGCCAGGTGCCGGTCGACGGGGGCGAGCGCGGCGACGGCCCGCGCGGTCAGCCGCGGCGCCGCACCCGGCACGGGCACCGCGAACGGGCGCGGCAGCCCGGCCGCGGCCGCGTACTCGTGCACCAGCCGCACGTAGGACAGCACCTCGGGCCCGCCGATGTCGAAGGCGCCGCCGACGTGGTCGGGCAGGTCGAGGCAGGCGACGAGGTGGTGCAGCACGTCGTCCACGCCGATCGGCTGCACGGCGTTCCAGGCCCGGTCCGGCATCGGCAGCACCGGCGCCGCCGCGGCGAGGTGGCGGATCATCTCGAAGCTCGCCGACCCGGCCCCGACGACCACCCCGGCCTGCAGCACGGCCGTCGGCACCCCCGAGGCGAGCAGCACGTCGCCCACCTCCCGGCGGGACGCCAGGTGCGGCGACACCGGGCCGTCCTCGGGCTGGAGGCCGCCGAGGTAGACGATCCGGCGCACGCCCGCCGCCCGGGCCGCGTCCGCGACGACGGCCGCGGCCGCCCGGTCGCGGGCCGCGAAGCCGGGCCCGTCCATCGAGTGCACGAGGTAGTAGACGGCGTCGACGCCCTCGCAGGCGGCGGCCACCGCGGCCGGGTCGGCGGCGTTCCCGACCGTGCGGCCGACGCGGGACGCCCACGGGTGCCGGAAGAGCCGGACCGGGGCCCGCACCAGGCAGTGGACCTCGTGCCCGGCGTCGAGAAGCCGCGGCACGAGGCGGGAGCGACGTAACCCGTGGCTCCGATCACCAGGCAGCGCACGCGCCCAGCCTCCCGCATCGACCGGCCGCGGGCGCGTCAGGGCACGCCGAGCAGCCGCAGCCCGGCCGTTGTCCCGGCCGCCAGCACGACGACGAGCACGAACGGCACCTTGCGCCACGCGGCCAGCGCCCCGACGAGCACACCCGCCGGGCGGGCCCAGCCCGCGAAGCCGGTGCCGTCGGTCAGCGCGGCGGTGGCGACGAGCGCGACGAGCAGCGCGGTCGCGCCGAGGTCGAGGTACCGCTCGACGCGCTCGGGCACGCGGACCCGGCCGCGCAGGACGATCCCGCCGACCCGCAGCAGGTAGGTGCCGGCGGCCAGGACGAGCACGGCAGGCCACGTCATCGGGCGGCCCGTCCCGCCGCGACCAGGCCGAGCAGCCCGGCGAGCACCGGCAGCCCGGCCGGCAGGAACGGGCTCGCGACCAGCGCGAACGCCGCGGCCGCGAGCCGACCCGGCGGGCGTCGGGCGTGCGCAGCGCCGGCAGCAGCAGGGCGAGCAGCGCCGCCGGGAACGCCGCGTCGACGCCGAACGTGCCCGGGTCGGGCACCGCCGCACCCGCGACCATGCCGACGACCGTGGCGACGTTCCAGGTCGTGAAGAGCAACACGCCGCACAGCCGGTAGGCGGCCCGGGCCCGCCGGCCGGTGCCGCGCGCCCGCGCGAACGCGACCGACTCGTCGGTCATGATGTGCGCGCCGGCCAGGCGGGCCGGCCACGAGTCGCCGACCGTGCCCGCGATCGCGAGCCCGAACGGGACGTGCCGCGCGTTGAGCAGCAGGCCGGCGACCACCGCGGCCACCGCGCCCCCGCCGGCCGCCACGACCGCGACCACCAGGAACTGCGCGCCGCCCGCGAAGACCAGCACGGACAGCGCCACCGTCAGCAGCGGCGGCACCCCGGCCGCCGCGGCGAGCGCGCCGAACGACACGCCGACCACCCCGACCGCCGCGGCGAGGGCGAGCGCGTCGCGGACGTCGTCGCGCTCCAGGGTTCGGTACAGCGAACGCATGGCCAGTAGAGTGAACGCGAGCGCCGGTGTTCGTCAAGCCGAACAAGGAGACCGATGGATCGAACGAGCCCGCTGGCGACGATCGCGCTGTCCCTGCGCCGCGAGCGCGAACGCGTCGGCCTCACGCTCACCGAGCTGGCCCGCCGCGCCGGGATCGCGAAGTCGACGCTCTCGCAGCTGGAGTCCGGCGCCGGCAACCCCAGCGTCGAGACGCTGTGGGCGCTCGCCGTGGTGCTCGACGTCCCGTTCAGCCGGCTGGTCGACCCGCCGTCCGCCCCGTCCGTGCAGGTCGTGCGGGCGAGCGAGCGGATCGTCATCCCGTCGGACCAGGCGCCGTTCACCGGCACGCTGGTCGCGGCCTGCCCGCCCGGCGCCCGCCGCGACCTGCACCTCATCACCGGCGAGCCCGGCCCGGCCCGTGACGCGCACGCGCACATCCCCGGCACCACCGAGCACCTGCTCGTCACGGCGGGCCGCTGGCGTGCCGGACCGGCCGGCGCGCCCGTCGAGCTCGGCGTGGGCGACTACGCCCGCTTCCCCGGCGACCGCCCGCACACCTACGAGGCCCTCGAACCCGCCTCCGCCGCGGTGCTGGTCATGGAGTACGTCTAGCCCTCGCAGCCCGTGGCGTCTCGTCGCAGACGGTCGACGGGCTGCGAGGAGGCGCGACGGGCTGCGACGTCAGGTGCCGACTCTTTCGGCGTGGGGGACGAGGCCGCGGCGGGTGGTCAGCGGAGCCGGCGCCGGGGCCACCGGGGCCGTGACCTGGTCGACCAGGTCCGCGACGCCCTCCGTGAGACCGCCGAGGGTGTTCTCGACGATCCGCAGTGCGTCCTCGGCCGTGCCGGACACCACGTCGCCGACGTCGAGCGGGTACTGCTTGACCCAGTCCACGTACATGTACGACTCCTCGACCGGGCCCTTCCCGTCGCCCGGGAACCAGTCGAGCTGGACGCACAGGTGCATGGCGCGCGGCGGGAGGATGTCGACGTTCGTGGTGCGCCACCACTCCTTGCCGTCGACGAACGCGGCGACGTGGGTGGGGGTCCACTCGACGGCCCAGTTGTGCCACTCGGTCCCGTCGATCTTCACCTCGCCGGAGACCTGGTCGTTGTCCTCGCCGTAGTGCAGGAAGATGTTCGTGGTCTGGCGCGTGTGGTCGAGCATCTCCATGAAGTCGATCTCGCCGCCCACCGGGAAGTCCTCCGCGTCGGGCCAGAGCAGCAGCAGCGCGTTGTACGACTCGTCGCTGGCCGGGGCCTTCACGCGGCCCTCCCAGCGGCCGTAGCGCTGCCCGGGGTTCCAGGCCATCCCGGCCGTGTCGCCCTTGGTGCTGCCGGTGATCGTCATGACGCCCTTGTCGAAGCCGACCGCGTCGGGCGTGCGGCGGCCCTTCCCGGCGTGGCCGGGGCCGTCGTAGATGTTCCAGTCGGCGCCGAGCGGGCCGTCGAACTCCTCGACGCGGTTCGGCTCGCCCCACCCGTGCAGCGCGGCCGCGCTGGTCTCGTGCCCTGCGGACGTGCCCGGTGTCGCGGGGGCCGTCGCGCAGGCGGGGTCGTCGGCGCCGGGCCCGGGGTCCTGCTCCGGCGCGGGGCGGGCCGGGTCGGGCCGGGGACGACCGGCGTCGCGGTCGGGGCGGGCGTCGCCGCCGGGGTCACGGCCGGGGTTGCCGTCGGTTCGGGGGTCACGGGGATCCGGGTCGTCGGGGTCGGGGCGGCGGCCGGCACGGCCGCCGGTTCGGGCGTCGGCTCGGGCGTCGGCGCCGGGAGCGGGACGATCGGCGCGACCGGCCGAGAGACCTGGTCGAGCGGCCCCGGCCGGGCCGGGGTCACGGCCGGGGTTGCCGTCGGTTCGGGGGTCGACGGGGATCCGGGTCGTCGGGGTCGGGGCGGCGGCCGGCACGGCCGCCGGTTCGGGCGTCGGCTCGGGCGTCGGCGCCGGGAGCGGGACGATCGGCGCGACCGGCCGAGAGACCTGGTCGAGCGGCCCCGGCCGGGCCGCCGAGATCGGCTCCTGCCCGTCGTCCGGCGATGGCACCGAGCCGCGCGAACGAGCCCGCCCGGGGTCGGCGGCGAGCACGTCGCCCGAGGGCGCGCAGTCCGGCCGGGGCGACGGTGGCGGGGGTGGCGGGGGTGCCGCCGCGGCCGCGACCGTGCTCGCGAGCACGGTCGACACGACGATCGCGCCGACGACCAGGATTCGCCTCATCGGTCTCGCCTGCCCCTCCTGTCACACACCGGACAGTGCGGACACTAGGCGGAGCGCGCTGCTCCGTCCGGTGGTGTCACCGGACCGCGCAGGAGCCCGACCTGATGGAGGGTCGGTCGACCGACGTCGTGATCACCGGCTGTCGCCGGAGATCACGATGGGGTGTCACCAGCCGCGGGTGGCGTACCGCTGCTCGGCGGGGATCTCGTCGACGTTGATGCCGACCATCGCCTCGCCGAGACCCCGGGAGACCTTCGCGATGACGTCCGGATCGTCGAAGAACGTGGTGGCCTTGACGATGGCCTCGGCGCGGCGCACCGGGTCGCCGGACTTGAAGATGCCGGAGCCGACGAACACGCCCTCGGCGCCCAGCTGCATCATCATCGCGGCGTCGGCCGGGGTGGCGATGCCGCCCGCGGTGAACAGCACGACGGGCAGCTTGCCGGCCTTCGCGACCTCGACGACCAGCTCGACCGGCGCGCGCAGCTCCTTGGCCGCGACGAACAGCTCGGCCTCGTCGAGCGCGGCGAGCTTGCGGATCTCGGCGCGGATGGAGCGCATGTGCCGCGTGGCCTCGACGACGTTGCCGGTGCCGGCCTCGCCCTTGGAGCGGATCATCGCCGCGCCCTCGGAGATGCGCCGCAGGGCCTCGCCGAGGTTGGTGGCCCCGCACACGAACGGCACGGTGAACGCCCACTTGTCGATGTGGTGGGCCTCGTCGGCGGGCGTGAGCACCTCGGACTCGTCGACGTAGTCGACGCCGAGCGCCTGCAGCACCTGCGCCTCGACGAAGTGCCCGATGCGGGCCTTGGCCATCACCGGGATCGAGACGGCGTCGACGATGCCCTGGATCATGTCCGGGTCGCTCATGCGGCTACGCCGCCCTGCGCGCGGATGTCGGCGGGCACCCGCTCCAGCGCCATGACGGCCACCGCGCCCGCGTCCTCGGCGATCTTGGCCTGCTCCGGCGTGACGACGTCCATGATCACGCCGCCCTTGAGCATCTCCGCCATCCCGCGCTTGACGCGCGCGGTGCCCACGGCGGCGTCGTCGGTGCTGGTCGCCGGGCTGGACGGCGTTTCGGGGGACACGGCGGTTACCTCTCGGTGGACGGGACCGGAACTCCCCGATCCTACGTCAGCCCGCCGGGCCGGCCCGCCGTCCGCGGGCGCGGTGGCCGCGGACGTCACACCGGACTCCGGGTCGGCGATCTCGAAGTACGCCGGCATGGGCGCGGTGCCGGCCAGGTGCAGCCAGCGGACGAGCCGGCGGGAGCGCAGCGCGAGCGTGTCGCGCACGGCGTCGTTGTGCACGCGCCGGGCGAGGATCAGCAGCTGTTCGGCGTCGACCAGCTCCGCCAGCACAGGCTGCGGCAGCACCGCCCGGTCGACGCCGGCCAGCGCGCGGCCGAGCACGTTCTCGGCGCCCTCCCGGTCGCCGTCCGCGTGTGTCCCGGCCACGGCGGCCCGCAGCCGCGCGGCGCTCCCGCTGCCGTCGCACACCTCCGCGACGGCGAGCGCGGCGGCGGCCCGGCGGTCGAGCGCGCCCGCGAGCGCGTCGCGGGCGGCGTCGGTGCGGATGTGCAGCCGGTGCAGCCGCCGCACCCGTCCCGAGCTCAGCGCCACGGCCCAGACCAGCGCGAACGCGACGGCGGCGGCGAGCGTCCACCAGAGCAGCGTCACGAGGCGCCCCGGCGGTGGCGGCGCGGGTCGGCGGCGATCGCCGCCCGGTAGACGCGCTCGACGGCCGCGGTGACCGCGGGCCACCCGAAGTCCGCGGCCCGCGCCCGGCCGGCCGCCGACAGGGCGGTGCGCCGGTCCGGGTCGCGAGCAGGGCGGCCAGGCGCGCGGCGAGCGCGGCCGCGTCCCGGTGGGGAAGAGCACCCCGGCCGGCGGCTCGCCGAGCACGGCGCGGAACGCGTCCAGGTCGCTGGCGAGCACCGGGGCCCCGGCGGCCATCGCCTCGGTGAGCACCATGCCGAAGCTCTCGCCGCCCAGGTTGGGCGCGCAGAACACCGCGGCCGCGCGCAGCGCCGCCGCCTTCGCCGGGTCGTCGACGGCGCCGAGCACCTCCAGCCGGTCCGCGACCGGCCCGGCCGCGCGCCGCAGGCCCGCCGCGTCGCCCCGGCCGACGACCAGGACGCGCAGGTCCGGGTGGTCCGGCGCGAGCCGGCGCACGGCGTCGAGCAGCACCGGCATGCCCTTGCGCGGCTCGTCGAACCGGCCGACGAACGCGACGGTGCCCGGCCGCGGGTCGCGCGGCCCGGCGAAGAGGTCGAGGTCGACGCCGTTGGGGATCTCGACGGCGTCGCCGCCGAGGTGCTCCACCTGGACGCGCCGGGCCAGCGGGGAGACTGCGATGCGCGCCGTGACCTTCTCCATCAGCGGCCGCAGCACCCCGCCGAACGCGGTGAGCGCGCGCGAGCGCTCGGTGGACGTGTGGAACGTCGCCACGATCGGTCCCTCGGCCGCGAGCAGCGCCAGCACCGACACGCTCATCGTCGTCGGCTCGTGCAGGTGCAGCACGTCGAACGCGTGCCCGGCCAGCCAGCGCCGGGCCCGCGCGTACGTCACCGGGCCGAACGCGACCCGCGCGACCGAACCGTTGTAGGGGACGCCGAGCGCGCGCCCGGCCGGCGTGACGAACTCCGGCACCGGCGTGCCGCCCGCAGCGGGGGCGAGCACGCCGACGGTGTGCCCGCGGCGTTCCAGCGCGGCCGCGAGCCCCACGACGTGGGCCTGCACGCCGCCGGGCACGTCGAGCGAGTAAGGGCAGACGATCCCCACCCGCAGCCCGGCGCTCACGCGGCCCGCCGGGGCAGGTCGGCGGCCCAGACCGGCTGCAGCGCGTGCCAGTCCTGGGGCGCGGTCGCGATGAGCCGCGCGAACGCGTCGGCGACGGCCTGGGTGGCCTTCGGCACGGCCGCCCGGTCGGCGACGGGCACCGGCTCGGCGATCGGGGCCGTCCAGCCGTCGGGGGTGAAGTGCGGGAACGCCGGCATCAGCACGGCGCCGGTGAGCAGCGCGAGCCGGGCCGGGCCGGTCGGGAACCGGGCGCGCTCGCCGAAGAACGCGACGTCCGCGCCGGTGCCGGTGAGGTCGCGGTCGGCGACCAGGCACACCACCCCGCCCGCCCGCAGCCGGGCGAGCAGCGCGCGGTGCGCCGCGGCGCCGTCCTCGGCCGCGACGACCTCGTAGCCCAGCGCCTCGCGGTAGCCGGCGAACCGGCGGTAGAGCGACTCGGGCCGCAGCCGCTGCACCACCGTGGTGAACGCGGGCGGGCGGCCGAGCGCCCGCAGCGTCTCGACCACCCAGAGGCCGGCGGCGTCCCAGTTGCCGCTGTGCGGCACGGCGAACACCACCCCGCGGCCCGCCGCGACCGCCTCGAAGAACGGGCCGGTGCCGGTCATGTGCCGGTCCATCACGGCGCGGACGTGCGGCCCGTCGCCGGCGCGCAGGCGGAACATCTCCCGCCAGTACCGCGCGTAGCTGCGCATCCCGGCGCGGACCAGCGCGTCCAGCTCCGCGGGCGGGGCGGCCGGCACGACCCGCGCGAGGTTGGCGCGCAGCTGCCGCACCCCCGCCCCGTCCCGCCGGCGGGCGAGGTCGGCGCCGAGCCGGAAGACGCCCCGGGCCAGCGGGGCCGGGAGCGTGCGCACCACCCGCCACGCCGCCGCGTACTCGGCGTCGGCGAACCGCTCGGCGAGCGCGGTCACGGCCCCGCGGCCGGGTCGGCCGCGTCCCGCGCGCTGCGGTGCACGGCGGCGATGCGCTGCCCGACCGTCCATACCGACGCGGCGGCGAGCAGCCACAGCGCGACGTCCAGCGCGTACGGCACACCGAGCCCGGCCAGGCCGGTGCCGACCAGCGCCAGCAGCAGCCGCTCGGCCCGTTCGACGAGCCCGCCCTCCGCGGACAGGCCGGCGCCCTCGGCGCGCGCCTTCACGTACGACACGAGCTGGCCCGCGACCAGGCACAGCAGCGCGGCGGCGCCGAGCGTGCGGTTCTCCCCCGCCCCGAGGCACCACCAGACGAGCCCGGCGAACAGCGCCGTCGGCGATGCGGTCGCACACCGAGTCGAGCACCGCGCCGAACGGCGTGCTGTGCCCGCGCGCCCGCGCCATCGCGCCGTCGACCAGGTCGAACAGCACGAACACGGTGATCACGACGCGCCCGCGAAGAGCTGGCCGCGCGGCAGGAACCAGAGCGCCGCGGCGCTGCTGCCGGCCGATCCGGCGACCGTGACCGCGTCGGGGGTCAGACCGCGGGCGAGAAGCCAGCGGCCGACGGGCTCGGTGACGCGGTTGACGTGCACGCGGGCGAGGACGTTGAGCATGGGCTCCTGCTTGCCGACCGGCTTCCGGACCCCGGGCGCGGGTGTGCCCCACACTAGTTGTCCCGCGTGCGGCGGCGGGGGCAGGGCGACGCACGCGCCGCGTCTCTCACCCCGTCGAACGGGCCGGGCGGCGCCCGAGTTCCGGGTGCGATGTAGGACAGGAGTGGGCCTACTTCGGTCCTACCGTGCCCGTCATGAGCGAGCTGAGCGAGAACCAGCCCGAGGGCACCCCGACCTGGATCGACCTGACCGTCCCCGACCTCGGCCGGGCCGCCGCCTTCTACGGCGCGCTGTTCGGCTGGGAGGTCGCGCCGGCCGCCGCCGGCCGCGCGACGGCGCTGCTGCGCGGCCGTCCGGTCGCCGGGTTCACGGAGGGCGCGCCGCGGCCCTGGACCATGTACGTCGCCGTCGACGACTGCGACGCGGCCGCGGAGCGGGTGGCAGGAGCGGGTGGCGTGCTGGCCGCGCCCCCGGCCGACGCCGACGGCGCCCGGACGGCCGTCGCGACCGACCCGGCCGGCGCCGCGTTCGGCCTGTGGGCGGGCCGCGGCCGGATCGGCTGCGAGATCGTCAACGAGCCCGGCTCGCTGGTCCGCAACGACCTCGTCGCCCCCGACCCCGCCCCGGCGCGCGCGTCTACCCCGCGGTGTTCGGCTACACCCTGGACGGCAACCCCGACCTGCCCGGGGCGGACTTCACGTTCCTGCGCCGCCCCGACGGCAAGGAGATCGGCGGGATCATGGGCTCCCCCGACGCCGCCGCGGCGGTGTGGGCGACGACGTTCGAGGTCGCGGACACGCCGGCCACCGCGGGACGGGCGGTGCGGGCGGGCGGCACGGCGGGGCCCGTCGAGGACTCCCGCTACGGGTCGTTCGCGACGCTCACCGACCCCTTCGGCACGGAGTTCTCGGTGATCGCCCGCCCCTGACCGGTCCACGCCACCATGAGGCGGTGGAGCACCCGACGCACACCCTGATCCACATCTCCGACCCGCACGTCGGGCCGCCCGGCGGCACCCCGCGCGACCCGGTGGACACCGGGGTGCTTCTCGGTGCGGCCCTCCGCGCGGTCGAGGCGGCCGCGTTGCGGCCCGCCGCCCTGGTGTTCACCGGTGACCTCGTCGAGGACGGCACGCCGGACCAGTACCGGCGCTTCCGCGGCATCGCCGGCCCGGCCGCGGCGCGGCTCGGCACCACCGCGCTGTTCGTCGCGGGGAACCACGACCGCCGAGACGGGATCCGCCGTCACCTGCTCGACCTGCCGCCGGGCACGGAGCCGTTCGACCACGTCACGATCCTCGACGGCGTACGCGTCGTCGTGCTGGACAGCACGGTGCCGGGAGCCGGGCACGGGCACCTGGCGTCCGGGCAGCTCCGGTGGCTGCGCGAGCAGCTGCGCACGCCCGCGCCGCACGGCACCGTCCTCGCCCTGCACCACCCACCGCTGCCGTCGCCGACCCCGCTCGCCGCCGCGATCGCCCTGCAGAACCCCGCTGAGCTGGCCGGCGCCGTCCGCGGCAGCGACGTCCGCATCGTCCTTGCCGGGCACACCCACGTGGTCAGCGCGGGCGCTCTCGCCGGCGTGCCGGTGTGGACCGGCGGCGCCATCGCGACGACGCTGGACGCGCTCGCCCCCGGCGCCGCGCTGCGGGCGGTGGGCAACCCGACGGTCAGCCGGATCGACCTGTTCTCCGACGGCGTCGTCGCCACCAGCGTCCCCGTCGGGCTCCCGACCCTGACGAGCGCGCCCGACGCGGAGATGGCGCCGCGGATCGCGGAGCTGCGCCGGCGCCTCCCTCAGCCGTGAGCGCGGTCCCAGGCATCGGCGAGGAGGGCCCGGGTCTCCGACAGCAGCTGCGGGATCACCTTCGTCTGCCCGACGACCGCGATGAAGTTCGCGTCCCCGCCCCACCGCGGCACGACGTGCTGGTGCAGGTGGTCGGCCAGCGAGCCGCCGGCCACGGTGCCGAGGTTGATCCCCACGTTGAACGCGTGCGGCGCCGAGACCTGCTTGAGCGTGCGCACCGCGGCCTGGGTGAAGCCCATCAGCTCCCGCGACTCGTCCGCGGTGAGGTCCTCCAGCTCCGCGACGTGCCGGTACGGCAGCACCATGAGGTGCCCGGGGTTGTACGGGTGCAGGTTGAGCACCGCGTACACCACGTCCCCGCGCGCGACGACGAGCCCGTCCTCGTCCGGGAGGCCGGGGATCCGGCAGAACGGGCACCCGTCGGCCCCCGCGTCCTTGATGTAGGCCAGCCGGTGCGGGGTCCACAGCCTGCGGAACCCGTCGGCCGTGCCGACACCGTCGCGCGGCTCCAGTGCCGGCTCCTGCGCCGACTCCCGGGGGTCGCTCATGCGCCGATCCTAGGAGCGCTCCGGGACGAACGTGCCGGCCGTGGGCGAGGCGTTGTTGCGGCTCGCGACCCACGCCGCCACCGCGGCGACCGCCTCGGCCGCCGGCACGCCGTTGAGCTGGGTGCCGTCGCGGAACCGGAAGCTGACGGCCCCGGCCTCGACGTCGCGTGCGCCGACCAGCAGGAGGAACGGCACCTTCTGCAGCGTGTGGGTGCGGATCTTCTTCTGCATGCGGTCGTCGCCCGCGTCCACCTCGACGCGGATGCGGCGCTCCCGCAGCTGCGCGGCGACGTCCTCGACGTAGCCGACCTGGTCGTCGGTGACCGGGATCGCGACGACCTGCACGGGCGCGAGCCACGCCGGGAACGCGCCCGCGTAGTGCTCGGTGAGCACGCCGAAGAAGCGCTCGATCGACCCGAAGAGCGCCCGGTGGATCATCACGGGCTGCTGGCGCGAGCCGTCGGCGGCGGTGTACTCCAGCCCGAACAGGCCCGGCTCCATGAGGTCGACCTGGATCGTCGACATCTGCCAGCTGCGCCCGATCGCGTCCTTGGCCTGCACGCTGATCTTCGGCGCGTAGAACGCGGCGCCGCCCGGGTCGAGCACGAGGTCCAGGCCGCTGGCCTCGGCGGCCTCGCGCAGCGCGTCGGTGGCGCGCTCCCAGTCCTCCTCGGACCCGATGGACTTGTCCGGGTCGCGGGTGGACAGCTCCAGGTAGAAGTCGTCGAGCCCGTAGTCGCGCAGCAGGTCGAGGACGAACTGCAGCAGCGACCGGATCTCGCCCTGCATCTGGTCGCGGGTGCAGTAGATGTGCGCGTCGTCCTGGGTGAAGCCGCGGGCCCGGGTGAGGCCGTGCACCACACCCGACTTCTCGTACCGGTAGACGCTGCCGAACTCGAACAGGCGCAGCGGCAGCTCGCGGTAGCTGCGCCCGCGCGACCGGTAGATCAGGTTGTGCATCGGGCAGTTCATCGGCTTGAGGTAGTAGTCCTGCCCCGGCTTGCGGACGGTTCCGTCCGCGTTGAGCTCGGCGTCGAGCTGCATGGGCGGGTACATGCCGTCCGCGTACCAGGACAGGTGCCCCGAGGTGACGAAGAGCTGGCCCTTGGTGATGTGCGGGGTGTTGACGAACTCGTAGCCGGCCTCCTCGTGGCGCCGGCGCGAGTAGTCCTCCAGCTCCTTGCGGATCACCCCGCCCTTGGGGTGGAACACCGCGAGCCCGGAGCCGATCTCGTCCGGGAACGAGAAGAGGTCCAGCTCGGCACCCAGCCGGCGGTGGTCGCGCCGCTCGGCCTCGGCGAGGCGTTCCAGGTGCGCGTCGAGCGCGTCCTGGCTCTCCCACGCGGTGCCGTAGATGCGCTGGAGCTGCGGGTTCTTCTCGTCCCCGCGCCAGTACGCGGCCGCGGAGCGGGTGAGCTTGAACGCCGGGATGAAACGGGTGGTCGGCACGTGCGGGCCGCGGCACAGGTCCGACCAGACGGTCTCGCCGGTGTGCGCGTGCACGTTGTCGTACGCGGTCAGCTCGCCGGAGGAGTCGACCTCCATGACCTCGGCGTCGGTCTCGTCGCTGCCCTTGAGGTCGATCAGCTCCAGCTTGTACGGCTCGTCGGCCAGCTCCTTGCGGGCCTCGTCGAGCGAGTCGTAGCGCCGCCGCGCGAACCGCTGTCCGGCCTTGACGATCTTCCTCATCTCGGACTCGAGCTTGGTGAGGTCGTCCGGCGTGAACGGCTGCGCGACGTCGAAGTCGTAGTAGAAGCCGTCGGTGATGAACGGGCCGATGCCCAGCTTGGCGTCCGGGTTCACCCTCTGGACGGCCTGCGCGAGCACGTGCGCGGCGGAGTGCCGGATGACGTTGCGCCCGTCCGGGCTGTCGGCGTGCACGGGCTCGACGTCGACGTCCGCGTCCGGGGTCCACGACAGGTCGCGCAGCCGGCCGGCGGGGTCGCGCACGACCACGACGGCCCCGGGTCCGTTGCCCGGCAGGCCCGCCTCGCGCACCGCGGCTCCGGCCGTCGTCCCGGCCGCACCCGGACGGGGGCGGACGGGGGACGAACGGCGGGCGCGGACACGGGGTGCCTCCAGGGGGTCGGCTGCGGGATCGGTCGATACCCGCGGGGACACCGCGATGCTAGTAGCGGGGGTCGACCCGGTTTCCGGCCCGGCCCTCGGACGCGCGGGTGCGCGCGGGCCGGGCGGCGACGCGGACGGCGGGGCGGGGCCGGGTC
>MKJX01000199.1 GCA_001942415.1 Pseudonocardia sp. CNS-139
ACTCTCAGCCCCCTGGCGCCCACCCAGCGGGGTCGGCCGGGGGCGAAGGGACGTGCATGACCGCAGGCGGTGGGACCGCGACGAGCGAAGCCGTCACCGTTGTCGTGACTGCCGTCCGTGACGGCATCATGCAGGGCCGCTTCGCACCCGGGCAACGGCTGCCCGAGGCCGACCTCGTCGAGCTCTACGACGCCTCCCGCGGAGCCGTCCGCGCGGCGTTGGCCCAGCTCGAGAACGAGGGGATCGTCGAGCGGGAGCGCAACCGCGGGGCGCGCGTACGACCGATCTCGCTGCAGGAGGCGGTGGAGATCACGGAGGCCCGCGCGGTCGTCGAGGGGCTCTGCGCCGCCAAGGCCGCCATCCGGGCCACGGAGGAGGACCGCCGGGCCCTGCGGGCGCTCGGCGCGGAGCTCGCCGCGACCGTGGAGAACGCCGACGTACTGGCCTACAGCCGCGTCAACCAGCACGTGCACCGCGCGATCCGGGACATCTCCGGGCACGACATCGCGGGCCGGCTGCTCGACCGGCTGCGGACGCAGAGCGTCCGCTACCACTACACGATCGCGCTCCTGCCGGGCCGGCCGACCATCGGCCTCCAGGAGCACCTGCAGGTGATCGAGGCCGTCTGCGCGACCGACCCCGACGCGGCCGAGCAGACGATGCGGGCGCACCTCGAGAGCGTCGTGGAGGCGCTCGAACAGCTCGACGCGAACCTGCACCGATGGTGAGAACGCGCTCTCCCGCCGGGACCCGAACCACCCGCACGATCCCCTGGACCAGCAAGTGCGTGCCTGAACGACAGTGCGTGCCTGAAAGACAGCGTCTGTCCGGCGATCACTCAACGAGGAGGACCCGTACATGTCCGTCGATCGAATCCGCACGACCCACGTCGGCAGCCTGCCCCGCCCGCAGGACCTGCTCGACCTGCTGAACGCCGCCGACCGCGGCCAGCCCGTCGACGAGACCGCGCTCGCCGCCAGAGTCGTGACCGCGGTGCACGAGCAGGTCAGGCACCAGGCCGAGGTGGGCGTCGACCTGGTCAGCGACGGCGAGCAGAGCAAGATCGGCTACGCCACCTACCTCCGGCACCGCATGAGCGGCTTCGAGATCGGCGACGCGCCCCGCGCCACCCCGGCCGACCTCGACGCCTACCCCGAGTACCGCGAGGCGCTGCACCGCTCCGGCGCCACCGTCGCCTACCTGCGCCCGATCTGCCGCGGGCCGGTCGAGTACAACAACTTCGAGCCGCTGGAGACCGACCTCGCCACGCTCAAGTCGGCCCTCGGCGAGGTGACCGTCGACGGCGCGTTCATGAACGCCCCCTCCCCCGGCATCACCGCGCTCTTCCAGCCGAACGAGTACTACCCGGACGAGGACACCTACCTCAACGCGATCGGGGACGCGCTCAAGGTCGAGTACGACCGGATCGTCGCGGCCGGGTTCGACCTCCAGGTCGCGCCCCCGACCTGGCCATGGGCCGGCACAACAAGTACAAGGCGCTCAGCGACGAGGAGTTCCTCAAGCGGGCCGAGGTGCTCGTCGAGGTCCTCAACCACGCGCTGCGCGACGTGCCCGCCGAGCGCGCCCGCATCCACCTGTGCTGGGGCAACTACGAGGGCCCGCACACGTTCGACATCGACGTCGAGAAGATCGCCGACCTCGTGCTGCGCGCCAAGCCCGGCACGATCCTCTGCGAGGCGGCCAACCCCCGGCACGGCCACGACTGGGCCGGCTGGGCCGCCGCGAAGATCCCCGAGGACAAGGTCTTCGCGCCCGGCGTCATCGACACCACGACCAACTTCGTCGAGCACCCCGGCTCGTCGCCGAGCGCATCCTGCACTACACGGACATCGTCGGCCGTGAGCGCGTGATCGCCAGCACCGACTGCGGCTTCGGCACGTTCGCCGGCTGGGGCAGCGTCGTCCCCGAGCTGGCCTGGGAGAAGCTCCGCGCGCTGAGCGAGGGCGCGGCCCTCGCCACCGAGAAGCTCTTCTGATCGAGCACCACTCAAGGAGGCATTGATGGAGTTCCTGGTACGCGCCGAGAACCGGCTGCCCCTGGACACGCCGGAGGAGGAGCGCAACCGCCTGCGCAAGGCGGAGCGGGCGCGTGCCCAGGAGCTCCGCGACGCAGGCATCCTCGAACGGCTCTGGCGGGTCCCCGGGCGCAACGCCTGGGTGGGCCTGTTCGAGGTGCCCGACGCGACCGGGCTGCACGACGCGCTCACCTCCCTGCCGCTCTTCCCGTGGCTGGACGTCGTCGTCGAGCCGCTCGCCACCCATCCCCAGGAGCAGTGACACCGGTGCGACCCACGGAATCGGGCCCCACGACCTTCGTCCTCCTCCACGGGGCGTGGCACGGCGGGTGGGTGTGGCGCCGGGTGGCGCCGTACCTGCGCACGGCCGGCCACCAGGTGCTCGCGCCCACGCTCACCGGCCTCAGCGACCGGGCCCACCTGCTCAACCCCGGGGTGGGCCTGGAGACGCACGTCCGCGACGTCGTGGCGCTGCTCGACGCCGAGGACCTCTACGCGTCGTGCTCGTCGGGCACAGCTACGCCGGCCAGGTCGTCACCTCCGTCGCCGACGCGGTGCCGCACCGCATCCGCCGGCGCATCTACCTCGACGCGTTCGTCGGCCGCGACGGCGAGGCGGCCATCGACCTGCTCCCCGAGCAGGTCGCACACCACTACCGCGAGTCGGTCGCCGGGCCGGGCTTCGGCTGGCTGGTGCCGGTGCGCTCGCTGGAGGTCCTCGGCGTCACGTCCGAGGAGGACCTCGACTGGCTGCGGCCGCGGCTCACGCCGCACCCGTGGCTGACCTACACCCAGCCGCTCGCGCTCACCGGCGCCGTCGACGGCGTCCCGGCCACGTTCGTCGAGTGCACGGACTGGATGCGGGTGTTCCAGCCGCAGGCCGAGCGGGCCGAGGCGGCCGGCTGGCCGGTGCTGACGGTGCCCACCGGGCACGAGGCGATGGTGACGGCGCCGGAGGCGCTGGCCAAGGCCCTCGTGGACGCGGCGGAGCACAGCCTGCAGAAGCAGTGACGCAGAAGCAGTGACGCGGACGGACGAGAAGGAACTGGAGGGGCCGGGCATGGACACGGCACAGGAGCGGACGGCCGGACCGGTGGCACCGGCCCAGGACGCCGAGACGGTGGCCGAGGCGTTCCTCGTCCGCCTGCGGCGGCGGGGGGTCGACCGCCTCTTCGTGAACGCGGGCACCGACTTCGCGCCGATCGTCGAGGCGTACGCGCGGCAGAAGGAGTCGGGCCTCGACCTGCCCGACGTCATCGTGTGCGCGCACGAGAACCTCGCGGTGTCGATGGCGCACGGCTCGTACCTGGGCGACGGGCGCATCCAGGCGGTCATGCTGCACACCAGCGTCGGCACGGCCAACGCGGTGTGCGCGGTCTACAACGCCGCCCGCAGCCGGGTGCCGGTGCTGCTGACGGCCGGCCGCACGCCGATCTTCGAGCACTCGATGCTCGGCTCCCGCGACGCCGGGATCCACTGGGCGCAGGAGATGTTCGACCAGGCCGGCATGCTGCGCGAGCTGGTGGCCTGGGACTACGAGCTGCGCGACGGCGGCCAGGTCACCGACATCGTCGACCGGGCCATCGACGTGGCCACCACCGAGCCGCGCGGCCCCGTGTACCTGACGCTGCCCCGCGAGGTGCTCGCCGCGCCGGTGTTCGGCAGCGACGGCAAGCCGGCGCCCGCCGTGCCGACCTCCCCGTACCCGGACCCGGCGGCCGTCGCGCAGCTGGCCGACCTGCTGGCGACCGCCGCGTTCCCGGTGATCGTCACGGCCGACGCCGGCGCCGACCGCGCCGCCGTCGCTGCTCGACGACCTGAGCCGCCGCTTCGGCATCCCGGTCGTCGAGCACGGCACGCGCCACGTCAACATCCCGGCCGACCACCCGCTGCACGCCGGCTACTCCGTCGACGCCGTGCTCGACGACGCCGACGTCGTGCTGGTGCTCGACCACGACGTGCCGTGGGTGCCGAGCGTCAAGGCGCCGCGGCGGGACGCGACCGTCGTGCAGGTCGGGCCGGACCCCCACTTCGCCCGCTACCCGGTGCGCACCCACCGCGCCGACCTGTCGATCACCGCGAGCAGCACCGCGCTGATCACGGCGCTGGCCGCGGAGCTGTCGCAGCGTCCCGTCGACCCCGGCCGCGCGGAGCTGCTGGCCCAGCGGGTGGGCGGCTGGCGCACCGCGCGCGACCAGGCGCTCGACGCCGACTTCGCGAGCGCGGACCCGATCACCAAGCCGGTGCTCAACGCGGCGCTCGCGAAGCTGCGCCCGGCCGACGCGATCGTGGTGAGCGAGTACTGGGGATCGGCCCAGATGCTCGGCCCGACGGTCCCGGGCACGTTCTTCGGCACCCCGCCGGCCGGCGGGCTCGGCTGGGGGCTGGCCGGGGGCCGATGGGCGGTGCAGATGGCCCGCCCCGACCGCCGACCGTCATCGCCACCGTCGGCGACGGCGCGTACCTGTTCGCCAACCCGGCCGCGTGCCACCAGGCCATGGCCATGCACGGGCTGCCGGTGCTGACGATCGTGTGCACCAACGCGTACTGGGGCGCGGTGCAGAGCTCCGCGCTGCGCATGTACCCGGAGGGCCACATCGCCGGTCTCGGCGACCTCTCCCCCCTCGCCCGCCTCGACCCGGCCCCGCGGTTCTCCGCCTACGCCGAGGCGTCCGGCGGGGTGGGCATCGAGGTCAACAGCCGGTCGGAGCTGGTCCCGGCCCTGGAGCGGGCGCTGCGGCTCGTCCGCGACGACCGCCGCCACGTCCTGGTGGACGTGCACTGCGCGTAGCCCGACCCCGATTGCAGCAAAGCCACCCTCATGCAGCCTGGCGGCGTGAGGGTGGCTTTGCTGCAATCGGGAGGAGTCCGCCCCCCCGACGGTGCGGACTCCTCGGTCAGTCCCGGGGCGCCGCCCGCAGGCACGTCAGGTGCCGCTCCAGCGCGGCGCGGACGCCCTCGGCCGAGCGACCCCTCGCCAGGGTCTCAAAACACGCACAGGTCCGCAGGCCGGCGCTCGCGTGCCCGGCGACGCCGCCGCCCGCCGCACAGAGCCAGACCCCGGTGACGAGCAGGCAGTGCGCGACGGTGCGGGCCCGGCTCTCCCCCGG
Source organism: Pseudonocardia sp. CNS-139 (assembly GCA_001942415.1). Classification (GTDB taxonomy): domain Bacteria; phylum Actinomycetota; class Actinomycetes; order Mycobacteriales; family Pseudonocardiaceae; genus Pseudonocardia. Next base: position 5,145 of record MKJX01000199.1, read on the forward strand.
CCACGGCACCGCCTTCTGCACGGCCGCCTGCGCCACCTTCTGCACCAGCCGGGTGCACTTGCGCCAGCGCACCCCGTCGACCGTGCCGAGCCAGGCCGGCTCGCCCAGCAGCACCGCCGCGTCCTCGACGTCCCGGGCCACCGCCGCGAGCCGCCGGCACAGCCCGCCCGGGCGCCGGCGCAACGCACCCCAGCCGGGGTCGTCCAGCGCGCCCGAGAGGCGCCACGCCACCGCCTCCTGCCAGCCGACCGTGCAGGTGCGATGCGCGACCTCGCGCACGGCGTCCGGCACCCGCTCCGGCGGGCGGGGCCGCAGCGCGTGGGCCGGCTCCCGCTCCGCCGCCGGCCCCGGCGGGTGCACCACCAGCGACAGCGTCCAGCCCGCGTGCGCGGAGCGCAGATGCCCGTGCCTGCCGCAGTCGTCCGTCCGGTGCTCGACGCCGATCCGGCGCGCACCGCCTCCCCCTGTCGGTGCGCCGCACGCACCGGATCGATGCCACGACGTCAACTGTCGCGATCAGGGTGGCCCCGGTCACTCCGCCGGGCGGGCGGACCGGCCGACGCGCAGCGTGACCGGGGGTACGTCATCCGGACGGGCGTGCGTCCCGGTCGGGGGAAGCGGTCGCCGGCGAGGTTTGACAGCGGGAAACCGGGCTCGCAGGGTGGCCGGACGGACCAGGAGCACGGGACAGGACACCTAGCTGTCGAGAATGCCGCGGACGAACGCCGCCTGCCCGACGTGCTGCTCGTCGTCGCCGATCACGCTGACCAGCCGCACACCGAGCGTGACCGGTGGGTCCCAGCGCTCGTCGACCACACGGTCGAGATCGGCGTCGGACAGGCCGCCGACGTAGGCGAGCGTGTGCGCGGCCACGGCGTCGTAGTAGCCGGCGAGCAGCTCGGCGTCGGCCTTGACCTCCGCGACCTCGGCGCTCGACTGCCCGTAGCCGGTGGCCCGCGGGACGAACGGGAGCCCGAACCGCTCGGCCCAGCCCTGCGCCGTCCAGACCTGCTCGGTGCCGGCCACCTCTGCGACGTGGTCGTCCTGCACCCGCGCGAGGTGCCACACGAGCCACGCGATCGAGTTGGCCTGCGGGCCGACGCGGTGGCCGAGCTGCTCGACGCTCAGGCCGTCGACCGCCGCGTGCACCTCGTCGCCGATGCGGCCGAACGCGTCGGTGAGAAGCTCTGCTGTGTTCACGGCGCCGACCTACGGGCGGGCACCGACGGTCGCCGGGCTCCGCAGGCGCGGCGGTCCACAGCTCTGTCGGTGCGGCGTGGCATCCTCGGGTTCCATCCGAGGAAGGAGGTGAACGGCATGACCACTCCCCGCCAACCGGCCTACGAACCCGATCCGGAGTTCGTGCCGACCGACCAGCTCGTCCGGCAGCAAGGAGTCCGCCCGATCGCGTCGCCGGAGGCGCTGCCCCACGACGACCCGTTCGAGTCCGAGCAGGAGTACGAGGACTTCCTGGCCGATCTCTACAGGTCGCGGCGCGCCGACGTGGCGTGAGCGTCGTCGTGCTCGACACGGATGTCGCATCCTCGTTGCTGCGACGCCGCGTTCCCGCCCCCGCAGCGCGGCAGCTGACCGGCCAGATCCTCGCGGTCACGTTCGTGACGGTCGGCGAGCTGACGAAGTGGACGCTGGTCCGCCGTTTTCCTGGGCGAGCTCGTCGTGCTGCCGTACGACCGAGGCGTCGCAGCACGCTGGGGTGAGCTCCAGGCCTACTCGCAGCTCCGGGTCCGCCCCCGGCCGGCGAACGACAGCTGGATCGCAGCGTGCTGCCTGGCACGTGACCTTCCGCTCGCCACCTTCAACACGAAGGACTACGCCGATTTCGCGGACCACGAAGGGCTGCACCTGTTGCCGACTTCGTGAGACGTGGGGCCGGTGGGCTCACCGCACGAACGCTGCCATCACCCCCGCCGCCACGGCCGCGCGTTCCACCATCCCGTCGACGCTGACGTGCTCGTGGCGGGCGTGCGCCCCGGCCCCGACGGCGCCGAGCCCGTCGAGTACCGGCACGCCCAGCGCCGCGGCGAAGTTGCCGTCGCTCGCGCCGCCCACCGCGACCTCGGCGAGGTCGACGCCGAGCTGGGCCGCGGCGGCCCTGGTCAGCGCGTAGAGCGCGGCGATCTCCGGGGTGCGCTCCATGGCGGGCCGGTTCCAGCCGCCGGTGACCGTCACCTCGCGCGCGGGTCGTGGGCGCGCAGGCCGGCCACCAGGCGATCGATCCGGGCCTGTTCGGCGCCCGTCCGCACGCGGACGTCCACCTCGGCGCGGGCCTCGCCGGCCACCACGTTCGCCCGGGTGCCGCCGTGCACCACCCCGACGTTGACGGACGTCCCGGCGGCGAGGTCGGTGGCGTCGTGCAGCGTCTGCACGAGCCGGGCCAGCTCGTCGACGCGCTCGCGCCCGCAGCGGGGTCGAGCCCGGCGTGCGACTCCACCCCGCGGATGTGCAGGTCCCACAGCCCGACGCCCTTGCGCGCCGTCTTCACCGCGCCGTCGGCGGCCGCCTCGAACACCAGCACGGCCGCCGCGCCGGCGCACGCCTTCTCGATCAGCGGGCGGGAGAACGGGCTGCCGATCTCCTCGTCGCCGGTGACCACGAGCCGCAGCGGCGGGTGCGCCACCCCCGCCTCCCGCAGCGCCCGGACCGCCCACACGGCCTGCACCAGCCCGGCCTTCATGTCGAAGACGCCCGGGCCGCTCACCCGGTCGCCGTCGAGCACGACCGGCATGGCGGCGAGGGTGCCGGCGCTCCACACCGTGTCGTAGTGCGCGAGCAGCGTGAGGTGCCGCTCCCCCGCGCCCGCGTGGTCGAGCACGAGCGCGTCGCCGTGCACCTCGGAGACGTGCCGGGTGCGGGTGCGGGGTGCGCCGAGCCGCTCGGCCGTCCAGCCCTCGACGTGCGCGAGCCCGGCCGCGAGCAGCGCGCGGTCGTCGCTCGGGGTCTCGTGGCCGGCGTACGCGAGGAGGTCGGCGACCATCTCGTCACGGTGGGCGGCCAGGCGGCGCCGCAGCCCGGCGACGTCGACGCCGTCCAGGGCGGCCGGCGTGGGGAGAGTGCTCACGGAGGTCCTTCCACGAGGCCGCCCGCTCGGACCGGCAGGCCGGCGTCCTTCAGGGTGGCGGCGAGCAGCGTCGTCTCGACGGCCCGGACGCCCGGCAGCGCGCCGAGCACCCCGGTCAGGTACGGGTAGAGGTCGGCGTGGCCGGGGAGCACGCCGTGCACGCAGAGGTTGGACCGCCCGGCCGTCGCGCCGACGCTGCGCGTGGACGGCTCGCGCGCGAGCCGCATCCCGGCGCTCTCGAGGTCGCCCGGCGCGACGTCCAGCCACAGCACGAACTCGACGCCGAACCCGAGCAGCGCGGCCGGGAACACCGTGCGGAACCGCAGGCAGCCGCGGCGGACCAGGGAGTCGACCCGCCGGGCCGCCGTCGACTCGCTCACCCCGAGCGCCGCCGCGAGCTGCGCGTACGTGGCCCGGCCGGCCGCCGCGAGCAGGTCGGCCACGGCGCGCTCCTGTTCGGTGAGCGGCTCGGGCTCGCGGCGCTCGCGGGGGCAGCCGGGCACGCCGGCCGGGCGGAGCAGCGCGGCCGCGTCCGGCGCGAGCAGGCCGGGGTCCCACTCCTCCGCGACCGCGAACCGCCGCACGACCACCAGCGTCTCGGCGTGGACGACATCGTCGGGCCGCGGCAGGCCGGCCAGTGCCGCGCCGGCCGCGCGGTGCCCCGGGACGGCGAGCTCGGCCACGACGTCGGTGTCGCCGGCCGCCACCGCGACGGAGCGCGCCTGCGGGACGGCGGCGAGCGCGCCGGCCACCGCACCGGCCGCGCCGGGCCGGCAGCGCAGCCGGACGTGCGCCGGCACACCCGTGCCGCAGCGCATCCCGTCGACCGCTCCGGTGACCGCGACGGCGCCGCTGTCGAGCAGCAGCTGACCACGGCGCGCAACCGTGGACTCGCTCGCGTCGAGCGCCCGGGCCACCCGGCTCCACGGGGCGCGGCCGTCCAGCTGGAGGGCGGCCACCAGGCGCTGATCCAGCTCTCCGAGAGTGATGGCTTCACCCATATGGCTCAGCCTCGACGGCGGAAAGCGCATCCGTCAAGCCCGGAACGGGCGAAAATCCGCGATCCGAGTTGAAGTGGAGAGTTCAACGGTAGGCGTCGGTGAACGGTCTACTAAGGCCTAGTCGATCACGCTAGGCTTTCGCCCACACGTCCCGGAGTTACCGGACCTGGTCGCCGAAGGAGGCACTCCCGTTGGTGGGCGACCCGGTGCCTGAGGCGACCGACCGTGACGACGACGGCTTCCAGGACGATCTCCACGCGCCGCCGGACGTCGACACCACCCGGCCCTCCATCGCCCGGGTGTACGACTTCCTGCTCGGCGGCAAGGAGAACCTCGACGTCGACCGCCGGGCGGCCCACCGCTTCCTCAACGTGGTGCCGGAGGCGAAGCAGATCGCCCTGGACAACCGCGAGTTCCTGCGCCGGGCGCTGCGGTTCCTCGTGGGCGAGGCCGGCATCCGCCAGGTCCTCGACGTCGGGTCCGGGCTGCCGACCGCCGGCAACGTGCACGAGCTCGCCCACGAGTTCGCGCCGGACGTGCGCGTCGTGTACGTCGACAACGACCCCGTGGTGCTCGCGCACGGCTACGCGCTGCTCAACCACGACCGGATCACCACGATCATCCAGGCCGACCTGCGCCGGCCGGAGACGATCTTCGAGCACGACGAGGCCACCGCGCTGATCGACTTCTCGGAGCCGTTCGCGGTGCTGCTGGGCGGGATCCTGCACCACCTCCACGACAAGGAGGACCCGTACGGCGCCACCGCGCACATCGCGGAACGCCTGGTGCCGGACTCGTACCTGCTGGTCAGCAACTTCCTCGACGACGGCGAGCCGCGGGCGAAGGCGGCCGAACGCGCGTTCATGGACAGCGGCTGCGCCGCGGCCGCTTCCGCACGTGGGACGAGCAGCGCCGCTTCTTCGAGGGGCTGGAGCTGGTGGACCCGGGGTTCGTCTACGTGAACGACTGCGCCCGGACGAGCGCACGAGCACCGAGGAGTCGGTGCGCACGCTGCACGCGGGCGGGATCGGCCGCAAGGCCTGAGCACGAAGCCCGCCCGGTCCGGCGAGAGCTCAGAACTCCTTCAGCAGCTGGTGGAGCATGTCCTTCGAGCGCTCCGGCGTCTCGGCCTGCACGGTGACCTGCTCCATCACCGCGAGGTAGTTCTCGACGTCGGGCCGCTTGTCCAGGTAGACCGCGCTGGTGAGCTGCTCCAGGTAGACGATGTCGGGCAGGTCGGGCTCGGCGAACCGCAGGATCGTGAACGGGCCGCCGGCCGCGGCGTGCGCGCCGAGGTGGAACGGGAGCACCTGCAGGATGACGTTGGGCTGCTCGCTCATCTCCAGCAGGTGCTGCAGCTGCGCCCGCATGGTCGACGCGGCGCCGAACGGCCGGCTCAGCGCGGCCTCGTCCACCACCGCCCACAGCTTGGGCGAGCCCGGCTCCTGCAGCATCTTCTGGCGCTCGACGCGCAGGAACACGCGGCGGTCGATCTCGTCGGCCGACTCGCTGCGGTGCGCGACCAGGATGACGCTGCGCGCGTACTCCTCGGTCTGCAGCAGGCCGGGGATGAACTGCACCTGGTAGGTGCGGATGAACGCCGCAGCCTGCTCCAGCCGCAGGTACATCTCGAACCACGTGGGCAGGAGGTCGCCGTACTGCTGCCACCAGCCGGGCGCGTTGGCCCGGTGGACCAGCGCGAGGTACTCCGCGCGCTCGGCGGGCTCCGTGACGCCGTACAGCGTCAAGAGGTCCTCGATGTCGCGTTCCTTGATGCCCACGCGGCCCAGCTCGAGGCGGCTGATCTTCGCGTGGGACGCCCGGATCGCGTCGCCCGCGGCCTCGCGCGTGATGCCCGCACCCTCACGCAGGCGGCGCAGCTGGGTGCCGAGCACGATTCGGGTGACGGTCGGGCCGCTCTCGTGACCGGCCTCGGGACCAGGCCGCTGCCGGATGAGATCGGGCTCGTTCTTCACGTCGGACCGTCCTTGGGAACGAAGGGGTGCCACGGTCGCGGCAGGAGACCGGACGGAGGCTCCGTGCGCCGGTCCGCGGCTGTACGGGGCCACGGCAGGCACACCTCCGCCACCACGACTCGGCAGCATAACGTGCTCGGAGCGCTACGCCGAGGATTCACCCCGGCCGTTCGTCGCGACGTCGGCCGGCCGCCCCCTCGGCCTACGGCGGTCAGCCCAGCCGGTCGTCGAACGGGGGCCCTCGTCTCGGCCGACGGAGTGATCCGCCCGGCGCGTCCGGTCACGGCGGCGTACGGCTTCCCCGACCCGTGACACAGGCACCACCCATTGCAGATGTTCTTGCAGACGTACTTGCATCCGCAAGGCGATGTAGGGACACTGATCCCTATGAGTGGCGGCGCCTCCCACCCCCTCCGTCCGTCGGACCAGCGCCAGATGACGGTCGAAACCGTCACGATGACGTGTTGCCTCGACGAGCGGGCGCACGAGGTGCCCGACACCGAGCTGAGCCAGGCTGCGCTGCGGTCGGACGGCTACTTCCAGGCGCTCTGCGGTCACATGATCGCGGCGGCGCCGATGGTGATGCCCGACGGGCAGCCCTGTCAGCTCTGCGCCGCGATCCGCGACCGGAACACCGCGCGCCGCCGGCACGCCAGGCTCCAGCGCATCCTCGGCTGATCGGCCACCCGCCTCCTCTCCGCCGCTTCGGGCCTCGACGCTCGCTCCGGCTTCTCGGCCTCGACCACTCGGTCGGGGCGTTCGCATCGCGCACACCTGAGCATCAGGGTGCCAGGTCACGCAACCCCCCTGTGACCAGAACTGCGGCAACCGGACCAACAGACGGCCAACAGGATGGGGCGGCCCGGGACAGCAGCACCCGCCCGGGCAGTGGGCGGGTGCTGCCGCCGACCAGGGCAGGCCCCGGCCGGGGTGCGCCCGCGGCCGGGGGGATTTCACCGCGGGCGCCAGGTTTACTCCGCACGGGAGCCCTCAGCGTTACCCGTCAGCATCGAGTGACACCTCGCCATCAGTGCAGGTACAAGCGGTCTCGCGAGGATCAGACCATCGGTTCACCCCCTCCGGAGGGCGCGCGGGCGCGCGGACCCGCCGTGCTCCCGGGGCGAGCGCGGACCCCTCGCCGGCCGTCAGGAGCCGGCCGGCCGCCTCGACGCGGCGAACCGGGAGCATGCTTCAATCGTCTCATTGAACTGTTGTTTGGCTGTTTTCCCGGGAGTCCGTGATGCCACCGGCAAAAGCCTCAAACAGGAGGTGGAAGGCAGTCGATGTCGCCGACACCGTCGGCGTCTCGGTGCAGCAGGTGCGCAACTACGTCGACCTCGGCGTGCTGCCGCCCGTCGAGCGCACCCCGAGCGGTACCGGATCTTCACCGACGTGCACGTCGCCGCGATCGCGCTCGTCCGCCGGCTGGCCGGCGGGCACGGCTGGGCCCGCGCCCGCACGATCATGCGCGCGGTGCACGCGGGCGACCTGGAGACGGCCGTCGCGGCCGTCGACGCGAGCCACGCCGAGCTGGACCGCGAGCGCGCCGAGGTGGCCGATGTGCTGCGGGCGTGACGACCGTGACCGCGGCGCCGCCCGACCCCCGGCGGGCCGCTCCGCGCGGCGGACTGCGCATCGGGGAGGTCGCCCGGCTCGCGCGCGTCCAGACGGCGGTGCTGCGGCTCTGGGAGGAACGCGGGCTGCTGCGGCCGGCCCGCGAGCCCGGCACCGGCTACCGCGTGTACGACGAGTCCGAGCTGCGCACGGCCCGGGTGGTGGCGCTGCTGCGGCGCGGCGCGTACCCGTTTCCCGTGGTGCACGCCGTGGTCGACGAGCTGCGCGGGTCAGGCAGCCCGGAACGGGTGCGCGCCGAGCTGGCGAAACGCGAGCAGGAGCTGCACCGGCGCAGCCTGCAGCGGCTCGGCGCCTCGGCCGCCCTGTACGGGTACCTCGACGAGCAGGGTCACCTCGCCGGCGCCGCGGCCTCCGGCGCCAGCAGCGCCCGCACCCGCTCGGCGCCCACGGCGAGCAGCAGCGTGGGCAGCCGCGGCCCGGTGTCGCGGCCGACGAGCAGCCGGTAGAGCAGCGCGAAGAACTGCCGCTGCGCCACCTTGAGCTCGGGCGTCGGCCCGGCGTCCATCGGGAGCCCGGCCCGCAGCTTCGGCACGCCGTAGACCAGCAGGTTCAGCCCGTCGAGCGACCAGTCGTCGGCGAGCCGGTCGAGCAGCAGGCCCAGGGCCGCGCGGTCGCCCTCGTCGAGCGAGGCGAGCAGCTCGCGGTCCGGCTCCGCGCGCACCTGCGTGTGCTGGTCGGCCGGCATGTACGTCGCGACCCAGCGCTCGGCGCAGTCCAGCCGCGGCCGCAGCGCGGCCAGCTCGGTGACGGGGTCGGCCGTGTCGAGGCCGCCCACGATCCGCAGGGTCTGCTCCTCGTCGCCGGTGGTGATGTCGGCGATCGACGCGAGCGTCCGGTACGGGAACGGCCGCGGCGTCGTGGGCAGCGCACCGAGCGCCGTGCGCGTGGAGCGGGCGTGCGCCACCTGCTCCCCCGGCGTGGCCGTGCCCTCCCCGACGCGCCGGGTCAGGCCGTCCCACTCGTCGTAGAGCCGGTAGATCTCCTGGTCGAAGGCGATCTTGAAGGACTGGTTGGGGCGGCGGCGCGCGTAGAGCCAGCGCAGCACCGCCGGCTCCATGATCCCCAGCCCGTCCGCGGGCGTCGGGACGCCGCCGCGGGAGCTGCTCATCTTGGCCATGCCGGTGATCCCGACGAACGCGTACATCGGCCCGATCGGCTGCTTCGCGCCGAAGACCTCGTCCACGATCAGGCCGCCGACCTGGAACGACGAGCCGGGCGAGCTGTGGTCGACGCCGGAGGGCTCGAACACCACGCCCTCGTACGCCCACCGCATCGGCCAGTCGACCTTCCACACCAGCTTGCCGCTGGTGAACTCGCGCAGCAGCACGGTCTCGGTGTGGCCGCACTCGCACGTGTAGGTCATCTCGGTGGTGTCGTCGTCGTACGCGACGACGGTGGTGAGGTCGCGCCCGCACGCCGTGCAGTACGGCTTGAACGGGTAGTACTCCCCCGGTCCGGCGGCGCCCGAGCCGTCGGGGTCGTCGGCGTCGTCCTGGGCGGCGGCCCGGTCCTTCGTGCGGTAGCGGCCGAGGATCTCGTCGATCCGCTTGCGCTCGCGCATGGCGAGCAGCACCTGGTCGCGGTAGGCGCCGCCGGTGTACATCGCCGTCTGGCCGATCGGGTCGACGTCGATGCCCAGCGCGGCCATGGCCTGCGTCATCGGCGCCTTGAAGTGCTCGGCCCAGTTGGGGTGCGGGCTCCCGGGCGGGGCGGGCACGCTGGTCAGCGGCTTGCCGACGTGCTCGGCGTACGACGGGTCGATCCCCGAGGGCACCCGGCGGAACCGGTCGTAGTCGTCCCAGGAGAGCAGGTGGCGGCAGGCCCGGCCGCGGCGCTTGATCTCGTCGGCGACGAGGTGCGGGGTCATGACCTCGCGCAGGTTGCCGAGGTGGATCGGGCCCGACGGGCTCAGCCCCGACGCGCAGACGATCGTCGCTTTCGGGTCGCGCCGGTCCGCCTCGGCGATCACCTCGTCGGCGAACCGCGCCACCCAGTCGGACTCCCAGAACCCGTCCACGACAGAAACCCAATCCCCTTCACCGGCGTACGACCCCATTGTCCCCGCGCGCGGGACCGGTCCGCACCGGGCCGGACCGGCGCCGTCGACCTCGCGCGCCCAGTCGAGCAGCCGCCGCAGGTGCGGGTCGGCCGCCCCGGTGACGGTGCCGGGCGCGCCGAGCACGACCTCGCCGCCCGTCCCGTCCAGCGAGACGACGGTGCCCTCCCGCAGCGTCCGGCCGCCGGCCCGGACCCGACCGTCCGCCACGACGAGCCCCGCCGCGCCGACGACGGCCGGGCGCCCCATGGCCCGCGCGACGACGGCCGCGTGGCTCGCCGGCCCGCCCGTCGCCGTGACGATCCCGGCGGCCGCCGCCATGCCCGCGACGTCGTGCGGGGAGGTGTGCGGCCGCACCAGCACGACCGGGCCGGCCGCGGCCATCCGCACGGCGCTCGCGGCGCTTGTCGCGACCCGTCCGGTCGCGACGCCCGGGCACGCGCCCAGCCCGCGCACGAGCACGTCGCCCCCGGGCGCGAGCCGCGGCGCCCGGGCGGCGGCGAGGTGGTGCGGAGGGACGCGGCGCACCGCCTCCGCCCGGTCGATCACACCGGCGTCCGCGAGGTCGACGGCCACCCGGACGGCGGCGCGCCCGGCCATGCCGCCGGCGCGGACCTGGAGCAGCCACAGCGTCCCGGACTCGACCGTGAACTCCACCGAGCACGCGTCGCGGCAGCGGTCCTCGACGCGGGCCAGGGCGGCCGTCAGCGCGGCCCACACCCGCGGCTCGCGGGTGGCGAGGTCGGCGAGCGGCCGGGTCGCCGACCGTCCGGAGACCACGTCGTCGCCCTGGCCGCCGAACAGGACCTCGCCGAACGGGACCGGCTCGCCGGTGGTCGGGTCCCGGCTGAACGCGACGCCCGCGCCGCTGCGCGCGTCCCGGTTGCCGAACACCATGGCCTGCACGGTCACGGCCGTGCCGAGGTCGTGCGGCACGCCGTGCAGCGTGCGGTAGGTCCGGGCGCGCGGGGCGTCCCACGAGGCGAACACCGCCCGCACGGCGTGCCGGAGCTGGGCCGCCGCGTCGCCGGGGACGGGGCCGGCCGCGGCCGCGGCGCGCCGGCCAGGAACCGCCTGCGGGTGTCGGCGGCGAACGCGGGGTCGCCGGTCTCGGCCGCGAGCCCGGCCGTCGCCGCGGCGGTGAGGCCGACGTCGAGCACCGTGCTCATCATCCCGGGCATCGGGACCGGCGCGCCGGAGCGCACCGCGAGCACGAGCGGCCGTTCCGGACCGCCGAGCCGGCGCCCGGTGGCGGCTTCGAGCCCCGCGACGGCAACGGCCAGCTCGGCGTCCAGACCGTCCGGAAAGCGGGCGTCGCGAAGAAAGGCGCGACAGGCCGCCGTGCCGATGACGAAACCGGGTGGAACGGGCAGCCCGAGCCGGATGAGCCCGACCAGCCCGTGCGCCTTTCCGCCGAGCACTCCGGCGTTTTTCCGCGGTTTCGGCCGCGAGCGGATGGATCCATGTCATGGGGCTAACCTGATCGGGTGTCGCACGTGCTCCACACCCTGCGCTGCACGGGGTTCGCCGGGCTGGACGTCGTGGCCGACGCAGCGGGGATGCCGGCGGACGACGTCGAGTCCGAGCTGATCGACCTGGCGGTGATCGGGCTGGTCACCCGCGTGCCGGGCGAGTTCGGCGGGTGGGGTCCGACCGACGCGGGCAAGGCCGCGGACGACCGGTGGGTGGCCGTGCAGCTCGTCGCCCCGGGCGTGCGCGCCGCGGTGACGGCCGCGTTCGAGCACTTTCTCGTGCTCAACCCGGAACTGCTCGACCTGTGCACGGCGTGGCAGACCCGGAACGTCGGCGGCGTGCCGGTGGCGAACACCCACACAGACGCCGCGTACGACGCCCGGGTGCTCGAACTGTTCGTCGAATTCGACGCGCGCGCCGGCACCGTCTGCACGAATCTGGCCGCCGTGCTCCCCCGATTCCGGCGATATCGCACCCGGCTCACGCAGGCGCTCACGCGGGCGACCGCGGGGCCACCGAGCACCTCACCGACAGCACGGCGTCGTACCACGCGGTGTGGTTCCAGCTCCACGAGGACCTGCTGGTCACGCTGGGGACTCCGCGCCACTGAACGCGCGGCCGCGAACCCGGCGCCGCGCCCGTCCGCCCGGGCGACCACCCGCCCGCCGCGGACGCGCACCGCGGCCTCGGTGTGGTCGTCCGGCTCGGGCACGCCGGCCGCGGCCGCGACGGCACCGGTCTCGTCGAGCACCACCCGCAGGCGCGGCAGGGCGTCGACGGGGAAGACCCGCCGCAGGGTGCCGGTGAGGTCGCCGACCCGCAGCCGGACGAGCCGGCCGATCTCGGCGGGGTCGTCCGTCACGACGCGACGGTCAGCACGTCGCCGGGGTGGGCGGCGCGCACGGCCTCCTCGGCGGCGCCGAGCCGGCCGGCCCCGAGCACGGCGACCACACCGTCGGTGCCCAGCGCGACCGGCCGGCCGGTGACCTGGTCGGCGAGGTCCGCGGGCGGCGTCCACGGGTCCGCGGCTGCCCGGGCCGGGCGGACGAACGGCAGGTGCGCCGGCGCCAGGTGTCTCCGAGGTCGAGGCCGGCGAGGTGCTCGCAGGCGCGCGCGACGTCGAACGGGTCGCCGAAACCCGGGGCGGAGCCGGCGAGGTGGCCGCTGCCGGCGAGCAGCGTCAGTACCAGCTCCGCGAGCCGCACGCGGCGCCCGCCCGCCGGCTCCACAGCCTCCAGCGCCAGCCCGAGCAGCACCGCCTCCAGGCTCGTGACCTGCGCCGACGCCGTGCGGCCCGGCTCGTCGTCGAACACCCCCGTGAGCGAGCGCAGCCGCAGGCTGCCGTCGGCGGGCGCGTCGCCGGTGAGCGGGAGCCGTTCCAGCCGGATGCGGGCGAACGCGCCGAGCGCGGCGGCCGCGCCGGGCGGGCGGGCCGGCGCAGGGCCCGCCGGCTCCTCCGCGGCGACGAGAACGGCCAGGTAGAGGGCCCGTTTGCTGGGGAAGTTGGAGTAGACGGCGCCGCGGGTCAGCTCGGCCCGCTCGGCGATCCGGTCGACCTTCGCGTCCGCGTAGCCGTGCTCGGCGAACTCGTGCCGCGCCGCGGCCAGCACGGCGGCCCGCGTGCGTTCCTGCTGCTGCGCCCTGGTCAGCCGGACCATCGCGCCCCTTCGCCTCGCCCATGCGCTTACGATACCGTCAGCATTCAGATGTTATCATCATCCGAATGGAGGCGGCCATGAGTGACCTCGGGCTGGAGGCGGACGCCCTGGCCAAGCGGTACCGGGCGACCACGGCGCTCGACGGCGTCGGGCTCGCCGTCCCCCGCGGACGGGTGCACGGCCTGCTCGGCCCCAACGGCGCCGGCAAGACCACCCTGATCCGGATCCTCGCCACGCTGCTGCGCCCGGACGCCGGCACCGCGCGGGTCGCGGGGTTCGACGTGGTGCGCCACCCCGGCGAGGTCCGCCGTCGGATCGCCCTCTCCGGCCAGCACACCAGCGTCGACGAGGAGCTGACCGGGCTCGCCAACCTCGTCATGATCGGCGAGCTGCTCGACCTGCCGCGCCGCGACGCCGTGCGGCGCGCGGGTGAGCTGCTCGCCCGGTTCGGCCTGGAGGACGCGGCCCGCCGGCCGGTCACGGGCTGGTCCGGGGGCATGCGCCGGCGGCTGGACCTGGCCGCGAGCCTCGTCGGGCGGCCCGAGGTGGTGTTCCTCGACGAGCCGTCCGTCGGGCTCGACCCGGGACGGCGCGACGAGCTGTGGCAGACGATCCGCGGGCTGGCCGCCGACGGCGTCACCACCCTGCTCACCACCCAGTACCTGGAGGAGGCCGACGCGCTGGCCGACGCCGTCACCGTGGTCGACCGGGGGCGGGTGATCGCCTCGGGCACGCCCGCCGAGCTGAAGCAGCAGGTCGGCGGGCACACGATCGCGCTGCGGCTGGACGACCCTGCGGACGCCGACCGGGCCGCCGCGGTCCTCGCCGCCGTCGCCGGGCAGGCCCCGCAGCGCACGTCGAACCAGCAGCTCACCGTGCCCGTCGCGGGCCACGACCAGCTCGTGGGCGTCGCCACCGGACTGCGCGACGCGGGCGTCGGCGTCACCGAGCTCGCGCTGCGCCTGCCCAGCCTCGACGAGGCGTTCCTCGCCCTGACCGGCGCCCGGCCGGCCGGGAGGCCGCCTGATGACAACCACCGCGCTTCCCGCCCGGCCCTTCGCCCCGCTGCGCCACAGCCTCGTGCTCGCCCGCCGCAGCCTCGCCAAGACCGCCCGCAACCCCGGCGCCGTGGTCAACGGCGTGGTCACACCGGCGCTCTTCCTCGTGCTCTTCCTGTACCTGTTCGGCCGCCCGGTCGCCGGCTCGACCGCCGAGTACCTGCAGTACCTCTTCCCCGGCATCCTCGTGATGGGCGCCGGGCTGGCCGGGATGGTCTCCAGCGGCGCCTCGATCAACCTCGACCTCAGGAACGGCGTGACGGACCGCTTCCGCAGCATGCCGATCAGCCGCCTCGCCCCGCTGCTCGGCTCGCTGCTCGCGGACGTCGTCCGGTACGCGGCGGCCGTCGCGATCCTCTTCGCGATCGGCACGGCGCTCGGCTTCCGGGTGGGCGGCAGCCCGGCCGCGGCGCTCGCGGCCGCCGGGCTGGCCGTGCTCTTCGGGTTCTGCCTGAGCTGGGTGACGGTGCTGCTCGGCGTGCTCGTCCGGGACGCCGACGCGGTGCTGGCGTTCAGCTTCTTCGCGCTGCTGCCGCTGCAGCTCGGCACGAGCCTCGCCGCGCCGACCGCGACGCTCCCGGACTGGCTGCGCGCGTGGGCCGAGGTCAACCCCGTCACGCACGTGATGGACGCCTGCCGCGCCCTGCTGGGCGGCACGCCCACCGGCGGGAGCGTCACGGCGACGCTGGTCTGGTGCGCGGTGCTGGTGGTCGTGTTCGCGCCGCTCTCCGTGCGCGCCTACGCCCGTCAGCAGTGACCTACCCCAGCCGTCCCGGGGCGGCCGCGACCAGCCCGCCGTCGACGACCACGTCCTGCCCGTTGACGTACGCCGCCTCGGCGGACGCGAGGAACGCGACCACCCCCGCGACGTCCTCGGACGTGCCGATGCGGCCGGCCGGCACGTCCGCGACGACGGCCGCGGCGGCCTCCGGGCTGACGTTGGCGTCGAACATCGGGGTGCCGATGTAGCCGGGGCTCACCGAGTTGACCCGGATGCCGCGCGGCGCCAGCTCCACCGCCAGCGTGCGGGAGAGGTTGTGCACCGCGGCCTTCGTCGCCGCGTAGACCGACGCGCCGGCCAGGCCGCGGTGCAGCGTCCACGACGCGTTGATCACGATCGCCGCGCCGTCGGCCAGCAGCGGGAGCACCTTCTGGACCGTGAAGTAGACGCCCTTGAAGTTGGTCCCGACCACCTCGTCGAACGCCGGCTCGGTGAAGTCGCGCCCGGCCCGAACACGCCGACCCCGGCGTTGGCGAACACCACGTCCAGCCGCCCGTGCCGGTCGCGGACGGCGGCGGCGAGCACGTCGAGATCAGCGAGGCGGGCCGCATCGGCCCGCACGCCGAGCACCCGCCGGCCGCCGTCCAGCTCCTTCACCGCGGCGGCGAGCCGAGCCTCGTCGCGGCCGGTGACGACCACGTGCGCGCCCTCCGCGAGCAGCCGGCGGGCCGTGGCCAGGCCCATGCCGCTCGTACCCCCCGTGACCAGCGCGACCCTGCCGTCGAAACGCGGGCCGTCGAAACGTGAACCGTGCGTCGTCATGCCTCCACGGTGGCGCGCGGTGACGGACCGGGACAGAGCGCGTCGAACGGGGGACCCGCACCACCACCCTCGGACGGCGCCGGACGCGGGACGTACAGGTCGAGTACCAGGTCGGGCCGGCCGGCCACCGTGAGCCGCGTCAGGTCGAAGAGGAGGTCGCCGGCCTCGGGGTGGCGCACCGCCTTCACGAGCGGACCGGACCCACCCACGTCGTGGCGGGCCCACAGCGCCGCGAACTCCGGGCTCACGGCCGCGAGGCGCGCGACCACGCGGGCGAACCCGGGGTCGCCCGGGTCGTGCGCGGCGCCGCCCGGAACGCGGCGACGACCGACGGCGCGACCGCCGCCCACTGGGCGTGCACGTCGCGGTAGCGGCGGTGGGTGAAGAACGCGACGAGGCAGTTGTCCGCGGTGTCGTCCAGGCCGAACACCGCGCGCGTCGGCTCGTTGACGGCGAGCAGGTTCCAGTACCGGTCGCGCAGGATCGCCGGCCGCGGCGCCCAGGCGTCCACCAGGTCGTGCAGCTCCCGGGGGACGCCGGTAGCCGGCGCCGGACGCGGCGGGTTGAGCCCGGCCAGCAGGTGCAGGTGCACCCGCTCGGCCTCGGTCAGGTGCAGCGCACGGCCGATCGCGTCGAGCACGTCGGCCGACGCGTTGATCTCGCGGCCCTGCTCCAGCCACGTGTACCAGGACACGCCCACCCCGGCGAGCACCGCGACCTCCTCGCGGCGCAGCCCGGGCGTGCGGCGCCGCCCCGCCGCCGCCATCCCGACGTCGGCGGGGGTCAGCCGGGCCCGGCGGGTGCGCAGGAAGTCACGCAGCTGGGCGCGGCGCTCGGTCGTCACACCTCACGGTAACCGCTGCTCAGCGGGCCGGTGGCGGGTGTGGGAGAACGCGCCCTTGCCGAACGCGAGCACCTTCACCGGCTCGACGGCGTACACGAGCGCGAGGCCGCCGCCCTCGTGGTGGAAGCCCTCCTCGCCGACCTCGAACTGCCAGCTGCCGTCCCACTTCTCCCGCCACGCGGCGGCGAGCCGGCCCAGCATCGCCCGGTCCGTGACGCGCCGCGCCACCCCCTCGACGACGACGTCGAGGCCGCTGTCCCACGTGTTGCAGCCGGTGGTCAGCGCCACGTGCGGGTTCGCCGCGAGGTTGAGCGCCTTCTGCTCCTGCGGGCCGGTGGTGAAGTGCAGCGCCCCGTCGAGCCACACCGCCACCAGCGGCGTCACGTGCGGGCGCCCGTTCGTCCGCACCGTCGAGATCCAGCTGACCTGGGCGTTCTCCAGCACCTCACGCGCCGCCTCCCACGTCGTGGGCTGCGCGCCCGGGGCGCTGAACCGCTCGTCGAGCCTTGTCACTGCGTCGTCCATACCTCTGGTGACGGGCTCGGCGGGCGTTTGTCATCGCTCCCGTCGGCTCAGTACCGGACGTCGCTCTGCAGGAGCGGCGGGTAGACGGTGGAGGTCTCGCCGTCGACCGTGGTGCCCGCGAACTGGAGCATCGTGCGGACGTCGCCGTTCACCGCCGCCGGGTAGCCCAGCGCCGGGGCCGACACCTCGTCCAGCGTGCGCAGCTGCTCGGCCGTGAGCGTCACGTCGAGGGCGGCGAGGTTGGTCTCCAGGTGCTCCACCCGCCGCGCCCCGAGGATCGGCACGACGGTGCCCTCGCGGGCGCGCAGCCAGGCCAGCGCCACCGCCGCGGACGTCGTGCCGAGGTCGGCGGCGACCGCCGCGACGGCCTCGATCACCGGGTACTCGTCGTCGGCCGGGCCGCCGACATAGGCCGCACGGGCCGAGTCGGTGACGGCCGCGTCCCGCCGGTACTTGCCGGACAGGAAGCCATTGCGCAGCGGGCTCCACGGCACCAGCGCCATGCCCTGGTCGCGCGCGAACGGCGCGATCTCGCCCTCGACGGTGCGCGCCAGCAGCGAGTACTCGACCTGCAGCGCGACCAGCGGCGTCCAGCCCCGCAGCTGCGCCGTCGTCTGGGCCTGCGCCGTCACCCACGCCGGGACGTTGGAGAAGCCGACGTAGCGGACGGTGCCGGCCCGGACCAGGTCGTCGAGCGTGCGCAGGGTCTCCTCGACGGGCGTGTTGCGGTCCCAGTTGTGCTGCCAGTACAGGTCGAGGTGGTCGGTCCGCAGCCGGCGAAGGGTCTCGTGGAGCTGCGCGCGGATCGCGGAGCGGCCCGCGCCGCCGCCGTTGGGGTCGCCCGGGAACATGTTCGCGAAGAACTTCGACGCGAGCACCACGTGGTCGCGCAGGCCGGGCCGGGCGGCGAGGAAGTCGCCGAGGATCTTCTCGGAGTGGCCGTTGCTGTAGAAGTTCGCGGTGTCGACGAAGTTGCCGCCGCGGTCCAGGTAGGTCGCGAGGATCTTCTCCGACTCCTCCACACTGCACCCGGCGGCCCCCGGGTCCTCACCGAAGGCATCGCACCGAGCGCGAACGGGCTGACCCGCAGCCCGGATCGGCCGAGTGTGACGTAGTGGTCGAGCGGCATGATCGTGCTCCCCTTGTCGGAAATCGTCCCGACCATGCAACCGCTCCCCGCAGCTCAGCGGTAGCTCGTTCCACGCGGACTCTTGCCCGATCCGCTCGATCTAGCCTGGATCGGGCTTGCCGGTTCCGGTCGGGGATGGTGTCGTGACGGGGTGCGCACCACCGCGGGCCTGCTGGCCGAGCTCCGCGACCTCGTCCTCGCCCGGGCCCGCCCGGACCTGCGGACCCCGATCGACGGGCTGCGCCTGTCGCGCATCGAGACCGACGCCTCCCACCACTCGCTCGCCGAGCCGCTGCTCGTCGTGATGGCGCAGGGCGGCAAGCGGCTCCTGCTCGGCGACCAGGTGTTCGAGTACCGGGCCGGGCAGTTCCTGCTGGTCACGGCCGACCTGCCGGTCACCGGCTACTTCGTCGGCGCCGGCCCGCGCACCCCTGCGCTGGGCGTCGGGCTGACGCTGCGCCCGGCCGCCATCGCCCCGCTGCTGCTGCGCACGCCGTCCCGGCGCACCGCCGCCGCGCCGCCGGCGATCGCGACGGGCGAGGCCGACGTCGACCTGCTCGACGCCGTGGTCCGTCTCGTGCGGCTGATCGACCGGCCCTCCGACGCCCCCGTGCTCGCCCCGCTGGCCGAGCAGGAGATCCTCTGGCGGCTGCTGACCGGCCCGCACGGCGCCGTGCCCCGGCAGATCGGGCTCGCCGACAGCGACCTCGCGCACGTCGGCCGGGCGATCGGGTGGATCCGCGAGAACTACGCCGAGCCGATGCGCGTCGCCGACCTCGCCCGGCTGGCCGGCATGAGCAGTTCGGCGTTCCACCGCCACTTCCGGGCGATCACCGCGATGAGCCCGCTGCAGTACCAGAAACAGATCCGGCTGCAGGAGGCCCGCACGCTGCTCGCCGCCCGGCCCGGGGACGTCGCCGGGGTCGGGCACCTCGTCGGCTACGACAGCCCGTCGCAGTTCAACCGGGAGTACCGGCGCCTCTTCGGGGCCCCGCCCGGGCGCGACGCCGCCCGCCTCCGTGCGGTCGCCGGGCCGTCCGGTGTCCGGTTCCTGCCCTGATGCGGGGATCGTTCTCCGTCTTCGTGAGCGTGTGCTAACGCCCCTCCGCCGCCCGCCGATGATCCGCCGTCGGGGAATCCGCGGGAGGAACATGGACAGCCAGGCGGGGCGCGGGGCGCGACCGGGTCGCCAGCAGTCGGCGCGGCCGGGTCCGCCGCCACCACCGTTCCGCCGTCCGGCCGAGGGTGCGCCGCGCCGGCCCGGCCAGCCGCCCACCGGCCGGTGCCGCCCGAGGTGCCCCGGCAGCGCCAGGCGCCGCGGCCCGTCCAGCCGCCGGCCCGCCCGGCGCCGCCGCCGCGCCGGGTCTCGTCGCAGCCGCGGGCGGTGCCGGAACGTCGCCGGTCCCTCACGCTGCAGGCCAACCCGCGGTGGAAGTTCTGGGCGAAGCTGCTCGCCGGCGCCGCCGTCGTCGCGCTGGTGGTCGCCGCCGTCCCGTTCATCGGGCAGCTGACGGCGGGCACCCGGGTGAGCAGGACCTCGGGTCCGGCTCCCCGACCGACCCGAACAACTGGGACATCAACGTGCCCGCCGGCCCGTTGCTGCACTACGCGTCCGAGCTGCCGGCCCTCGGCACCGGCCCCGCGGTCGACGCCGCCGCGCTCGCCGCCGCCGACCCGCGGCGGTTCTTCTGGACGATGCTCGCCGCAGCACCCGGCCCGTCACCGACATCGTCGTGAGCCACTGGAACGACCAGGAGGAGTACGTCCGGGAGTTCCCGTCCGACCACCAGACCCACCACATCGCGATCGACTGGCGCACCCGGACCTGGATCGAGGAGACGTTCACCGTCGGCGACGACGGCCAGACCAACCCCGAGCACGAGCTGGTCCGCTGCCTCGGGAACGCGCAGGTCGCGAGCTGGCACCCGCGCACCGAGCACTCGCGGGAACCCGCCCGGTGGGAGGTGGTGCCGTCCGGGCAGAACGGCGACCAGCTCTGCACCGAGCGGATGCTGCCCGGCGAGAAGGCCGGCAACCGCCGCAGCACCGACGGGGTCGCGCCGGCCGGGCTCACCCCCGCCGAGATGGACGCGTTCCTCTCCTACCTCGACGGCGTCCCCGGCCTGGTCGAGGTGTTCCCGCCGGTCCCCGTGCAGGACGCGGCCGGCCGGCCGTTCCTCCAGCTCGACGTCGCGCTCAACCCGACGGACCCGCAGCAGCGCGGCAACGACCAGCGGGTCGGCGTCGGCTTCCTCAACGCGGCCTTCGGGCAGACCGGCAAGGACCCGGAGGAGTACGCGTACAGCATCGACGTCGAGGAGCAGCAGGGCCGGCGGATGCGGTACTTCGTCGACCCGCAGACCATGCTCCCCGCGTACGCGACGATGATGATCACGACGCCGCAGCGGGTCAACGGGCGCCCGCGCCGGACCCGCACCTGCACAACAGCTACTTCGTCTACCGGTACCAGTGGCCGGACGCGCTCGACCCGGCGGCCACCGTGGCCGACGGCACGCCCGTCTACCCCAACCGGCCGTGGCCGCTGGAACGGGTGGTGTTCCAATAGACCGTCGCCGCCATGTCTTGGGTACAGGTGGCGGAGTTTTCACGCGTGCTGCGTCGGTGGTGAACCGCCGGTCGCAGGTGCGGCGCGGTTCCGGTGGCCGACGGGTGCCACCGGTGAGCTCACCACCGGCTACTGGCGGCCTGGCAGCAGCCCTCTGCTGAACGGCCACGCGCCGCCTGCATGATGCGGCGGAACGTCGGGCATTCCAGATGGCTCGGCGCAGGGCAGGCTGCGGTGTGTCGGAGGACGTCGCGCAGGGTCCCGAGCTCGCGGATCGTCCGGTCGAGCTCGTCTGCTTTGGCCACGAGCATCTGCCGGTCGATGGACAGCTGCCCGTCCGGTGTGAACATGCGGGCGATCTCGTCGAGCGTGAAGCCGGCGGTGCGTCCCAGCGCGATCAGCGCCAGCCGGTCGAGGACAGCGGAGTCGAACTGGCGGCGCAGGCCACGGCGCCCGGTCGAGGCGATCAGCCTTTCTCCTCGTAGTACCGCAGCGTCGACGCGGGTGTGCCGGAACGCCGCACCACGTCGGCGATGTCCAGATCCGGCATCCTGTTGACCTCAAGTCGGCTTGAAGTGCCACTGTCTCACAGGTCGTGAACGCGAACCAGGAGACGAGCGTGGTTGTGACACCGGAGAGCAATGACGAGCAGACCGCGCGGTGGAACGGGCCCGCCGGGCAGGCGTGGGTCGATCTGCAGGGGGTGCTGGACGAGATGTTCCGGCCCCTCGAGGACCTGCTCGTCGAAGGGATCGTGGCGAAACCCGGAGGAGGGGTGCTCGACGTCGGTTGTGGCACGGGCAGCACGACGCTGGCCGCCGCGCGGCGGTCGGGTGGGGCCGGGCGCTGTGTCGGCATCGACCTGTCCGGGCCCATGATCGCCGTCGCTCGGGAACGGGCCGAACGTGCGGGGGTACCGGCTCGGTTCCTCCATGCCGATGCGCAGGAGCACACGTTCGACCCTGCCGCGTTCGACACGATCATGTCACGCTTCGGTGTCATGTTCTTCGACGACCCGGTGCGGGCGTTCGCCAACCTGCGGTGGGCTGCGGCGGCGGACGCCGAGTTCCGGTTCGTCGCGTGGCGCAGCGCCGCGGAGAACCCGTTCATGACGACGGCCGAACGCGCTGCCGCTCCGTTCCTACCGGAACGGCCCGCACCCCGGCCGGACGCGCCGGGCCAGTTCGCCTTCGCCGACCGGGGACGGATCCAGCGCGTACTGGAGGCGAGTGGCTGGGCCGGGATCGACATCCGCCCGATCGATGTGGTCTGCACCCTCCCGGAGCCGGAGCTGGAGCGCTACTTCACCCGGCTCGGCCCGCTCGCGCAGGTCCTGCACGAGGTGGACGGGCCCACCCGGGAGCAGGTCATCGACACGGTCCGGCCCGGGTTCGACACCTACCTGCACGGCGGGGAGGTCCGCTTCACCGCGGCCTGCTGGCTGGTCCGCACCCGAGCGGCACCGCACCCGATCCCGTGAGATCGAGCACCGTGCGGGTGACCGCGGCCGACAGCCCCGTCCGGGCCGCACCGTGACGCCCCGGACCGGCGGGCTTCCAGTCCCGTGAGGGTCGGGATCGCGCACCACTTCGGCTGGGCCGTGGCCGTCACGGCGTCGGACGACCACCGGGTCGTGGACCGCCGGCGCATCGAGCTGGTCGAGCCCGGCACGGCGACCGCCCCCGTCCACCATGAGGGCAAGGACCTCGACGACGCGGCCGCCGCGGCGCTCGTCGCGGCCGTGCGGGCGTCCGCGGCCCGGGCGACGGCGGCCGCGCTGGGCGAGCTGGCCGCCGCCGTGCCCGCGCCGATCGTCTCGGTCTCGATCCGGGCCTGGCCGCCCGGCTTCCCCGACGACCTCGCCCGGCTGCGGCGCCCGCCGTACGAGGCCCGCGCCGACTCGGTGATGTACCTCCGGGTCCTGGACGACGCGGCCCGCGCCCGCGGCTGGGCCGTCCACCTCTTCGACGCCAAGAACGTCGAACGGCGGGCGGCCGCGATCCTGGGCGCCCGGGCCGGCGAGGTGCTGCACGGCCCGCGGGCGGCGCTGGGCCCGCCGTGGGGGAAGGACCACCGCGTCGCGCTGGCCGCGACCGTCGTGGCCGCCGGCTAAGTGCCCACAAGGAGGTATGGCCGCCGCGGCCCGGCGCCCGCACGATCGGCCCATGGGCTACACCGAGGCCGACGTGCCCGACCTCACCGGCCGCACCGCGCTGGTGACCGGCGCGACCAGCGGGGTCGGGCTGCAGGTCGCGACCGTGCTCGCCGGGCGCGGCGCACGCGTGTTCGTCGCGTACCGCGACGCGGAGCGCGGCGACCGGGCGCTGCGGACGATCCGGGAGGCCGCGCCCGCGGCCGACGTGCGGCTGGTCGAGCTGGACCTGGCCCGGCTCGGCTCCGTCCGCCGGGGCGCCGCCGAGGTGGCCGCGCAGGCGCCGCAGCTGGACCTGCTCTTCGCCAACGCCGGGATCATGGCGACGCCGTACGCGGTGACGGCCGACGGCTTCGAGGCCCAGTTCGGCACCAACCACCTCGGTCACTTCGCGTTGACGGGGCTGGTGCTGCCCGCGCTGCTCGCAGCGCCGGCGGCGCGAGTGGTCGTCACGTCCAGCGTGGCCCACCACCCCGGCCGCGTCGGCTTCGACGACCTCATGTTCCAGCGGCGCCCGTACGAGCGCTGGCCCGCCTACAGCCAGAGCAAGCTGGCGAACCTGCTGTTCGCGTTCGAGCTGCAGCGCCGGCTGGCCGCGGCCGGGTCGCCCGCGCAGGCGCTCGGCGCGCACCCCGGCTACGTCGCCACCAACCTGCAGCTCGGCCCGTTCCGCGGCCGGCTGCCCGCGCTCGAACCGCTGGTGCAGCCGCTCTACCAGTTCGTGAACCGCACGCTCGGGGAGAAGCCGCAGGCCGGCGCCCGTCCGCTGCTCATGGCCGCGTTCGGCCCCGGCAGCCGGGGCGGGGACCACTTCGGGCCCAGCGGTCCGAACGAGTCGCGCGGCGCGCCCGGGCCGGCGCGCGTCGCCCCCGCCGCCCGTGACGAGGACGTCGCGCGCCGGCTGTGGACGGTGAGCGAGGAGCTGACCGGCGTGCACTACACGGCGCTGGCGCCGGCCGTCTGACGCCTGCCCGATCGGGCACCCGCACCGGCCCGCGCCGCCGCGCGCCCGGGGCGGCTACTCGCGTTCCCGGCGGGACAACCGCCGGTCGAGGGCCTCGATCGCGCCGCTCAGCCACCACGCCGCGGCCGCGCAGACCAGTACGGCCACCCCGAACAGCTGCAGCTCCGGTGCCGAGACGACCAGCAGCACACCGACGACAACAACCCCGAGGACAACACGAGGGTCGTCCCACCCGAGGCCGTTCGACAGCCGTTCCACGGCGGGCGGCCCGCCCGTGTCGTCCGGTTCGGGCGGCTTGTCCTTCGCCGTCATGGACACCTCCGGTCGGTCCCGGTTCGGGCTGGTCGACGCCATCACACAGTAACCGTGGTTGCATCACACCAGCCCTCTCCGGCGCCGGCCGCCCGGGGTGGCACTGGTCACGCCGACGGCTCGGATTGTCCGGACCGAAGGCGTCCTCGATATGGACGATTCGGGCCGCTCGGCGCGTTCCCCGAACGAATCCGCAGGTCAACGATCCGCGAAAAGAGCGGACAACCGATCTCCTTCCGGACGGACCCGGGAATGGAGAAGTCCGGACATTTCCGCGCCATCCCGCAAGGCGGACGGGTGGTTGTCGCGGCCGGGCGGCGGACGCACGATGAGCGCGTGTCGTCGACCGCACCGCCGCCCGCCGGGTCCCGGCGCGCGCCCGCGGAGTCGATGACGGCGTTCCTCGTCCCGGACCTCGAACGGTTCTGGCCGTCGCGCCGGGGCCACGCCTTCGACGAGTTCTGTCGCTGACCTGCCGCACCGCCGGCTGACGCCGGGCCGCCCGGAGGCGCCCCCGCTCGCCGTGCCGCCGGCCTGCCGTCCCGGCTCCCACCCTCCCGAACGACTGGACCACCACCATGCCCCGACTCCGTGCCCCCGCCCTCCTTGCGGCGGCCCTGGTGGCGTTGCTCGCCGCCACGGCATGCTCGCGTGCCGAGCCGGCACAGCCCGAGGCCGCCGCGCCGGTCGACGGCGGCGTCGCACCCGAGGTGCGGCTCGGCTACTTCCCGAACGTCACGCACGCCCCGGCGATCATCGGCGTCGAGCAGGGCTTCTTCGCCCAGGAGCTGGGCGGCACCACGCTCACCACGCAGACGTTCAACGCGGGCGGCGACGCCGTCAACGCGCTGCTCGGCGGCTCGCTCGACGTCACCTACATCGGCTCCGGCCCGGCGATCAACGCCTACGCCAAGTCCGAGGGCGGGGTCCGGCTCATCGCCGGGGCCACCGCGGGCGGCGCCCAGCTCGTCGTCCGCCCCGGGATCACGAGCCCGGACCAGCTGCGCGGCCTGACGATCGCCACGCCGCAGCAGGGCAACACCCAGGACATCGCGCTGAAGAAGTGGCTGCCCGAGAACGGCCTGACCGCCGGCGACGGCGCGCAGGACGTGCACATCGCGAACCTGGACAACCCGCGCACGCTCGACGCGTTCCGGCAGGGCAGCGTCGACGGCGGCTGGCTGCCGGAGCCGTGGAGCTCCCGGCTGGTCCTCGACGCCGGCGCGAGCGTGCTGCTGGACGAGCGCGACCTGTGGCCGGGCGGCGAGTTCCCGACCACGGTGATGATCGTGCGGGCCGAGTTCCTGCAGCAGTACCCGCAGACCGTCGACGCGCTGCTGCGCGCCCACCTGCGGGCCATCGACCTCGCCAACGGCGACCAGGCACAGGCGCGCACGATCGTCAACCAGGGCCTGCAGAAGCTCACCGGCAACGCGCTCGCCGACCCGGTGATCGAGCGGGCGTTCCAGAACATCACGCTGGACCCGGACCCGCTCGCCTCGACGTTCCCGCAGCTCGCGCAGGACAGCGTGACGGCCGGCATCACCGAGACCGCGACGGACCTGTCCGGGTTCGTCGACGTCACCGCGCTCAACGCGCAGCTGCAGGCCGCCGGGAAGCCGGCGGTCGACGCAGCCGGGCTCGACCAGCCAGGAGGAATCGGCTCATGACCTCGACGCTCGAACGCCCCGTCGGCACCGACCGGCGGGTCGCCGTCGACCTCCAGGGAGTCGGCAAGGTCTTCGGCCGCGGGCCGGACGCCGTGACCGCGCTGCGGGGCGTCGACCTGCGGGTGCGCCCCGGCGAGTTCGTGGTGCTGCTCGGTGCCTCGGGCTGCGGCAAGACCACCCTGCTGAACCTCGTCGCCGGGCTGGAGGCGGCCACGTCCGGCACCGTCGCGGTCGCCAGCCGGCGCCCGGCCGTCATGTTCCAGGAGCCCGCGCTCATGCCGTGGCTGGACGCCGGGCGCAACGTGGAGCTGCCGCTGCGGCTGGCCGGTGTCGGCCGGGCGGCCCGGCGGGCACGCGCCGCCGAGCTGCTCGACCTCGTCCGGCTCACCGGGCTGGCCCGCAAGCGCCCGCACGAGCTGTCGGGCGGGATGCGCCAGCGCGTCGCGCTCGCCCGGGCCCTCGCCGCCACCACGAACACCGACACCGACGGCGGCGGGCTCCTCCTCATGGACGAGCCGTTCGCCGCGCTCGACGCGATCACCCGCGACTTCCTGCAGGGCGAGCTGCAGCGGATCTGGCGCGCCACCCGGCCCGCGGTCCTGTTCGTCACGCACGACGTGCGCGAGGCCGTCCGTCTCGGGGAGCGGGTCGTGCTGCTGTCGTCGCGGCCGGGCACGGTGGTCGGCGAGTGGGCCGTGGACGGCGTGGACGGTGCCGACCGCGAGCAGCTCACCGACGAGATCACCGGGCGGCTGCGGGAGGTGATCTCCACCCATGCCCGCCCCTGACGTCCTCGACGGGGACCGGCCGGGCGTCGACACCGCGGCCGTCGGGGCCGGGCTCGACGCCCTCGACACCCCCACCGAGCAGCGCAGACCCGTGCTGCGGCGGGTGCTCGCCGGCGGCGTGCCGCCGCTCGTCGCCGTGGTGCTGTTCCTGGCCGTGTGGCAGGCGGTGTGGGCCTCGGCGTTCTACCCCGAGTACCAGCTCCCGGCCCCGCTCGCCGTGTGGCACGAGTTCGCCCGCACCGTGGAGGACGGCCGCATCTGGGGCATCGTCTGGAACTCGGTGCACCGCGCCGTCCTGGGCTTCCTCGCGTCCGTCGCCATCGCGACGCCGCTGGGCCTGCTCGTCGCGAAGGTCCCCGTGGTGCGGGCGTCGATCGGGCCCCTGCTGGCCGGCATGCAGAGCCTGCCGTCCGTCGCGTGGGTGCCCGCCGCGGTGCTGTGGTTCGGGCTGACCGACGCCACGATCTACTTCGTCGTGCTGCTCGGCGCCATCCCGTCGATCGCGAACGGGCTGGTCGCGGGCATCGACCAGGTGCCGCCGATCCTGCCGCGCGTCGGTCAGGTGATGGGCGCCGGCCGGTTCGACGCGGCCCGGCTCATCCTGCTGCCCGCCGCCCTGCCCGGCTACCTGGCCGGCTGCAAGCAGGGCTGGGCGTTCTCGTGGCGCTCGCTGATGGCCGCCGAGATCATCGCGACGTCCCCGCAGCTCGGCATCGGCCTGGGCGCGTACCTCAAGGAGGGCAGCGACTTCAACAGCATGCCCGGGGTCATCGCCGCGATCTTCCTGATCCTGCTCGTGGGCGTCGGGATCGAGCTGCTGGCGTTCCGGCCGCTGGAGCGGCGCATCCTGCGGGCCCGCGGGCTCGCCGCCGGTGACCGGTGACCGGTGACCACTACGCAGGCGGGTGGCCGAGCAGCACCGCGCGCCTGAAGTACTCGTAGAGGCCGTCGAACATCGGCCCGGTGATCGCCAGCACCCCGTCGTCGTCCACGGTCATCGACAGCCCGCGCAGCACCGCGTCGAGGCCGGGCGCCTCGGGCGCGTCGAACCGGTCGTCCTCCAGGTCGGCCTCGTGCACCGCCTCGGCGAGCTTCCAGAGCACCGGGTCGGTGAGGTCGTAGCGGCGCAGCAGCGTCTCGAACGTGCAGTCCTGCCCGCCGTCGCGGGGCTGGTGGCCGAGCGCCACACCGCGCATGTCGAACGGCGTGGCGTCGGCGGGTACCTCGGACCGGTCGGCCACGAACACGAACGTCGCGTCCGCGTCGACGAACCGGCGGATCAGCCACGCCGTCGCGGCCCGGTCGATGTGCACCCCGCGCCGCGTCGCCCACCT
Source organism: Pseudonocardia sp. CNS-139 (assembly GCA_001942415.1). Taxonomy (GTDB): domain Bacteria; phylum Actinomycetota; class Actinomycetes; order Mycobacteriales; family Pseudonocardiaceae; genus Pseudonocardia. The sequence continues at coordinate 32,908 of MKJX01000199.1, forward strand.
CATGCCGGCCCACCCGTGCGCCCGGCCGCGGCGTCGGCGGCGTCGGCGAGGCGGCGCACCGCCCGGCGGGCGACCTCCCGCTCCGGCGGCGGGAAGTGGTCGCGCCGCTCGATCCGCCGCAGCTCCGCCCGCAGCCGCCGCAGCGTCCCGGGCAGCGCCGCGTCCGACGTCGCCGCGCCGGCCTGCTCGCAGAGGCTGCGGTACTCCTGCGCCCGCGCGGCCGCCATCTCGGCCGCGATCCGCCGCTCCTGCGCGACCGACTCGGGCCGCGCCGTCCACAGCGTCGCCGAGCCGCCCGCCTGCTCCACGTCCTCGGCCACCCACTCCAGCTGCTCCCGGGTGCGGGCGTCGGCGGGCAGCGCCACCAGCCCGTCGCCCACCTGCGCCACCCCGAGCCGCTTCAGCTTCCGCCACACCGCGATCCGCGGCGTCGACGGCTCCCGCGGCACGCGGTAGCTCATCAGCACCCACTCCCCCGGACCCGCCACGGCGGCAACGTAACCGTGGTTGCGTCGAACTGCAAGCCCGTCGATGTGACAGGGAACGCAGGAAAGCGCAGCTCCGGGCACCGTGGGGAGCACCTGTCGGAATCCGCGCCGGCCGGACGACGTAGGGGCGAGGTGCACCCACCGCTCCCGAAGGAGAAGACGATGAAGTTCGCCCTGCTCTACGTCTACGACCCGACCGAGACCTCGCCCACCGAGGGCGAGATCGCCGACTGGGTCGCCCTGGACGACCAGCTCAAGGCCGACGGCGTGGTCGTGCTCGGCGAGGGCTTCCACTCCCGCGACGAGGCCCGGGTCGTCCGGGTCCGCGACGGCGCCACCGCCGTGGCCACCGAGCCCACCGCCCCCGCCGCGCACACGGTCGCCGGCTTCTACGTCCTCGACGTCCCGTCGGTCGAGGCCGCCACCGAGATCGCGGCCCGCATCCCCACGGCCGGCTACGGTTACGTCGAGGTCCGCCGGGTCGTGGACTTCGACAACTGGCCCGACTGATCCCCGGCGTTCCGCCCGCCGGCGACGTGGCCGGCGGGCGGAGACCCGGGCTCGCCGAGCCGTCGACGGCGGCCCGGCGGCTCACCTGTCGGGCATCGCCTGGAAGGCGGCGTGCGCGCGGAGGCGAGATGCAGCTGCTGCTGGTCGCCGCCGGCGGTGATGGTGCCGCGGGGCAGCTCGAAGCGCCCCCGCCAGATCTCGTCCGCGACCCGGCCCGGTTCCGTGCTCCGCGCCCGCCGCGCGGCGATCGCCCAGACGACGATCGCCTCGAAGGCCGATTCGGACAGGCTCGACAACGGCGGGGCCCAGCGGCCGAACCGGCTGCGGTAGCGCTCCAGCAGGGTCCCGTTGCGGTCGGTCTGCAGGTGCTGGAAGTAGCCGGCGACGCCGTAGATCCCGTTCGACGCGTCGGCGCCGATCCGTTCCAGCGTGGCCTCGTCCATCGCGGGCCCGAGGCTGACGGTGCGGTCGCGGAGCCCCATCGCGTGCGACTGCCGTTCGAACGCCGCCGAGTCGGCGCCGACGAAGGTGTTCAGCACGATGTCGGCGTCGGACGCGGCGATGTCCTCGATGAGCGGGGTGAAGTCGCGGGCCCCGAGCGGGGCGTAGCGCTCCCCGACCAGCACCGCGCCGCTGGGCGGCAGGACCGACCTGGCGACGGAGTTGACCGCGCGCGGCCACACGTAGTCGTTCCCGGCGAGGAACCACCGCCGCCCGCCGACGGTGCGCATCAGCGGGCCCGCGGCCCGCGTGAGCTGGGTGGCCGGGCGTTCACCGAGGCGGACCCGCAGACGCGACTCCCCGCCGCCCTCGTTCATGTTCGTCAGGACGACCAGGACGTCCTGACCGGCGAGCGCGGCCGCGACGGCGTCGTAGGTCGCCGAGGTGGTCATCAGGAAGATCGTCCGGCATCCGGCGCGGGCCAGGCGCAGGGCTTCGATCACACCCGTGCCCGGATCGGTGGCGTCGTCGGCGTGCAGGAGCTCGACGGGCCCGCCCTCGATCCCGCCCTCGGCGTTGATCTCCTCGACGGCCAGCGTCGCCACGTTCCCGGCGGCCGCGGCGAAGAAGCTCCCGGTGCCGGATCGGCTGGTCAGCAGCCCGATGCGGGGGCCGCTCGCCGGGTACAGGGGAACGGGGTAACCGCGCCTGCGCAGCAGCCACCCCAGACCCTGCTCGTCCAGCTCGGCGTCCAGCCTGATCCGGGTGCCGGCCGGGACCGGAGCGAAGCGCAGCCGGATGCGCCCGCGCCACGGCTGGTCGTGGGTGATCGAGATCAGCCGGGGGCGGCGCAGCCCGCTGATCCGGCCCAGGATGTCGACCGGCGGACCACCGCCGATCGGGGCCCGCAGGGTCACCACCGAACCCAGCGCGACCCGGTCGCACGCGGCACCGAACAGCCAGCCCCCCTCGCCGACCCGGCCGAACTGGTCGAACACGATCTCGGGCGGAACCGCGGCGGAGTCCTCGGCGGTGACGGCGAGTGTGCCCACGACTGTCCTGATCAGCTAGGAGGGTTCTTCAGCGCGCTCCTTGTGGGAACCTTGCCGGCCGGGGCGCCGGTCAACCGGACGCCTCGTGCCCGTGGCCGGCGGCGGGGGCGTCGCTGCGCGCCTCCGCGGCGGCGCCCCCGTCGCCGAGCGAGCGCCGGAACAGGCTGCGCAGCAGCGCGATCACGTCGGTCGCCGCACCGTCGGGGTTGATCGAGTAGTAGCGGAAGCGCCCGGCGCGGCGTTCCTTCACCAGCCGGCGATACGGAGCACCCGCAGGTGGGTCGACACCCCCGTCCGCCCCACGGCGTCGACCCGGTTCGCCAGCTCGCCCGCGCTGCACTCGTCGGACTCGGCGAGCACGGCGAGGATCTCCCGCCGGGTCGATCCGCGAGCGCCTCGAATGCGAGATCCGCCGGCTGGCCGCGGATCCCGGCCAGGTCGAGGGGTGAGGGCATGACCGTCATGTTAGGCGTGAGTTGTCCGGTCCGGCGCCTGACGTGTGCGGACGTGACACGGTCGACGGCGGCACCGGCATCCCGGCATCCTCAGCCGACCGTCGACGGTGTCGCGGACACCGGCGGGGCGTCGTGGTCGTGGTCGGGTGCGGCGTCCGAGTCGCCGGGGCCCAGCGGGTCGGGCAGCGCGTCCCAGCCGTCGGGGCCGAGCCGGATCTCGGCGTCGGTCAGCAGGCACGCGTCGAGCTCGGCGCGCAGCACGGCGCCGTCGATCCCCTGCCCGATGAAGACGAGCTCCTGGCGGCAGTCGCCGACCATGTCGTCCCAGTGGTCGGTGATCGCGTCCCGCCGGTAGTCCTGCGGCCACAGCTCGGCGGGGATGAAGCGCCACCAGTGCCCGATGTAGCCGTGCCGGACGAGGTGCCCCGCCTGCGAGATGCTGCCGATCTCGGTGATCCGCGCCGCGTTCCAGAAGTGGCCCTTGGCGCGCAGCAGCCGCCCGTTGGTCCACTCCCCGGTGAGGAACGCGTGCAGGCGTTCCGGATGGAACGGGCTGCGGGCCGGTAGACGTGCGAGCCGATGCCGTACTCCTCGGTCTCCGGGACGTGCTCGCCGTTGAGCTCGGCCAGCCAGCCGGGCGCGGTGGCGGCCCGCTCGAGGGAGAACAGCCCGGTGTCCAGGATCCGGTCGAGCGGCACGTCACCGGGCGAGACCGGATGGATCTCGGCGACCGCGTTGAGCCTGCGCAGGATCGCGGTGAGCTCCTGCACCTGGCGCGCGGTCATGAGGTCGGTCTTGCTGATCAGGATGACGTCGGCGAACTCGGCCTGGTCGACGAGCAGGTCGGAGAGGTCCCGGCGGTCCTCGGGCGCGTCGGCGTCGACCGGGCCGCCGCTGCGGAAGTCGCGCAGGAAGTTCACCCCGTCGACCACGGTGACCATCGTGTCGAGCCGGGCGACGTCGTCGAGCGCGCCGCCTGCGGGGTCGACGAAGGTGAAGGTCTCGGCCACCGGGAGCGGCTCGGAGATCCCGGAGGACTCGATCAGCAGGTAGTCGAACCGGTTCTCACCGGCCAGCCGGGCGATCTCACCGAGCAGGTCGTCGCGCAGGGTGCAGCAGATGCACCCGTTGGTCATCTCGACCAGCCGTTCCTCGGAGCGGCTGAGCTCGACCTCGCGGGCGATGTCCGCGCCGTCGATGTTGATCTCGCTCATGTCGTTGACGATCACCGCGACCCGGCGCCCGTCCCGGTTGCTCAGCACGTGGTTGAGCAGGGTGGTCTTGCCCGCTCCGAGGAAGCCCGACAGGACGGTGACGGGCAGGCGGGAGTCGGTCATCTCGTTCCTCTCGTCGATGCGGGCGGGGTGCGCGGGGACGACGGCCGGGTCCGGGCACGCTTCACCCGGGCCCGGCCGTCCCGGTCAGGCGACCCGCTCGAGATAGCCCTCGAAGAGGTCCACGACCACGGACCCCGCGTCGGTGTCGTCGCCGAACAGCTCCGCCGCGTCGAACTCGACGTGGTAGGTCGGCTCCGAGCCGCCGTCGGCGCGGCCGTGCCCGGCGGAGTCGGGGAACGGCCAGGTCTGGGTGGTGCGGTGCTGGACCGTGCCGACCTTGCCGCGACAGAACGCCGGGTAGCGGACGTGCCCGGCGAAGTGGTCGTCGGTGACCCGGACCTTGTCGCCGACCTCGAAGGTCTCCCGGTTCTCCCGGGCCGGGCGGCCCGCCGAGGTCGCGGGCAGCGCGAGCGGGAACGGCCCGCCGGTCATCGCCTCCAGCTCGTCGTGGGTCAGGACGCCCTTCTCGACCATCAGCGTCGCGGCGCCGATGACGTAGCGCTCGTAGTACGGGGTCGTCAGGTAGTGCCGCGGCTCGATCCGCTCGACCGCGTGGCGCACCTCGTCCAGGGTGAAGTAGCCGTTCGTCACCCCGAGGAACAGCAGGCTGTAGCCGAGGTGCTCCCAGTCGTACTTGAAGGTGTCGCCGATCGGGCCGTTGGCCGTGTGCGGGACGCGGCCGAAGCCCTGCTTGCCCGCGAGATCGTGGACGCCGTCCATGGTGGTGTGCTCCGTTCGCTCGGGTGTCGGGGTGCGCTCAGGTGTTGGGGTGCTCGACGACGACGTCGGCCGAGGGCAGCGCGACACCGATCAGGCAGTCCTTCGTGACGATCCGGGCGAGCTCCTCGGCGGTCCACCCCTCGGTCCCGGCGGGACGCATCGGCAGGACCATGTACCGGGTCTCGGCCGTGGTGTCGTAGACCCTGATCTCGACGTCCGCGGGCAGCTCGGTGTTCATCTCGGCCAGCACCTTGCGCGGCTCACGGACCACCCGGGCCCGGTACTCGAAGCCCTTGTACCAGCTCGGCGGCAGCCCCAGGATCGGCCATGCGGTGCAGGAGCACAGCGAGCACACGATCACGTTCTTGACCGTCGGGGTGTCCTCCAGCGCACGGATGTACTCGCCCTGTGCGCCGAGGTAGCCGTACTGGGCGACGGCGGCCGTGCCGTCACTGAGCAGCAGGTCGCGGAACACCGGGTCGGTCCACGCCCGCGCGACGAGCTCGGCGCCGCGCCGCGGGGTGTAGTCCTCCTCGAAGGTCTTCTTCCAGTCCTCGTTGAAACCGGCCGGGATGAGTCCCTTGGCGTCCAGGGCGTTCTTCAGCGCCCACGCGCGGTCCTCGACGGGGGCCTGTTCGGGCAGGCCGGTGCGGTTCTGGCTGGCGGCGAGTGTCACGTGGTCTCCTTCGGTGGTGGTGGCGCGATGTTCTGTCGTGCGGGTCGGCAGGCGGTGCCGACGCGGGACACACCGCCGCACGGCGTCGGGGCGGGCGCAGGTCAGGCCCCGCCGGTCGGGCCGGCGGACCGGTCGCCGCGACCGCGACCAGGGCGGGTGGCGCCGGGAAGCCCCCGACGGCCTGCTCGAAGGCGTGCGCGACGCGCAGCACCGTGGCGTCGTCGAAGCGCCTGCCGACGATCATCAGGCCGGCCGGCAGCCCGCCCACCAGCCGGCGGGCACACTCGCGGCCGGGTGACCGGACACGTCGAACGGGGCGCAGTTGCCGATCATCCCGAGCGCGGTCGGCAGGTAGGTGTCCAGCCCGGCGTCGAGGTCCACCAGCTCCGGGGCGGTGTAGGGCAGGGTCGGCATGACCAGCACGTCGTAGCTGTTCAGCGCGTGGTCGTAGGCCGCGCGCAGCTCGTACGCGAGGTTGCGCGCCATCGCGTAGTAGCTGCCGCCGGCCAGCTCGAAGGTGTAGCGCCCGGAGAGCCCGACCAGCTTGACCGTCTTGGACAGCTCGGCACCCCTGGCGCGGCGCTGGCGGTGGTAGTGCGCGATCAGCTCGGGGTCGTAGCGACCGGGGTAGTTCATGCCGTAGGCGTTGCCGTCGACCATCTGGTGAGCCGCGCCCTCGGTGGCGATGACGTTCCACACGGCCATGCCGTCGAGATGCCAGGGGATCGACACCTCCTCGGCCGCCAGGCCCGCACCGCGCAGCGCCTCGACCGCGTCGCGGACGGCCTCGTCGACGGCCGGGTCGCTCTCCGGGCGGCCGAAGCCCTCGGTGACGATCCCGACCCGCAGCCCGGCGACGGGCCCGTCGAGCGCGGCGAGGTAGTCGACCGGGTCGAGCGTGGTGGGCTGGCGCGGGTCGAACCCGTCGACGCCGGCGAGGACACCGAGCATCAGCGCCGCGTCGGACACGGTGCGCGTGATCGGCCCGAGGTGGTCGATCGTCGCCTCGATCGGGAACGCCCCGGTGTAGGGGACCAGGCCGTGGGTGGGCTTGTGCCCGACGACGCCGCAGAACGCGCTCGGGATCCGGATCGACCCGCCCTGGTCCCCGCCGAGGGCCAGGTCGACCGCGCCCGAGGCGACGAGCGCGCCGCTGCCGCTCGACGAACCGCCCGAGACCCGGGTGGTGTCCCACGGGTTCCGCACCGGCCACGGCCGCGAGGTGAAGCTGGCCCCGGAGAAGCAGAGGTCCTCGCAGACCGCCTTGCCGGTGATCGTCGCCCCGGCCTCGAGCAGGCGGACGGCCACGGTGGCGTCCCGGCGGGGGACGAAGCCCTCGACGCTGGCGGAGCCGTTGGTCATCGGGACGCCGGCGAGGGCGATGTTGTCCTTCAGGGCGACGGTGCGGCCGGCCAGCGGGCCGTCGGCCGCGCCGGGCACCGACGTCGTCACGTACCAGCCGCCGAGGGGGTTGTCCGTGGGCTGCGCCCAGGCCCGCTCGGGCGTCGCGGGGGCCGAGGCCCGGTAGAGCTCCTCGACCCGCTCCGACGCGCCGAGGGTCGCCGCCACGGCGGGCCCGAACTCGGCGAGCTCGGCGTCGGAGAGGCCGAACCGGTAGTGCTGGTCCAGTGCCGCCAGTCGGGCGGCGTCGGGGGGCGGAATCGCCATGACGCTCCTCATATCCGGGTACCGGAACGCTATGGCCGACCAGCCAACGTGTCAATATCTACTGGCACGTTGACATGATTGTAACGTCGCAGCTCCGGCCGGGTCGGCAGCCCCGCGAGACGGGCGCCGCCGGTCGCCGTCCTTCCGCGGACGCATTCACACCCGACTGCGATTCTGCGCGTCGATCCGCGACCGCGAGCCCGTGAAGTCGTTCCGAAACGACCTCTTAAAACCGATCGCCGTCGTCTCCGGCCGGCCCTCGTCGCAGTCGGTCCCGCTGACGGCAGTGACCGCGCAGTCGAGGTCTTCGCCGACGGCGGCCGGCGCCGGCCACGTGTCACCCTCGCCGCGGCACTCCACACGTCAGGGTGGTGGGCACGGCAGGGTGGTGGGCACGGCAGGGTCCGGACCTGCGACCGCTACGAGATCGTCCTCGTCGAAGGCACCCTCATCGAGGTCGAGTGGGCGCGGCAGGGTTCGAACCTGCGACCGCTCGGGTGTAAGGGGCGCCGACGGCGTCACACTGAGCCTCTACCAGGCACTACAGCCTCCGCACCGACGACTGCCCGCTCCCCAACCACCCTCAGCAACACTGTTTCGTGTCACGTGACGTGTCACACGCCCGCTGCCCCGGCCCTCCGACGGCCCGCCGAGCCCTCGGGGATCACCTGTCGCGTCCACGTGGGAATCGTTGACTTCGGCGCGCAGCTGTCCGTGGATCAGTTGGTGGGTCAAGATCGACTGTTGCGGAGCCGGCTGGCTTCGTTGGCCGTCGAACTCGACGATCTCCTGACAAGCCTGCAGCGGTATGGAGGGCAACTTGGCGCATGAGCGGTAACGGCCGTCTGCGCTCCCGCGATCCTGCGGGGTGAAGATGTTCGCCCGTGACGCGCGGCAGCGACGGTGCCGAGCAGGGCGAGGTCGGACTGCCGTCCTGCTCGCGGCCCTCCTGGCGGTGCCGCTGTGGGTGGCGGCCGGGTGCTCCATCCCGATCCCTGGCACCTCGGGCCCTGCCCCTGAGCCAGAACCGGTCAGGTTTGGAGACGGTTGGTACCTGATCGGATACGACATCCCAGCTGGCCGGTACCACAGCGAGGGCGTCGACGTCGACGACCCCGAGGAATACCACAGCGTCTGCCTATGGGAAGTTCGACAGGACCCTGGCCTGGCTCAATTCGATCCCCGGCGGGCACCATTGGTCGACAGCGGGTCGGTACAACGGAACGAGCCCGACCCGGGGCCAGTGACGGTCATCCTGCGCTCGGGACCAGACGGTAAGGCGATGTACTGGTTCCGGAGTGCTGGGTGCGAGGAATGGGCGGGAGAGTTACGAGGTTCGAGGTGATGCGGTCCAGACGACTCATTTGACCCTCGTATGAGTACGGCCTCGACCATATCATGGTCCGGACCCAATTCCGTGTGGTGCGCCCGATGGGGTTCGAGCCCTAACCTTCTGATCCGTAGTTCGGATGTTGGCGGCCGCGCTGCCGGTTTCCTGGGCGGCAGGCGGGTGTCAGTGGCGCGGAACCGGGCGCTTCCGGTACCGGTTGGCATCAGTTCGTGGATCAGATCGTGGATCAAGATCAGGTCTGCACGCGCCCGCACCGCGACGCCGACATGTCTCTTCTCGCGCCGTCAGCGAGGTAGGAGGCGGCGCACCTCCGTGACCGAGAGCCGCTGCACTACTTGTCGGAACGGGCCGGGCCGGGTGTAGCTGGCCAGGATGCTGCCGGCGTCGCGGCGGACCGTGACGACGTTCCGCCACCGGCCGCTGACGAAGCCCACGACGGGCTCGTCCGGTTCGAGGTCCGTACCGCGCCGGATCGGCTCGTGCCGGCCGGCGGGTCGCTGACCAGCCCGAACGGGCGACCCACCGGCCCGGGATCGGGAGCCTCGGACCGGCCGCCGCCGGGTCGCTGCTGCCGACATCACCCGTCGACGTTCACGAACGTCTGTTCGAGATTTGTTAGCGTCCGACAACGGCACGACCGAGCAGGGACGACGGAAGGGACGGCCGTGGACGGGCAGGCATCGAGCGCGACGGATCAGCCCACGGACGGGCCGGAGAACGGGCCGACGGTGCTGGAACGGCTGCTGGCGGCCGGGCTGGCCCAGGACCGCGCCCACGCACACCTTCACGCCGCACGCGTCCAGATCGACGGCGACCTCGTCACCGACCCCGCACACCCGGCGCCGCCGCCAGCACGGATCGTGATCAGCGGCGCCTGACCCCGCGCCGCCGGCCGACAACCTCGGCGCCCCACGCTCGGGCTCGGCGCCGCGCGCACGCCGCGCCCGGCCGCTGGGCTCGTAGACTTCGACGCTGCCCGCGCTTCCCCCGCGAGCACCTGACCAGGATCAACGCGGCCGCGGGGGACCACGGATAGTGCACAACGCGTCACAGGCAGGCTGCTGCGGCTGGGTCACCGGCTACAAGGGCACCCCCGGCCACTGCGAGGCCAGACCCACCCACGCCGGCCTCATCTGGCACTCGCAGGAACGGGAGCTGTGGTGGGCGTTCGCCTGCAACGACCACGCCCGGCTCCTGGAGGTCCCGCGTCGACTGCTCGATCGCGACCGCGCGGAGCTCGCCCGCCGCCGGCAGAACGAGCAGACGCCCGCGCCGGACGCGGCCACACCCCGGACCGCCCGCTGGCCACCGGCAGCGCCGGGATCCGGCTCCTCGAGGCGCCCGCGACCACGCCGCCTACTCCCCGCCCGACACCCCCGGCTGCATCGTCAAACGCCGCGGCCTGCCGCCGGAGTTCTCCACCTGCCCCGGCGAGGTCACCCACGCCGGGCTGCTCCACCTCGCCGCCGGCGCCTTCCTCGTGTTCACCTGCGCCCACCACACCGACGAGGTCATCGCCGCCCGGCCGCTGCTCGACCGCGACCGCGCCGAGCTCACCCGCCGCCGCGACCGCGCCACGTCGGTCCGGGCCGGCCACCGGCACCCGCCGGTCGAGCCGCTGCGCGTCGGCACGGCCGCCCTCCGGCTCGTCGAGGACGCACGAGCCTGGGCTGCCAAGCACCCCGCTGTCGAGCCAGAACCCCGGGCGGCCCAAGGTTCCCTGTACCGCGAAGATCCGACCTCGGACGAAGATTGCGGCCCGCCGACCAGGCGCAAGTAACGTCCGGCAGAACGTGCTCGAATGCCTACCAGTCGTCGCTCCCCGCACGGACGGATGGAACAAGATGAGCACTGCCGATGGCAGCAACCCTTCACAGCAGGCCACGGAGCGAGTCCCGTTTCGTTCCCGAAGATTGGAAGCCCTGTTCGGAGGACCCATTGGCGAGTTGCTCCCCGATCACATACACGCACTTGTCGCCGCTGGTGTCGAAGAAGCGTTCGACCTTGACTTCAAGGTGACCACGTACAGCAGCAGTAGCGAGGCAAAGCGCGACTTGGCTGGCGACGTTGCCGCGTTGGCAAACACAGGCGGGGGCGCATCGTCATCGGGGTTGACGAGGATGATCAAGGACGGGCGACGGCCGCGCCGGGCGTCAAGGTTACTGATGATGAAGCTGTTCGAATGCATCAGGTGGTTGCTGCCAATACCGCACCCATGCCGACGTTCTTCATCAAGAAGGTTGTCCACGCCGGCGCGGACCCGACCCCTGGCTTCTACGTGATCGCAGTCCCGCCTAGCCCAATGGCTCCACACGCCGTACTGATCAACGAAGGCAAGGGGCTGCGGTATCCTCGGCGAAACGGCGCCTCAATCCGGTACCTGTCGGAACCCGAGGTGGCGGCGGCCTACCGCGCGCGCGACCTGGGAGTGGTCCAACAATCAGCACGGGCGGCGACGATCGCCGAAGAGGCGGCACCCTGGCTCCCGCGTGAAGAAGAGCCGTGGCTACTCCTTTCCGTGGTGCCCGATGTAGCCGGCAGCGCGCCAATCACCAGCACAGCCCTCAAGGAATTCAGGGATTCAGCAACTGCCTCCGATGCACTCCTGTTCGGGGGGTCCGGAATCGCATTCTTCCAAACTCGCGTTGGACGGCGTTCCTTCATCGCCGACGACTCTCCCCAAGCGGCCGCAGCAGGGGCCCACCGTGCACGACTGCAGGTCTACGCAGATGGCTCTGGCACGTATGCACTGCGACTTCATGACACGTCCCGCAGAAGGCTCGGCTTCGATAACCTCGCGACCGACCCAGGATCACCCCTGATCATCAACGACGAGTTCCTTGCCGTTGGACTCCTTACAGGACTCCTGCGGCTCGGCCAGCACGCGCGCGATCGCGCCGCCACGAGCGGCAACGCCCTGCTTCGGATCGAGCTTCTCATGCCCGACGGTCGCGCTGTCGAGCTCGGCTGGACACGCAACTTCGGAGGGTCGCGCGCGTCGACAGCAGCGCCTGGACGACCGATCGTCGCGGAACTCCCCATCGACCTCGACGCCGTAGCGACAGAAGGCCCCGACCTCGTCTCCGCAACCGCACAGGTGGGAGCCGAAATCGCCCAGACGTTCGGGGCACCCGAGCTGAGTCAGTTCACCACGGACGGCGAGATCCAATTCCCTTACTGGGACAACAACACCGGATGGCGCCCATCCCTGACCGAGTGGGCGAAGGTGCACGGGGTCACGATCAGTTAGCCCGGATCTTTCGTCCCGGATCTGGAGACGATCGGGACCGGTCGGGACCGGT
>MKJX01000200.1 GCA_001942415.1 Pseudonocardia sp. CNS-139
CGGCGACCGCCGCGGACGTCAAGGCCTGGCTGCACGCGCTCGACGCCGCGCGCGCAGCGGCGCACCCGGCAGCGGATGCTCGCCACCCTCTCCGCGCTCTACGGACACCTCGCCGAGACCGGCGTCATCACGGCCAACCCCGCGGCGCTCAACCGCGCCCGGCTCGGGCTCACCGCCGGCGCCCGCGAGCCGTCACCGACCATCCGGCTGACGGCCGCGCAGCTGCGCGCCCTGCTCGACGCCGCCGGCCGGCTCCCGGCCGTCCGCAGCCCCGCCCTCGCGCGCCTCTACGCGCGCCGGGCCGTCGCGGTGGTCGCGCTGCTCACGCTCGGCCTGCGCATCTCGGAGCTCACCGGCCTCGACCGCGACGACCTCTACCGCACCGGCGGCGAGGACGTGCTACGCGTGCTGGGCAAGGGCGGGCTGCACCGCGAGGTCTACCTGACGGCACTGGCCCGCGACGCGCTCACCGCCTACCTCACCGAACGCGACCGGGTGGCGGGCGCCGCGCTCCCGGCCCGCCGGGCCGCGCCGGCCGCTCCCCGCTCGTCGCCACCCGGGACGGCGGGCGCTGCTCCCGGTTCGACCTCTACACGCTGCTGCGCCGGGTCGCGGCCACCGCCGGCCCGGCCCTCGACGGCGCCGCGGACCGCGTCCACCCGCACGCCCTGCGGCACGCCTACGTCACGATCGCGCTGGAGCAGGACGCCCGCATCCAGCACGTCCAGGCCGACGTCGGGCACGCGACGATCGCCACCACCCAGCACTACGACCGCAACCGGCGCACCCGCACCACCACTGCCGCCGACGCCGTCGCCGCCGCGATCGGCGCCGAACACGACAGCGCCCGCCCACCCGACGGGTGAACGGGACGTCAGGCCGCGTTCACCGGGAACGCGACGCTGACGGCGCCGCCGGCTCATCCATGTTGACCCGCGCATCACGAACGCGCCGCCGGCCGGCTCCCGGCTCTGCTCCGCGCGCCCTGGGTGACGGCGGTGTCGCTGTCATCGTTCGGGCCGCGCCGGACGGCGTACCGGCAGGCAGCAGTCGACGGCGCACGGTGCCCCGTTCAGCGTGCAGCCGCCCGCCGGGACCGACCCGAGCGCACGCGGCGCGGCCTCGTGCAGATGCTCCGCGACCAGCTCGGCCACCATGTCCGCGAACCGCGGGTCCGGGCCCGCCGTCGCCGCGCGGGCGAACGCCATGCCCAGCTCGGCGGCCCGTTCCCGGGCCTCGGTGTCGAGGTCCCAGATCACCTCACGTGGTCGGACACGAACCCGACCGGCGCGACCACGACCGCCCGGACGCCCTTCCCGTGCAGCGCGTCGAGGTGGTCGAGGACGTCCGGCTCCAGCCACGGCACCTGCGGCGGCCCCGACCGCGACTGCCACACCACGTCGTAGGCGTCAACGCCCAGGTCGGCTGCCACCAGCCGGGACGCCTCCGCCACCTGGCGCGAGTAGCGGTGCCCGCCCTCGTCGGGTACGCCCGCGGCGGTGTCCGCCGCGGACGGCACGGAGTGCGCGGTGAACACGACCCGCGCCCCGTCCCGGACCTCGGCCGCAACGTCGCCCGCGCCGCCCGCACCGCGTCGGCGTTCGCGGCGACGAAGTACGGGTGGTCGTAGAAATGCCGCAGCTTCACCAGGTCCGGCGCGTCCGGCCCGGCCGCCCCACGGGCCCGCGCGACGTCCTCCAGGTACTGCCGGCACGCCGAGTAGCCGCCGTAGGCGCTGGTCGCGAACACGAGCGCGCGCCGCACCCCGTCCCGCGCCATCTCCGCGACGGTGTCCTCGACCATCGGGTGCCAGTTGCGGTTGCCGAAGTACACCGGCAGCTCCACCCGCTCCCCGATGGCTGCGACCAGTTCCCGGTTGCGCGCGTTCAGCGGGCTGACGCCGCCGAAGTGCCGGTAGTGCTCCTCGACCGCGTCCAGCCGCTCCGGCGGGACACCGCGCCCCCGTACCACGTTCTCCAGGAACGGGCGCACGTCGGCCATGCCCTCCGGCCCGCCGAAGGACAGCACGAGGAGTGCGTCGTACGACTCGTGCACGGCGCCGGCTAGACGCTCACGGCGTGGAAGCCGCCGTCGGCCCACACCATCGAGCCGGTGGTGACGGGCAGCCAGTCCGACAGGAGCGCGCACACGGTCTTCGCGACCGGCACCGGGTCGTTCACGTCCCAACCGAGCGGCGCGCGCGGGTCCCAGATGTCCTCGAACTTCGCGAACCCCGGGATCGACTTCGCGGCCATCGTCCGCACCGGCCCGGCCGCGCACAGGTTCACCCGGATGCCCTGCGGCCCCAGGTCGCGCGCCAGGTAGCGGGTGACGGACTCCAGCGTCGACTTGGCGACGCCCATCCAGTCGTACGCCGGCCACGCCTGCCGGTTGTCGAAGTCCATCCCGACGATCGACGAGCCCGGCCCCAGCAGCGGCAGCACCGCGGTGGCCAGCGACTTGAACGAGTACGCGCTCACGTGGATGGTCGTCGCGACGTCCTCCCACGGCGCCTTCATGAACGCCCCGTCGCCCAGGCACGTCGCCGGTGCGAACCCGATCGAGTGCAGCACGCCGTCCAGGCGCGGCTCCGGGCCGAGGTGCGGGGTGACGCGGTCGACGAGGCTGTCGAGGTGGGCCGGGTCGGTGACGTCGAGCTCGACCACCGGCGCCGGCTCCGGCAGCCGCTTCGCGATCCGCTCGACCAGCGACAGCCGGCCGAAGCCCGTGAGCACGACCTGCGCGCCCTGCTCCTGCGCGACCTTCGCGACGTGGAAGCCGAGCGAGGCGTCGGTGATGACGCCCGTGATGAGCAGGCGCTTGCCGTCGAGCAGTCCCATGGGAGCCTTTCGTCCGTTCGCTGTTCTCGTGGCCGGTCTAGTGGCCCATGCCCAGTCCGCCGTCGACCGGGATCACCGCACCGGTGACATAGCCCGCGGCGTCCGACCCCAACCACGTGACGGCCGCCGCGACCTCGTCCGGGTCGGCGTAGCGGCCCAGCGGCACCTGGGCGACGATCTCCGCGCGCCGCGCGTCCGGGAGCGCGCGGGTCATGTCCGTGTCGACGAACCCGGGCGCCACGACATTGGCCGTGATCCCGCGCGACCCCAGCTCGCGGGCGATCGAGCGGGCCAGCCCGACCAGGCCCGCCTTCGAGGCCGCGTAGTTCACCTGGCCGGCCGACCCCGAGAGCCCCACGACGCTGGACACGAAGATCATCCGGCCGCCCTTGGCCTTCAGCATCCCGCGCGAGGCGCGCTTCGCGACCCGGTAGGCCGCGGTCAGGTTGGCATCCAGCACCCGGGTGAAGGACTCCTCCGACATGCGCATCAGCAGCGTGTCGTCGGTGATGCCCGCGTTGGAGACGAGCACCTGCACCGGGCCGTGCTTGTCCTCGACCTCGCCGAACGCGGCGTCCACGGCCGCGGCGTCGGTCACGTCGCACTGCACGGCGAGCAGCTCGCCGGGCAGCCCGTCGGCCCCGCTGCGGTGCGTCACCGCGACCTGGTCGCCCTGCGCCGCGAACGCCTTCGCGATCGCCAGCCCGATCCCCCGGTTGCCACCGGTCACCAGCACACTGCGTCCCACGCGGCCACCCTATGGGCCCGCCGCCCCCCTCTCGACGACGCCCCACCCGCGGCTCGCGTACATCCGGACCGCGACGCGCGGAGCGGCCGCCGGACGGTTCTGCGAGCCGCGCCGGCACTACCCTGGCCGAAACAGCCGATCGGGGGACAGTGGCCTGATGAGCAGTTCGCCGCCCACCACGGCGGCGGCCGGACCGGTCGGGGGACACCGGCCCGTCCTGCCGCTCGACGCCGTCGGCCGGCACGACGTCGCGGTGGCCGGAGGGAAGGCGGCGAACCTCGGCGAGCTGGTCGCAACGGGTTCCCGGTGCCGGACGGGTTCGTCGTGTCCACGGCCGCGTACGCGGACGTCGTCGAGCGGGCCGGGCTCGCGGCCACAGCGCGGGCCGTCACCGACGGGGACGGGCACGCTGCGGCGCGCCTGCGGGCCGCGCTCGCGACCGCCTCGATGCCGCGAGCCGTCGAGGACGCGATCCGCGCCGCCTACGCCGACCTCGGCGCGGGGCCGGTCGCGGTCCGCTCCAGCGCGACCGCGGAGGACCTGCCGGGGGCCACGTTCGCCGGGCAGCAGGACACCTATCTCGGCGTCGAGGGCATCACGGACGTCGTGGACGCCGTGCGGCGCTGCTGGGCGTCGCTCTGGACCGATCGCGCGGTCGCGTACCGCCGCGGCCACGACGTGGACCAGGCCGGAGCCCGGCTCGCGGTGGTCGTGCAGCGGATGGTCCCCGCCGAGTCCGCCGGCGTGCTGTTCACCGCCAACCCGGTGACCGGACGGCGCGACGAAGTGGTCGTCGAAGGGGCCGACGGGCTCGGTGACGCCGTCGTCTCCGGCACCGTCACGCCGAACCGCTACGTCCTGGACGCCGCAGGCCGGGTCACGGACCGCACGGCCGGGGCGGGAACGCCGCTGCCGGACCGGGTGTTGCAGACGCTGGCCACGCTCGGTCGGCGCGTCGCCGCGCACTACGGCGGCCCGCAGGACGTCGAGTGGGCGTACGCGGCCGGGCAGCTGTGGCTCGTGCAGGCCCGTCCGATGACGGCGCTGCCACCGCCGCCCATCCGGCTCAGCCGGATCCAGCGCACGACCGGCCCACAGATCATCGAGATGCTCCCGGCGCGGCCGTACCCGATGGACATGAGCAGCTGGACGTTGCACGGCCCCGGCCGGATGGTGAAGCGGATGCTCGCCGACATGGCCGGGCTGCGGGTCGACTTCGCCGACGTGCTGCCCGAGCGCGACGGCGTGGTCACGAGCTTCGTCCCGCCCGCCCCGCGGCCTTCGTGGTCGACGCTGACCGCGCCCGCGCGCATGGCGCGCCGGATCCGGAGGTTCCGTCCCGCCACCTGGACCGCGGACCCGCGGTTCGCCGGGTTCGAGCGATCGGTCCGCCGGCTGACGGCGCTCGACCCGGCCGCCCTCGACTGGGCCGAGCTGCGCGGGCTGCCCCGCAGGGCGCTCGCGGCGATCGACCCGATCACCGACCTGCGCGCCGACCACCTGCCGCGCATGGGCTTCGACGTGGCGAGACTCGCGGCGGCGCTGTTGCTGCTCGGCAGGCGTGATCTGTTCGCGAGGCTCATCGTGGGCGGGCGCACCCGCACCGGTGACGCCAACGCCGTGCTCGCCGACCTCGCCGGCCAGGTGCGGGCCGATCCCCGGCTCGCAGCCGCCTTCGCCGATCTGGAACCCGAGGCGCGTCGCCGGGCGGGTCGAGCACGACGAGCGGTTCGACGGCCTCCGGTCCGGGCTCGCCCGCTTCGTCGCCGAGTACGGGCACCGGGAGACCGCCACCCCGCTCCTGATGTCCGAACCCACGCTCGGCGAGTCGCCCGCCGCCGTGCTCGGCATGGTGAAGGTCCTCGTCGAGGACCACCGGGGCAGCCGACGGCAGGCGGCGCGGACCCACTCGACGACCTGCTCGCACACCCGCTGGTGCGGCTCACCGGCACCGGACGTGCCCTCACCCGCCTCGTCCACGCCGCGCGCTCCGGGATGGCCCTGCGCGAGGACACCCACTTCCACGGGATGCGGACCCTGCCGGTGCTGCGCCGAGCGGTCCTGGAGATGGGCCGCCGGCTGCGGTCCGCGGGCGTGCTGACCGAGCCGCGTGACGTCCTGCACCTGCGGATGGAGGAGCTGGAGGAGACCGGCGCCCCCACGGAACTGCCAGCCGCGGAGATCGAGCGGCTTCGCGCGCTCATCCGCTCGCGGTCGGCCCGCCGGGCGGAGCTGGCGGGGGTCCCGCTCATCGCGACCGCCGTCCTGTTCCCGCCGCGGCCCGCCGGCACCGGGGCCCTCGTCTCGGGTACCCCGGCGGGCGGCGGGCGGGCGAGCGGCCCGGTGCGCGTGGTCCGCGGCCCGGGCGACTTCGGCCGGCTGCGCAGCGGGGAGATCCTGGTCTGCCCCTACACGAACCCGTCGTGGACGCCGCTGTTCCAGCGCGCCGCCGCGCTCGTCGTCGACTCCGGCGGGCTCGGCTCGCACGCCGCGCTCGTGGCCAGGGAGTGCGGGCTGCGACCGTCATGGCCACCGGGACGGGCACCAGCGTGCTGACCGACGGGCAGCTGGTCGTCGTCGACGGCGACAGCGGCGCGGTGCACCCGGCCGCCGCGCCGGCCGGCGGATCGTGAGCCGTTGCCGGCGCCCACGGCCGCTCAGGGCAGGCGGCGGCCCAGCGCCAGACCGGCGCCCACGCCCGCGACGAGCAGCAGCGCGCCGCCGGCGAGCCACGGGCGGCTGGTGTCGACCCGGCGCACCTCGTAGCCGATCTGCTCGCCCAGCTCCGCGTACACCTGCCGCAGCTCGTCCTCGCTGGCCGCCGTGAAGAACTGGCCGCCGGACAGCTCCGCGATCGTGCGCATCGACGCGTCGTCGACGGCGACGGGCGTGGCGCTCCCCCGGGTTGATCTCGATCGACCCGTAGTCGGTGCCGAACGAGATCGTCGACACCGGGATGCCGGCCTCGGCCGCCGCCCGCGCCGCCGTGAACGACCCCCGCGGCTCCTCCTCCGGCATCACGCCGCCGGGCACGGTCTGCTTGCCGTCGCTCATCAGCACGATCCGCGCAGGCGGCGGCCCGTCGCCGGCCGCACCGGCGATGGCCTGCGAGAACGTCTCGACGGACTGCAGCGCCGCGAAGATCGCCTCCCCGGTGGCCGTCGACTCCGACAGGCGCAGCCCGTCGACGGCCCGGCGCACCGGCTCCCGGTCGGCCGTCGGCGAGACGAGCACCGCGGCGGTGCCCGCGAACGACACGAGCCCCAGGTTGATCCCCGGCGTGAGCTGGTCGGCGAACACCTTCGCCGCGGCCTGCGCGGCCGCCAGCCGGTTCGGCTCGACGTCCGTGGCCTGCATCGACAGCGACACGTCGATGACGAGCACCACGGTGGCCCGGTTGCGCGGCACCCGCGCCTCGGCCATCGGCCCGGCCAGCGCGACGGTCAGCACGCCGAGCGCGGCGAGCATCGCCGCCGCCGGCACGTGCCGCGGCCAGCCCGGACGCTGCGGCGCGACCCGGTCCAGCAGCTCCAGGTTCGTGAACCGGACGGTGTCGCGCCGCCGCCGGCGCAGCAGCACCACGTACCCGGCGGCCAGCACCGCGACCACCACGAGCAGCAGCAGCCACCACGGGTGCGAGAAGATCACCGGCCACCCCCGGACCAGGCCCGCTTGCGGGCGAGCACGAACCGCACGACGTCGGCCACCCAGTCCGAGTCGGTGCGCAGCGTCAGGTGCGCGGCGCCGCAGCGGCGCAGCGTGGCGGCCACCCGGTCGCGGTGCTCGGCCGCGGCGGCGCGAACTCGCGGGCCATCAGCGGCGTGATCGTCACCTCGCGCTGCCGGCCGGTCTCCGGGTCGGCGAGCACCACCGTGCCGACGTCGGGCAGCTCCAGCTCGCGCGGGTCGACGACCTCGATCGCCAGCAGGTCGTGGCGCGCCGACAGCGCACGCAGCGCCCGCTCCCACTCCGGCTCGCCGAGGAAGTCCGAGATCACGACGGCCAGCCCGCGCCGCCGCGGCGGCCGGCGCAGCTGCTCGATCGCGGCCGTCAGGTCACCGCGTGTGCCCTCCGGTGCCCGCGGCAGCCGCGCGACCCGCCGCAGCATTCCCTGCGCGTGCGCGGTCCCGCCGCGTGCCGGGATGCGGACGGTCTCCTCCCCCGTCGCGACCAGCGCGCCGATCCGGTTCCCGCCGCCGCGGGTCAGGTGCGTGACGGCGGCGAGTGCGGCGACGGCCAGGTCGCGCTTCTCGCACACCGCCGTGCCGAAGTCGAGGCTCGGCGACAGGTCGAGCACCACCCACGTCTCCAGCTCGCGGTCCGCGACCGTCTCGCGGACGTGCGGCTCGGTCGTGCGCGCCGTGACCGCCCAGTCCATGCGGCGGACGTCGTCGCCGGGCTGGTAGAGCCGCGCCTCCCCCGGCTCGCTGCCCGGCCCGGGGACGAGCCCGAGGTGGTTGCCCTGCAGGAGCCCGTCGAGCCGGCCCCGGACGGCCAGCTCCAGCGTGCGCAGGGCCGCGTCGATCCGCCCGTCCCGCAGCGACGGCGGCGCGGTCGGCACCCGCCGGGCGGTCGCCGGGTTCACGTCGTACTACCCGCCGGGGTATACGGCGGCGGCCCGGCCGGGTCGTGCCCGGTGCCGCCCTGCGGACGGGCGCTGACCTGCGGCAACGGCACCGTGGCGAGTACCCGCGAGATGATGTGGTCCATCGGGACGTTGTCCGCGACGGCGTCGTAGGACAGCACCAGCCGGTGCCGCAGCACGTCCGGCGTCACGTCCAGCACGTCCTGCGGGAGCACGTAGTCGCGGCCGCGCACGAGCGCGAGCGCGCGCGCCGCGGCGACCACCCCGAGCGTCGCGCGCGGCGACGCCCCGTACGCCACCCAGCCGGCGATGTCCTGCAGGCCGTGCTCGGCGGGCGTGCGGGTGGCGACGACGAGCCGCACCACGTAGTCGACGAGCGCGTGGTGCACGAACACCCGCGACGCGACCTTCTGCAGCCGCACCAGCTCCTCCGGGTCGATCACCTGCTGCGCGACGGGCGGCTCGGCGCCCATCCGGTAGACGATCTCCCGCTCCTCCTCGACGCCCGGGTACTCGACGATGATCTTGAAGAGGAAGCGGTCGCGCTGCGCCTCCGGCAGCGGGTAGACGCCCTCGTTCTCGATCGGGTTCTGCGTCGCGAGCACCAGGAACGGGTCGGGCATCGGGAAGCTGCGGCCGCCGATCGACAGGTGCCGCTCCGCCATCACCTCGAGCATCGCCGACTGCACCTTCGCCGGCGCCCGGTTGATCTCGTCGGCGAGCACGAAGTTCGCGACGACCGGACCGAGCTCGACGTCGAACTCCTCCTTGCCCTGCCGGTAGATCCGCGTGCCGAGGATGTCGGCCGGCACCAGGTCGGGCGTGAACTGCAGGCGGGCGAACGAGCCGCCCACGACCTTCGCGACCGTCTCGACCGCCAGCGTCTTCGCGACGCCCGGCACGCCCTCCAGCAGCAGGTGGCCGCGGGCCAGCAACCCGACCAGCATCCGCTCGACCAGCCGGTCCTGACCGACGATCACGCGCTTGATCTCGAAGACGACACGCTCGAGGCGCTCGCCCTCCCGGGCCGGGGTGGGGACGGACTCGCTCACGGTGCCCATCCCACCCCATTCCAGGTGAGACGCCCGTGAACGGGTCCCGGCCGCCCACTCCCCCGTCCCGGCCGTGCGGTGTCGTCGATTCGTTGGCGATTCGGAGGCGTCAATGTTTCATTGACAAATGGACGGCACACAGGTCCCGGCCTCGGCACACAGGGCCGGACGTGTGTGCGGAGGCCGGGAGGTGTGTGCGGTCAGAGAATGCGGGTGGCCTCGGGGACGAGGCCGCGGGTGCGCAGCGGGACCACGCGCACGCTGGCGCCGGTGTACGGGGCCTCGATCATCTTGCCGTTGCCGATGTACATCGCGACGTGGTGGATCGGGGCGGCGCCGTTGCGGTAGAAGACCATGTCCCCGGGCCGGAGGTCGGAGACCGGGACCTTGCGGCCGGCGTTGAACTGGTTGCGGCTCACCCGCGGCAGCGCGACGCCCGCGCCGTTGAACGCGTAGAGCATGAGCCCGGAGCAGTCGAAGCCGACGCGGTCCAGGGGCGAGCCGAACGCGTCGGGGATGCCGGTGCTCGGGCCGCGGCCGGTGCCGCCGCCCCACACGTACTGCACCCCGATCTGCGACATCGCGCGGTCGATCACCCGCTGCACGGCAGCAGTCCCCCGCGGCACGGCGATCCGCCCGGGCGCGGCGGCGCTCTCCCGCGCGGCGGCCGCGACCCGCGCCGCGGCGGCCTCCCGCTCCGCCCGCTCGCGCGCGGCCTGCTCGGCCGCCATCCGGCGCTGCCATTCGTCGAACCGGGCGCGCTGGGCGCGCAGCCCGGCGTCTGCGGACTCGGCGGCGGCCAGGCGCTGCTGCACGTCCGCCCGCTGGGCGTCCACGGCGGCCAGCAGGTCGGCCTGCCGGCGGGCGGCGTCCCGGGCCGCGGCGAACGCGTCGTCCGCGGCCGCCTTCGCCTCCCCCGCCGCCGCCTCCCGGGCCCGCGCCTCGTCACGGGCCGCGCGGCCGCCGAGTCGGCGTTCGCCTTGTCGACGCGCGCCCGCTCCAGCGCGTCCTGCGCCGCGAGCTGCGTCTGCGCGACGATGTCGTTGAACTCCGCCCGCGCGACCAGCTCCTCCGGCCCGCCGGACCGGGTGAGCAGCCCGATCGGGCCGAGGTCGAGGCCCTCCTGGTAGGTCGCGGCCGCGAACGCGTCGAGCCGGGACCTGGCCTCGTCGATCGCGACGGTCGCCGCCTCCGTCTCGACGCGCGCGGCGGTGGCCTGCCGGGCCGCCGCGGCGGCCGCCACCTGCGCACCCTGCAGGTCGACGAGCGCCGCCTCCGCCGACTCCCGCTGCACGGCGAGCTGGGCCTGCAGGTCGTCGGCCTGCTCGTCCAGCTCGGCGAGCCGGCTCGTCAGGCCCGCGACCTCCGCCGCCCGGTCGGTGACGCCCTGCTGGCTGCGCCGCAGGTCGTCGTCGCTCGGGTTCGGCGGCGGCACGGGCGGCTCGGCCAGCGCCGTCACCCCGCTCAGCAGCGCGACCAGAACGGCGAGGACGGTCGACCTGAGGACGAACCGCCGGACGCGTCGAGACCGCACGAGAACGCCCTCCCCGTTGTCGACCACAGCGAGCGATCAGCCGGATGCCGTCCGAGACAGTGCCACTCCGGACCCGTCAGTCACACTCGCCACACCCGCAACGGGGTGAACTTCCACCACTTCGTGTAGCGGACCACCCCGTGTCGACCCCATAGCAGGACAAGCGTACTGTTTGGCGTGCGGGGTCCGCGGCGGCGCGGACGTGTCGGTGCGCGAGACTCCGGGCAACTCCAGACCAGGCAGCGCGTTGTCCAGCGCCCCACCACCGCCAGGAAGGACGTAGACCGTGGCCAGCACCGACAGCTTCGGAGCGAGAGGCACCATCCAGGCGGGCGGTGCGGAGCACGAGATCTTCCGGCTGTCGGCCGTCGAGGGCGCCGAGCGGCTCCCGTTCAGCCTCAAGGTCCTCCTGGAGAACCTCCTCCGCACCGAGGACGCGCGAACGTCACGGCCGACCACGTCCGCGCGCTCGCCGGCTGGGACCCCGCCGCCGAGCCGGACACCGAGATCCAGTTCACGCCGGCCCGGGTTGTCATGCAGGACTTCACCGGCGTGCCGTGCGTCGTCGACCTCGCCACGATGCGCGAGGCCGTCACCGAGCTGGGCGGCGACCCGGCCAAGGTCAACCCGCTCGCCCCCGCGGAGCTGGTGATCGACCACTCCGTGATCATCGACGTCTTCGGCCGCCCGGACGCCTTCGAGCGCAACGTCGACTTCGAGTACGAGCGCAACAAGGAGCGCTACCAGTTCCTGCGCTGGGGCCAGGGCGCGTTCGACGAGTTCAAGGTCGTGCCGCCGGGCACCGGCATCGTGCACCAGGTCAACATCGAGCACCTCGCGCGGGTGGTCATGACCCGGGGCGGGCAGGCCTACCCCGACACGCTCGTCGGCACCGACTCGCACACCACGATGGTCAACGGCCTCGGCGTGCTCGGGTGGGGCGTCGGCGGCATCGAGGCCGAGGCGGCCATGCTCGGCCAGCCCGTCTCGATGCTCATCCCCCGCGTCGTCGGCTTCAAGCTCACGGGCGAGATCCCGGCCGGCTCCACCGCCACCGACGTTGTGCTGACGATCACCGAGATGCTGCGCCGCCACGGCGTGGTCGGGAAGTTCGTCGAGTTCTACGGCGAGGGCGTCGGCGCGGTGCCGCTGGCCAACCGCGCCACGATCGGCAACATGAGCCCCGAGTTCGGCTCGACCGCCGCGATCTTCCCGATCGACGACGAGACCATCCGCTACCTGAAGCTCACCGGCCGCTCCGACGCCCAGATCGAGCTGGTCGAGGCGTACGCCAAGGAGCAGGGCCTCTGGCACGACCCGGCCCGCGAGCCCGTCTTCTCCGAGACGCTGGAGCTGGACCTCTCCACGGTCGTCCCGTCGATCGCCGGCCCCAAGCGCCCGCAGGACCGCATCGAGCTGACCGACGCGAAGTCGTCCTTCCGCAAGTCCGTGCACGACTACACCGACGACGCCGAGCCCGCCCCGCTGCCGCACAACCACGTCGACGAGGCCGGCCGCGAGTCGTTCCCGGCCAGCGACGCGCCCGCGCTGGCGTTCGCCGACGACGACGCCGAGCCGGTGGTCGTGCACTCCGCCGCCAACGGCAACGAGGGCCGCCCGACCCGCCCGACGCTGGTCAAGACGCCCGACCGCGGCGAGTTCGAGCTCGACCACGGCGCCGTCGTGATCGCCTCGATCACCTCGTGCACCAACACGTCCAACCCGTCGGTGATGCTCGGCGCCGCGCTGCTGGCCCGCAACGCCGTCGACAGGGGCCTCTCGGTCAAGCCGTGGGTGAAGACGTCGATGCGCCCGGCTCCAAGGTCGTCACCGACTACTACGAGAAGGCCGGCCTCTGGCCGTACCTGGAGAAGCTCGGCTACCACCTCGTCGGCTACGGCTGCACGACCTGCATCGGCAACTCCGGCCCGCTGGCCGAGGAGATCTCCGCGGCCGTCAACCAGGCCGACCTCTCGGTCGTCTCGGTGCTGTCGGGCAACCGCAACTTCGAGGGCCGGATCAACCCCGACGTCAAGATGAACTACCTGGCCTCGCCGCCGCTCGTGATCGCGTACGCGCTCGCCGGCACGATGGACTTCGACTTCGACACGCAGCCGCTCGGCCAGGACCCGCGGGGCGCCGACGTGTTCCTGCGCGACATCTGGCCGTCGGCCCAGGACGTCCAGACGACCATGGACGGCGCCATCAGCCAGGACATGTTCGCCAAGGACTACGCCGACGTGTTCGCCGGCGACGAGCGCTGGCGCTCGCTCCCGACGCCCGAGGGCGACACGTTCGCCTGGGACACCGGCTCCACCTACGTGCGCAAGCCCCCGTACTTCGAGGGCATGGAGCGCGAGCCCGCCCCCGTGCAGGACATCGCCGCGCCCGCGTGCTCGCGCTGCTCGGCGACTCGGTCACCACCGACCACATCTCCCCCGCCGGGTCCATCAAGGAGGACACGCCGGCCGGGCAGTACCTGCGTGCGCACGGCGTCGAGAAGAAGGACTTCAACTCCTACGGCTCGCGCCGCGGCAACCACGAGGTCATGATCCGCGGCACGTTCGCCAACATCCGGCTGCGCAACCTGCTGCTGGACGGTGTCTCGGGCGGCTACACCCGCGACTTCACGCAGGACGGCGGCCCGCAGGCGTTCATCTACGACGCCGCGCAGAACTACGCCGCCGCCGGCACCCCGCTCGTCATCCTCGGCGGCAAGGAGTACGGCTCCGGCTCGTCGCGCGACTGGGCGGCGAAGGGCCACCGCGCTGCTCGGCGTCCGCGCCGTGATCGTGGAGAGCTACGAGCGCATCCACCGTTCCAACCTGATCGGGATGGGCGTGCTGCCGCTCCAGTTCCCGCAGGGCGAGTCGGCGTCGTCGCTGCACCTCGACGGCACGGAGACGTTCGCGATCTCCGGCGTCACCGCGCTCAACGACGGCTCCACCCCGCGCACCGTGCACGTCACGGCCACGAAGGAGTCGGGCGAGACCGTCGAGTTCGACGCGACCGTCCGCATCGACACCCCCGGCGAGGCGGACTACTACCGCAACGGCGGGATCATGCAGTACGTCCTGCGCGGGATGCTGCGCGCCTGACGCACGACCGTGCCGGAGCCCCCCCCACCTCGTGGACGGGGGCTCCGTCGTGAAAGGGGTCGGTCAGACGGCCCGGGCCAGCGTGAGCGCGAACCGGTCGTCCGGGTCGGTCCAGGTGGACGTCACGACGAACCCGGCCGCGGCCAGCATCTCCCGCACCCCGGAGGCCGGAACTTGGCCGACACCTCCGTGCACATCTCCTCGCCCTCGGCGAAGTCGACGACCATGTCCAGCTCGGCCACCGTGACCGTCATCGGGCGGGTGGCGACCAGCCGCATCTCGATCCACTCGTTGTCGGCGTCCCACACCGCCTTGTGCGCGAACGCGTCGACGTCGAAGTCCGCGCCCAGCTCGCGGTTGATCACGTGCAGCACGTTGCGGTTGAACTCTGCCGTGACGCCCGCGGCGTCGTCGTAGGCCGCCACCAGCACGTCGACGTCGGTGACCAGGCCGGTGCCGAGCAGGAAGTGCTCGCCCGGCCGCAGCACCGTGCGCAGCCGGCCGAGGAACTCGGCGCGCTCGGCGGGGAGCAGGTTGCCGATCGTGCCGCCGAGGAAGGCGACCATGCGCCGGCCGCGGGCGGGGAGCAGGTCGAGGTGCGCGGTGAAGTCGCCGACCAGACCGTGCAGCTCCACACCCGCGTACTCGGCGGCGAGCGCGTCCATCGCCTGCCGCAGCGCGGGCTCGCTCACGTCCTGCGGCACGTAGCGGCGCAGGCCCCCGGCCCGGCGCAGCGCGTCGAGCAGCAGCCGCGTCTTCGCCGACGAGCCGGAGCCCAGCTCGACGAGCGTGTCGGCGCCGGACAGCACCGCGATCGCGTCGAGCTGCGCTCCAGCAGCGCGCGTTCGGTGCGGGTGGGGAAGTACTCCGGCAGCTCGGTGATCTCCTCGAACAGCTCGCTGCCGCGGGCGCGTAGAACACTTCGGGGGCAGCTGTTTGGGCAGGGCCGTGAGCCCGGCACGGACGTCGGCGCGCAGTGCTGCGTCGGCGTCCGCGCCGGTCAGGTGGATGTCGATCACGGGCGTGGCGGTCATCGGACTCCCGTCGTTCGGTCTCGGGTTGCGAGCTCGGTGCAGCGGACGTGGCCCGGGCGGGCCACGACGAGATGCCGGTCGGGCACCTCCGTCCAGGTGGGGTCGTGGTCGGTCGGCTCCGACGCGACGAGCGCGTGCCGCTCGTCGCCGCGCACCGACAGCGCGTGCGACCAGGCCGTGGCCCAGATCCCCGAGCCGTCGGTGAGCAGCAGGTTGAGCCGCGACTCCGGCGCCGCGGCCGCGACCTCGGTGACGACACCCGCGAGCACGTCGGCCGGGTCGGCGCCGGTCCGCAGCCGGTGCCGCACGAGCGCCCAGAGCAGCGCGGCGTCGGTGGGCGCGTCGAGCGTGAGCAGGTCGGCCGTCGGGAGCGCGGCCGCGAGGCCCGTGACGGCGTGCGGCCAGCCGCGCACCACACCGTTGTGGCTGAACAGCCAGCGGCCCTCGCCGAACGGCGCGGCCGCCGTGTCGGTGACCGGCATGCCGGCGGTGGCCGAGCGCACCGCGGCCAGCACGCCGCCGCCGTGCGTGACGGCGGCCAGCGCGGCGAACGAGGTGTCCGTCCAGATCGGGGCCGCGCTGCGGTAGCGGACGGCCTCGGCGCCGGCGCCCGCGGACGGGTACCAGCCGGCGCCGAAGCGTCGGCGTTGATCGTGCCCCCGCCGCGCATGTCGGCGGGGGCGTACGACTGCCGCAGCAGCCCGTGCGGCGCGTCGAGGACCAGCGACGCGAGCGTCACCGGCGGGCCGACGTAGGCCAGGTGGCGGCACACCGGCTCAGATCGCCGCCCCGGCGGCGGTCTCGGCGGGCGTGGCGTCGCGGGCGCAGCGCAGGCCCGCGAAGATCTGGCGGCGGATCGGGAGGTCCCAGTTGCGGAACGTGCCGCGGATCGCGGGCGCGGCCGTGCCGAACGAGCCGCCGCGCAGCACCCGGAAGTCGCCGCCGAAGAACACCTGCGAGTACTCCGGGTACGGGAACACCTCGAAGCCCGGGTACGGGTTCCACCCCGAGCTGGTCCACTCCCAGACGTCGCCGACCAGCTGCTGGACGCCCAGCGGCGACGCCCCGCGCGGGTACGCCCCGGCCGCGGCGGGCTGCAGGTGGCGCTGGTCGAGGTTGGCGTGCTCCGGGGTGGGGTCCTCGTCGCCCCACGGATAGCGCCGGGACCGGCCGGACGCCGGGTCGAACCGCGCCGCCTTCTCCCACTCCGCCTCGGTGGGCAGCCGCTTGCGGGCCCAGCGCGCGTAGGCCTGCGCCTCGTGGAAGCAGACGTGCACCACCGGCTCGTCCGGCGGCAGCGGCTCCAGCACGCCGAACCGGCGCCGGAACCAGGCACCGCCGCCGTCGCGCTCCCAGAACTGCGGCGCGACCAGCCCGGCGGCCGTGCGGTGCGCCCAGCCGGTCTCGCTCCACCAGCGCGGCTCGTCGTAGCCGCCGGCCGCGACGAACTGCGCGTACTCCGCGTTGGTGACCGCGGCCGTGTCGATCACGAACGCCGGCACGTCGACGACGTGCGCGGGCCGCTCGTTGTCGAGCGCCCACGGCTCGGTGGACGTGCCCATCGTGAACGGCCCCCCGGGCACCAGCACCTCGCGCGCGGCGGGCCGGCGGCCGGGCGGCGGGGGCGGCGCGTGCAGCACCGGGGCGCCGGCGCGCAGCTGGTGGGTGGCGAGCATCGTCTCGTCGTGCTGCTGCTCGTGCTGCACGATCATCCCGAACGCGAACCCGCGCTCGACGAGCCGGCGCCCGTGCAGCGGGGTGCGCTCCAGCGCGTCGAACGCCTTGTCGCGCACCTCGGCGACGTAGGCGCGGGTCTCGGCGGGCGTGAGCAGCGGCAGCGCGACGCGGCTGGCCCGGGTGTGCTGGAACGCGTCGTACAGGCCGTCGATCTCGGGGCGCAGCGGCTCGCGGCCGCCGACGTCGCGCACCAGCCACAGCTCCTCCTGGCTGCCGACGTGCGCGAGGTCCCAGACCAGCGGCGACATCAGCGGCGAGTGCTGCGCCACGAGGTCGGCCTCCTCGACGGCGTCGGTGAGGGCGGCGCTGCGGGCGCGGGACTCGGTGAGCAGCCCGGCCACCCGGCTGCGCAGCTGCTCCTCGGAGTGCGGCTCGCCGATGCCGTAGTGGATCGTCATGCTCCTGCCTCCTCTGGTGCGTCGAGCTCGGCGGGTTCGTCGGCCGGGCTGCGTCCGCGCAGCACCTGCCGTTCGGTCATGTCGGTGAGGTCGGCGACCACCCAGCCGGGCGCGCCGACGGCGGCGGCGCGCCGAGCGCCAGCTCGAAGACGGCGCCGGCGGCGCGGGCGAGCGCCGGGTCGGCCAGCCCGTCGCGGGCCGCGGACGTCCAGCGGTGGCGCACCGGCTCGCACGCGGCCATCGCCCGGTCGGTGACCGCGGGGTCGGACAGCAGCACCGACAGCACGGTGACCGGCAGCGCCCACCGCCGTCCGGGCTGCGCGTCGACGTAGCGGATCTCCAGGTGGCCGTGCGGCCGGACCGGCGGGAACAGCGTGGTGATGTGGTACTCGAGGTCGGCGACCGTGGGCGGCTCCGGCAGCGCGCCCTCGATCCACTCGGCGAACGTCATGCCGTGCGGCACGAGCCACTCGCGCTCCCGCCGCACGGCCAGCACCGGGCTGCGCACCACGCGCCGGGCCCAGGCCGCCGCCGGGTCGGCGCTCGCGGCGTCGGCCGGCGGGGGCGGCGCGGAACGCGCCGGGTCGGCCCGCTGCCAGCTCGCCCAGCGCGACGACTTCCACCCCGTACGCCGCCCGTGCAGCTCCGGCGAGTTGGCGAACGCCGCGAGCAGCACCGGCCCGAACGCGTGCGCCGCGGCCCAGCGGGCGGCGACCTCGTGCCGCTCCCCCGCGTCGACGCACACCTGCACGGCGGCGGTGGAGGACATCGCGCTGCGGCCGTGCGGGCCGAAGCGGTCGAACGAGCGCTCCATCGCGCGGTAGCGGGGCAGTTCCAGGATGCGCCGCGGCGGACGGACGGCGTCGGCGGCGCGGACGGAAGGTCGCAGGCCCTGCGCGGCGAGCATCCGGTGCAGGGCCGCGGTGTCGGTGCGGACGACCTGCAGGAGCCCGGCGAGATCGGGGAGCGGCGGGCTGGCCAGCTCCACCTGGCCGCCCGGTTCGAGCGTGACGGTCGAGCCGGCGGGAAGCGGGCTGGCGGGTGACGAAGGATCGATCGAGGACGGCGTGTGCGGGCCGAGCGCGGCGGCGAGACCGGCGGCATCGGGCGGGGCATCGGGGTCGGAGGGCCGGTGCAGCAGCCATTCGAGCTCCACCCCGACCAGACGTGGAGGCCCGTGCTTGAAACAGATGCGCCAGACGTGCCGCTCGGCGTCGGCACAGTCGCGCAGCACCGAGGGCCCCGCGTCCGGGGCGGCGCCCCCCGGGCCGGTGGCGGGCGCCTCCGGGACCGTGGACGTGCCCCTCTCCTGCGTCACGCCAGCGAACGTACCCCCGGCCCCCGACAATTTCCGGGGCCTTGCCCGCACGTCACGACACGGTAAGCACACGAACCCGGCAAACCGCACGAGGTGCCGCTCACCCGGATGGCCGCGGTTATCCTCGGTCGGTGCCCCGCGTCAGCACCGACCAGCTCGCCGCCCGGCGCCAGCAGATCCTCGACGGGGCCCGCTCGTGCTTCGCCCGGCACGGCTACGAAGGGGCGACGGTGCGCCGGCTGGAGCAGTCCACGGGGCTGTCCCGCGGCGCGATCTTCCACCACTTCCGGGACAAGGAGGCGCTGTTCCTGGCGCTGGCCGAGCAGGACACCCAGCGCATGGCCGACGTCGTGGCCGAGCAGGGGCTGGTGCAGGTCATGCGCGAGCTGCTGCGCTCACCGGAGACCATCGACGCCGGCTGGACCGGCACGTTCCTGGAGATCGCCCGCCGCGGCCGCACGGACCCCGGGTTCCGGGACCGCTGGCGCAGCCACGCGGAGGCGCTCACGGCCGCCACCCGGGCCCGGCTGGAGCGCCAGGCCCGCGCCGGCACGCTGCGCGACGACCTGCCGCTGCCCGTGCTCGCCCGGTACCTGGAGCTCATGCTGGAAGGGCTCGTGTCGCACCTGGCCACCGGCCAGCCCGCGGACGACCTGGAGGCCGTGCTGGACCTCGTCGAGGGCGCGGTGCGCCGGCGGCGCTGAGCCGGCCGGCGTCTCCGGGCTGCTCAGCCCCGGAAGCGGCCGATCCCGCGGGCCGGGTCCCACGTGCCCGTGTCGGGACGCTCGTGGTCGGGCACGGCCTCCGCCACGCACGGGCGGGTGTGCACGTAGCTGTGCACCCAGCGCAGGCTGCCGTCCGGCAGCGCCGCGTCGACGTGGGCGAGGCGCAGCACGGGCTCGCCGTCGCCGATCGGTGCACAGCACCGTTCGCAGAGCAGGATCATCACTGGCCGTCTCTCGTGCCCGGGGAGTCAGGGCGGGGGCGGCGGTCGGCGCCGACCGCTGAACCACCCGATCCCCCATAGTCGCTTTCGTCCGGCTCCGCGTCGACATGGCGTCGGCCACGTTCCCGCTGTTCAGCACCGCTCCATGATCAGCCGACGAGGTGCGGCTCGCGGTGCACGGCCGTGCAGCCCGGGATCCCGCACTCCACGCCGTCCGCGACGGGTTCCGCAGCCGGGCCGGGCTGGGCGAACTGCGTGCGGTAGAGCGTCGCGTAGCGCCCGCCGGCGGCGAGCAAATCGTCGTGCGTGCCGCGCTCGACGATCCGGCCGCGCTCCAGCACGGCGATCAGGTCCGCGGCGCGCACGGTGGACAGGCGGTGCGCGATCACGATCGCGGTGCGCCCTTCCAGCGCCTCGACCAGCGCGGCCTGCACGGCGGCCTCCGACTCGGAGTCCAGGTGCGCGGTGGCCTCGTCGAGGATCACCACCCGCGGCTTGGCCAGCAGTAGCCGGGCGATCGTCAGCCGCTGCCGCTCGCCGCCGGAGAGCCGGTAGCCGCGCTCGCCCACCACCGTGTCCAGGCCGTCGGGCAGGGTGTCGAGCAGGTCGCCCAGCCGCGCGCGGCGCATCGCGTCCGCGATCTCGGCGTCGGTCGCGTCCGGCGCGGCGTACGCCAGGTTGGCGCGGATGGTGTCGTGGAAGAGGTGCCCGTCCTGCGTCACGACGCCGACCGCGCCGCGCACCGCCGCGAACGTGAGATCGCGCACGTCGACGCCCGCGAGCTCGACCGCGCCGCCGTCGACGTCGTAGAGCCGCGGCACGAGCGACGCGAGCGTCGACTTCCCGGCCCCCGACGAGCCGACGAGCGCGACCAGCTTCCCGGCCCCGACCTCCAGGTCCACGCCGTGCAGCACCTCGTCGCCGCCGCGCGGGTCGAGCACGGCGACGTCCTCCAGCGAGGCGAGCGAGACCCGCTCGCGCTCGGGTAGCCGAACCGGACGTCGCGCAGCCGCACGTCGACCGGCCCGGGCGGGAGGTCCCGCGCCCCGGGCCGCTCGGTGATCATCGGCTTGAGGTCGAGCACCTCGAAGACCCGCTCGAACGACACCAGCGCCGTCATGACGTCCACGCGCGCGTTGGCGAGCGCCGTCATCGGCGTGTAGAGCCGGGTGAGCAGCAACGCGAGCGTCACGACCGTGCCCGGCTCGATCACACCGGTGACCGCGAGGTAGCCGCCGAGCCCGTAGACCAGCGCCTGGGCCAGCGCCGAGACCAGCGACAACGCGGTCACGAACACCCGCGAGACCATCGCCGTGCGCACCCCGATGTCGCGCACCCGCGCGGCGCGGCGCCGAAGTCGGCCGCCTCCTCGTCGGGGCGGCCGAAGAGCTTGACGAGCGTCGCGCCGGGCGCGGAGAACCGCTCGGTCATCTGGGTGCTCATGCCGGCGTTGAGGTCGGCGGACTCGCGGCGCAGGTCGGCGATCGTGCGGCCCATCCGGCGCGCCGGCAGCACGAAGATCGGCAGCAGCAGCAGCGCCAGCACCGTGACCTGCCAGGCCAGCGAGATCATGACGGCGAGCGCGAGCGTGAGCTGGATGGCGTTGCTCAGCACCGCGGCGAGCGTGGTGGTGATCGCCGACTGCGCGCCGATCACGTCGTTGTTGAGCCGGCTGACGAGCGCGCCCGTGCGGGTGCGCGTGAAGAACGCCACCGGCATGCGCTGGACGTGCTCGAACACGGCCCGGCGCAGGTCGACGATCAGGCCCTCACCGATGCGCGAGGAGAACCACCGCGACGCCAGCCCGACCACGGCCTCCAGGACGGCCAGCGCCGCGATGCCGGCGGCGAGCCCGATCACGGTGCCGGCCGCGGCGGAGACCGTCCCGCGGGCGACGATCGCGTCCACGACCTGGCCGGCGAGGATCGGCGTCAGCACGCCGATCGTCGCGGTCACGACCGTGAGCAGCAGGAACGCCAACAGCCAGCCGCGGTAGGGACGGGCGAACGCCCAGATCCGCGGGACCGTTCCCTTCTTCACCGACCGAGGCGCGTCGGCCCCCTGCGCCACCGCGCGCAGCATCCCGTTCTTCCGTTCCACGGGCGCCCCCTTTACTTACACCGTTACACACCACTTCGGGCAACAACGGGGCGAGCAGGGTTACTCCCTTGAGGCACCGACCGTGATCTAGCCGTCACCCGCGACGAGCGACCGGAGCCGGCGCAGCTGGGCGGCGCGTTCGGCGGCCAGGGCCGCCTCGGGACCCGCGCCCGCGGCCACGCCGGCGAGCAGGGCGAGGGTCTCGGCGGCCGCCTTCGCCGGCGCCGCCGTCAGGCTCGTGACCAGGTCGCCGACCGCCGCGTCCAGCTCGGCGGCCGGCACGGCGCGCAGCGCGAGCCCGATACCGACGGCCTCCTCGGCGCCGACGCGCCGGCCGGACAGACAGATCTCGACGGCCCGGGCGTAGCCGACGGCCTGCACGAGCGCGCGGGTGCCGCCGAGGTCGGGCACGAGCCCGCGCTTCGGCTCGGCCATGCAGAACTGCACGTCGTCGGCGACGACGCGCAGGTCGCAGGCGAGTGCGAGCTGGAACCCGGCGCCGACGGCGTGCCCCTGGACGGCGGCGACGGTGACCCGGGCCGGGTCGCGCAGCCACGCGAACCCGGACTGGAACGCGGCGATGGTGGCGTCCGCGGCCGCGTCGGGCAGGGCCGCGATGGCGGCGAGCCCGGGCTGACCGTCGACCTCCGGTGCGGCGAAGAACCTCTTGTCGAGCCCGGCCGAGAACGCCCGGCCCGCGCCGCGGACGACCACCGCCCGCACCTCGTCCGGCAATGACCCGCCGATCGCCCGCAGTGCCTCCCACGTGGCCGGGACCTGCGCGTTCAGCGCCTCGGGACGCGCGAGCGTGATCACCGCACGCGGGCCGTCGACGTCGAGCGCGAGCCCACCACGCCTGAGGAGGTCCGGGTCGACCGTCGCCGTCGTCACGCCGGGCAGGTTACCCCGCGGTAGCCGCGGGGCCGCGGCGGACGTTACTTCTTCTTGGTCCGCGTCGCGCCGCCGCGACCGCGCAGCGACACCCCGGTCTCGGACAGGACCCGGTGAACGAACCCGTACGAGCGGCCGGTCTGCTCCGCGAGCGCGCGGATGCTGGCGCCCTTCTCGTACTTCTTCTTCAGGTCGGTGGCGAGCTTGTCACGCTGGGTGCCGGTGATGCGAGCACCCTTCTTCAGGTCGGCCACGGCCGTTCCTCCTTCGCCCGCCCGCGAGATTCCGCGGGCGGATCGTTACCGGCCCCCCCGGTGCCGCAATGATCGTCCACGGGAATACCCGGGACCAGGAGATCCACTCAGTGATCGGTGAGCGGTTCCTCCGAACGGATCACGCGTACGGGTGATCATTGAGGCCGGGTTCTCACCCCGCCGTCACCCCGTCGCCATCTGGTCGTCACTCCCCGAGCCGAGTCCTACCCAGGCCGTTGCGGCTCGTACCACATCGACACCCGACCCGCCGAAACGGGTGTCCGATCGGGTGGCCGGCCGGTGTCGGAGGAATCGCCCGATCAGGCCAACTGCACCAGATCGAGGTAGTCGGCCGACCAGTGATCCTCGGTGCCGTCGGGCAGCACGATGACCTTGTCGGGGTGGAGCGCCTCGACCGCGCCCGGGTCGTGCGTGACCAGCACGACGGCTCCGGAGAACCGGCGCAGGGCGTCGAGCACCTGCTCGCGGCTGGCCGGGTCGAGGTTGTTGGTGGGCTCGTCGAGCAGCAGCACGTTGGCCGAGCTGGAGACGAGCCCGGCCAGCGCGAGCCGGGTGCGCTCGCCGCCCGACAGCGTGCCGGCCGGCTGGTCGAGCTGCTCCCCGGTGAACATGAACGCCCCCAGCAGCGTGCGAAGCTGCTGCTCAGGGGCGTCCGGCGAGGCGTGGCGGATGTTCTGCCACACCGACGCGTCCATGTCGAGCGTGTCGTGCTCCTGCGCGAAGTAGCCGGTGCGCAGCCCGTGGCCGGGCACCACCCGGCCCGCGTCGGGCTTCTCGGTGCCGGCGAGCAGGCGCAGCAGGGTGGTCTTGCCCGCGCCGTTGAGGCCGAGCACGACGACCTTGGTGCCGCGGTCGACCGCGAGGTCGACGCCGCTGAACACCTCCAGGGAGCCGAACGCCTTCGACAGGCCCTCGGCCGTGAGCGGGGTGCGCCCGCACGGCGCCGGGTCGGGGAAGCGGATCTTCGCGACGCGGTCCTGCTTGCGCTCGGGCTCCAGCCCGGACAGCAGCTCGTCGGCGCGGCGGGCCATGTTCTTCGCGGCGACCGCCTTCGTCGCCTTGGCGCCCATCTTCGCGGCCTGCATCTGCAGGGCCGCCGCCTTCTTCTCGGCGTTGGCCCGCTCGCGGCGGCGGCGCTTCTCGTCGGTGGCCCGGGCTCCTGGTAGCGGCGCCAGTCCATGTTGTAGGCGTCGAGCTCGCCGCGCGTGGCGTCGAGGAACCACACCTTGTTGACGACCGCCGCGAGCAGCTCGGTGTCGTGGCTGATCACCACGAGCCCGCCCTCGTGGGCGGTGAGGAACGAGCGCAGCCAGGTGATCGAGTCGGCGTCGAGGTGGTTGGTGGGCTCGTCGAGCAGGAGCGTGGTGGCGCTCTGCGAGCCGCCGTCGGACGCGGCGAACAGGATGCGGGCCAGCTCCACCCGCCTGCGCTGGCCGCCGGACAGCGTGGAGATCGACTGCTCGAGCACGCGCTCCGGCAGCCCGAGGTGGGCGCAGATGCGGGCGGCGTCGCTCTCGGCCGCGTAGCCGCCGAGCGCGGAGAAGCGCTCCTCGATGCGCCCGTAGGCGCGCACCGCCTTCTCGTTCTGCACGCCGTCGACCAGCTCGGCCATCGCCGACTGGGCCTTCTCCATCTCGCGCAGCATCTCGTCGAGACCGCGGGCGGAGAGCACCCGGTCCTTCGCGGTGACGGTGAGGTCGCCCTCGCGCGGGTCCTGCGGCAGGTAGCCGACGGGGCTGTTGGCCGTGACCGCGCCGCCGTACGGCTCGCCCTCGCCGGCCAGCACGCGCATCGACGTGGTCTTGCCGGCGCCGTTGCGGCCGACGAGGCCGATGCGGTCGCCCGGCTGCACGCGCAGCGTGGCCCCGGACAGCAGGATCCGGGACCGGCGCGCAGTTCCAGGTCGGTGGCGGTGATCACAGGGAAGCTCCAGGGTCGCGGACGGGGACAGGCGGCAGGACGTGGGGGCCGCAGCTACCCGATCCGGATCACCGCCTCAGAGTACCGGCCGCCGCACGGGGATTCGGGAAGTAGGGTCGGCCCATGACCGACGTCACCGCGACCTCGCCGGGCGCGCCGCACTCGTCACCGGGGCCAGCCGCGGGATCGGGTTCGCCATCGCCGCCGAACTGCTGGGCCGCGGGGCGTCGGTGACGATCACCGCACGCAAGGCCGACGAGCTCGCCGCGGCCGCCGACAAGCTGGCCTCCGACGCGGCGGGCGGCGACGCGTCGCGGGTGCTCGCGGTGGCGGGCAACGCAGGGTCGGACGAGTCGCGGGCCGAGGCCGTCGCGCGCACCGTCGAGCGCTTCGGGGGCCTGGGCATCCTGGTCAACAACACCGGCATCAACCCCACCTACGGCTCCCTCATGGACGTCGACCTGGCCGCGGTCCGCAAGACGTTCGACACCAACGTCGTCGCGGCGCTCGGGTTCGTGCAGGAGGCCTACCGGGCGTCCATGCGCGAGCACGGCGGCGCGATCGTCAACGTCGCCTCGGTCGCCGGGCTGCGCTCCACCGGCGTGATCCCGGTGTACGGGGCGTCGAAGGCGGCGCTCGTGCGGCTCACCGAGGAGCTGGCCGGGCAGCTCGGGCCCGGGATCCGGGTGAACGCGGTGCGCCGGCGATCGTCAAGACGCGGTTCGCCACGGCGCTCTACGCCGAGGGCGAGGAGAACGTCGGCGCCGCGTACCCGATGAAGCGACTCGGCACCCCCGAGGACGTCGCCGCGCTCGTCGGGTTCCTCGTCTCCGACGCGGCGGCGTGGATCACCGGCGAGACCGTGCGCGTCGACGGCGGCCTCCTCGCGACCGGCACCCTCGGCTCCGCCTGACCGCACACACCTCCGGTACTCCGCACACATGTCCGGCCGTGTGTGCGGAGGCCGGGAGGTGTGTGCGGTGGGCCTACAGCACGAGAGCGTCCGTCCAGAGGCGGCCGCTGCGGCCGGTGAGGACGTCGAGCAGGGCGCCGGCCTGGCCGTCCGTGAGCGACGCGACGTAGTCGAGCACGGCCCGGGCGCGGGCCATCGCGTCGACGTCCGGCGCTCCCCCAGCAGCCCGTCGGCGGCGAGCCCGCGGTGCTCCTCGTGCGCGAGCGCGACGAGGTCGTGCAGCCGGGGTGGCAGCCGCACCGGCTCGGCGTCGTCGGCCAGCCAGTCGGCGAGCGCGCCGACCAGCCCGGCCAGCACCGTGGCCTGTCCGCGCTGGTGGGAGGCCAGGTCGGCGCGCTGCAGCACGAACCGGTGGTGCACGAACTTCAGCACCGCCACCTCGTGCCACGGCGCCGCCGCCAGCACCACCGGCGCCGCGCGCACCGGCGGGTCGGGCAGCACCCGCACGCCCGCGACCAGGCGCGCCGTCCAGCGGGCGGAGAACTCGGCCACCGTGCGCTCCGCGGCCATCGACCCGTCGAACGGGACGGCGAGCAGCCCGTCCACCAGCTCCGCGCGCACGACCGCGACGCCGCGGCGAACGCGTCGTCGTCGAACGCCCAGGCGTCCTTCGCGCGCAGCCGGCGGCGCAGCCACTCCAGGGCGGCCCCGGGTCGCAGCGCCCCGAGCCCGGACGGGTCGGCGGCCGCGAGCCCGTGCCGGTCGCGCAGCCAGCCGCCCAGCTCGGCCGCGACCCCGGGCTGCTGGAGCACGCCGACGCGGTGGAAGTCCTCCAGGTCGTGGATGGCGTAGGCGATGTCGTCGGCGGTGTCCATCACGGCGGCCTCGGCCGTCTGCTGCCACGGGCCGGCCGCGGGGAACGACTCGCGGCTCGCGACCAGGTCGTCCAGCTCGGTGAGGTAGCAGGAGAACTTCGCCGAGCCGGCCTCCGGGCGCCCGGGAGCGGCCCGGCGCCGCGCGGCGGGAGCGCGGCCGTGCTCGGGTGCGGGTCGGGGTGGCCCCGGCGCGTCCACGGGTACTTGAGCACCGCCGCCCGGACGGCCGCGGTGAGGTCGAGGCCGGTGCGGCCGGGGCCGTGCAGGTCGGTGGTCGTGACGATGCGGAAGCTCTGCGCGTTGCCCTCGAACCCGTCGGGCAGGCCCAGCTC
Source organism: Pseudonocardia sp. CNS-139 (assembly GCA_001942415.1). Taxonomy (GTDB): domain Bacteria; phylum Actinomycetota; class Actinomycetes; order Mycobacteriales; family Pseudonocardiaceae; genus Pseudonocardia. The sequence continues at coordinate 26,597 of MKJX01000200.1, forward strand.
CCGGCCGAGCCGGTCGAGCACCTGCTCGCCGAGGTGCCCGAACGGCGGGTGCCCGAGGTCGTGCGCGAGCGCGGCCGCCTCGACGACGTCCGCGGCGCACCCGCCCAGCGCGTCGAGCTGCGCGGCGGTGTCGGGGTCGCCGCACAGCCGCTCCGCGACGGCCCGGGCCACCTGCGCGACCTGCAGGCTGTGCGTGAGCCGGTTGTGCAGCAGCAGCCCGCTGCCCGTCGGGCTGACGACCTGGGTGACGCCGGCCAGCCGCGCGAAGAACGGGGAGGCCGCGATCCGGTCCCGGTCCACCCGGAACGGGCTGCGGGCCAGTCCCGCGCCCGTCTCCCCCACCGGTGAGCGGCGCGCGGCGCGAGCGGAGTCGTCGACCACGGCGGCAGGCTATCGGCCGGACATGGTCAGGGACCGAACCATCGGCGCTCGTCCCCCGGGGGGCGCCACCAGCGGCGTCCACCACTATCCCGAACGCCCGCTCATGCTGATGTGGGGGTTTGGGGCCAGGGGGCCGACGCGGCGCAGTCCGCGCATACGGGACTGTCAGGGGTCGGTCTTACAGTTGATTCATGCAATGCACAGCCCCCAGTCGAGGCCACCGCACCTCCAGCGGTGCCGCCGCCTGCCCAGTACATGGCCGGTCGTCGTACCGGTCCTACACGTCGTACTCGTCTCCCGCCCACTCCTCTTCACCAACCCCGTCCCGCAGCAGTGGTGCCGGCGGGTCCTCCGGTGTCGGCGGCGGCAGCCGAACGGCGCGCCCTCGGTGGTCGCCGGCCAACTCGCCCGTTTCCTACACCGCCGAGGAGGTCACGGCGCTGGACCGTTACCGCAGCACGGTCGAGGCGGTAGGACAGCGGGCGGAGTCCTACGACTTGTTTTTGTGTCACGCCTGGGACGACCGGCGCGGGACCGCGACTGAATTGCACAATCTCCTCGAAGCTGAGGACGTGTCGGTCTGGTTTAGCGAGAGGGACATCATCCTTGGCCAGCCGTTCATGCGGGAGATCGACAAGGGCCTGGCCAAGACACGTATCGGTCTCGTCCTCATCACGGCCGCATTCCTCAGGCGCATCGAAAGCGGTGGGGTGTCCGAGAAGGAACTTTCGGAACTTCTATCGCGTGACTTGCTGATCCCTGTCGCGCATGGGGTCACCTACGACGAGATTCGGTCGGTCAGCCCGCTCCTCGGGTCCCGGAACGGGCTGAGCACGGAAGAGGACTCCATGGAGGACATCGCCAAGAAGATCGCCGAACTGATCGCCGTGTAGCACCAGGCGCTGCCAGACGGGTCGTGAGTCACTTGCGGGGCACCTGGCTTACATGGGAATCGTGACAGGCTCATCCATGGGCCGTGACAGCTCCCACGCAAGAGGATGAGACGTGGAACGACAGATTGACTTCTTCCGCAATCGCCACATGCGCCCGGAAAGGCCCCCAACCGGCCGACCCTCATGCTTGGCGTCGGTAAAGAAGTGTTCCTCAACGACGAGCCATCCCGTTGGGCTGACGGTGACAGTCCGAAGGTCTCCTTCGAGCCACTCATCGAGACGATCGGGCACCCGAATAGTGCTGATCGCGTCGTTCATCGCGGCCCACGCGTCGGCTCGGGTGTCAGCGAATCCGTATAACTCGATGGATGTCGCCGACCACCACACGTTCCACCTCCATCGCTGCCGGCGCTCGACGAACACCACCCGTAGATCCCACCCGTTCAGAGCCAGCGACCGCCGACCAGCCGGCGTGAATTGTCGTCCAGTTGGCGGGTGCTCGTCAGCCGGGTTGCTCGGTCCACTGACCCACTCCAGGAGTCGGCGGACACCGGACTGTTCTTGTCGGCTTTCGCCAGTCTCGCCGACCCCACAAGCCGCGCCTACTACGACCGCAAACGAGCCCAGGGCAAACGCCACAACGCCGCCCTGATCTGCCTCGCCTGCCGCCGCACCGACGTCATCTACGCGATGCTCCGCGACCGCCGCCCCTACGCCGGCCGAGCATCCCGACGCCGCCTTCGGCGGCTGCAGCCGCTTGACAGACCCATAGAGACACCCGTCGGCGGCCGCGTCGCGTCGGTCCCCTCCCGTAGCGTGGATCTCGGGGGACCCATCCCCTGGAGATGCTTCGGGGCCGAACGGTCCGGGGCCGAACGGTCCGGGAGACCGCGTCCCGGTGCGCGGCGGCGGGTAGAAGTGGTCCGTGCTGTCCACCGACACCGACGTGCTCGTCGTCGGCGGCGGGCCGGCCGGGCGGGCGCTGGCGGCGGCCACGGCCGCCCGCGGGCTGCGCACCGCGCTGCTCGACCCGTCCCCCGACGCGCCCTGGCGGGCCACCTACGCATGCTGGGCGGCGGAGCTTCCGGCCGCGCTGCCGGCGTCGGTCGTCGCGGCGCGGGCGGCCGGGCGGGCCGTCGCGCACACCGCGCACGACCTGGGCTGGGACTACGCCGTGCTGGACGTCCCGGCGCTGCGGGCGCACCTCACGCCGGGCTGGCCGGCGTGGCCGTGCACCGTGGCCGGGCCGCCGGGTTCGAGGGCGGGGTCCGGCTCACCGACGGGCGGACGCTGCGGCGCCGCGATGGTCGTCCGACGCGGCGGGCGACCGCCAGCCGCTCGGCCCAGCCCCCGCCAGCCGCTCGGCCCAGCCCGCCGGGGCCCGGCGGCCGAGCAGACCGCGTACGGCGTGGTCGTGGCGGAGCAGCCCGCGTTCGCCGAGCCCGGGGAGGCGCTCTTCATGGACTGGCGCCCGGCGCACGGCGAGCCCGGCCCGGCGACGTTCCTCTACGCCGTCCCGCTCGGCGGCGGCGCGCTGCTGCTGGAGGAGACGTCGCTGGCGCGCCGGCCCGGCCTGCCGATCGGGGTGCTGCGCCGGCGCCTGCACGCGCGGCTGGCGGCGTTCGGGATCGCGCCGCCGGCCGGTGCGCGCGCCGAGACCGTGCGGTTCCCGCTCGACACGCCCCGCCACCGGACGCCGGGCGTGCTCGGTTTCGCGCCGCCGCCCCGCTCGTGCATCCGGCCACCGGGTTCAGCGTGGCCACGGCGCTCGCGCTCGCCCCGGCCGTCGCCGACGCGCTCGCCCGCCACCTCCCCGCCGGCCCGCGGGCCGCGCTCGCCGGGGCGCGGGACGTGGTGTGGCCGCCCGGGGCCGGGCTCGTGCACCGGTTCCGCCGCGCCGGGCTGGAGGCGCTGCTGCGGATGCGCCGGCCGAGGTCCCCGGGTTCTCGAGGTGTTCTTCGGGCTGCCCGAGCGCCACCGCCGGGCCTACCTGACGGCCCGCGCGGACCTGCGCGCCACGGCCGCGACGATGGCCGCGCTCTTCGCCGCCGCGGACGGACGGCTGCGCAGGCGGCTGGTCGGCCCGGCGCTGCTCCCGCCGGTCGGCCGATCGGACTGCTGCTACCAGCGGTAACATCCTGCCATGTCCGCCTACCGCACGATCGTCGTCGGCACCGACGGCTCCGCCACGTCGTTCCGGGCCGTCGACCGGGCGGCCGCGGTCGCCGCCGACGCGGACGCCGAGCTCGTCATCGTCAGCGCGTACACCCCGGCGAGCCGGGAGGACACCGCCGAGGCCGAGGACGCCCTCAAGGACGAGGCGTACCTGGTGCGCGGCTGGACCCCCGCCGAGGAGGCGCTGCGCGCCGCGGAGGAGCGGGCACTCGCGGCCGGGGCGGGCAAGGTCCGCACGGTCGCGGTCGACGGCCCACCCGTCGACGTGCTGCGCCAGGCCGTGCGCGACAACCACGCCGACCTGCTGGTCGTGGGCAACCGCGGCCTCAACACGCTCAGCGGACGGCTGCTGGGCTCGGTGCCGTCGGACGTCGCGCGCCGGGCCGGCGTGGACGTGCTGATCGTGCACACGAGCGACCGCTGACCCGAAACCGGGTTGACCCCGGTCGCGGTCGGGCTTGGAGGATGGCGGCATGAGCACCGCCACCGCCACGGCACTGGCCGCCTACCTGGACCGGATCGGCGTGCCGGACGCGAGCGCGCCCGACCTCGCGACGCTGCGCCGGATCGTCGCGGCCCACACCGCGGCGATCGCGTTCGAGAACCTCGACCCGTTCACCCGCCGGGACGTGCGCCTCGACCCGGACGGCCTCGCCGCCAAGCTCGTGCACGGCGGCCGCGGCGGCTGGTGTTTCGAGCAGAACCTGCTGCTGCGCGGGCGCTCGACACCCTCGGCTACACCACCACCGGGCTCGCGGCCCGGGTGATGTGGGGCCGCCCGGCCGAGGCGCCGCCCGCGCCGCGCGGGCACATGCTGCTGCTCGTGGACCTGCCGGAGGGCCCCACCTCGTGGCGTCGGCTTCGGCGGGCTGACGCTCACCGGCGTGCTCGTGCTGGAGCCCGAGGTCGAGCAGGCCACCCCGCACGAGCCGTTCCGGCTGCGGGACGCCGGCACCGGCTACGTCATGGAGGCGCTGGTCGGCGGCGAGTGGCGGCCGCTCTACGGCTTCGACCTCACCCCGCAGCTGCCGGCCGACTACGAGGTGACCAACTGGTACCTCGGCCACCACCCCGCCTCGCACTTCCTGAGCGGGATCATGGTCGCCCGGCCGGCGGCCGACCGCCGCTACGCGCTCGGCGGCACGAGCCTCGCCGTGCACCACCTCGACGGCCCGACGGAACGCCACGCGCTGGAGTCGCCCGCGGCCGTCCGGCAGGTGCTGGAGGAGGCGTTCCTGCTGGACACGTCGGGGCTGCCGGACCTGGAGACGGCGCTCGCGCGGCTCTTCTAGGTCGGCTTCCGGCACACATCTCGGGCACACTCCCGGCGTGAGCGACACCCCGGCCCGGCTGCTGCGCCTGCTGTCGCTGCTCCAGACCCCGCGGCAGTGGCCCGGCGGGGAGCTGGCCGAGCGGCTCGGCGTGAGCCTGCGCACGGTCCGCCGCGACGTCGACCGGCTGCGCGAGCTCGGGTACCCGATCGAGGCGGCGATGGGCGCGCTCGGCGGATACCGTCTGGTCGCGGGCACGGCGCTGCCCCCGCTCCTGCTCGACGACGACGAGGCCGTCGCCATCGCCGTCGGGCTGCGCACGGCGGCCGGGCAGGCGGTCGCCGGCATCGAGGAGGCGTCGGTGCGGGCGCTCGGCAAGCTCGAACAGGTGCTGCCGGCCCGGCTGCGCCGCCGGGTCGGGACGCTCGGCGCGGCGACCGTGCCGACCCCGCCGTCCGACGCGCCCGCGTCGACCCGGCGCACCTCACCGTGTTCGCGGCGGCCGTCGCCAACCGGGAGCGGGTGCGGATGCGCTACACCGCCGCCGACGCCAGCGAGGCACCGCGGCACGTCGAGCCGCACCGGCTCGTCACGGTGGGCCGGCGCTGGTACCTCGTCGCCTACGACCTCGACCGGGACGACTGGCGCATCTTCCGCGCCGACCGGGTCGCCGACCCGCGCGCGACGGGCGCCCGGGTCACGCCGCGCGACCTGCCGGCCGCGGACGCCGCCGCGTACGTGACCGAGCGCTCGTACTCGCTGCTGCCCGTCCACCGGCGCTCGCGACCGTGCACGCCCCGGCCGACGCCGTGACCGCCCGCCTCGGCACCGCGGTGGGCGACGTCGAGCCGCTCGACGACGGGACCTGCCGGCTGCACCTGCACGCCGACACCCTGGAGTACCTCGCGTTCCGGCTGGTCCAGCTCGGGTGCGACTTCACGGTGCACGAGCCCCCGCAGCTGCGGGACCACGTGCTCGCGCTCGGCGGGCGGCTCACCCGCGCCGGATCACCTCGCTGATCACGCCGCCGGTCAGACGCGGAAACCGAGGGCGCGCAGCTGCTCGCGACCGTCGTCGGTGATCTTGTCCGGACCCCACGGCGGCATCCAGACCCAGTTGATCTTGATGTCGTTCACGAGACCCGGGCCGACCAGCGCACCGCGCGCCTGCTCCTCGATGACGTCCGTGAGCGGGCAGGCCGCCGACGTGAGCGTCATGTCGATCGTCGCGACGCCGCCCTCCTCCTGGATGCCGTACACCAGGCCGAGGTCGACGACGTTGATGCCGAGCTCGGGGTCGACCACGTCGCGCATGGCCTCCTCGATGTCGTCGACGGACACCGCGCCGCGTGGGGCCGGCGGCTCCGGCATCCCGGCCGCGCCGCGCACGACCTCCTCGGTGGCCGTCTCCGTGCTCTCGCTCGTCTCGCTCATGAGGCCGCCTCCTTCGCGTCCACGGTACCGTCGACCGTCCGCACGACGGCGTCCTTGAACGCCATCCAGCTCAGCAGCGCGCACTTCACGCGCGCCGGGTAGCGCGCGACCCCCCGCGAACGCCACGCCGTCGCCGAGCACCTCCTCGTCGGGCTCGACCTGGCCACGGCCCTGCGCCATCTCCTGGAACGCCGTGAGCACCTTCATCGACTCGCCCACCGACCGGCCCACGACCAGGTCGCTGAGCACCGACGCCGACGCCTGGCTGATCGAGCAGCCCAGTGTCTCGTGGGACACGTCGGCGACCGTGTCGCCGTCGATCTTCACGCGGAGCGTGATCTCGTCGCCGCAGGTGGGGTTGATCTGGAACGACTCGGCGTCGAACGGCTCGCGCAGCCCGGCACCGTGCGGCGACCTGTAGTGGTCCAGGATGATCTCCTGGTACATCTGCTCCAGCTGCATCGTGCTCAGCCCCGCCCCGCCCCGCCTCGTCCCTCGGCTGCCGTCCCCCGGTCCACCCCGAAGAACGTGCGCGCCGCGCGCACGCCCTCGACCAGGGCGGCGACCTCGTCCGGGGTGTTGTACACGTTGAACGTCGCCCGCACCGTGGCGGCCACCCCGAACCGCCGGTGCAGCGGCCACGCGCAGTGGTGGCCGACCCGGACGGCCACGCCGTGGTCGTCGAGCACCTGGCCGGCGTCGTGGGCGTGCACCCCGTCGACGACGAAGGCGACGCACCCGCCGCGGTCGACCAGGTCGGTGGGGCCCACGACCCGCACGCCCGGCACGTCCGCCAGGCCCTCCAGCGTGAGCCGCGTGAGCTCCAGCTCGTGCGCGTGCACGGCGCCCATCCCGATCGCCGACAGGTAGTCGACGGCCGCGCCCAGCCCGACGGCCTGCGACGTCATCGGCACGCCGGCCTCGAACCGCTGCGGCGGCGGGGCGTAGGTGGAGCCCTCCATCCGCACCAGCTCGATCATCGACCCGCCGGTCAGGAACGGCGGCATCGCGGCCAGCAGCTCCGCGCGCCCGTAGAGCACGCCGATGCCGGACGGGCCGAGCATCTTGTGCCCGGAGAACGCCGCGAAGTCGACGCCGAGCTGCGCCAGGTTGACCGGCATGTGCGGCACGGACTGGCAGGCGTCGAGCAGCGTGAGCGCGCCGACCTCCCTGGCCCGGCGCACCAGCTCGCCACCGGCAGCACCGTGCCCAGCACGTTGGACTGGTGCGCGAACGCCACCAGCTTCGTGCGCTCGGTGAGCTGCACCGAGTCGAGGTCGACCCGGCCGTCACCGGTGATCGCGTACCAGCGCAGCGTGGCGCCGGTGCGCCGGCACAGCTCCTGCCACGGCACGAGGTTGGCGTGGTGCTCCAGCTCGGTGATGACGATCTCGTCGCCGGGGCCGAGCGCGAACCGCTCGGTCTCCGGGCCGAGCCCGGTGCGGACCGACGAGTTGCCCATCGCGTACGCCACGAGGTTGATGCCCTCGGTGGCGTTCTTCGTAAAGACGACCTCGCCCGGGTCGGCGCCGACGAACGCGGCGATGCGCGCCCTGGCCGACTCGTACGCGTCGGTGGCCTCCTCGGCCAGCTGGTGCGCGCCGCGGTGCACGGCCGCGTTGTGCTGCTCCAGGAACGCCCGCTCGGCGTCGAGCACCTGCCGCGGACGCTGCGACGTCGCGCCGGAGTCGAGGTAGACCAGCGGCCGCCCGCCGCGCACGGTGCGGGACAGGATCGGGAAGTCCGCCCGCAGCGTCGCGACGTCGAGACCCTCGAGCGTGGTCATCAGACCGCTGCCTCGGCCTTGCCGCCCGTGAAGCGCACGTAGCCGTTCTTCTCCAGCTCGTCCGCCAGCTCGGGACCGCCGGACTCGACGACCCGCCCGCCGGCGAACACGTGCACCACGTCCGGGCGGATGTGGTTGAGGATCCGGGTGTAGTGCGTGATCAGCAGCACGCCCACGTCGCCCTCGGCCTTGAACCGGTTGACGCCCTCGCTCACGACGCGCAGCGCGTCGACGTCGAGGCCGGAGTCGGTCTCGTCGAGCACGGCGATGCGCGGCTTGAGCAGCGCGAGCTGCAGCACCTCGTGGCGCTTCTTCTCGCCGCCGGAGAAGCCCTCGTTGACCGACCGGTCGGCGAACGCGGGGTCGATGTCGAGGGCGCCCATCGCGTCCTTGACCTCCTTCACCCACGTGCGCAGCTTCGGCGCCTCGCCGCGGACGGCGGTGGCCGCCGAGCGCAGGAAGTTGGCCATCGACACGCCCGGGACCTCGACCGGGTACTGCATGGCGAGGAACAGGCCCGCGCGGGCGCGCTCGTCGACGGTCATGCCGAGCACGTCCTCACCGTCGAGCGTGACGCTGCCGGACGTGACCTCGTACTTCGGGTGCCCGGCGACGGCGTAGGCGAGCGTCGACTTGCCGGAGCCGTTGGGCCCCATGATCGCGTGCGTCTCGCCGGCCCGCACGGTGAGGTCGACGCCCTTCAGGATCTCCTTCGGCCCGTCGTCCGTGGCGACGGAGACGTGCAGACCCTTGATCTCCAGAGTGGACATGAAACAGGTGCTCCGTGGTGGTGGTTGGCGTCAGTTGGCGTTGACGGCGAGCTCGGCCTCGACGGCCGCCTCCAGCCGCTCCCGCAGCTCGGGGAGGGTGATGCGGGACAGGACCTCGCCGAAGAAGCCCCGGACGACCAGGCGGCGCGCGACGTCCTCCGGGATGCCGCGGCTCTGCAGGTAGAACAGCTGCTCGTCGTCGAACCGGCCGGTGGCGCTGGCGTGGCCGGCGCCGGCGATCTCACCGGTCTCGATCTCCAGGTTCGGCACCGAGTCGGCGCGGGCGTGCTCGGTGAGCACCAGGTTGCGGTTCAGCTCGAACGTCTGCGTGTCCTCCGCGGCGGCCCGGATCAGCACGTCGCCGACCCACACCGTGCGCGCGTCCGGCACGCCCTTCGCGCCCTGCAGCGCGTTCTTGTACAGCACGTTGGACGTGCAGTGGGGCACCGAGTGGTCCACGAGCAGCCGCTGCTCCAGGTGCTGCCCGGCGTCGGCGAAGCCCAGCCCGGCCAGCTCGGCGTCGCCGCCGGGACCGCGGTAGGCGACGGTGGGGCTGATCCGCACGAGGTCGCCGCCCAGCGCCACCGACGTGACGCGCAGCGTGGCGTCCCGGCCCAGCGCGAAGTGCTGCGCGCTGACGTGCACGGCGTCGTCGGCCCACTCCTCGGTGACCACGAGGTGCAGCCGGGAGCCGTCGCCGAGCACGACCTCCAGGTTGTCGGCGAGCACGCCCGACCCGCGCTGCTCGACCACCACCGTGGCCTCCGCGTGCGGGGCCGTGCGCAGCTGCAGGTGCCCGGCGGCGCTCGCGCCCTCGCCGGGCCCGGTGACCGCGACCGTGACGGGCGCGGGCGTGCCGCTCAGCGTGACGAGGGTGGCCTCGCGGAACGCCGACCACGCCGCCGCGGCGACCCGGTCGGCCGGCGTGCCGCCCTCGCCGATCCGGGCGTCGTCGCGGCCCACGGTCTCGACCGTGACCCCGTCGCCCGCGGTGACCTCGACCTTCACGGTGCCGTCGAGCGCCGCGGAGCCGTCGTGCAGCCCGCGCATCCGGCGCATGGGCGTGAACCGCCAGTTCTCCTCGCGCCCGCCGGGGACCTCGAAGGCCGCCACGTCGTACGCGGTGAAGCGCTCGCTCGCGGACGCGATGGGCGCCTGGCCCTGCCCCTCCTTGGCTCCTGCCAGCTCGGGGGCGAGGCCGGCAACCTCCGGGGCCGTCATCCGACCGAACCCTCCATCTGCAGCTCGATCAGCCGGTTCAGCTCCAGCGCGTACTCCATGGGCAGCTCGCGCGCGATGGGCTCGACGAACCCGCGCACGACCATCGCCATGGCCTCGTCCTCGGTGAGGCCGCGGCTCATCAGGTAGAAGAGCTGGTCGCCGCTCACCTTCGAGACCGTGGCCTCGTGGCCCATCGAGACGTCGTCGGTGCGGACGTCCACGTACGGGTAGGTGTCGGACCGCGAGATGGTGTCGACCAGCAGCGCGTCGCACTTGACCGTGGAACGGCTGTGGTGCGCACGCGGGTTGACCTGCACGAGGCCGCGGTAGGACGTGCGGCCGCCGCCGCGGGCCACCGACTTCGAGATGATCGTCGAGGACGTGTGCGGCGCGAGGTGCACCATCTTCGCCCCGGCGTCCTGGTGCTGGCCCTCGCCCGCGAACGCGATCGAGAGCACCTCGCCCTTGGCGTGCTCGCCCATCAGCCAGACGGCCGGGTACTTCATCGTGACCTTGGAGCCCAGGTTGCCGTCGACCCACTCCATGGTGGCGCCCTCTTCGGCCTTGGCCCGCTTCGTCACCAGGTTGTAGACGTTGTTCGACCAGTTCTGGATGGTCGTGTAGCGGCAGCGGCCGCCCTTCTTCACGACGATCTCGACCACGGCCGAGTGCAGCGAGTCGGACTTGTAGATCGGCGCGGTACAGCCCTCGACGTAGTGCACGTACGCGCCCTCGTCGACGATGATCAGCGTGCGCTCGAACTGGCCCATGTTCTCGGTGTTGATCCGGAAGTAGGCCTGCAGCGGGATGTCCACGTGCACGCCCTTCGGCACGTAGATGAACGACCCGCCGGACCACACGGCCGAGTTGAGCGCCGAGAACTTGTTGTCGCCTGCCGGGATGACCGACCCGAAGTACTCCTGGAACAGCTCCGGGTGCTCGCGCAGGCCGGTGTCGGTGTCCAGGAAGATCACGCCCTGCTCCTCCAGGTCCTCGCGGATCTGGTGGTACACGACCTCCGACTCGTACTGCGCCGCGACGCCCGCGACCAGCCGGGCCTTCTCGGCCTCCGGGATGCCCAGCTTGTCGTAGGTGTTCTTGATGTCGGCGGGCAGGTCCTCCCACGAGGCGCCTGCTTCTCCGTGGAGCGCACGAAGTACTTGATGTTGTCGAAGTCGATGCCCGAGAGGTCGGCGCCCCAGCGCGGCATCGGCTTGCGCTCGAACAGCTCCAGCGCCTTCAGCCGGAAGTCGAGCATCCACTTCGGCTCGTTCTTCAGGCGGGAGATGTCGGCGACGACGTCGGCCGAGAGGCCACGCCGGGCGGAGGCACCCGCGACATCGGGATCTGCCCAGCCGAAGTCGTACCGGCCGAGCGTCGCGAGCGTCTCCTCCTGGGTGAGTGCCTCAGGAGTTGTCGTCATTCGGACTGCCTCCCTGTCGGGATCGTGGTGGTGTCGCGCCGCCGGATCTCGGGAGTCTCCAGCGGAACGTGGGTGGTGCACGCGGAGTCGCCGCGCGCGATGGTGGCCAGCCGCTGCACGTGCGTGCCGAGCAGCGCGGCGAAGGCCTGGGTCTCGGCCTCGCACAGCTCGGGGAACGCCGCCGCGACGTGCGCCACCGGGCAGTGGTGCTGGCAGAGCTGGACGCCGGTGCGCGCCTCGCGGGCCTGCGCCGCGTAGCCGCGCGCGGTGAGCAGCGACGCGAGCGCGGACGCCCGCTCGTCGGGCTCTCCGCCGCCCGCACGTGCTGGGCCCCGGAGAGCAGGACCTCCACGCGCGACCGCGCGAAGTCCCGCACCGCCGACGCGCCGCCGTGCTCGGCCAGGTAGTGCAGCGCGGCCACGGCCAGCTCGTCGTAGCCGTGCCCGAACCGCGCGCGCCCGGCGTCGGTGAGCAGGTACTCCCGGGGCGGGCGGCCCCGGCCCCGGCGGGCCGGCCGGGGTGCGTCGCGCACCTCGGCCTCGCCGTCGACGATGAGCGCGTCGAGGTGCCGGCGCACCGCGGGGCCGGACAGCGCCAGCTCGGCCGCCACCGTGGCGGCGGTGACCGGTCCCTGCTCCATGAGGAGCCGGGCGACGGCCTCGCGCGTGCGCCCGTCACCGGTCGACGGGCCGTCGTGGCGCGCGTCGACCGGGTCGGCAGGCCCGGCGCTTTTCACAACACCAGTCTTGCTTATATCGGCCGCAGACACAAAGACAGGGCCCGGGTGACGGCGCTCACGCTCCGGTGCGGCCCTCACACCGCAGGGCGGCCCGTCGCGCGGAACTCACGGGGCACCGCCTACCCTGCTGCTCATGGTCGCCCGGGAGCTCGATGCCGCGCGCCCGGACGAGGACGAGACACCTCCCGCGGCGCCGCCGGCACCGTCGGACGAGCGCCGCCCGCGCGACCCAGCCGCGTCGCCCGCAGGCTCGGCCTGACCGGCACCATCATGATGGCCGTCGGCGGGCTCGGCGCGGGCGCGCTGCCGGTGCCCAACCCGGTCTTCGGGCTGCGCCTGCTCGGGCTGCCCAGCCGCAACGCCACCATCGCCATCGCCGTCACGTACGCCGGCATCGCCATCGTGGTGCTCGCCTGGCTGTGGATCGGCAAGATGCTGCGCAACAACGGCGCGGTGGCCCCGGCGCCCACGAAGGCGCAGCTCGCGCGCACGGCCGTGCTGTGGGCGATCCCGCTGGCCGTGGCGCCGCCGCTCTTCTCCCGCGACATCTACAGCTACCTCGCGCAGAGCGCCACGCTCGCCCGCCACCTCAACCCGTACGTGCTCGGGCCGGCCGAGGCGCTGGGCGTCGACGACCCGCTGACCCGCAGCATCCCGACGATCTGGCGGGACACCCCGGCCCCCTACGGGCCGCTCTTCCTGCTGATGGGCCGCGGGATCACCGCCATCAGCGGCAACGACGTCGTGCTCGGCATCTTCGCGCACCGCGCGCTCGCGCTCTGCGGGCTCGGGCTCATCATCTGGACGCTGCCCAAGCTCGCCCGCCGCTGCGGCCTCGACACGGGCCTCGCGATGTGGCTCGGCGTGGCCAACCCGCTGGTGCTGTTCCACCTGGTCAGCGGCATCCACAACGAGGCGCTGATGGTCGGGCTCCTGCTGGTGGGCATGGAGCTGGGGCTGCGGGCCGGCGAGAAGCTCCACGACCCGCGGTTCCTCGCCGGCGGGCTGCTCATCGTCGCGGCGTCGGCGGTGAAGCTCCCCGCGATCGTCGCGCTCGGGTTCCTCGGCATGGAGTGGGCCCGGCGGCGCGGCGGCCGGGTGCGGCACGTCGCGATGGCCGCCGGGGTGCTCACGGCGATCGCCGTGTTCGTCTACTGGGTGCTCGACCTCGTCACCGGCGTGGGGCTGACCTGGGCCACCACGCTCGACGCGCCGACGCTCATCCGCAGCTGGATGTCGGTGTCCACCGACCTCGGGTTGATCGGCGGGCAGATCGGCATCCTGGGCGGCCTCGGCGACCACACCGACTCCGTGCTCGCGCTCACCCGCGGCATCGGGCTGCTGGCGTCGGCCGTGGTGGTCGGGATGCTGCTGCTCGCCGTGCTGCGCGGGCGGGTCGACGCCATCACCGGCATGGGCACCGCCCTGGGCGCCGTCGTGCTGCTCGGGCCGATCGTGCACCCCTGGTACCTGCTGTGGGCGGTGATCCCGCTGGCCGCCACACGGGGGCTGCCGGCCTACCGGCGGTCGGTGCTCGCCGCGTCCGCCGTGCTCGCCCTGGTCGTGCCGCCGACCGGCGCGGACTTCAGCTTCCGGGCGTTCCAGCTGCCGCTGGCGATCCTCGCCGCGCTGGTGCTGCTCGTGCTCGTGCTCGTCGTGCTGCGCCGCCAGCTCGCCGGGCAGACCGGCGTGGACATCGACGCCCTCCCCGGCCGCTCCCCCGTCCCTCCCGGCCCGGCACACGGCCCCGCACCAGGGGCTCCTTAGAATTTGGGCGTGAGATCCGCGCCGCCCGCCGTCGCCGTCCGCGGCTGGTGAAGCGCTACGGCCGCACCACCGCCGTCGACGGGCTCGACCTGGAGCTGCCGGCGGCGTCCGTGCTGGCGCTGCTCGGCCCGAACGGCGCCGGCAAGACGACCACCGTGGAGGTCTGCACGGGGTTCCTGCGCGCCGACGCCGGCGAGGTGCGCGTGCTGGGCACCGACCCGGCCGGCGCCCCCGACGCGCTGCGCGCCCGCGTCGGCGTGATGCCCCAGGGCGGCGGCGCCTACCCGGGCGTGCGCGCGGCGGAGATGCTGCGGGTGGTCGCGGCGTGCTCGGCGCACCCGCTGGACCCCGGCTGGCTGCTCGACGTGCTCGGGCTCACCGGCTGCGCGCGCACCCCGTACAAGCGCCTGTCCGGCGGGCAGCAGCAGCGGCTCGCGCTGGCGTGCGCGGTGGTCGGGCGCCCCGAGCTGGTGTTCCTCGACGAGCCGACGGCCGGCATGGACCCGCAGGCCCGCCGCCTGGTCTGGGAGATGGTCGGCGCCCTGCGCCGCGACGGGGTGGCGGTGCTGCTCACCACGCACCTCATGGAGGAGGCGGAAGCGCTCGCCGACCAGGTCGTCATCGTCGACCACGGGCGGGTGGTCGCGCAGGGCACACCGGCGTCGCTGACGGCCGCGAGCGGCGCCCAGGAGCTGCGGTTCCGGGCCCGCCCCGGGATGGACGTCGACGGGCTGGCCGCCGCGCTCCCCTCCGGGTACGGCGCGGCCGAGCGCACCGCCGGCCGCTATGTCGTGCAGGGCCGGATCGACCCCGCGGTGCTCTCCACGATCACCACGTGGTGCGCCGGGCAGGGCGCGCTCGCCGACGACGTGCAGGTCGCCAAGCGCAGCCTGGAGGACGTCTTCCTGGAGCTGACCGGACGGGAGCTGCGATCGTGACGTTCCCCGCGGGCACGTTCACGCCCCGGCCCGGCCCCGGCTCGCCCGGCCGGATGCTCGCCGTGCAGGCCGGCACCGAGCTGCGGCTCGCGCTGCGCAACGGCGAGCAGGTGCTGCTCACGCTGCTCATCCCGGTGGTGCTGCTGGTCGGGCTCACGCTGCTGCGGGTGGTGCCGCTGCCGGAGCCGCGGGTGGCCGCCGTCGCGCCGAGCGTGCTCGCGCTCGCCGTCATGTCCACGGCGTTCACCGGGCAGGCCATCGCGTTCGGCTTCGACCGCCGCTACGGGGTGGTGCGCCGGCTCGCGGCCACCGCGCTCCCCCGGTGGCTGCTCGTGGCCGGGCGGCTGGCCGCCGTGCTCGGGGTGGTGGTGATCCAGGTCGTGCTGCTCGCCGCGATCGCCGCCGTGCTCGGCTGGCGGCCCGCACCGGCGGGCGTCGGCTGGGCGGTGCTGCTCGTGCTGCTGGGCTGCTCGGCGTTCGGGGCGCTCGGCATCCTGCTGGGCGGCTCGCTGCGCGCCGAGGTGACGCTCGCGCTGGCCAACCTCGTCTGGTTCGTGCTGCTACTGGCCGGCGGGATCGTCGTGCCGCTCGCGGAGCTGCCCGGCCCGCTCGCCGCGGTCGCGGGGGTGCTCCCGTCGGGTGCGCTGGCCGAGGGCCTGCGCCTGGTCCTGACCACCGGGCGGCCGCCGGCGCCCGCGCACGTGCTCGTCCTGCTCGGCTGGACGGCCGTCGCCACGGCCGTGTCCGTGCGGGCGGTCCGGCTGCGCTAGGACTCAGCGCGGCACCTGCGACGGCGGCATGTCCCGCCAGACGTCGAGCACCGCCGGGTCCTGCATGTCGATCCACGCGTTCACGTCCGAGTAGGTGGCGCACACCGTCTCGGGCCGCACGCAGACCTCGGGGACGAACCGCTCGACGGCGTCCGCGAACCCGCCCCCCGACCAGCGGTTGAAGTGGTTGCCGAGCACGGGCGCGCCCGGTTGCCGTCGAACGCGGCCCGGTACGCGGCCCGGTAGGCGCCCAGCACGACGTCGCTGAACTCCTTCGCCCGCTGCGGCTGCTCCCGCCCGCCGTTGAGCGCGAGCCACAGGTTGTAGTCCATGAGCAGCACCTGCTGCCGCAGCGCCGGCACCCGCACCGACGGCATCCAGTACTCGCGGATGCCGTCGTGGTCGGTGGGCCAGACGATCCCGTCGGCCGGGCGGCTGGTGTCGTAGGTGAGCCCGTGCGCGCGCATCGCCGGGTACGCCTGCGCCCACTTCCCCTCCAGGCACGGTGTGCGCCCGCCGCGCACCGCGCCCAGGTCGAGGCCCTGGTCGGCGGCCGCCCGCACGAACCGGAAGAACTGCGTCAGCTCGTCGTCCCACATCGCCCGCGACCACGCCCCGGCGCCGGGGTTGTCGCCCGCGCAGAAGTGGCCGTTGTAGTGCGTGCCGATCTCGTGGCCGCGCCGGCGCGCCTCCTTCAGGTCGCGGACCAGCGTGTCCACCTTCTCCCGGGTGCCGCCGAACCCGATCGCCGACCGGCCCGCCGGGTGCCCGGGCCCGCGGTAGCGGCCGCGCTCGTCGTCGGTGAGCAGGTACACGCCGGACAGGAACCCGGTGATGCGCGCCTCGGACTCCGCGGTGAGCGCGAGCATCCGTTCCCAGTGCAGGTGCGAGCCGGCGCCGTCGAACGAGAAGAGGACGAACTGCGGCGGCCTCTCCCCCGCGCGAGCGGGCGCATGACGGCGGCGAGCCGGGCGGCCGCGCGGTCGATCTGCGCCCGCTCCGGGTGCGCGGCGGCGACGGCGGCCTGCGCCGCGGCGGCGACGGCCGACGCGCGTTCCCCGGCCGAGGCGGGCGACGGCTCCGGGGCCTGCCGGCCGGCGAGCAGCGCCACCACGAGCACCAGGGCGCCCCCGAGCAGCAGGGAGTTGCGATACCGCCTGCCTCGACCCACGTGCCGCTCCTTCGTCCCTCCGCATCGTGCGGGGGACGGGGGAGGCACGCCGGGCCGTTCGCCCGGCCGTGATCAGGAAGCGCCTGATCGGGTGCCCGGCTCGGGGTGCGCACCGCGGCCGACGTGGGCCTCGGCCCGGAACCGCTCGACGAGGTGCGGGTAGTGCAGCTCGAACGCCGGCCGCTCCGACCGGATCCGGGGCAGCTCCGTGAAGTTGTGCCGCGGCGGCGGGCAGGACGTGGCCCACTCCAGCGAGTTCCCGAAGCCCCACGGGTCGTCGACCGTGACCACCCGGCCGTAGCGGTAGGAGGAGAACACGTTCCAGATGAACGGCAGCGTGGAGGCGCCGAGCACGAACGCGCCGATCGAGGAGATCGAGTTGAGCACCGTGAACCCGTCGATCGGCAGGTAGTCGACGTAGCGGCGCGGGAAGCCCTCGTTGCCCAGCCAGTGCTGCACCAGGAACGTCAGGTGGAACCCGATGAACGTCAGCCAGAAGTGGACCTTGCCCAGCGTCTCGTTCAGCATCCGGCCGGTCATCTTCGGGAACCAGAAGTAGATCCCGGCGTACGTGGCGAACACGATCG
Organism: Pseudonocardia sp. CNS-139; assembly: GCA_001942415.1. GTDB lineage: Bacteria > Actinomycetota > Actinomycetes > Mycobacteriales > Pseudonocardiaceae > Pseudonocardia. Next base: position 43,922 of record MKJX01000200.1, read on the forward strand.
TGCCGAACAGCACGTAGTGGAAGTGGGCCACCACGAAGTACGTGTCGGACACCTGGAAGTCCAGCGGCGGCGACGCGAGCAGGATGCCGGTCAGCCCACCCAGCAGGAACGTGATGAGGAACCCGACGGTGAACAGCATCGGGGTCTCGTAGGTCGTCTTCCCGCGCCACATCGTGCCGATCCACGCCACGAACTTGATGCCGGTCGGCACCGCGATGAGGAACGTCGTGAGCGAGAAGAACGCCAGCAGCACCGCGCCGGTGGCGAACATGTGGTGCGCCCACACCGCGGCCGAGAGGGCGCCGATCGCGATCGTCGCGAACACCAGGAACCGGTAGCCGAACTGCGGCTTGCGGCTGAAGACGGGGATGATCTCCGTGACGATGCCGAAGAACGGCAGCGCCACGATGTAGACCTCGGGGTGCCCGAAGAACCAGAAGAGGTGCTGCCAGAGGATCACGCCGCCGTTGGCCGGGTCGAACACGTGCGCGCCGAAGTGGCGGTCGGCGAGCAGGCCGAAGAGCGCCGCGGTCAGCACGGGGAACGCGATGAGGATCAGGATCGCCGTGACCAGGATGTTCCAGGTGAAGATCGGCATCCGGAACATCGTCATGCCCGGCGCGCGCATGCAGACGATCGTCGTCGTGAAGTTGACGCCGCCCAGGATCGTGCCGAGGCCGGCGACGATGAGGCCCATGATCCACAGGTCGCCGCCCGCGCCGGGCGAGAACTCGGCGCTGTGCAGGGGCGCGTAGGCGAACCACCCGAAGTCGGCGGCGCCACCGGGGGTGAGGAACCCGCTCAGCACGATCAGGCCGCCGAAGAGGAAGAGCCAGTAGGAGAACGCGTTGAGCCGGGGAACGCGACGTCCGGGGAGCCGATCTGCAGGGGCACGATGTAGTTCGCGAACCCGAACAGGATGGGCGTCGCGTACAGCAGCAGCATGATCGTGCCGTGCATGGTGA
>MKJX01000201.1 GCA_001942415.1 Pseudonocardia sp. CNS-139
CGGCCGACACCCGCACCCCGGCCCACCGGGTCCCGGAGTCCGCAAGCACAGGGCCGACCGCCCCGGGAGGCGGTCACGCGGTCGGCCGGCCGCGTGACGGCGCACCCCCGGCCCGGTCCCGAGCGGTCCGGCACGGACGGGCCGACCGGCCTACCCCCGGCCCGCCTGCGCCCGGTCGGCCGCCCGCGCCGGCCCGATGCCGACGTCGCACGGCACGCCCCGGCCGCGGGACACCCCCGGTGCCCGGGCTCGCGGTGTGCGGCAGCGCCCCCGGCTCACGCCGCCCGCCGGCTCGCCATCGGCGCCGGACCGTCCCCGCTCGCCGACGACGGGGCCACGGCCGGGACGGGCGCCGCCGTCCGCCCGGCCCGCGACACGACCCGCCGCCCGGACCCGCCGCCACCGTCGTCCGCCCGCCGGGGCAGGGCCACCAGCAGCAGGAACCCCGCCACCGCGAGCCCGTGGCCGGCCAGCCGCTCGACCTCGACCCGCCCGCCGAACAGGTCCATCACCGACAGCACGGCGAGCGCCCCGACGAACGCGCCGAGCACCGGGACGAGCCCGACCACCCGCGCCACCCCGGTGGCCGCCAGCAGGAACGCGACGGCGAGCGCCAGGTTCCACGCCGCGCTCTCGTGCACGAAGTGCCCCACGCTGGCCCCGGCCAGCTCCACCGCGCCGGGGTGCGCGTGCCCGGCGGTGACGATTCCGGAGATCGCCAGCCCGGCCTGCCCGATGCCCAGCGCACCCAGCAGCACGCGGACACCGCGCACCGGCCACCGGCGGCGCACCGGCCCGGGCGCCGCCGCCAGCACCGCACCGACCAGGTCCGGCACCGGTTCGGCGAGCCCGGTCCGGGCGAGCCGGGTCACGCGCGCGGCCCGCTCGGCGTACGCCCGGCACGCGCGGCACCAGGCCAGATGGGCTTCAACGGCCGCCGCCTCTCCGGGGCCGTCCTCTCCGTCGAGCTGCGCCGAGATCGCGTCCCGGCAGTCCTCGCACCGCATGCCCCACCAGTCGGCCCACGGGGCCGTGGGGTTCCGCACGACATGGACGCGGTCGTGAACGCCGCGGTCCGGCTGGGCGGCTTCGCGGCGACGCTCGGGCTGGTGTTCGGCGCCGCGCTGTGGACGGGCGCGTTCGCGGAGGTGCCCGCCGCGCTCGCGCCGGCGCCCGCGGGGGGCGACCCGCACGCCGAGGCCGCCGCCGCGATCCCGATCACGTTGGGGCTGGAGTCGTCCGGGCTGGTCTCGACGGCGGCCGGGTACGCGCTGGTGCCGCGCAGCCCGACGGCGTTCCGGGCGGGCGTCCCGGGCGAGCTCGCGTTCATCGTGACGGGCACCGGCGGCCGGGCGGTCACGGCGTTCGAGCCGCGGGACGAGCGGCTGCTCGGCCTCGTCGTGGCCCGCCGCGACGGGGCGGGCTACCAGCGCCTGGACCCGCAGCTCGGCCCGGACGGCGTCTGGCGGGCGCCGCTGACGCTGCCCGGCGGCGTGCACCGCGCGTACGCCGAGTTCGTGCCGGCGGGCGGGCCGCCGCTCGTGCTCGGGCTGGACCTCTTCGCGGGCGGCGCGCTCGACCCGGGGGTGTTCCCGCTGTCGCCCGTCGCGCACGTCGGCGACTACGTCGTGCGGGTGGACGCCGACCTCGCGCCGGGAAGGCGGTCGGAGGTGTTCGTGACGATCGACCGCGGCCGTCTCCCGGTCGCCGACCTGGAGCCCTACATGGGCGCCCGCGGCCACCTCGTGGCGGTGCGCCAGAGCGACCTGGCCCGGCTGCCGACCGTCGCCCTGCCGCCCTCCACGACGCCGGGTGCGGGGCACCGTTCGGGCCCCGGTCTCCTGTTCACCGTGGACGTCCCGGCGGCCGGGCGGCACCGGCTCTTCGTCGAGTTCGTGCACCGCGGCGTGCTGCACACGGCCGAGTTCGCCGTGGGCGGCTGACCGCCGGGGCGGGCGGTCAGCCGACCGCCCGCCCGTCCGCGGACCCCAGCGGCATGCCCGGGCCGACCGCGACACCCGACCGGCCACGCAGCGTGGGACGCAGCAGCAGCTCGCGCAGCCGCGGCAGGTCGCGCGAGCGCAGCACCTCGACGATGTGGTGCAGCCGCTGCCCGGACCGGCCGGGGTCCTGGGTGACGTCGACGGCCAGCGAGCGGTAGGCGGCCGTGCGCACCCACAGCCGCTTGACCTCGTCGACGATCAGCTTCTTGGGCGAGAGGTCGTAGATCCGGAGGTAGAAGTCGGCCATCTCCTGCATCGCGACGTCCGGCCGCCCGGACCGGGCGTGCTCCTCGATGGCGTCGGCGAGGTCGTCGAGCTCGGCGAGCCGCGCGTCGGTGGGCCACCCGATCTCGGCGAGCGCCTCGCGCTCCAGGAGCAGCCGCATCGTGTAGAGCTGTTCCATCTCGTCGCGGCTGAACTTGGCGACGAAGTAGCCCTGGTTGAGGCCGTGCACGAGCAGCCCCTCGTTGGTGAGGATCTCCAGGGCCTCCCGCAGCGGGGGCCGGCTCACCCCCGTGCGGTCGGCCCACATCTGCTGGCGGATCTGCTCCCCCGGGCCCAGCTCGCCGGTCGAGATCGCCTCGCGCAGTGCCGCGAGCACCAGCGCCGTCGCCCGGCCGGCCGGCCTGGTCGGTGACACCCCCGACATCGCCACTCCTGTTTGCTCCGTGCACCGCCGCGGGACCGGCCTCGCCCGGTCCCGCGGCGCGGGCCGTCACCCGGACAGCCAGGCGGTCGCCCACATCTGGGGTCCCGTCGGGACGTCCAGGACGATACCCTTCACCGCGTTCCGGGTGATCAGACCGGTGTACGCGCGGCTGTACCAGCCGATCGCGAGGTCGTCCCCGGCGACGAGCTGCACCTTCTTGTAGTTCTCGGTGCGCTTCTGCTCGTCCGTGGTGTTCACGGCCTCCAGCAACAGCGCGTCGACCTGAGGGTTCGAGTATTTCCCGTAGTTCCCGCTGCCGCCGGTGCGCAGGAGCTGCAGCAGGTTCGGGAACGGGCTGGGCCATCCGGAGACCCACGTCGTCATCTGGAAGTTCCCGCCCTGTACGACGGTCGAGCTGAACGTCGCGAGGTCCTGCAGGTCCAGCTTGACGTCGAGCCCGACGGCCGCCCACTGCGCCTGCACGAACTCGCCGAAGTGCGCCCTCGTGGGGTTGTTGGCCGAGGACAGCGTGAAGTTCGGGTCGCCGCCGTCGGCCCGGTACTCGGCGATCAGCTGCCGGGCCCGCTCCGGGTCGTACGTCGGGTAACGCTGCGCGGCCTCGGCGCTGTAGTACGGGCTGTCCGGGGCGAACGGGGTCTGCGCGGGGTCCATGAACCCCTGGTACTGGGTGGCGCTCATCGCCCGCGGGTCGAGCGCGGCGAGTACCGCCTCGCGCATCCGGCGGTCGTCGAACGGCGGTTTCGTGAAGTTGAAGTAGAAGTACTCGCCGCCGTTCCCCGGGTTGTAGTAGGTGGTCAGGTCCGGATTGTTCGACGCCCGCAGGATCGACATCTGGTAGGAGCAGAAGAGCATGTCGATGTCACCGTTGTCGATCGACGCATAGGCGGAGTCGGTGTCCGGCAGCGGCCGGAACTCGATGCCGTCCAGGTACGGGAGCCTTTGTCCTTCTGCCAGTAGTCCGCGAACTTCCGGACGACGATCCGCGAGTCCGGCACCCATTCGACGAGCGCGAACGGGCCGGCCCCGACGGGATGGCGCGAGTAGTCCGGGCCCCACTTCTGCACGGCGGTGGGCGAGGCCATCAGCCCGAGCGACCCGTCGTTGGAGCGCAGCGCGAACGCGTTGACGAACGACCCGGACGGCTCGGTCAGCACGATCTGCACCGTGAGGTCGTCCACCGCGGTCATCGACGCGATCTGGCGGGCGTAGACGTTGCCCGGCGAGCGCACCGTGTCCTGCTGCCGCTTCAGGTTGAACAGCACCGCGTCCGCGTCGAGCGGGGTGCCGTCGTGGAACAGGACGCCCGGGCGCAGCTTCAGCACCCACGTCCGGCCGTCGTCGGTGGTGGTCATCGACTCCGCGAGGTAGGGCACCACCTCGCGCTTCTCGTTCACCCGCATGAGCGGGTCGTAGATGGCGTAGATCGCCTGCTGCGAGCCGGGCACGACCGGGTCCAGGGCGACCGGCTCCCGGTCCATGCCGTAGCGGATCACCCCGCCGGGCCGGGGTGTGCCCTCCGCGGCGAGGTCGCCGCCGAAGGGGTGGGACGAGTCGAGTCCGGCGTTCTCGGAACCGGCGCTCACGTCCACCTGCCCGGCCGGGCCGCCGCACGCGGCGAGGACCAGGACGGCGCAGAACAGCAGGGTCCAGAGACGAATCCAGCGCATGACGGGCTCCTCGCGATGTCGCGGACGGCGTCGGCCGCGGGCCGAGGTGAGGGGGCGGCGGCCCCGGCGGGGCCGCCGGTCGAGAGGTCGGTGCGCGCGCTACTCGGTGATCTCGCCGGTGGCGAGCATCGCCTCGCGCACGGCCGGGTCGTCGTCGGTCCCGAGCACCCGCCAGTCCTCGCCGGGTTCGAGGATCTTCTCGGCGGACCGGAAGGTCGTGAAGTCGTGGCCCTCGACGCCGGCCAGCGCGGGCGGTGCGGTGCCGTCGGCGGCGAGCTTCTTGGCGGCGTCGAGCAGGATCCGCCGCATCCGGATGACGGCGCGGTCGGTGGTGCCCAGGTGCTCCTGGGAGCGGTCGTAGACGGGACCCATCGACTCGGTCGCCATCAGGTCCTGGCTGTTGAAGTCCGGAATGCCGGAGAACGTGGCGGTGCGCTGGACGTCCCGGTCGATCTCGTACTCGTTCTCCGCGGTCCAGCGCCGGCCGCGGATCCCGTTGAAGCTGCGCCTCTCGTACGGGTAGTTCGTGACGTCGAACAGCTCGTGGCCGCCGCCGTAGCCGTCGGGGTTGCGCGGCGGCTGCGCGACGGCGTTGATGCGCCAGCAGTTCTCGTCGTCGATCGGCACGAACATCGACAGCCGGGCCCGGAACGGGATGCTCGCCACCGCCGTCATGAACGGGACGCAGAACCCGGTGATGCGCACGTGGGTGTGCCCGTTGGGCGTGGTGCGGATGCCCGCGTAGCGGTAGCCGTACCAGGTGTCGTGCACCTCCAGGCGGGGTGCGCGGTCGTGGCGCCAGATCTTCCACGACATGTCGACGGACAGGTAGCCGGGCTTGTCGGTGCCGTCGTCGGGGATGTCGTCGATCGCGTCGAACTGGTGCAGCCAGGAGATGTGCGCGCTGTCGAGGTTGCCCTCCATGGCCTGCACCCAGTTGCACGGGCTGAGGGTCTTGCCGGCCGAGACGAACTCCGGCGGGAGCGAGTCGGTGCCGAAGTCGCGGAAGGGCGTCATGGTGTCCGCGCGGCCATGTAGGTCCAGACCAGCCGCCCGACTCGTGCACCGGGTACGCCCTCGCCTGCACCCGGTCCTTGAAACTGCTGGTCGACGGCTCCGACGGCATGTCGATACACGTGCCGTCGGCGGCGAACGCCCAACCGTGGTACGGACAGCGCAGCCCACACGTGCCTCCGGACCGGCCTCGTTGCGCCCGAAGTACAGCGACGCACCGCGGTGCGGGCAGTTCTCCTGGATCAGACCCACGCGCCCGTCGAGATCGCGGAACGCCACCAGGTCCTCCCCGAGCAGCCGCACCCGCACCGGGTCACCGCCCGGCGTCGGCAGCTCGCTGACCAGCAACGCAGGCGTCCAGTAGCGACGCAGCAGGTTGCCCATGATCGTGCCCGGCCCGACGCGGGTCAGGATCTCGTTCTCCTCGGCCGACAGCATTGGCGTGCCCTTTCAGATGGGAGTGGCTAGACGCGCAGGGGTGCGCGCGGGACGGGGACGGGCCGGCCCTGCTCGTGCAGGGCCGTGACGATCTCGACCCGGAGCCGTTCGAGGCGGGTCAGCGCGTCGAACGGGGTACGGCCCTCGGCGACGCAGCCGGGCAGCTCGTCGTAGCCGACCCGGCAGCGCCAGTCCCCGTCGTTCCCGGGGACGGCCTGCACGTCGAGCACGTACGGGACCGCGAGCAGCTCCTCCAGCGTCGCCGTCGTCGTACTCATGCGCCGCCTGCCAGCGCGGGGTCGAGGCCGGGGTGCTCCACGCCGGCCTTGCGCAGCTCGGCGGTCGCCTCCATCCAGTCCGCGTCGGCGGGCAGCACCACGCCGCCCGACCGCTGCAGGTAGACCTCCGGTGCGTCGACGGCCGGCGGCACCGTCGCGTCCGCGGCCAGCGCCCGGGCCGCGGCGAGCAGCCGGCGGCGCACCCGGATCACCATCACGTCGGAGCTGCCGAGGTGCTCGCGGGTGCGGTCGAAGATCGGGCCCATGCTCTCGGTGATGGCCTGGTCCTCGACGTTCACCCCGGCCAGGCCGGTGTAGCTGGCCCCGCTGCGCTGCAGGTCGCGGTCGATCTCGTGGTCGTTCTCCGCGCGGGCGGTGATCCGGAACCGGCCGAACCAGTCGGTCGTGTTCGGCAGGAACGTCGTCGCCGTCGCCTCGCGCTCGGTGATGCCCACCTTCTGCGACGCCGGCGCCGTGTAGCGGCGGGCCCGCGGCGCGGAGTGGAACGCCATCGTGTGCGTGTCGTCCATCGGCACCCACGCCCGCAGCTGCGACTTCGTGCCGAGCACCCCGGTCGGGACCATCGTGTAGAACGGGAACAGGAAATGCGCGAAACGCCAGTACAGCTCGTCCGGGGTGCCGGCCGGGCGATAGGCGCCGTACGTCGCGCCGAACTCCGTGTCGAGCACCTTGTAGCGCGGCGCCCGGTCCTCGATCGCGTAACGCAGGAACGACCCCTCCGGCGCGTCCTCCGGCTCGGCGTGGCCCACGTGCAGGAACCCGAAATGGCTCGTGTCGATGTCGCCTTCGAGCGCCTGCAGCCAGTTGCACTCGCGCTGGAACGCCCACGCCGTGCTCGTGACCTCGGGGTCGTCGAACCACTCGAACGCCGGCATCGGCGGCGGCGTGGCGCGCGGGCCGAGATAGGCCCAGACCAGGCCGCCGGCCTCGGCCACCGGGTACACCGGGAGCCGCACCTTGTCCTTGAAGTTGCTGCCCACGGGCTCGTTCGGCATGTCGACGCACGCGCCGGCGCCGTCGAACTTCCAGCCGTGGTAGACGCAGCGGATTCCCTCGTTCTCGTTGCGCCCGTACCACATCGACGCGCCCCGGTGCGGGCAGAACTCGTCCATCAGCACGGGCGTTCCGGACGTCGTCCGGATGGCGAGGAAACGCTGCCCGAGCAGCATGACCCGCACCGGGTCGCAGTCCGGCTCCAGTTCGGTGGCCAGCGCGAAGGGCACCCAGTACTCGCGCATCAGATCGCCCATCGGGGTGCCCTTGCCCACCCGGCAGATCGCCTCGTTGTCCGCTGTGCTCAGCATCAGGTCCTCCCCGTACTCCGGTTCGCCGGACGCCGCCGAGCGCGCACGCCGGGAAAGGCGGGCGTCCGATGTCGGAAATGCGCGAGCGCGGCGAGCGACTCGTCCGGCGCCGGCGGTGGTCGTGGTGGTGGTTCGCGCGGCAGCGACTTCCGTGAAGCGTCTTCAATCTTGAAGTCACTCACGGGCGTGTGTCAAGGGCCACCCGGGCCGCGGTCCGCGGCGGTGGTCAGGTGCGGGCGTCGATGAGCGCGACGAGGTCGGCCAGCGGCGCCGAGTCGCTGTCGGGCCGCCAGAGCGCGGCGAGGTCGACGCGGTGCGCCGCGCCCTCGACGGGCCGCAGCACCACGCCGGACCGGTGCAGCGTCGCCGCCGACGACGGGACCACCGCGAGGCCGGTGCCCGCGGCGACCAGGCCCAGCACGGTCTGGACCAGCCAGACCCCGCTCTGCGCGACGTGCGGTGTGATGCCGGCGTCGGCGAAGAGGCCGGTGATGGCGGCGTGCAGGCCGGGCACGTCGTGCTGCTCGGGCAGCACGAACGGCTCCCCGGCGACGTCGGCGAGCGCCACGGCGGGCCGGTCGGTCGCGGGGTGCCCGGCCGGGAGCGCGAGCAGGAGGTCCTCGGTGGCGAGCCGGCGCTGCGCGAGGTCGGGCTCGTGCACCGGCAGGTAGAGGGCGGCGACGTCGAGGCTGTGGTCGTGCACGGCGCGCAGCAGCGCGTCGGGGGCCTGCTCGCGCAGGACGAGCTCGACGTCGGGGTGGCCGGCCCGGAACCGGCGCAGCAGGTCGGGCAGCGCGCCGTTGATCGCCGACGGGACGAACCCGATGGCGAGCCGGCCCAGCTCGCCGTGGGCGATGCGGCGGATCGTGCGGGTGGTCTCGTCGAGGTCGGCGAGCAGCCGGCGGGCCTGCGGGAGCAGCGCCGCCCCGGCGGGGGTGAGCCGGATCGTGCGCCGGGAGCGGTCGAACAGGACGGCGCCCATCTCCTTCTCCAGCAGCGCGATCTGCTGGCTGAGCGGGGGCTGGGCGATGTGCAGCCGCCGCGCGGCGCGGGTGAAGCTCAGCTCCTCCGCGACCGCGACGAAGTAGCCCAGCCGCCGGTAGCGCACACCATCACCGTATATCTCGTTCGTCTGGATCGAGATGAACCACATGTTGGACGTCTCGGTCGTGCGCGTGGTCGGCTTCTCCCGTGACCGCTTCCCTCGTCGAGGTTGCCGAGGCCGTCTCCCGGGTGCCACCGGGGCCACCCTCATGGTCGGCGGGTTCGGCCTGGTCGGCGCCCCGCTCACGCTGATCGAGGGCCTGCTCGCCCACTCGACCGCCCGCGACCTCACCATCATCAGCAACAACCTCGGCGAACCCGGCCGGGGCCTGGGCCGGCTCCTGCTCGAAGGCCGGGTCCGCAAGGCCGTCGGCTCGTTCTTCACCAGCAACCCCGACGTCGTCACCGCCCACCAGCAGGGCCGGCTCGACGTCGACCTGCTGCCGCAGGGCACCCTCGCCGAGGCCATCCGGGCCGGCGGCGCCGGCGTCGGCGGCTTCTACACCCGCACCGGCTGGGGCACCCTGCTCACCGCGGGCCGCGAGGAACGCGTCATCCGCGGCGAACCGCACGTCTACCAGGAGAGCCTGCACGCCGACGTCGCCCTCGTCCGCGCCCGCGCCGCGGACAAGCTGGGCAACCTCGTCTACGCCAAGACCGCCCGCAACTTCAACCCCGACATGGCCACCGCCGCCGACCTCGTGATCGCCGAGGTCGACCAGGTGCTGCCGGTCGGCGCGCTGGACCCGGAGGAGATCGTGACCCCGCACCTGCACGTCGACCTGCTCGTGCTCGCAGGCGGGCAGGCATGAGCGTCACCCGGCGGATCGCCGCGCGGGTCGTCCCGCACATCCCCGCAGGGCCGTCGTCAACCTGGGCATCGGCATCCCCACCGCGGTCGCCGACCACCTGCCCCTCGACCACGCCCACCTCCAGACCGAGAACGGGCTGCTCGGCGTCGGCCCCACCCCCGCCCCCGGCGAGGAGGACCCCGACCTCGTCCACGCCGGCAAACAACCCGTCACCGCCCGGCCCGGCGCCTCCTACTTCGCCAGCTCCACCTCGTTTGGGATGATCCGCGGCGGCCACGTCGAGATCGCGGTGCTCGGCGCGCTGCAGGTCGACGCCCGCGGCCGCATCGCCAACTGGGCCATCCCCGGCAAGCCGGTGCTCGGCGTCGGCGGCGCCATGGACCTGCTGGTCGGCGCCCGCACCGTCATCGTCGCCACCACCCACACCGCCAAGGACGGCACCCCCAAGATCGTCACCGACGCCACGTTCCCGCTGACGGCGCAACGCCCGGTGGACGTCGTCGTCACCGAGGCCGCGACCTTCCACGTCCGCGAAGGCGGGCTGGTCCTGACCGACATCGCCGACGAGTACGACCTCGACTGGGTGAAGGCGCACACGACGGCCCCCTTCCAGACCTGACCCCGACCGCACACACCTCCGGGACCCGGCACACAGGGCCGGACATGTGTGCCGAGTCCCGGAGGTGTGTGCGGTGGTGCTCCCCCGGGCGGCGGACCTTGGCCGGCCGGGGGCGGCGCCGGTGTTAGCGTCGCGCCGGTGGACGTCGAGCGGGGGCTGACCCGCGCCGAGGTGGCCGAACGGGTCGCCGCCGGCCGCACGAACGACGTGCCGGCGCGGGCCAGCCGCAGCGCGTGGGAGATCGTCCGGGCGAACGTGTTCACCCGGATCAACGCGATCTTCGGGGTGCTCGCGGTGATCGTGTTCTCCACCGGCTACCTGCTGGACGGCCTGTTCGCCGGGCTGATCGTGGCCAACAGCGTCGTCGGCATCGTGCAGGAGCTGCGGGCCAAGCGGACGCTGGACCGGCTCGCGATCGTCGGGCAGGCCCGGCCGCGGGTCCGCCGCGACGGCGCCGCTCAGGAGCTGCCGCCCGACCAGGTCGTCGCCGACGACGTGATCGAGATGGGTCCGGGCGACCAGATCGTGGTCGACGGCGAGGTGGTCGCGGCGCAGGCGCTGGAGGTCGACGAGTCGCTGCTCACCGGCGAGTCCGACCCGATCGCGAAGGCGCCCGGCGACGCGGTGATGTCGGGCAGCTTCGTGGTGGCCGGCAGCGGCGCCTACCGCGCGCGAAGGTGGGCCGCGAGGCGTACGCCGCCCGGCTCGCGGCGGAGGCGAGCCGGTTCACGCTGGTCAACTCCCAGCTGCGCAACGGCATCAACACGATCCTCAAGGTCATCACGTACCTGCTGGTCCCGGCCGGGGCGCTGTCGATCTACAACCAGCTCTCCGGCGCCCAGCCGCTGCCCGACGCGCTGCGCGGGATGGTCGCCGCGCTGGTGCCGATGGTGCCCGAGGGCCTGGTGCTCATGACGTCGATCGCGTTCGCGGTGGGCGTGATCCGGCTCGGGCAGCGGCAGTGCCTGGTGAACGAGCTGCCGGCGATCGAGGGGCTCGCCCGCGTCGACGTCGTGTGCGCCGACAAGACCGGCACGCTCACCGAGAACACCCTGCGCCTGACGGAGGTGCGGGCGCTGCCCGCCGACCCGGCGGCCCCGGTGGCGGGCAACGGCGTCGTCCCGCCGGACGTCGCGCTGGCCGCGCTCGCGGCGTCCGACCCGCGTCCGAACGCGAGCATGCAGGCCATCGCCGAGGCGTACCCGGCCGACCCGGCTGGCGGGTCGAGACGGTCGTGCCGTTCTCCTCGGCCCGCAAGTGGAGCGGCGCTGAGTTCGCCGACCACGGCAGCTGGGTGCTCGGCGCGCCGGACGTGCTCCTGCCCGCGGACGCCGCCGAGCGCGGCGAGGCCGAGCGGCTCGGCGCGCGCGGGCTGCGGGTGCTCCTGCTGGGCCGCCACGACGAGCCGCTGGCGACCCCCGACGACGCGGCCCAGAACGGCGCCGGCGTCCGTCCCGTCGCGCTGGTCGTGCTGGAGCAGAAGATCCGCGACGACGCCCGCGCCACGCTGGACTACTTCGCCCACGAGCGCGTCGAGGTGAAGGTGATCTCCGGCGACAACGCGACGTCGGTGGGCGCCGTCGCGCACGCGCTCGGCCTGCCCGGCGCCGACGCCCCGGTGGACGCCCGCACGCTGCCCGAGGAGCGCGAACGCTGGCCGCGGCGCTGGAGTCGGGCGCGGTGTTCGGGCGCGTCACGCCGGCCCAGAAGCGCACGATGGTCGCCGCGCTCCAGTCACGCGGGCACACCGTCGCGATGACCGGCGACGGGGTGAACGACGTGCTCGCGCTGAAGGACGCCGACATCGGCGTCGCGATGGGCTCGGGCAGCCCGGCCACCCGTTCCGTGGCGCAGATCGTGCTGCTGGACAACGCGTTCGCGACGCTGCCGCACGTCGTGGCCGAGGGCCGGCGGGTGATCGGCAACATCGAACGGGTCGCCGCGCTGTTCCTCACCAAGACCGTCTACTCGGTGCTGCTCGCGCTGGCCGTCGGCGTTCCCGGGCTGATCGGCTTCGACGCGCTGCCCTACCCGTTCCTGCCCCGGCACGTCACGATCACCGGCTGGTTCACGATCGGGCTGCCCGCGTTCGTGCTCTCGCTGGCCCCCAACCACGACCGGGCCCGGCCCGGGTTCGTCGGCCGGGTGCTGCGCATCGCCGCCCCGGCGGGTGTGGTGATCGCCGCCGCCTGCTTCACGGCGTACCTGCTCACCTATCCCGGGCCGGGCGACGCCGTCGCGCAGGTGCAGTCCAGCACCACGGCGCTCATCACGCTGATCACGCTCGCGCTGTGGGTGCTGGCGGTTGTGGCCCGGCCGGACGCGTGGTGGAAGATCGGCCTGGTCGCCGTGATGACGGTCGCCTCGGTGGCGATGTTCGTCCTGCCGCTCACGCAGCAGCTGTTCCAGCTCGACCCGGGCAACACGGACGACACCCTCACCGGCCTGGCCTGCGCGGCGGCCGGCATCGTCGTCATCGAGATCGTGCGGTGGGTCGACCACCGCCTGCGGCCGTCCGACGCCTGAGCGCAACGGCCCCTCGGCGGCCTGGCCCGGCACTCCGCGTCGACCTGACAGGCGTGGTCAGGGCGGCGCCGGCCCGGCGCGCGCCGCGGGCCGCCGGCGCACGGCCTCGACCGCCCACAGCGCCAGCGCGATCCCGACCAGCGCGATCCACAGCGCCGCGCCGAAACCGGCGCCGTACGCCGCGGCGCCGGCCCAGGCGAACAGCAGCGCCTCCGGGAGCGAGCCCAGCGTCGCCGCGACGGCGGCGCGCGGCCACGACATCGGGGACGCGCCGGCGAGCACCGCGACGGTCTCGCCGACGACCGGGACGGGCCGGGTGAGCACGATCGCGACCGCTCCCCAGCGCCGCAGGAGGTCGCGCGACCACCGCTCCCCCGGCCCGCCGAGCCGGCCACCGAGCCGGCGGCCGAGGGCGAACGCGAGGAGCGTGCCGCCGACCCGGCCGGCGAGCGCGAGCGCGGCGCCACCGGCGACCCCGAAGATCCCGCCGAGCGCGAGCATCACGAGGCTGGCGGGCACCGGCAGCACCGCGTCGGCGACCAGCAGGCCGACCCCGACGGCCGCGGCCACCGGGAGCGCCTGCGTGCCGAGCGGCGGCGGGGCCGCCAGCCACGGCACCCCGAAGGCCTCGGCGGCGGCGAACCCCGCCAGGAAGAACCCGGCGAGACCGCCCGCCACCAGCAGGTACCGGTCGACGCGCATCAGGGCAGCCGGCCGCCCGCCACCCACTGCCGGAACCGGGCCGCCCGCTCCGGCGGCCACGCCCCGTCGCACGGCATCGAGCCGTCCTCGATGCGCGCGAGGATCGTGTCGGCGTTGTCCCGGACGTCCTCGAACCGGTGCAGGTCGAACGCGAAGAGCATCGCGTCGCGGTCGCTGTCGCGGAAGAGCGCGGCGACGTCGGCGGCGAAGCTCGGCGGGCCCGTGACGGGCGCCGCGGGCTCGTCCAGCGGGTCCGGCTCGGCCGTCACGCCGATCCGGCCCGGCGGGGTGTCGTCCGGCGCGCCGTCCCGGACCCACTGCGCGAGGTACGCCTGCCGGGAGGCCGGGACGGGCCCGCGGAACCGCGGCATCCGGTCGCGCGGGTCGGTCGCGGCGAGGCGCTGCAGGAGCGGCGACTCCGCGGGCTCCGGCACCACCGCGCCCGCCGGGTCGAGCGCCACCGGGGGCAGCCCGACCGGCGGCACCGGCTCCGAGACGAACTCGTCCCTGGTCACCCCGGCCCAGAAACCGCCGTGGCGGGCGCGGACGCGGAACCCGTGCACCGACTCGTCGAGGATGGTCACGGCCTTGGCGAACCCGGTCGGCAGGCCGGCGGCGGGGAGCGCGGCCCCCGCGGCGAGCGCCGCCGCCACCGCCTGCTTCTCCCCGTCGCGCGCCACGAGGTCGGCGAGGAACGGGTCCGCGGCGGGGTCGAGGTGCGTGGTGACGAGCCGGGTCGCGGCCCGCGAGACGTCCAGGTGCAGCCGCCAGCGGGAGCGCTCGCCGGCGGGCAGGGCCAGCGAGTACGGCAGCTCGAACGGCGGGCCGGCGTGCACGGCGCCGCCCGCGTCCTTGGGCATCTGGACGAGCTTGCCCGCGATCTTGCGCAGGTGCCGCATCTCGTCGAACGTGCCGAGCAGCAGCAGGCCGCGGGCGGTCCGGTCGCCCTGCCGGGGCCCGGGCGCGCTCGTGTAGACGTCCTGGTCGAGCAGCAGGAAGTGGGCGAGCTGGGCGAGCAGCATCCGGTACCGGACGCGAAGAGCTGAGCCCAGGCCCGGGCCCGCGGCTCGGTGATCCGGCCGCCCGCGGCCGCCGTCGCCACGGCCGAGCCGAGCGGGTCGGCCGGGCGGGCCGCGTCGGGCTCCGGGACGGTGTTGGGGTTGGTCGCCACCGGCCAGGTGACCGTGACGCCCTGGTCGAGCAGCGCCGCGACGCGTTTGTAGAGGTCGAGGAACCGCTCGAAGTGCGACTCCCCCGCGGCCGGGGCGGCCGGCGGGAGGTCGAAGCCCTCGCCCTGGTCGGCGATCTGCGCGACCGCGGCGCGCGCGGCGGCGCGCAGGGCCGCGACGTCGTCCCCCGGGAAGGTGCCGACGATCAGCGGCTCGCCGTCGACCTGGTTGAGCGGGGCGTAGCCCCAGTCACCGGGGGTGGCCTGCAACGGCTCGGTGTCGGTGCGGAGGTCGGCGTCGGCCAGGCCCTCGTCCGGGTCGCCGAACAGCACGAGGAGCCGCTCGAAGACGCGCCCGACGTGGCGCACCTCGGTGCCGCCGTTCGCCACCGCCGCGGCCTGCCGGATCTCCTCGACCAGCTCCTTGTCCCCGTCGGGCATCGACGCGGGCAGCTCGGCGGGGCTCTCGGCCGTCACGTACTTGGCGAGCGAGCCGAGCGTCACCGGCTCCAGCGTGAAGCGGAACGGGTAGACCTCGCCCGCGTACGGGGCCCGGTCCCGGCCCAGGTTCAGCGGGCCGCCCACGAGGTGCAGCAGGTTCTGCACGGTGACGAGGTGGCCCATCTCCTCGCGGGCGATCTGGACGAGCAGGTTCTGCACCCGCTGCAGCTCGGTGGCCTGCGGCCCGGTCACGCGCACGGAGTAGGCGGCGAAGAGGTACTGCGCCATCAGCGCGTGCTCGATCTCGGCCGCCGCCGTGAGGAGGAAGACCGCCTCGTCCCGCGGTTCGAGCGCCGGGTCGTGGAGCGCGCGCGTCTCCTCCGCGGCCCGGAACGCCAGGTCGTCCGGCGCGACCGGCTTCCGCGCCCGGACCGGGACGAACGTGCTGCGTGGGAAGAACCGTGACTCCACCAGGCGGAGCCAACAAGGCCACTCGGGGCCGTCGATACGCAGATGTACGTACTTGCATCCGCACCGCGGGTCCGCAGGGTTGACGTGGGGGGATCGGCCGTCGACGGCGGGACGAGGGAGTGGTCATGATCGACCTGAACCGCGCGCTGGACCTCGACGACCCGGACGCGGGCGACTTCCTGGCCGGGCTGCAGGGCAACATCGTCAAGGGCCACGGCCGCGACTTCACCGCGCACGTGCTCGTGCGGATGGGCGAGGACGTGCCCGCCGTGCGGCGCTGGCTCGCGCGCCTCGCCGCCGAGCGGGTGACGACGGCCGCGGCCGCCCGCCGGGCCACCCGCGCGTGGCACGACACGGGCGGGCCGGGCGAGCCGTTCGCGATGGTCGTGCTCTCCGCGTCCGGCTACCGGCACCTCGGCGTTCCCGAGGACCGGATCCCGGTGCCGGACGAGCCGTTCGCCGGCCCGCGGGACGGCGAGTACTTCCGCAACGGGATGAAGGTGCCCGGCCCGCGGACGTTCAACGACCCGCCCGTCGCGGAGTGGGAGGAGCCGTACCGGGGACGGATCGACGCGATGGTCCTGCTCGCCGACGACGACGAGCACCGGCTCGACGCCACCGTCCACGACGTGGTCACGGAGGCGGCCGGCGCGGTGGAGGTCGTCACGACCGAACGCGGCAGCGTCCTGCGCAAGAAGTTCCCGCGCGGCACCCTCGTGATCGAGCACTTCGGCTACCAGGACGGCGTGAGCCAGCCGCTGATGATCCGGCAGGACGCCGCGGAGGAGATCCGCAGGCGCGGCGGCACGCACTGGGACCCGACCGCCCCGCTGGCACTGGCCCTCGTCCCCGAGCCGGCAGGCGGCGGCCACGGCAGCTTCATGGTCTTCCGGAAGCTGGAGCAGGACGTCGCGGCCTTCCGCCGGGCGCTCGACGACCTCGCGGTGGTGGCGAGCCGGCCGGTGGCCGAGGTCGGGGCCATGGCCGTCGGACGCTTCGAGGACGGCACGCCGGCCGTCCCGACCGTGACCGTCGACCCGGACGCGGACCCGAACGACTTCCACTACGACCAGGACCCGGCCGGGAGCCGCTGCCCGTTCCACGCGCACATCCGCAAGACCAACCCGCGCGGCGACGTGCCCCGGGTGATCGGCGCGCCCGCGGCGTTCGAGCGGGCCCGCCGCGTCGTCCGGCGCGGCATCACCTACGGCGAGCGTCCCGACCTGGTCGAGGGCGGCGTCGCCGACGCGCCGGCGACCGGCGTCGGCCTGCTCTTCATGTGCTTCCAGGGCAACCTCGACCAGTTCGCCATCCAGCAGGAGGGCGCGGACAGCAACGCCTTCGTCCGGCCCGGCGTCGGGGTGGACGCCGTCATCGGGCAGAACACCGCGCCGGCGGCCCAGACCTGGCCGGCATCGACAGGCACCGTGGCGTTCGCGATGGCGAACTTCGTGCGGATGCGCGGCGGCGAGTACTTCTTCGCGCCGAGCATGGCCTTCCTGCGCGGGCTCGCCGACGCCCCGGGAGCCACGGCATGAGCTACCTCGCCGCCCGCGCCTGCACTTCGCCGGGACCTACGCCGCCGACCCGTCGACCGTCAACAACAGCGCGCGCAACTACGACCCCGACACCTTCGACCGGGCCACCGGGTGGGTGCCCGGCCCGGTCGGGCAGTGGAACCCGGACGGGCGCCACGCGTTCCGCCTCGAGAACGTGACGGTCCGCTCGGCCGTCGGGGAGAACGGGCCGGCCGCGGACCCGGTCGTCGGCCTGCGGCTGGCCACCCGCGGCCTCGTCCCGGCCAAGCTGGTCGACCTGGACACCGACCAGCAGCTGGTGTCCGAGATCTTCGGGCTGGTCCTCGCGCTGGTGGACGCCGCCGGGCTGGTGCTCGTCGAGGGGGCGATGCGGCCGGCCGCGTTCACCGACATCTGGCGGCGCGGTCCGGTGGTCTCGGACGAGTCGGCGTCGGCCACCTACCAGTCGACGCTGGACGACGTGCGGTGGGGCGACGTGTCGTCGTCGCCGCTGCTGACCCGGCTCCGCGACGCGACGGGCGGCGGCCCGCTCTCGATCAAGTTCGACCTCGACGGCTACTCGATGCAGCGCACCGTGAACGGCGCGCCCAACCCGCGGTTCACGCGCGGCCGCATCGCCGGGACGCTCGGACCGGCCGCGGACGGCGAGCCGCGGCACACCGTCCTCGGGCGGCAGTTCGGCAGCGAGCAGCACCGCCCCGGGGCCGCGGCTCCGGGGTTCCGGCCGGACGGCGGCGTCAACTACTTCCCCGGCGTCGTCGACCCGGCGGCCCGGAAGGTCTGCCTCGACCTCGGCAACGCCCTCCCCGTCGCCACGGCGGGCGGGGCGCCGCAGGACCTGGGCGAGCTGGTGCTGGTCTGCCGCGCGGCCGACGGCACGGAGCACGACATCGGCGCCGTCGGCTACCGGGCGCCCGGCTGGTACGAGACCACGGCCGGCGTCGTGGACCTCCCGCCGGACCGGGAGCTGAGCGACGACGAGCTGACCCAGGTGGCCGCGGGCCGGCTGGTGCTGGTCGCCCGGCCGGCCGGGCCGCAGCGGACGCTGAGCGAGGAGGCGCCGGACCACGTGCGCGCCGACACGTTCGTCGCCCGGCTCGACCCCGGTGACCAGTGGGTCGTGCGGCTGCACGTCACGCGCCGCGGCGAGCCGGTGGCCGGCGCCCGCGTGAACCTGGTGCTGCTGCGCCCGCCCGGGGCGCCGCAGTTCCCCGTGCACGGGCTGACGTTCCCCGCGTCCGTCACCACCGACCCCGGCGGTGTCGCCGAGGCGACGCTGACGGCCGCCGACCCGGGCGACCCGCGGTTCTTCTACACCACCTCGCCCAACCGGCGCGTGCACGTCGACGGGCAGGTCTACCGCGTCGGCTACGAGGTCGACGGGGCCGGCCAGCCGAACCCGTCGAGCTTCCTCAGCGTGCTGGTCTGGAACGCGTTCGTCCCCGACGACCCGCCGACGTGGCACGGGTCGATGCGCAGGCTGCTCGCGCAGTACGGCGACCTCTACCCGTGGATGACCCGGTTCGGGCCGCAGCTGGACATGGCGGAGTACGAGCACATCGCCGCGCAGCGCGAGGCCATCGTCGACGTGCTCGGCCGCGACGTCACCGACCCCCGGTACATGCCGGTGAGCCGGGACATGTCGGGGTCCCGGCGCAAGGCGGTGCTGACCTGGCTGACGAACCTCGGCCCGGACGGCAGGCCGCTGCTCGGCGCACCGCCGGTGCCCGCGCCCCGGCCCCCCGCGCCGCCCGTCGCGGCCGCGCCCGAGGCGCTCGTCCCGGAGGAGGCCGGCGGCAAGACGGCGGCCGCGGCGCGGCTGCGGATCGCACCGCGGTGACGGTCGCTCAGGTGACCGGCAGGAGACCGGCCCGCTGCGCGTGCAGCACGGCGGAGAGCCGGTCGGTGACGCCGAGCTTCGCGTAGGTGCGTTCGAGGTGCTTGTGCACCGTGCGCTCGGAGATCGCCAGCTTCCGGCCGATCGAGCCGGCCGTGCGCCCCTCGGCCATGAGGGCCAGCACGGCCAGCTCGCGTGGCGTGAGCGGCTCGTGGTCCGCGGACGGCGCCCGGCTGCGCACGTCCCGGTCGAGCGCCCCGAGCAGGCGGCACAGGTGCCGGCCGAGCTCCTGGTCGCGGTCGGTGAACGCCTCGCGGCGCCCGACCACGAACGCCCGGCTCGCCCGCGGCGCCGCCTGCACCGGCAGCCGCAGCCGGTCCCCGCCCCAGCGGACGGCGACCCGCTCGGCGGGCCACGGCCCCTCCACGACGTGCGCCCGCGGCGTCCAGACGTGGAACGTGCACCACTGCGCCCCGAACGTGCGCACCAGCCGCAGCCCGATCCGCTCGGCGGGCCACCGGGCCGGTGGCTGCGCCACCAGGTCCGTCGCGAGGTCGAGCCAGTCGAGCCGGTCGGGATCGGGCGAGGCCGCACCCACCATGTCTCGCCTCCTCGGAGGAAGGTGCTGCCTGCGAGGAGCGAGCGGGCCGCGGTCTGAGACACCGCACGGCGACTTCACCCGATCGCCACCCTGTCGCCGAGCCCGCCCCCTCGGTCACGGCAGCAATTTCGACGGCTCGTAGAATGTCGGGATGATCCGGTTCACGTCCGTGCTCGGTGCGGTGCTCGTCGTCCTGGGCGTCGGCGCCTACGTCCTCACCTCCGCCGTGAGCGTCACCGCGCTCATCCCCGCCTTCGTCGGCGCGGCCCTGCTGCTGTGCGCCGCGCTCGGCCGCGCCCGGCCCGCCGCCGGTGGGCACTGGTCGGCGCGGCGGCCGTCGCGCTGGTGGCGGCGCTCGGCTCGCTGATGAACGTCGTGCGGATCGGCGAGGTGTTCGCCGGCACGGCCCAGCGGCCGTCCGCGGTGATCGTCAGCACGGTGCTGTTCGTGCTGCTGGTCGCTTACCTCGTGGTGGCCGGGCGCGCAATTCTGGCCGGTCGAAACCGCTCGAATGTGAGCTGACCGGCCGGTCTTTCGGAAATAGATTCCCGGCAGCCGGACGGCCCGTCCGGGCGGATACCGGGCGGCCGTCGCGCACGCCGCCGGCGGATCGGCCGGCCGTTTCCACGCGGTCCCGGACGCCCCTGACGCGGGCCCGCCGGGCCCTCGAACTCGGACGACCCGTCGCGGAACGCCCGAAGATCGTCGATCATCGTGCTTTTCGCGGTTTCCGCATGATCCTTTTCGGGCCGATTCCCGAGATCACCCAACGTGATTGGCGGGTCACCCGAACGATCCATTCTGATTGCCTCCCGCCCGGCCCGGGGTACGCATCGACTGTGATCGCCGCTGGGGCTGCGCAGGTCGCTTCCGAGGAGGAAGCGTGACCTCTATTGCGCTCGAAGAAGACCTTTCGACATGGCAGGCAAGGGTGCTCGGGGATCTTCCCGGCCCGCGTTCCGCCGAGTTCCTGGCCCGCCAGGACCGGCGCGAGTCGACGCCCGCGTGTACGGCCGGCACTTCCCGATCGCGGTGGAGGAGGCCCGCGGCAGCTTCCTGCGCGACGTCGACGGCAACGTCTTCATCGACTTCCTGACCGGCGCGGGCGTGCTGTCGCTCGGCCACAGCCACGCGGAGCTGGTGGCGGTGGCGGCCGAGCAGCTGGGCCGGTTCAGCCACGGCCTGGACCTGCCGTCCCCGGCGAAGGACGCGTTCGTCGAGGCGCAGCTGTCGATGCTCCCGGCGCACATGGCCGAGCGGACGAAGGTCCACTTCTGCGGCCCGACCGGGGCGAACGCCGTCGACGCGGCGATCAAGCTCTGCAAGACGGCCACCGGCCGGTCCGACGTGGTGTCGTTCCAGGGCGGGTTCCACGGCACCACCCACGCCGGCATGGCCCTCAGCGGCCCGGTCTCCTCGAGGCCCTGGTCGGCAACGGGGTGCCCGGCGTGCACTTCTTCCCGTACTCGCACTGCGCCGACTGCCCGCTCGGGCTCACCCGCAGCACCTGCACGACCAACTGCGTCGCGTATCTGGAGCGCGCCCTGCGCGACCCGAACGGGGGAATCCCGCGCCCGGCGGCCGTGCTCATGGAGCTGGTGCAGGGCGAGGGCGGGGTGATCCCGGCCGACCGCGACTTCGTGCGGCGGGTCCGCGCGCTGACCCGCGAGCTGGACGTCCCGCTCGTCGTCGACGAGGTGCAGACCGGCTGCGGGCGCACCGGCACGTGGTTCGCGTTCGAGCAGTACGACATCGAGCCGGACGTCGTCGTCGCGTCGAAGGCGCTCTCCGGGATCGGCCAGCCGGTCGCGCTGATCATGTACGACGAGCGGCTCGACGTGTGGGCGCCGGGCGCGCACACCGGCACGTTCCGCGGCAACCAGGTGGCGTTCGCGGCCGGCGCCCGCGCGGTGGAGATCGTGCGGCGCGACGGCGTCCTGGCCAACGTGGCGGCCCGCGGCGTGCAGATCGGGCAGCGGCTCGCCGGGCTGCGCGGCCACCCGTGGGTGCGCGACGTGCGCGGGACGGGCCTCATGTGGGGCGTCGAGCTGGCCGACCCCGGCACCGGCGCCGCGCCGGCCGGTTCGCCGAACGCGTGCAGGCCCGGGCGCTGCGCAACGGGCTGATCGTGGAGCTCGGCGGCCGCGACGACGCCGTGGTGCGGATGCTGCCGCCGCTCAACGTCACGGCCGACGTCGTCGACACGGCCTGCACGATCCTCTGCGACGCGGTCGACGCCTGCGCCGACGAGGCCGCCGAGCGCACCCACGCCGTGCTGTCGGGCCGGGCCTGAGACCGCGGGGAACCCGGTGAGTCCCCCGCCGTTCGACGGGCGCGCGGTTGTCGCCGTGCCCGCGACCCTCCCGGCCACCATCCCGACGCCCCGCGCGACCGTCGACCCGGTCGCGACGGACCCGATCGGCACGGACCTGGTGCTCGTCGACCGGACCCGCCGCCAGGACCTGCGGTGGCGGCCGGGCGAGCGCCTCGAGCACGTCTTCGAGGCGCAGTGCACCCAGCGGCCCGGCGGGCTCTGCGTCGACACGCCCGGGCGGGCGCTCTCCTACGGGGAGGTGGACGCGCGCGCCAACCGGCTCGCGCGCCACCTGCTGCGGCGCGGCATCGGCAGCGGGCACCGGGTGGCGCTGCTCTTCGACGACGCCGTCGAGGCGTACGTCGCCCTGCTCGCGGCGCTCAAGGCGGGCGCGGCGTACGTGCCGCTGGACCCGGCGTTCCCGGCCGACCGCGTCGCGTACATCGTGGGCGACTCGGCCGCGAGCGCCGTGCTCTCGACGTCACGGCTCGCCGTCTCCGCCGGGAGCACGCCGGTGCTCGCGCTCGACGCGCTGGCCGCCGACATCGGCCGGGAGGACCCGGCCCCGGTCCGCGACGACGAGCGCGGCCCGCTCCTCGACGACCTCGCCTACGTGATCTACACGTCCGGCTCGACGGGCAACCCGAAGGGCGTGGCGGTCGACCACGCGAGCATCGTCAACTTCGTCCGCGTCGCCGCCGAGGTCTACGGGCTGCGCCCGGACGACCGGATGTACCAGGGCCTGACCGTCGCGTTCGACTTCTCGTTCGAGGAGATCTGGCTGTCGTGGGCGGTGGGGGCCACGCTCGTGCCCAAGCCCGCGGGCGCAGGCGGCCTGCTCGGCGCCGACCTGCACGCGTTCCTCACCGAGCGCCGGGTCACGGCGATGGCGTGCGTCCCCACGCTGCTCGCCACGATCGAGGACGACCTGCCCGACCTGCGGTTCCTGCTGGTCTCCGGCGAGGCGTGCCCGGAGAACCTGATCACCCGCTGGTACCGGCGCGACCGGCGGTTCCTCAACGTCTACGGCCCGACCGAGGCCACCGTCACCGCGACGTGGACCGAGGTGCACCCGGGCGACCGGTGACCATCGGCGTGCCGCTGCCGACGTACGCGACCGTCGTGCTCGACCCTGACGACCCGGGCCGCGCGCTGCCGCCGGGCGAGATCGGCGAGATCGGCATCGCGGGGATCGGGCTCGCCCGCGGCTACGTCAACCGCGACGACCTCACCGAGCGCGCGTTCGTCCGCGACTTCCTCGCCGTGCCGGGCAACGTCTCCGGGCGGCTCTACCGCACCGGCGACCTCGGGCGGGTCACCCCGGACGGCGAGATCGAGTACCTCGGCCGCATCGACCTGCAGGTCAAGATCCGCGGCTACCGCGTGGAGCTGACCGAGATCGAGTCGGTGATCCTGCAGTTCCCGGGCGTCGCCGCGGCGGTCGTCGACACGTACGAGCCGGTGGCCGGGTGCGTCGAGCTGGTCGGCTACTACAGCCTGCGCAGCGACGCCGCGGCGTTCGACGAGCGCGCGCTGCTGACCCACCTGCGCCAGCGCGTCCCCTCGTACATGGTGCCCGCGTTCCTGGAGCACCTCGCCGCCATCCCGCTGACGACCAGCGCGAAGGCCGACCGGAAGAACCTCCCGCCCCCGACCGCGCGCCGCGCCGTCGACGAGGCCGCGCACGTCGAGCCGGGCACCGAGACCGAGCGCGTGCTCGCCGGCCTGCTGGCGGCCACGCTGGGCGTCGAGCGGGTCTCCGCCACCGCGCACCTCTTCGACGACATGGGCGCGAACTCGCTGCTCCTCTCGCAGTTGCGGCCCGGGTGCGAAGGAGAGCCGGCTCCCGGTGCCGTCGATGAAGCAGATCTACCTCAACCCGACGGTCGCCGGGCTCGCCGCGGCGCTCGGCGAGGCCGGCGGGGCGGGCCCGGCGGAGCAGCCGGTGGCCGCGCCCCCGCTGACCCGCGCGAGCACGGCGCGCCACCTGCTGTGCGGGACGGCGCAGGTGCTGCTCTTCCTCGCGTCGCTCTGCG
This sequence comes from Pseudonocardia sp. CNS-139, assembly GCA_001942415.1. Taxonomy (GTDB): domain Bacteria; phylum Actinomycetota; class Actinomycetes; order Mycobacteriales; family Pseudonocardiaceae; genus Pseudonocardia. The sequence continues at coordinate 23,505 of MKJX01000201.1, forward strand.
GGGCGGCCGCGGTCCTGCTGCCGGTGCTGTTCTGGGTGCTGGACGCGCCCGACGTCTGGGGCACGTGGCAGCGGGCGGCGGCGCTGAGCGGCGGCGGGTTCGTGGTGTTCACGGCGCTGCCGATCGTGCTCAAGTGGCTGCTGGTCGGGCGCTGGACGGAGCGCGAGTTCCCGCTGTGGGGCATCGAGTACCTGCGGATGTGGCTGGTGCGGTCGTTCATGCGGACGAGCCCCGCCGCGGCGTTCGTCGGCACCCCGATCTACAACATCTACCTGCGGGCGCTCGGGGCGAAGATCGGGCCCCGTGCGGTGATCCTGTCGCTGAGCGTGCCGGTGGCGACCGACCTGATCAGGGTGGGCGCGGACACCGTCATCCGCAAGGACGCGCACATCACCGGGTACCGGGCCGAGGCCGGGCGCGTCCGGATCGGGCCGGTGACCATCGGCGCGAACGCGGTGGTCGCCGAGCAGACGGTGCTCGACATCGACACCGTGCTCGGCGACGGCGCGCAGCTCGGCCACGCGTCGGGGCTGGGCCCGGGGCAGGTCGTGCCGGACGGCGAGAGCTGGTACGGCACGCCGGCCCGGCGCGGGGACGAGGACCACCGGTTCGACTCGCCGGTGCCGTGCGGCCCGACGCGCCGGTTCCTCTACTGCGTGTGGCGGCTGTTCAGCGCCCTCGTGCTGCTCGCGCCCGCGGCGCTGACGGTGCCGGTGACGCTCTGGGAGTGGCTGTGGCCGACCGGGGCGGTGCCCACCCTCACCGGCGCGCTGCGCGACGGCAACGGCACGGTCTACCTGCTGGTGCTCGGCTGGTCGGCGGCGATGCTCGCCATCGGCCTGTGCACCGGGCTGGTCGTGGTGGTGGTGCTGACGCGGCTGCTGCGCCCGCTGGTGCGCGCGGACGTCGACTACCCGCTCTACGGCTTCCGGTTCGGCGCACACCGGCTGCTGGTGCGGCTGTCGAACCTGCCCGGCTACACGTTCCTGTTCGGCGACAGCTCCGCGATCCCGCACTACCTGCGGGCGATCGGCTACCGCTTCACGCTGCCGCGGATCCAGAGCGGCTCGAACTTCGGCGTCGAGGTGAAGCACGAGTCGCCCAGCCTGACCCGGATCGGCACCGGCGCATGGTGTCCGACGGGCTGTCGGCGATGAACGCCGACTACTCCAACAACGCGTTCCGACTGCGCCGGGTCGAACTGGGCGACCGCTCCTTCCTCGGCAACAACATCGCGTTCCCGCCGGACGCGCGGGCGGGCGAGAACTGCCTGCTCGCGACGAAGGTCCGGGTGCCGATCGGCGGTCCGGTGCGCCGCGACGTCGGGCTGCTCGGCTCGCCCGCGTTCGAGATCCCCCGGTCCGTCCGGCGCGACCGCGCGTTTCCCGAGCTGGAGGAGCCCGGCTTGCGGAGCAGGCGGCTGCACGCGAAGAACCGGCACAACACGGTGACCGCCCTGATCTTCCTCGCCACCGGCCTGGTCGACGGCTACGTCGGCGCCCTCATCCTGGCGTTCGCGTTCGAGCTGTACCCGACGATCGGGTCGATGGTGATCGCCGTGGCGGGCCTCGCCGCGCTCCTCTTCGGGATCGGGTTCCAGATCTTCCTCGAACGCGCCGTCACCGGCTTCCGGGCGCTGCGCCCCCGCTTCTGCCCGATCCTCGACCTCACGTTCTGGCGCCACGAGCGGTTCTGGAAGCTCTCCCGCGGCGGGTACCTGGCGCTGTTCAACGGCACCCCGATGAAGAGCCTGCTGTGGCGCGCGCTCGGCGTCCACATCGGGCGGCGGGTGTTCGACGACGGCTGCGCGATGCCGGAGAAGACGCTGGTCACGATCGGCGACGACGTCACCCTGAACGCCGGCTGCACGATCCAGGCGCACTCGCTGGAGGACGGCGTCTTCAAGTCCGACCACATCGTCGTCGGCGCGGGCGTGACGGTGGCGCCGTTCGCGTTCGTGCACTACGGCGTCGCGGTCGGGGACGGGACGGTCGTCGACACCGACGCGTTCCTGATGAAGGGCACCGAGACGGCCGCCCGTTCGGTGTGGAGCGGGAACCCGGCGACGGAGAGGTGAGGGCGGTCAGCCCGCGGGCTCGGGCGGCACCCAGGTCGTGAGGTCGCGCCAGGTCAGCCGCCGCGCGGCCATCGGCGCCGGGCCGGTGGGCGCCGGGTGCCCGAGGCAGACGACCAGCTCCGGCACCCACCCCTCGGGCAGCCGCAGCACAACCGCCACCGCGGCCCGGCTGAACGACGTGACCGGCCCGGCGCCGAGCCCGATCGCGTGCGCGGCGAGCAGGAGGGTGGCCGCGGCGGTGCGACGTCGACGTGCAGGCCGGGCGCGTCCGGCGGGAAGCCGTAGGCGGCGGCGCGGGGGCGGTCGGTGCAGATCGCGACCACAGCCGCCGGGCGCTGGACCATCCCCGGCGACACCATGCGCAGGACGCGCAGCGTGGCCGGGTCGTCGGTGGCGACGAACCGCTGGAGGTGCCGGTTGCCGGCGGTCGGGGCCCAGCGGGCGGCGTCGAGCACCGCCTCCAGGTCCGCGCGGGCGACCGGCTCAGCGGTCATCGCCCGCACCACCCGGCGGCTGCGGATCGCCGCGAGCACCGCGGCGCCCCGCTCGTCGGCGGTCACTGCGCGGCCCGGTCGCCGAAGTGCGCGGTGAGGTGGGCGGCGAGCGCGCGGCAGAGGTCGTCGAGCCGGGCCACGTACTGCTCGCGGCCCTCGCGCGGCACGGCCAGCTCGGGCACCGCGTCCAGCGGGCCCGCCGCGAACGCCGCCGTCCCCGCCGAGGCGCGCGGCGCGATGGCCGCGCCCAGCCGCCGGGCCGCGGTGAGCAGCCGCAGCGGGCCGTACTCGGCGGCCTCGTCCACCTGCGTGCGCGCCGCGGTGACGAGGTAGGCGAGCAGTTCGAGCGCCGTGTCCTCGTCGAGCACCAGCGTGTTGGCGTCGGTCATCGGGCCTCCTCCGGTCCTGCCGGCGGGTACCCGCGTCAGCCCGGGACGCGCGCGGTGGCGAGCAGGTGCGGGGAGTCGGCGTCGCCGCGTCCGGGAACCGGAACCGCTCGACCCGCTCGGGCACGAACCCGGCCCGCTCGACGGCCGCGGCGGTGTCCCGGCCGAGGTGGCAGCCGCCGACGAGGTGCGGCCAGACCGTGGCGTCCAGCCAGCGCTGCACCCGGGCCAGCCCCGGCTGCCCCTCGGCCCGCACGTGCTCCAGCAGCCGCACCTGCCCGCCCGGCCGCAGCACCCGCCGCGCCTCCGCCAGCGCGGCCGCCGGGTCCGGCACCGAGCACAGCACCAGGCAGAAGACGACGGCGTCGGCGTCCCCGTCGGGGACCGGGAGTCGGTCCGCGACGCCGTCGACCACCTCGACCGGCACCGGCGCCCGGGCCGCGGCCGCGCGGGCGCCTCCCGCAGCCGCGGCTCCGGCTCGACGGCGAGCACCCGCGCGACCGCCGGCGGGTAGTGCGGGAAGTTGCCGCCCGGGCCCGCGCCGACCTCGACGACCCGGCCGGTCAGCCCGGCCAGCAGCCGCCGCCGGTGCGCGACGAGCCCGCGTTCGTCCATCACCCGCGCCATCCGCGGGTAGAGCCGCGCGAACAGCGGATGCCGTACCTGCACGGCACCAGTGAACCCCAGGCCCGGACCTCAGGCGGGGACGCGGATGCTCTCGTAGATCCGGGCGAAGCCCTCGGCGCCGTGCCCGGCGTCGATCTGGCGCCGGATGAGCGTCTGCACCATCCCGATCACCTCGGTGCCGATGCCCTGCGCGGCGCTCGCGTCGACCATCTTCGCGAGGTCGGAGAACTCCAGGCTCTGCTGGCCGGGCACCGTGTAGTCGCCGCCGTCGACCACCTCGGCGAACCCGGCGAACGCGCTGGTCATGGCGGCCAGCCAGGGCTCCGCGAGCGTCGCGAACTCGCCCGCCTGCACCCCGGCCGGCGCCACCATCGCCGCCCCGTGCAGGAACCCGGCGAACATCACGTACATCGGGGCGAGCAGCGCGAGGTCGTAGAGCGAGGCGAGGCCGGCGTCGCGCGACGAACCGGCTCTCGCCCCAGCGGTCCAGCATCGACCGGGCGCGCTCGAACGCCGCCGCCGACCCGCTGTAGAGCACGAACGCGCCCGGCCCGCCGATCGTCGGCGGCACGGCCATCAGCCCGCCGTCCACGTACTCCGCACCGGCCCGCGCCGCCCATTCCCCCAGCTCCCGGGCCTGGTCCGGCGCGGTCGTGGTGACGTTCACCAGCGTCCGGCCGGCGAGGTGGCCGGTCAGCGGGTCCAGCACCTCGTGCACCGAGGCCGCGTCGAAGAGGCACACGACCACCACCGGGCTCGCCCGCACCGCGTCGGCGGCCGTCGCGGCCTCGGCCGCGCCCTGCGCGACGAGGTCCGCGGCCCGGCCCGGCGTGCGGTTCCAGACGGTGGCCGGGTGCCCGCCCGCCACCAGTGCCGCGGCCAGCGCGCGGCCCATCTCCCCCAGGCCCAGCACGGTGACCTGCGTGTCGTTCGGCATCTTCCCGCTCCTCTCGATCACCGCCATCGTCGGAGCGGCAGGCAGAATGCACTAGTACCGACTAATTTGTGGGATACCCACCTTCTGGTAAGCATCCTGGAGACGGCCATGACGGCAGCCCGGTCCGGTCCCTACTTCTGCGGCATCGACGCGGCGATGGACGTCGTCAGCGGCAAGTGGAAGGCGCTGATCCTCTGGGAGCTGGAGAACCACGGCGTCCGCCGGTTCGCCGAGCTGCGCCGCGGGCTGCCGGGCGTCAGCGAGAAGATGCTCACCCAGCACCTGCGCGAGATGGAGCAGGACGGGCTGGTGCACCGCGAGGTGTACCGGGAGGTCCCGCCGCGCGTCGAGTACCGGCTCACCGAGGACGGCGAGGCGCTGAACGCCGCGCTGGGCCCGCTGGGGGCGTGGGGCACGGAGCGGATCTCCCGCATCGGCGCCACGAAGGTCGCCGTGCCCGGCACCTGACCCCGCCCCCTCTGCCTGGCCGGCTCCTAGCTCCCGTCCGCGGGGGCCGGGACCAGCACGAGCGGGCAGGTGGCGTGGTGCACGCAGTGCTGCGCCACCGACCCGGACAGCGCACCGGCGATCGCGCCGCGGCCGTGGTTGCCGAGCACGAGCATGTCGGCGTCGGCGGCCGCCGCCAGCAGCACGGTGGCCGCGTCACCGCGGGCGACCTGCCGTTCCACGGTCCGCCCGGTGGTCACGGGCAGGGCGGTGATCGCGTCGGTCAGCCACGCCTCGGCCGCCGCGCCCAGCTCCTCGTCGTCCACCAGCGGCGGCACGACCACACCGCCGGCCATCTCGGCGCCGCCCGTCATCAGCGGCGGCGGCTCGCTCACCGCGATCGCGAGCAGCCGGCTGCCGTGCGTCCGTGCCTGGTCGGCCGCCCACGCCAGCGCCGCGACGCCGGCCGGGGTGCCGTCGACGCCGACGACGACCAGCCGCTCCCGCTTCCCGGGTGCCCCCGTCTCACGCTGCTCGATGTGCTCACCGTGGCCGCTCGTGACCGTCACGCGAACCTCCTCGATCGACTTGTCCTCCGGGTCCGTACCCGATGCGCGCCCGGGCATCCACGGGTGGGACCGGGGTCCCGTCGCGCGAGGCTCCCGGCCCTGCCGGGTACCCCGGCACCGCACCGACGATCTCCGGCGCGGGGCCGGACGGCGGATGCGGCGCGGAGGAGCGATGAACCTCGATCTCGCACGGTGGCAGTTCGCGGTCACCACCGTGTACCACTTCCTGTTCGTCCCGCTGACGATCGGGATGTCGCTGCTGGTCGCGGGCATGCAGACGGCGTGGGTGCGCACCGGGGACGACCGCTACCTGCGCATGACGAAGTTCTGGGGCAAGCTCTTCCTGATCAACTTCGCGATGGGCGTGGTGACCGGGATCGTCCAGGAGTTCCAGTTCGGGATGAACTGGAGCAGCTACTCGCGCTTCGTCGGCGACATCTTCGGCGCCCCGCTCGCCATCGAGGGGCTGCTCGCGTTCTTCCTGGAGTCGACGTTCCTCGGGCTGTGGATCTTCGGCTGGGACCGGCTCCCGAAGCGCGTGCACCTGGCCTGCATCTGGCTCGTCGCGATCGGCACCGTGCTGTCGGCGTACTTCATCCTCGCCGCGAACTCGTGGATGCAGCACCCCGTCGGCTACACGCTCAACCCGGAGACGGGGCGCGCCGAGCTGACCGACTTCGGCGCCGTCCTCACCAACTCGACGGCCGTCGGCGCGTTCGTGCACACGATCACGGCCTGCTTCGTCACGGCCGGGATGTTCCTCGTCGCGATCAGCGCCTACCACCTCGCGCGGCGCCGCCACACCGAGGTCTTCCGGCCGTCGATGCGGCTCGGGCTCGTGACGGTGCTCGTCGCGTTCCTCGCCACGGCCGTCACCGGCGACCTGCAGGCCCGGATCATGACCGAGCAGCAGCCGATGAAGATGGCCGCCGCCGAGGCGCTGTACCAGACGTCGGCGCCCGCGTCGTTCTCGCTGTTCACGGTCGGCTCGCTGGACGGGTCGCAGGAGCTGTGGAGCATCCGCGTGCCGGGCCTGCTGTCGTTCCTGGCCACGGGCACGTTCGACGGCACCGTGGAGGGGATCGACGACCTGCAGGCGCAGGCCGTGGCCACGCACGGCCCGGGCGACTACCGGCCCGACATCCCGGTGACGTACTGGACGTTCCGGCTGATGATCGGGTTCGGCGGGCTCGCCGCGCTGGTGTCGCTCTTCGGGCTGTGGTTCACCCGCCGCCGCGCCACGGCGGTGCCGCGCTGGTTCTTCCCGACGGCGGTCGCGGCGCTCTTCACCCCGTTCGCCGCGAACAGCGTCGGGTGGATCTTCACGGAGATGGGCCGCCAGCCGTGGGTGGTGTACGGCGTGCTGCGCACCGCGGACGGGGTCTCGCCGTCGGTCGGGGCGGGCACCGTGCTGACGTCGCTGATCGTGTTCACCCTGCTCTACGGGGTGCTGGCGGTGATCTGCGGCGCGCTGATGGTCCGTTACGCGAAGGCCGGGCCCCCACCGCCGTCCTCGGACGAGACCCCGGACGACGGCGAGCCGAAGCCGCTCGCCGTGGCGTACTGAGGAGGCCGCGGTGGCGCTCACGGACGTCTGGTTCCTGCTGATCGCGGTCCTGTGGACCGGCTACTTCGTGCTGGAGGGCTTCGACTTCGGCGTCGGGATGCTGCTGCCCGCCGTCGGGCGCAGCGAGAACGACCGGCGCGTCGCGATCAACACGATCGGCCCGGTCTGGGACGGCAACGAGGTGTGGCTGATCGTCGCGGGCGGTGCGACGTTCGCCGCGTTCCCGGAGTGGTACGCGAGCCTGTTCTCCGGCTTCTACCTGGCGCTGCTGCTGATCCTGGTGGCGCTGATCCTGCGCGGCGTCGCGTTCGAGTTCCGCGGCAAGGGCGACACCGTGCGCTGGCGGCGCGGCTGGGACCTCGCGATCATCGTCGGCTCCGCCGTCCCCGCGCTGCTGTGGGGCGTGGCGTTCGGCAACATCGTGCGCGGCGTGCCGCTGGACGCCGAGCACGAGTTCACCGGCACCCTGCTCACGCTGCTCAACCCGTACGCGCTGCTCGGCGGGCTGGCGACGGTGCTGCTCTTCGGGCTGCACGGGGCGCTGTTCCTCGCGCTGAAGACCGAGGGGCCGGTGCGCGAGCGGGCGGTGCGGATCGCGCGCGGCGGCGGGCTCGCCGCCGTGGTCGTCGGCGGCGCGTTCCTCGGGTGGACGCAGGCCGCGCACGGCGCCGGCTGGACGCTCGCGGCGGTGCTGGTGGCGGCGCTCGCGCTGGTGGGGGCGGTCGCGCTGGCCGGGCGCCGCGACGGCTGGGCGTTCACGCTCACCGCGGTGGCGATCGTCGCGGTCACCGTGACGCTCTTCGGCTCGCTCTACCCGGACGTCCTGCCGTCCACCACGGACCCGGCCAACAGCCTGACCACGACGAACGCCGCGTCCACCCCGTACACGCTGCAGATCATGACCGTGGTCGCCGCGGTGTTCACCCCGATCGTGCTGGTCTACCAGGGCTGGACGTTCTGGGTGTTCCGCCGGCGCATCCGCCCGTCGGACATCCCGGCCTGATGTCGCGCCCGCTCGACCCCCGGCTGCTGCGGCACGCGTCCGCGGCACGGCGGTTCGTGCTGCTCACGGCGGGGGTCGCGGTGCTGACGGCGGTGCTCGTGCTGCTGCAGGCGCAGCTGCTCGCCGACGCGGTGGCCGGGGCGTTCCTCGGCGGGCTGGGCCCGGCCGAGCTGGGCGGGCCGCTGCTCCTCCTGCTGGGGCTGGTCGCCGGGCGGGCGGTGCTCGCGTGGGCGGGCGAGGTCGCCGCGCACCGGGCGGCCGCGGACGTCGTGCGGCAGCTGCGGGGCCGGCTCGTCGCGCACGTGCTGCGGCTGGGCCCGCGCGACCGGCGGCTGCCGCCCTCGGGCGAGCTGGCCACGCTCGCCACCCGCGGCTCGACGGGCTGGACGGCTACTTCGGGCGCTACCTGCCGACGCTGCTGGTCGCAGCGGTGGTCCCGGCCGTCGTCGCCGGTCGGATCCTGTTCGCCGACTGGCTCTCCGGGCTGATCGTGGTGCTGACGGTGCCGCTGATCCCGGTCTTCATGGTCCTCATCGGTATGCACACCGAACGCTCGACGCGGCGGCAGTGGCGTGCGCTGGCCGTGCTCGGGCACCACTTCCTCGACCTGGTCACGGGGCTGGAGACGCTCGTCGCGTTCGGCCGGGCCCGGCACCAGGCCGGGCGGCTGCGCGAGCTGGCCGACGCCTACCGCCGCACCACCCTGCGCACGCTGCGGGTCGCGTTCCTCTCCGCGCTGGCGCTGGAGCTGCTGGCGACCCTGTCCGTCGCGCTGATCGCGGTGTCGGTCGGGCTGCGGCTGGTGGAGGGCCGCCTCGACCTGGTCACCGCGCTGCTCGTGCTGGTGCTGGCGCCGGAGGTCTACCTGCCGCTGCGCGCCGTCGGGGCCCGGTTCCACGACTCCGCCGAGGGGCTCGCGGCCTCGGCCGAGGCGTTCGCCGTGCTGGAGACGCCCGCGGGCGGCGGCGGGCGGACCGGCGTCCCCGATCCCGCGCACGCCCCGCTGCGCCTCGCGGGCGCACCGTGCACGGGCGGGCCGGGCCCGTGCTCGACGATCTCGACCTCACGGTCGGGCCGGGGACCGTGCTGGGTGTGTCCGGGGCCAGCGGCGCGGGCAAGTCGACGCTGCTCGACCTGCTGCTCGGGCTCCGCCGCCCGGACGCCGGACACGTCACGGTCGGCGGCGTCGACCTGGCCGAGCTCGACCGGGACGCCTGGCTGCGCCGCGTCGCGTGGGTGCCGCAGCGGCCCGTGCTGCTCGCGGGCACCGTCGCGAGCAACGTCCGGCTGGCCGACCCGGACGCCGGCGACCAACGCGTGCGGCGGGCGGCCGCGGCCGCCGCCCTCGACGTCCCGCTGGACACCCCGGTCGGCGAGGACGGCGCGGGGCTGTCCACCGGGCAGCGCCGGCGTGTCGCGCTCGCCCGCGCGGTGCTGGCCGACCGCCCGCTGCTGCTGCTCGACGAGCCGACCGAGGGCATCGACGCCGCGACGGAGGCCGCGCTCGCCGACGCGCTGCCCCGGATCGCCGCCGGGCGCACGGTGGTGCTGGTCAGCCACCGGACGCCGGTGCTCGCCCGCTGCGACCGCGTCGTCGAGCTGCGCCCGTCCGCGGTACTCGAATCCAGCGACTCGCGCGCACTAATCCAGCGACTCGCGGGTGGTTCCCGCGAGTCGCTGGAAAAGTGTGCGCGAGTCGCGGACTCCCCCGCTCCGGCGGCGCGGCTGCTCGCGGTCGCCCGTCCGGAACGCGGACGGCTGGCGGTGGCGGTGCTACTGGGCAGCGCCGCGCTGGGCTGCGGGGTGGCGCTCACCGCGACGTCGGCATGGCTGATCTCCGCGTCGGCGCTGCACCCGCCGGTGCTCACGCTGATGGTCGCGATCGTCGCCGTCCGCGCGTTCGGGCTGGGCAAGGGCGTGCTGCGCTACGCCGAGCGGCTCGTCGCGCACGACGCCGCGATGCGCGCGACCACCGAGCTGCGCGTGCGGGTCTGGACGGCGCTGGTGCGGCTCGGCCCGGCCGCGACGGCCCGCCTGCGCCGGGGTGAGCTGCTCGCCCGGCTCGTCGGCGACGTCGAGGCGCAGCAGGACCTGCTGGTCCGGGTGCTGCTCCCGGCCGCGGCCGCGGCGGTGGTGGGGCCGGCGACGGCCGCCGGGCTGGGGCTGCTGCTGCCCGCCGCGGGTGCGGTGGTGGCGTGCGGGCTGGTCGTCGGCGGGATCGCGGCGCCCGCCGCGACCGCGTGGGCCGTGCACCGCAGCGAGCGCCGCACCGCGGCGGCCCGGGGCGACGTGCTGGCCCGCACGGTCGAGGTGCTCGACGCCGCGCCCGACCTGCTCGCCTTCGGCGCCGCCGAACGGCACCGGCCGCGCTGGCCGCCGCCGACGCCCGGCTGTCCGCGCTCCTGCGCCGGGCCGCCACGGCCCGCGGCCTGGGCAGCGGGATCGGCGTGCTCGCCGTCGGCGGGAGCGCGGTCGCGCCGCGGCGGCCGGGATGCCGCCGTGCGGGCCGGGGCGCTGCCCGGCGTCGCGCTCGCGGTGCTGGCGCTCACGCCCCTTGCGCTGGCCGACGTGCTCGCCCCGCTCCCGGACGCCGCCGTCCGGCTGCTCACGGCCGTGCCGGCCGCGCGGCGGCTCGCCGACCTCGAACGCCGGGTCGCGCCCGTCCGCGAGCCCGCGGAGCCGGCCGGGGTGCCGCCGCCCCGCGAGCTGGCGGCGCGGGGCCTGGCGGTGCGCTGGCCCGGCGCCGCCCGGGACGCGGTGGCGGGCGTCGACCTGCACCTGCGCCCCGGCACGCAGGTGGCGCTGACCGGGCCGTCCGGGTCCGGGAAGTCGACGGTGGTCGCGGCGCTGCTGCGCACGCTCGACCCGAGCGCCGGGTGCGTGCTCGCGGACGGCCGCGACACCCGCACGCTCACCGGCGACGAGGTGCGCCGCGGCATCGCGTGGTGCCCGCCGTGGACGCACCTGTTCGACAGCACGCTGCGCGCCAACCTGACGCTCGCCGCGCCGGGCGCGTCCGACGCGCAGGTCGTCGCGGCGTTGCGCGGCGCGCGGCTCGGCGACTGGTTCGACGGCCTGCCCGCCGGCCTCGACACGCCGGTCGGGATGCACGGCGGCGCCGTCTCCGGCGGTGAGCGCCAGCGCATCGGGATCGCGCGGGCGCTGCTCGCCGACCGGCCGGTGCTGGTGCTCGACGAGCCGACGGCGCACCTGGACGGCCCGACCGCGGACGCGCTGGCCGCGCAGCTGCGGGTGGCCGTGACCGGCCGGACGGCGCTGGTGGTCACGCACCGCCCGGACCAGGTCGCGGGCCTCCCGCAGGTCGTACTCCCGCAGGTCGTGCTAGAGCCGTTCGAGCGTGTAGCGCACGGTCTGCACGCGGATGCCGTCGCCGGCGAAGACGAACGTGTCGATCCCGTCCAGCGCGCGGGTGCGCTCGGACACGGCGTTCCACTCGATGAACAGGACGTCACCCTCGAAGAGCTGGGTGGGCACGTCCCACGCGGCGCGCGGGAGGTCGGACAGCAGCTGCTCGAACCCGGCGCGCACGCCGTCCTTGCCGTGCCGGACGCCGCCGGGAGTGATGAAGACGGCGTCGTCGAGGTAGTCGGCCACGATCGCGTCGACGTCGCCCGCGCGAGGGCCTCGGCGTGGTGGGCGAAGATCTCCTGCGGGGTACGGGCCATCGTCGGCTCCTCTCATGACGGAGGCCGGGGCGGCGCCCGGTGGCACCACCCCGACCCCGGTGAAACGGATCAGCTCAGGTCGGTGATGACGGTCTTGGTCTCCATGTAGTTGTTGAACACGGCGTGGCCCATCTCCCGGCCCCACCCGGACTCCTTGTACCCGCCGAACGGGAGGGTCGCGTCGAACACGTTCCAGGTGTTCACCCAGACGGTGCCGGCCCGCAGGCGGCGGGCCGTGCGGTACGCCTTGCCGATGTCGCGGGTGAACACGCCGGCGCCGAGGCCGAAGTTGGTGTTGTTGGCCGTGGGCAGGATGTCCCGCTCGGCGTTGAACGGCGCGGCCGCGACGACCGGCCCGAAGATCTCCTCCTGCACCGCCTTCATCTCCTCGCGGGTGCCGGTGAGGATCGTCGGGGCCACGAAGTAGCCGCGGTCGCGACGCGGTCGCCGCCGATGATCGTGGCGCCGTCGGACCGGCCGGAGGAGATGTAGCCGGTGACGCGGTCGAACTGCTCGGCCGAGACCAGCGGGCCCATGGTGGTGGACTCGTCGAGCCCGTTGCCGACCTTGATCTTCTGGGCCTGCTCCGCCACGCCCTCGACGACCTGGTCGTACACCGACTCCTCGACGTAGAGCCGGGAGCCGGCCACACAGCACTCGCCCTGGTTGAAGAAGATCGCGTTCGCGGAGCCGGCGATCGCCTTGTCGAGGTCGGCGTCGGCGTAGACGACGTTGGGCGACTTGCCGCCCAGCTCCAGGGTGACCTTCTTGAGGTTGCCCGCGGCCGCCTTGACGATCTCCTTGCCGACCTCGGTGGAGCCGGTGAAGGCGACCTTGTCGACGTCCGGGTGGGCGGCCAGGGCCGCGCCCGCGTCGCCGTAGCCGGTGACGATGTTGAGCACGCCCGGCGGGAGCCCCGCCTGCATGGCCAGCTCGCCCAGCAGCAGCGCCGAGAGCGGCGTCTGCTCGGCCGGCTTGAGCACGATCGTGCAGCCCGCCGACAGCGCGGGCGCGAGCTTCCACGCGGCCATGAGCAGCGGGAAGTTCCACGGGATGATCTGCGCCGCGACGCCGACCGGCTCCCGCAGGGTGAAGCCAGGTAGGCGTCCGGGTCGTGGGCCGAGATCGGCAGCGTCGAGCCCTCGATCTTGGTGGCCCAGCCGGACATGTAGTGGAACATGTCCGCGGCCAGCGGCACGTCCGCGGCCTTCGCCACCGCGTACGGCTTGCCGTTGTCGAGCGACTCCAGCAGGGCGAACTCCTCGATGTTCTCGAGGATCAGGTCACCGAGCCGGTGCAGGACCCGGCCGCGCAGGCCGTGGGGCATCCTCCGCCACGGCGAGCCGTCCTCGAACGCGGCGCGGGCCGCCCGGACGGCCCGGTCGGCGTCCTCGGCGCCGCCGTGCGCGACCGACGCGAGCACCTCCTCCGTGGCCGGGTTGACGCTGTCGAACGTCGCGCCGGACGCCGCGTCGACCCACTCTCCGTTGATCAGCAGCTTGCGGCTGAGCGACCCCACCACCTCGGTGATGCGGGGTGCCTCGAACGCCAGGGTCATCGTTGACCTCCTCGATCGGACCGGGACCGCGGGCGGTGGCAGAACTCACACGCGGCGCGATACCTCATCGAAACACCGCATCTGCGGAAGCTCCACGGGTCGGCGCCCGCAAACCCGGATCGGGCGAGGACGCGCTCACCCATCGGCCAGGTGACCGCTAGTAACAGTGAGACTAGTCGGCCCGAGGCGGCGCGCCGGTGCCCAGCGCGGCGTGCCACGCGCGGTCCAGCTCGCCGCGCACGTCGACCTCGCCCACCGCGTCCAGCAGCGCGGCGGCGACCAGCGACGCCGGCTCCAGCGCGCCCGTGATCACCCCGACGACCGCGGGCGGGTCGATGTCGGGCAGCGGGACGGCGGTCATCCCGGGCGGGACGGGGAGCGCGTGCAGCCAGCTGTGCGCGAGCACGCTCGACCAGCGGGCCGTGCGCAGGTGGACGTAGAGCGTGTCGACGGTGTCGGCCTCCAGCACCGGCTCCAGCCGGGCCCCGACGCCGGCGAGCACGCGGTCGAGGATGCGGCGGTTCTGCATCGCCGGGGTGAGCGCGCAGAGCGGGAGCCCGGCGACGTCCGCCCAGCCGGCCGTGGTGCGCCCGCCCAGCGGCCCGTCCTCGGGCGTCAGCAGGACGTACCGCTCGTGGTACAGCTCGTGGCGGCGGGCCCCGGCGAGCCCGTCGCCGTCGACGTAGGCCACGCCCGCGTCGAGGTCGAAGTCGGCGAGCCGGCGGGCGATCTCGGTCGACGAGGCCATCTCGACCTGCACGCGGGCCTGCGGGTTGCGCGCCTGGAACGCCTCGCCCAGCAGCGCCGTGACGGGCACGGCGGTCGGGATCACGCCGATGCGCAGCGTGGCGGTGAGTCCTTCGTGCATCTGGTTCAGGTCCGCCCGCAGGGCGTCGCGCTTCGCGAGGATGCGCTGCGCCCACTCGACGACCCGGCGGCCTCGGCGGTGAACCCGCCGAACCGCCTGCCCCGTTCCACGACCTCGACACCGAGCTCGGCCTCCAGCTTGCGCATGGCGTCGGACAGCGCCGACTGGCTCACGTGGCAGGCGGCCGCGGCCCGTCCGAAATGCCGCTCGCGCGCCAGCGCGACCACGTACTCGAGCTGGCGGATCCGGATATCGCCCGACACCGGCCCAGCATAGGTCCCAATCGGTTCCCGACACGCCTTCTGACCAGCGCACACGGCGTTCTCGTGATCGGCGTCGTCGATCAGGGGATAGCCGGAATCGCAGAGCCCCGGGTTGTCGCCGCCGCGGGGATCGGGAACGGTCGGTCCCGCGAGACAAGGAACCGCACAGGTGAGGATCGACGATGAGCATCACCCCGCTTCCCCCGCTCGACCGCCGGCAGGCCGCCACCGCGGTCCTCGCCGCGAAGCAGCGCACCGGCGTCCGCTGGGCCGACCTCGGCAAGGCCGTCGGCATGTCCACCGAATGGACGACGGCTGCGCTCCTCGGCCAGCACCCGCTCACGGCCGAGCAGGCCGCCACGCTCGGCTCGGTGCTGGAGCTCGACCAGGCCGTCGTGGAGGCGCTGACGCTGCCGCCGGTGCGCGGCAAGGACGTCGTCGACACCTCGGAGCCACTGGTCTACCGGCTGCAGGAGATGGTGCAGGTCTACGGCGGCACGATTCACGAGCTGGTGCGCGAGGAGTTCGGCGACGGGATCGTCAGCGCGATCGACTTCGAGCTGGCGGTCGAGCGGGTGCCCGACCCGAAGGGCGACCGCGTGCGGATCACGCTGAACGGGAAGTTCCTGCCCTACCGCACCTGGTGAGCGGTGCCGGCCCGTTGAGGTGATCCTCCAATCCGGAGGGTCACCCGGCGGCCGATGTTCGTGGCTCCCGCCGATCGTGTGCGGCGTCCGGGGTTGGTTGACTCGTCCCTGACCCGGCACCCCGGGCGGGAGGTGCGAGTGGACCTGCACGACGTGCTGGAGACGGTGGACGCGCGCGGGCACCGGTGGCAGCCGGGTGACGTGTGGCTGGCCGGCGGCACGTTCCTGTTCTCGGAGCCGCAGCCGCACGCCCGCCGGCTCGTGGACCTGACCCGCACGGGCTGGCCGGCACTGCGCAGTGGGCGCGACGGCGCGCTGGAGATCGCCGCCACCTGCACCGTCGCCGAGCTGGCGCGCCACCCGCACCCGCTCTTCGAGCGGTGCGCCCGCGCGTTCCTCGCGTCGTTCAAGGTCCGGGGCCAGGCGACGGTCGGCGGGAACCTCTGCAACGCGCTCCCGGCCGGCCCGATGATCTCCCTGACCGCCGCGCTCGACGGGGAGTGCCTGCTGCTCTCCCCCGACGGGACGGATCGCCGGCTGCCCGTGACGGAGCTGGTGGTCGGGGCCGGGCGCACCTGCCTGCGGCCGGGCGAGCTGCTGCGCTCGGTCACGCTGGCCGGGCCCGGCGCTGGCCCGCCGCACGGCGTTGCGGCAGGCGTCGCTGTACGGGCTGGGGCGCTCGGCGGTGCTCCTGATCGGCACCTGCGACCCGGCGGGCGCGACCGCGCTCACCGTCACGGCCTCGACCGTGCGTCCGGTGGTGGTCCGGTTCCCGGCCCCGCCGACCGCGGCCGGCCTCGCGGCCGGGCTGCGCGCGGCCGTCGCGGACGAGGACTGGTTCGCCGACGTCCACGGGGACCCGCGGTGGCGCCGGCACATGACGTTCCGGCTGGCCGAGGAGATCCGGCAGGAGCTGGCCGGGTGAGCCCCGGCGAGCCCGCGTTCGGCGTGGAGGTCAACGGCCAGCCGTTCGCCGAGCGGCCCCGCCCGGGCCAGTGCCTGCGCACCTACCTGCGCGAACGCGGCTGGTTCGGCGTGAAGAAGGGCTGCGACGCCGGGGACTGCGGGGCGTGCACCGTGCACGTCGACGGGGTGCCGGTGCACAGCTGTCTCTACCCGGCGCAGCGCGCCGACCGCCGCCGCGTCACCACCGTGGAGGGGCTGGCCCGCGACGGCGACCTGCACCCGGTGCAGCGGCGGTTCCTCGCCGCGCAGGGGTTCCAGTGCGGCTTCTGCACCGCCGGGTTCCTCATGACCACCGCCGCGCTCGACGACGCCCAGCTCGCCGACCTGCCCGACGCCCTCAAGGGCAACCTGTGCCGCTGCACCGGCTACCGCGCGATCGAGGACGCCGTGCGCGGCGTCACCCACGTCGACGGGCCGGAAGCGGGAGCCGCGGTCGGGTCGAACGCGCCCGCACCGGCCGGCCCGCAGGTCGTGACCGGCACCGCCCGGTTCACGTTCGACCTGGACGTGCCCGGCGTGCTGCACATGAAGCTGCTGCGCGCGCCGCACGCGCACGCCCGGATCACCGCGATCGACACCGCGCCGGCACTGGCCGTGCCCGGCGTCGTGGCGGTGTTCACCCACCACGACGCGCCGGACGTGCACTACTCCAGCGGCCGCCACGAGCACCCCGAGGACGACCCGGCCGACACCCGCCTGCTCGACGACGTCGTGCGGCACGTCGGGCAGCGGGTCGCTGCGGTGGTGGCGGAGACCGAGGCCGCGGCCGAGGCGGGCTGCCGCGCGGTCGCCGTGACGTACGAGGTGCTGCCCGCCGTGACCGACCCGGCCGCCGCGACGCGCCCGGCGCGCCGGCCGTGCACGACAAGGACGGGCCCACCGCGCGCATCGCCCGCCCGCGCGACAACGTCGTGGCCGAGGTGCACGGCGAGGTCGGCGACGTCGAGGCCGGGCTCGCCGCGGCCGACGCGACGTTCGAGGGCACGTTCCGCACCGCGCGGGTGCAGCACGCCAGCCTGGAGACGCACGGCGCGGTCGGCTGGGTCGAGCCCGCCGAGGACGGCGCCGAACGGTTGGTGGTGCGCAGCAGCACGCAGACCCCGTTCCTCACCCGGCGGGCGCTCTGCGCGCTGTTCGACCTGGCCCCCGAGCAGGTCAGAGTGGTCGCGGGCCGGGTCGGCGGCGGGTTCGGCGGCAAGCAGGAGATGCTCGTCGAGGACGTCGTCGCGCTGGCGGTGCTGCGGCTGCGGCGGCCGGTGAAGCTGGAGTTCACCCGGTCCGAGCAGTTCCTCGGCGCCACCACCCGGCACCCGTTCACCGTCACCGTGCGGGCCGGGGCGCGCCGCGACGGCACGCTCACCGCGCTCGACGTCCGGGCCGTGTCCGACACCGGCGCGTACGGCAACCACGGGCCCGGTGTGCTCTTCCACGCGTTCGGGGAGTCGATGGCGGTCTACCGCTGCCCGAACAAACGCGCCGAGGGCTACGCCGTCTACACCCACACCGTGCCGGCCGGGGCGTTCCGCGGGTACGGGCTGGGTCAGCTCGTGTTCGCCGTGGAGTCGGCGCTCGACGAGCTCGCGCACCGGCTCGGCCTCGACCCGCTCGCGCTGCGCGAGCGCACGTCCTGCGGGCCGGGGACCCGATGGTGAGCCCCGCCGGGCACGACCCGGACCTGCACATCGCCAGCTACGGGCTGGACCGGTGCCTCGCCGAGGTGCGCGCCGCGCGGGCCGACCCGGGCCCGCCCGCGCCGGAGGGCTGGCTCGTCGGGGACGGCGCGGCACTGGCCATGATCGCGACGGCGCCGCCGGGCGGGCACGTCGCCGAGGCCGCGGTCACCCTGCTGCCCGACGGCACGTTCGAGCTGGCCGTGGGCACCGCCGAGTTCGGCAACGGCACCACCACCGTGCACCGCCAGATCGCCGCCGACCAGCTCGGCACCGTGCCCGACCGGTTCACCGTGCACCAGTCCGACACCGACGCCGTCGGCCACGACACCGGCGCGTACGGCTCGACCGGCATGATGGTCGCCGGCACCGCCACGCTGGCCGCCGCCCGCGACCTCGCCGGCCGGCTGCGCGCGGCCGCCGCCGGGCACCTGCGGGTGCCGGTCGCGGAGTGCCGGCTCGTCCCCGACGGGGTGGCGGCCGGTGACCGGCAGGTGCTGCTCAAGGAGCTGCACCAGAGCGCCGCGGCCGCCGGCACCGAGCTGGCCGGCGCCGGCCGGTTCGACGGCACCCCGCGGTCGGTCGCGTTCGACGTGCAGTGGTTCCGGGTGGCCGTCGACCCGGCACCGGGGAGCTGCGCATCCTGCGCAGCGTGCACGCCGCCGACGCCGGCCGCGTGATGAACCCGATGCAGTGCCGCGGGCAGGTCGAGGGCGGGGTGGCGCAGGCGCTCGGCGCGGCGCTCTTCGAGCAGGTCCGCCTCGACGACCGCGGCGCCGTCACGACGACCACGCTGCGCACCTACCGGCTCCCGGCGCTGGCCGACGTGCCCCGCACCGAGGTGCGGTTCGTCGACACCACCGACGCGATCGGGCCGCTCGGGGCCAAGTCGATGAGCGAGAGCCCGTTCAACCCGGTGGCGCCTGCGCTCGCCAACGCGATCCGGGCCGCCACCGGCGTCCGGTTCACCGCGCTGCCGCTCACCCGCGACCGGATCTGGCTCGGGCTGCACGAGGCCGGGATCGCACCCGACGACGCGGCTGATCGGTCACCGGGATGAGCGGCCGCGTTCGGCCCTCGGGGACGCCCGCACGCCGGCGCCGGGTGACCTGCGGGCCGGTCGCCGTGCTGACCTGCGACCCGGACTCGTGCGGGACTTCTGGCGCTACGAGTACGCCCCCGCCGTGCTCGACACGGAAGCCCGGCGCCAGCCGGCCGTCACCGAGATCGCGGCGCTGCTCGGCGGGCAGGTCGGCGTGACGCCGGTGCCGGTCCCGGCCGACTGCACCGACGGCTTCAACGAGGCCGGCACGGCGCCCTGTGCACCCGCCCGCACCTGGACGGGTCGCTGGTGCTCATCTGCGGCGACCCCCGCTAGCCTGCACCGCGGATGCGGAACGGGGGACGTCGATGGAGAGCACCGAAGCGGACGAGGCCGCGCGGGCGGAGCAGCTCGTCGCCGCCGAGGAACGGGCCGAGGAGCTGTTCGCCGAGGCCGTCCGCCGCGGGCTGATCGCGCCCGGCCGCACCGAGTCGGAGGTCAGCGCCGCCGTGCGCGACCTCGCCGGCGAGCTGTTCGGCGTGCGCCGGTTCTGGCACAAGCGGATCGTCCGTGCCGGCCCCAACACCCTGCACCCGTACCGGGAGAACCCGCCGGACCGGGTGATCGGGGACGACGACGTCGTGTTCCTCGACTTCGGGCCGATCTTCGCCGAGTGGGAGGCCGACTTCGGCCGCACGTACGTGCTCGGCGACGACCCGCGCAAGCACCACCTGCAGGCCGACCTCCCCCTGGTCTTCGAGGCCGGACGCAGCTGGTTCGAGGCGCACGAGGACGTCACCGGCGCCCAGCTGTACGCCTACGTGACGGGCCTGGCCGAGGCCGCCGGCTGGCGGTTCGGCGGCCCGCACTGCGGCCACCTCGTCGGCGAGTTCCCGCACGAGGTGATCGACGGCGAGCGCATCGAGAGCTACATCGCCCCCGGCAACACCCACCGGATGCGCCGCCTCGACCGGGCCGGCCGCCGCTGC
Source organism: Pseudonocardia sp. CNS-139 (assembly GCA_001942415.1). Classification (GTDB taxonomy): domain Bacteria; phylum Actinomycetota; class Actinomycetes; order Mycobacteriales; family Pseudonocardiaceae; genus Pseudonocardia. The sequence goes on from MKJX01000201.1 coordinate 43,301, forward strand.
CACTGGATCCTCGAGGTGCACCTCGTGGACCCCGAGCGCGGCTACGGCGGCTTCTACGAGCAGCTGCTGACGCTGCGGCGCCCCGGACGCTGAGCCCGACCGGCCGGACGGGCGCGGGGAAGCTACTCCCCCGCGACCGCCCGCCCCCGAACGGCGTCCTCCGCCTCCTGGACGACCGGGTCGTCGTTGGTGCCGAGGTACCGCCAGTCCTCGCCGTCGTCCAGGATCTGTCGGCGCCGCGCAGCGACGTGAAGTCGTGGCCGTGGCCGGCGAGCGCGGGCGGCGCGGTGCCGTCGGCCGCGAGCCGCTTGGCCGCCTGCAGCAGCTGGGCGCGCATCCGGATGATCGCCTTGTCGATCGTGCCGAGCCGCTCCTGCGAGCGGTCGTAGATCGGGCCCATCGACTCGGTGACCATCAGGTCCTGGCTGACGAAGTCGCGGATCCCGCTGAACGTCCCGGTCCGCTGGTCGTCGCGGTCGATCCGGTACTCGTTGCCGGCGACGTAGTCGCGCGGGCTGATGCCGCCTGCGGTGCTGCGGCGCGCGAACGGCGTCTCGAACGGGCTGACGTCGTGCAGCGGCGCGCCGCCGTACCCGCGCGGGTTCGACGGGATCGAGACGTTGAACGTGTAGCGCCAGCAGTTGTGGTCGTCGATCGGCACGACCATGAGGTGGCGCCGGTTGTAGGGGACGGCGGCGATGATCGTGCTGTACGGGAGGATGTACTCGGTGATCCGGACGTTGGTGTGCCCGTTGGGCGTGGTGCGCAGCCCCGCGTAGCGGAAGCCGTACCAGGTGTCCTGCACCTCCAGCCGTGGCGCGCGGTCGTGCATCCAGAACTTCCACGTGCTCCGGTTGGACGGGTAGCCGGGCTTGTCCGTGCCGTCGTCGGGGATCTCGGCGGCCCCGTCGAACATGTGCAGCCACGAGATGTGGGCGGTGTCGACGTTGCCCTCCATCGTCTGCAGCCAGTTGCAGGAGGAGCGCAGCTTGGCGCCGAGGTGGTACTCGACGGGCAGCGTCTCGGTGCCGAAGTCGCGGAACGGCGTCATCGTCTCCGCGGGGCCCATGTACGTCCAGACCACGCCGCCCGACTCGTGCACCGGGTACGCCCTCGCCTGCACCCGGTCCTTGAAACTG
>MKJX01000202.1 GCA_001942415.1 Pseudonocardia sp. CNS-139
CGACGGATACCGCGGCTCGTTGATCTTCTCCCCCACCGACACCACCACCGGCAACTCCGCGGTCAGCACCGTCACCCCGTCATCGGTCTCCCGGCGCACCGTCACCGACGAGCCGTCCAGGGTGATCTCCCGGGCATGGGTGAGAGCGGGCAGACCGAGCACGTCGGCCACCATCGCCGGGACCGCCGCACGCACGCCCGTCCGACGCCTCGTTCCCCGCGATCACCACGATCGAACCCCACCGTGCCCACCACCTTGGCCAGCGCTTTGGCGGTGCCACCGCGTCCGAGCCGCGCAACGCCGTGTCCGACAGGTGCACCGCCCTGTCCGCACCCATCGACAGCGCCTTACGAATCGCATCCGACGCCCGGTCCGGACCCATCGTCACCACCGTCACCACCGAGTCGACCCCCGAGCCGTCGTGCGCCTCCTTCAACTGCAACGCCGCCTCGACCGCACGCTCGTTGATCTCATCCAGCACCGCATCCGACCCGTCCCGGTCCAACGTCCCATCCGAACCCGACAACCTCCGCTCCGAGTAGGTGTCGGGCACCTGCTTGACCAGAACCACGATGTTCAACACGCCTCCAGAAACGAGATGGGCTGCTCACGGCTGCCGGTCGGGACGGTCATCGGTCCAGCCCCCGCCCCTTGACCAGCTGGGCTGCGATGACGTTGCGCTGGATCTCGTTCGTACCCTCGCCGACGATCATCAGCGGGGGGCCCGGAAATAGCGTTCGACGCGAACTCGGCCGAGTAGCCATAGCCGCCGTGGATCCGGACGGCATTGAGCGCGACCTCCATGGCGACCTCACTGGCGAACAGCTTGGCCATGCCGGCCTCCATGTCGGCCCGCCGGCCGCTGTCGTAGCGCTCGGCCGCGTGGAGTATCAGCTGCCGGGCCGCGGTGAGCTTGGTGCCCATGTCGGCGAGATAGTTCCCGATCGCCTGGTGCTGCCAGATGGCCTTGCCGAAACTCTCCCGCTCCTGGGCGTACCGGAGCGCGTCGTCGAATGCGGCGCGGCCCACGCCGAGCGCACGGGAGGCGACCTGTATCCGACCGCACTCCAGCCCCTTCATCATCTGGCTGAAGCCCTTGCCCTCGGTTCCGCCCAGCAGCGCGCTCTCGGCGACGTGGAGATCGTCGAAGACGATCTCGCAGGACTCGACCCCCTTGTAACCGAGCTTCGGGAGGTCTTTCGAGACCGTCAGGCCGGCACCGTGCTCCACCAGCAGAATGGAGACTCCCTTGTGCCGGGGCTCGGCGTGCAGGTCCGTCTTGCAGAGAAGCGCGATGAGGCCCGAGCGGCGCGCGTTGGTGATCCAGGTCTTCGCCCCGTTGACGACGTAGTGGTCACCTCGCTTCTCGGCCCGCGTCGTGAGGCCTGCAGGTCGGACCCGCCTCCCGGCTCGGTGAGCGCCATGGTGGCCCGGATCTCACCGGTTGCCATCGCCGGCAGGTATCGGTCCTTCTGCTCCTGCGTGCCGAAGTCCACCAGCAACTTCGCGACGACCGTGTGCCCGCCCATGGCGCCTGCGAGACTCATCCAGCCGCGGGCGAGCTCCGCGGTGACCAAGGCGTAGCAGTGCATCGACACGTGCGCCTCGCCCCACGGCTCCGGGACGGCGAGGCCGAAGATGCCCATTGCCTTCATCTGCTCGATCAGTTTCGCCGGGTACTCGTTCGCGTGCTCCATGTCCCGCACGACCGGACGGACCTCACGGTCGACGAAATCGCGGACCGTGTCGACGATGGCCTTTTCCTCGGCTGACAGGACGCCCATCCCGCAGCTCCTCTCGATTCCTGAGGGTCAGATGACCGACTTGCCACGGAGGGTGGCGATCTCGGCGTCCGACCGCCCGAGCTCCCGAAGGACGGCCTCGGTGTGTGCACCGAGAGCCGGGACCGGCCCCATCACCGGTTCGACCCCGGTGAGATCGGCGGGCGGCCGAAGCGCGGCGATCTCCCCGCCGGGCACGGAGACGGATCGCCAGCGGTGGCGACCGGCGAGCACCGGGTGGTCGAGAAAGCTCTCGACGTCGTTGATACGGGCGCTCGCCACTCCGGCCCGATCGAGCACCTCGACCGCTGCCGCCGTCGCCGACCTCGCCAGTCCGGCCGAGATCAGGTCGTCCAGGGCCTCCCGGTGTGCCACCCTGGCGGAGTTCGTGGCGAACCGCGGATCGTCGGCGATGGCCTCGTCGCCGAGGACCACTCGGCACAGCGACCGCCACTCACGATCGTTCTGCACCGCGAGCAGCACGACTCCGTCCGATGTGGCGAACGGACCGTAGGGCGCGATGGTCGCGTGCCGTGCACCCGAGCGCGCCGGCTGGCGCCCGCCGTACCTCGTGTAGTACGCGGGCGCGCCCATCCACTCGGCCAGCGCTTCGAACAGCGACACCTCCACCGCGGACACCACGCCGGTCGTCGCCCGGCGCAGCAGCGCGGTGAGCACTCCGGAGTAGGCGTACATCCCGGCGGCGACGTCGCGACCGAGATGCCGGCCTTCGCCATCGAATCGGGCCCCCCGGTCACGGACAGCAGGCCGGCCTCGCACTGCACGAGCAGGTCGTACGCCTTGCGGGAGGCCCACGGGCCGTCGCTGCCCCATCCGGAGATCGTGCAGGTCACGAGATGGGGATGGGTCCGGGCGAGCGACGCCGCGTCGATGCCGAGCCGGCCCCCGGCGCCGGGCGCGAGGTTCTGCACGAGAACGTCCGCGCGGTCCAGCAGCTCGACGAGGATGCTCCGTCCCTCGTCCGACTTCAGGTCGAGCGTGACGGACTCCTTGGAGCGGTTGAGCCACACGAAGTAGCTCGAGTCGCCGTGGACGGTCTCGTCGTACCGCCGGGCGAAGTCCCCCTCGCCCGGGCGTTCGATCTTGATGACCCGGGCGCGAGGTCGGCGAGCTGGCGTGTGGCGAACGGCGCCGCGACAGCCTGCTCGACGCCGACCACGGTGATCCCGTGCAGCGGGGCGGACGCCGCGGAGTCACCGGCGACGGGCACCGTCATCCCAGCCTCGCCGTGGCGACGAGCGACGGCGCCTGGCCCGTTGCGCCGACCGCGACCTCGACGAGGTCGCCGTCCCGCCGGCCGGCGCTCGTCAGCAGCACAGGAGCGAAGACCGGCCGGGTCAGCCGGTAGTCGAACGACACGACGCGTTCGTCGGGGGCGTGCCGTCTCGGCAGTTCGAGCGCCAGCAACGCGAGCAGCGGTCCCTGCACGACGAGCCCGGGGTGGCCCTCGACCTCCGTCGCGTAGGGCCGGTCGTAGTGGATGCGGTGGCTGTTGTACGTCAGCGCGCTGAAGCGGAAGAGCAGTACCGGGTCGGCCATGGTGTCGAACCGCCAGTCCGGAGACCTCGGCGCAGACCCCGCGTCCGCGGACGGAGACGGTTGGCGCCCCGACCCGGCCGGCGGACCCGAGCGGTAGACGAGGTCCTGTTCCTCCTCGGCCACTGCCACGCCGCCGATCGCCAGCTGATGGTGCACGGTCACGAAAGCGAGCTCACCGCTGCGGCCGCTCTTGACACGCACGGCGCTCACCCGGGAGCAGCAGTCGAGCCTCGACCCGACGGTGACCGGGCCGAACTGCCTGAGCCGCCCGCCGGCGAACATTCGACGGCGGTTCGGGATCGGGGGGAGCAACGCGCCACGGGCCGGGTGCCCGTCCTCCCCGACCTCGGTCGCCGTGCAGTGGTCCACCAGCGTCAGCCAGTGCCACAGGGGCGGCAGCGGCCGGCCGTCGAGCAGTACAGGCGCCTCCTGGTCCAGCGCCGCGGCGAGTGCTGTGGCCGGCCACGGGTCGACGCGCCGCGAGGTGCGGCGTTCCTCCGGCGCCCAGCCCTGGAGCAGCCGCGCGAGGCCGGTTCTCGCGAGATCGGACTCCGTCGCGGCAGATCGACCCTGGTCGCCGGCGCCGCCTTCTGCTCGGCTCACCGGTGCATCATGCTGAGTAATGGAAGCGAGCGTAAAATGCTCTCTCGTGATATCGGGCATGCAGGCCCGGCATGGCAGGAGCCGATATGGATCTCAGGCAGCTCAGCGCGGTCGTCATGGTGGCCGAGACCGGCAGCGTCACGCGCGCGGCGACCCTCCTGCACCTCGTGCAGCCCGCGGTCACGAGGCAGATCCGCGGCCTCGAAGCGGAACTCGGTGTCACGCTCTTCGAACGCAGCAGGACGGGCATGCATCCGACCGAGGCGGGCACGATCGTCGTGGAGCGCGCCCGCCGGGCGCTGTCCGAGCTCGAACGCGCGCGCGCCGAGATCCGCCCCGTTGCCGGACGGATCCGGGGAATCGTGACGGTGGGCATCCTCGACAGCCTCTCCGCCGAGATCGCCGAGCCGCTGGTCCGCACGGTGACATCCGAGCATCCCGACATCCGGCTGCGACTGCTCACCGGCTATTCCGGGCACGTGAAGGAGTGGCTCGACGCCGGGACCGTGGACGTCGCACTCCTGTACGGGCTCACCGCCGCGGCAGCGCCGCACGTACGCCCGCTCATCGAGGAAGCCCTGTGGGCGGTGGCTCCTCCGGGCGCATGGCCGGACCAGCGCCCGAACGTCCCGTTCGGCGAGCTCGCCGCCCACCCCCTCGTGATGCCCGCTGCGCCGCACGGTCTGCGCACGGTCATCGACGAGGCGGCCGCGCGGGCGGGGATCGAGCTCACGCCCGCCGTCGAGACGAACACCATGCAGGTCCAGAAGCTGCTCGTCGCGTCCGGCGTCGGCTGGTCGATCCTTCCCCGGATCGGGGTGCTGAACGACATCGTGCGAGGTCACCTCAGCGGCGCACCGTTGTGCGACCCTGCCGTCCACCGTTCGGTCGTGCTGGCCCGAGCCGCGTCGAGCCGGGTGCCCCCGGCGGTCGAGGTCGTCACTCACGAGATCGAGCGGCTGATCCGGATGCTTCAGCTGGAGGCGCAGTCCGATCCGGAGCCACCGTCGGCAGCGAGCGCTGGGGGGACGGCGGTGTGAGCCCGAGCCGGCGGGCGCCATGGCCCTGCCGGACACCCTAGGGGCGCGCCAGCGCCGTCAGCTCCCCGATGTCGTCGAGCGACTCGATCGCCGCGACGACGTCGATCGCCTCGCGCGCCCGGCGCGCCCCGATCGTCGGCGTCGCCAGCTCCGTGAACTTCGCGGCGAACGCATCGTGCCGGCCCGCGACCTCGGCGGCCGGGATCGGGACGTACGGGTCCACGCTCGCCGTCCGGCGCCGCCCGTCTGCGAACGTCACGACGACCTCCGCCGCACCGCCGACGGAGAGCCGGGTGGACGGGGTGATCCGCACCAGCCCTCGCGCGCGGACGTTGACGGGGTCGGACACCGCCTCGTCGGTGAACCCGGCGGGACCGGTGCCGCGTCCGGCGAGCACCAGGGCGGTCGCGTGACGCAGGCTGAACTTCCCCTCCAACCCGGTCCGGGGCTCCGGGATCGCGCACATGTCCAGCAGGTCCTCGGCGACGGCGACGTCGACACCCGCAACGTCGTCCAGCGCGGGCAGGTCGTCGCCCAGCGCGGCCCGGACGGACTCGATCGCCGCGTGCGTGCCGCCGCAGGACGCGTGGAACTTGAACAGCACCTGCGTGACGGCGTTCTCCTCGCCGAGAGTCGTCCGCGCCCGCTCGAGGTCGAAGTCCTGCGGATCACCGTGGGTGCGGACGAATCCCTGGTGACCCTCGATCGCGTCGTCGGGCGCGGTGAACCCGCGCGCGGCCAGGTCGGCGGCGAGCAGGCCGTTCGCGGCGGCCTTGCCCGCGTTGAGATGCTTCGCCATGCTCCCGAAGCTGATCTTGAGACCGGCGGCCTGCATGGCGGCCAGTCCCAGCGCCCGCACGTATCCCTCTCGGTCCAGGCCGATCAGGCGGGCACAGGCGACGGCTGCGCCGAAGGCGCCCACCGTCCCCGTGGCGTGGAAGCCCCGCCGGTACGCGCTCCAGCCCGCCGCATGGCTGATCCACCCCATGGCGTCGTAGCCGGCGAGGAGGGCCTCGCACGTCCGGCGGCCGCCGGCGCCGATCCGCTCGGCGAGCGCGAGGACGGCCGGCACGACGGCGACCGAGGGATGGATCCCGCCGAGGCCCATGTCGTCGAAGTCCAACGCGTGCCCGGCGACGCCGTTGACCAGGGCCGCCTGCCGGGCGCTCATCCGCTCCGCGCGCCGACGACGGTGCTCTGCGGGTTGCCGCCCTCCTCCAGGAGGACCTCTCGGAGCAACGACGCCGACGGCTCTCGCGCACCCGCGATCGCGACGCCCAGCCAGTCCAGGACGGCCAGCCGGAGCACCGCGACGGTGGACGCGCCGGTCGTGGCGAGATCGGCGGCCAGCGCCCGGTCGACGACGTGGTCGCGCAGGCGGCCGGGTACCGGCCGAGGCGCCGCCGCGGTCAGGCCAGCCACAGTTCGGCTCCCTCCTTGAAGATCGCCCGCTGGATGAGAATGCGCTGGATCTCGTCGGTGCCCCCACCGATCCGCCCGTGCCGGATCTGGTGGTACCAGTGCGGGATGGGGAAGTCCATCGCCTCCCCGATGCCGCCGAAGATCTGCATGATCTTGTCCATCGACCGGTGTCCCCAGTTCGCGCCGACGAGCTTCGCCATCGCGGCGTACGCGCGCACATCCTCGCCCCGGTCGGCCCGCGCCGCGCACTCGTAGGAGATCGCGCGGATCGACTTGATGTCCACCAGGACGTCGACGAGCATCCATTGGATCGCCTGCCGCTGGCTCAGCGGCTGGCCGAACGTCGTGCGGGACCGCACGTAGTCGGTCGCCATCTCCAGGCTCCTGCTCAGGAACCCGGTGGCCATCGAACCGCGGGTCAGGCGATCCTGGATGGCGAGGAAGTGCTGGCCGAGGGCGAAGCCGCCGCCGACCTCGCCGAGCACGGCGCTCGCCGGCACCCGCACGTCGTCGTAGAAGACGGAGAACTGGTGCGGCCGGATCGACTGCCAGGTGCGGAGCGGTTTCGTGCTGATCCCGGGCGTGTCGGCGTCGACGATGAACATCGTGATCCCGCCACGCGAGCCCTTCTCCGGGTCCGTCACGGCGAGCACGAGGTGGAAGTCGGCGGTCTCGCGCCCGAGATGAACGTCTTGGACCCGTTGACGACCCAGGTGTCGCCCTCGAGCACCGCACGCGTGGCCATGCCACCGGGGTCCGAACCGCACCCGGCTCGGTCTGCGCGTAGCAGCAGGTCTTCTCGCCGCGCATCTGCGGCAGGAGGTACTTCTCCTTCTGCTCCTCGTCGCAGTGGTAGAGCACGTTCACCACGTTGACGATCGGCAGCGGGACGATGCTCCGGTTGATCTCCTCCTCGAGCACGAACGCCCCGAGGATCCCCATCCCCATGCCGCCGTACTCCTCGGGCAGCAGCGCCGTCGCGAGGCCGCTCGACTCCGCCACCGCGCTGAGCCGATCCCAGTCGGCCTGCTCCAGCGTGCCGTCGACGAGGGACTCCACACTGATCCCGCCCTTGCCTCCGCCCCGTGGCCAGTCGGGGTTGTTGGCCAGGAACTTCGACTCCAGCGGGATGCACTCACGGTTCACGATCTCGCGCGTCAGCTTCTTCAGCTCGACGAGCTCGGGCGGCAACGAGAACAGCGTGTCCGGCAGGGTGTAGTTGACCTTCTGTGTCCGATCGATAACGGAGGGCACGGGTGTTCACCACGATCGCGGTCGGTCCAGCACGGCTGGAGGCGGCTTCGTCGGGCCCGCGGGACGGGCCACGCCAGGAGCGTAACCGAATAGTTGAAGTCGGCAACCGGCCTCGTTGACAGTCAGATAACCGGATGGTTGACTCCGGCTCGGCTGGGCCGCCCAACCCAGCAGCGATTCCGCGCGGACGAGAGTCGAGGCCAGTCGATGCCACAGGTGCAGCACGAGGACGTGAGGCGCTGGCGGAGCCGGTTCCCGCCGGAGATGGACCGGGACTACCCCATGCTCATCGACGGCGCACAGGTCGTCGGCGACGACGGCTCGGGCTTCGCGATGGTCGACCCGTACGAGGACACCGCGTGGGGTCGGGCCTACCGGGGCACCGCGATGCACGTGGACCGGGCGGTGGCCGCGGCCCGTCGCGCCCTGGAGGAGGGCGAGTGGGCGCGCGCCACGCCCGCCGACCGGTCGCGGCTGCTCCGGGCGCTCGCCGACCTGGTCGACCGGAACGCGACGGAACTGACGTTCGCGCAGATCCACGAGAACGGCAAGCTGATCGGCGAGATGTCCGCGGGCGTCGCCGGCCTCGCGATGCACGCGCGCTACGTCGCCGATCTCGTCGACTCCCGCCACGACGTTCCGGTCGACACCGGGATGCCGAAGCTGTCGGCGACACTGACCCACGGGCCGGTCGGCGTGGTCGCCGCCGTGACGCCGTGGAACTCGCCGCTGACCCTACTGGCGTGGAAGCTCCTCCCCGCGCTCGGCGCGGGCTGCACGGTGGTGGTGAAGCCGTCGGAGGTGACGCCCACGTCCACCCTCCTGCTGGCACAGCTGTGCCTCGAGGCCGGCTACCCACCGGGTGTCGTGAACGTGGTCACCGGCTTCGGCACACCGACCGCGCAGCACCTGGTGGAACACCCCGGCGTCGACAAGATCGCGTTCACGGGCTCGACGCGGACCGGGCAGACCGTCATGCAGGCGGCTGCGGGCGGGCTGAAACGCCTGACCCTCGAGCTGGGAGGCAAGTCGCCCCAGATCGTCCTGAAGGACTGCGATCTCGACCGCACCGTGCACGGGGTCATGTCCGGGGTGTTCGCGGCGACCGGGCAGACCTGCCTCGCCGGCTCCCGCGTGATCGTCGAGGACGCGATCTACGACGACTTCGTGGCGCGCCTGGGTGCCGCGGCTTCTGCCTTGACCATGGGCGACCCGCTCGACCCGGGCGTCGACGTCGGCCCGCTGGCCAACCGGCGCCAGCTGGCCACGGTCCTGGAGTACATCGAGGTCGGGCGGGCCGAGGGCGCGGTCGTCGCGGCCGGCGGCCGGCGCGCCGCGGGAACCCCCGAGCTGGAACGCGGGTACTTCGTCGAGCCGACCGTGTTCGCCGACGTGAACCCGTGCACCAGGATCTCCCGCGAGGAGATCTTCGGCCCGGTCGTCACGGTGTCGAGGTGCGCATCGGAGGCCGAAGCGGTCGCGATGGCCAACGACACGGAGTTCGGCCTCGCCGCCGGCGTGTGGACCGAGGACGCGCAGGCCGCCGCACGCGTCACGGAACGGGTGCGGGCCGGCACCGTGTGGGTCAACACCTACCGGGTCGTGCACTACGCCGTGCCGTTCGGGGGCGTCGGGATGAGCGGCCTCGGCCGCGAGCTCGGCGCCGATGCACTGGCGGCCTACTCCGAGGTCAAGTCCGTGTGGACCGACCACGGCAACCCCCAGACGTTCGGGCGAGGGCAGGGGACGTGAACGACTCGACGACGACCCCGTCCTGCCTGACCCCGGAGATCACGGCGCTGATCGGCCGGAAGGGCCCGGTTCGATCGGCCGGCGAGCCGCTGAGCCGCGACCGGCTCCGCCGTTTCAACCACGCCGCCATGGAGCCGGTCGTCCCGGTGCCGGAGGGGACGCCCCCGTTCCCGCGCGACGACGTCGCGCCGCCCCTGTGGCCGTTGCACGCCTTCGTCCGGCAGCCACACGAGCCCGACCCGTTCGACGCCCTCACCGGCGACCCGGACCTGGACGGCACGTACGGCGCAGGCGAGACCGGCCTGCCCCCGATCGACATACCGCTGCGACGGATTCTCAACGGCGGGGTGTCGGCGGAGTTCTTCGCGCCGCCGCGGGTCGGTGACGTGGTCCATGCGCAGAGCGAGTACGCCGACATCGTCGAGCGGCAGGGCCGCAGCGGGCCCATGGTCGTCGTCTCGATCCGCACCACCTACACCGACCAGAACGGCAGGCTGCTCTGCCGGGTGACCAATGCCTTCATCCGCCGTTGAGGGAGCGACCTGCATGAGCCGGGCCCCGTCCTGTCCTGTGTTGGAGGAGCTCGCCGCAGGTCAGGAGCTTCCGCCCCTGGTCAGCGGTCCGCTGCTGCCGCCGCACCTGATGCGCTGGTCCGCGGCGATCGAGAACTGGCACCGCATCCACTACGACCACCCCTACGCCATCGGGCACGAGGGCCTGCCGGGCCTCCTCGTCAACGGCTCGTGGAAGCAGCACTTCGTCGTCCAGCTGTTGCGCCGCTGGGCCGGCTCCACGGCATGGGTGTGGAAGGTCGAGTTCCGGTTCCGGGCGATGAACGTCGCGGGCGAGACCCTGACCGCATGGGGGCGCATCACGGACGTCCGCCCGGCCCACGACTTCGGCCTCGTGGAGGTCGAGACCGGGATCGTCAACGGCGACGGCGTCGAGTCGACGCCGGGCACCGCGCACGTCCTCGTCCCACGGCGCGACGGTCCGGCGATCCCGGAGGCTCGCGAGGAGCTGCTCGCCGCACTCGGGTCGTCCGTCCTCCAGGGGTGAGGGAGTCTCCGATGTACGTCCACGAAGTGGCCGCAAGGCTCCTGCGCGACCGGGGCGTCGACACCGTGTTCGGGCTCCTCGGTGACGCGAACCTGTACATGATGGACAGCTTCGAGCGCCTGGGCGGCCGTTTCGTCGCCGTGGCGCACGAGGCGAGCAGCGTGCTCGCGGCCTCGGGGTACACCCGCACCACCGGCAGGACCGGTGTCGCGACGGTGACCCACGGGCCGGCGCTGACCAACACGATCACCCCGCTGATCGAGGCCGTACGGGCCCGGACGCCGCTCGTGCTCCTCGCGGGCGACACCCCGGCGCGGGACAAGGAGAACCTGCAGCAGCTCGACCAGTACTCGGTGATCCTCCCGACCGGCGCGGGCTTCGAGCAGGTCGGATCACCCACGACGCTCCCGGAGGACGTCGTGACCGCCTTTCGGCGGGCCGAGCTCGAACGCCGGCCGATCGTGCTGAACCTCCCGATCGAGTTCCAGTGGCAGGAGACCGACTACCGGATCGCCGCGCAGCGGCCGCCGGTCGCCCAGCCGGTGCGCCCCGGCGAGGCCGCAGTCGACGCCGCTCTCGGGCTGATCGCCTCCTCGCGACGGCCGCTCGTGCTGGCCGGCCGCGGCGCGACGACCCCCGGGGCGCGCGCGGCCGTTCTCGGTTTCGCCCGTCGGATCGAGGCTCCGGTGGCCACGACCCTGCAGGCCACGGAGCTCTTCTCGGGCGAGCCGGAGAACATCGGGATCTTCGGCACGCTGTCGACCGAGGGCGCGTTGGAGCTCATCGGCCAGGCGACTGCGTCGTGGTCTTCGGTGCGGCGCTGAACCGGTGGACGACCGCTGAGGGCGGGCTGCTCGCCGGCAAGCGCGTGGTCCACGTGGACGTCGACCCCGCCGCCCTGCACCGCCACACCGTCGTCGACGCGCCCGTGGTCGGCGACGCCGCGACGGTGGCCGCCGAGCTCGTGCACCAACTCGACGAGGGGCGTTCGAGGCAGCCGGCTACGCGGCACGGATCGACGCGAGCACCGTGCTGGCCACGGAGAACAAGCCCGCGAACCACCGCGCGGGCACCGTCGACGTCGACGAGGCCCTGCGCGAGATCGACCGCCGGTTCCCGGTGCGGCGCAGCCTCGTCCTCGACGCGGGTCGCTTCTTCCACCACGCCGCGTTCAACGTGCGCACCGGCCGGGTGGGCTCGTACGTCCACACGCTGGAGTTCGGCTGCATCGGGCTGGGCATGGCGAACGCCCTCGGCGCCGCGGCCGGCGACCCCGACACGCCCATCCTCATGATCACCGGCGACGGAGGGTTCATGCTCGGCGGCCTCGCCGAGTTCAATACCGCTGTGCGCTACAGGGCCGACGTCGTGGTGGTGGTGATGAACGACAGGGCGTACGGCGCGGAGCACATCCAGTTCCGCAACAAGCAGATGGACCCGGCGATCTCGACGTTCGACTGGCCCGACCTCGCCGCCGTCGCGACCGCGCTCGGCGGGGAGGGCCACAGCGTCCGCTCGATGGCCGATCTCGACGCGGCGCTGACGGCGGTCGAGCGCCGCGACCGCCCGGTCCTGATCGACGTGCACCTGGATCCCGAGGCCATCAGCTCGCCCTACCACTGAGCGCTCCGGCCCGTTCCCGATTCCCGAACTCCACCGGCCTGTCGAAGGAGACAACCCATGCCACTGGATGTTGCGGTGCTCAACGACCTCGCGTCCCGTCTGGAGAAGGACCCGGTGATGACGGGTCTCCCGGCGGCCGACCGGTGCCGGGTTCTCCTGGACGTCGCCGACGTCCGGTTCGGCGTGGTGTGGAACGGCTCCGCGGACTTCCGGGTCGTGCGCGAGCCGGACATCAACGACGCGTGGGACTTCGGCTTCGCCGTCCCGGCGCAGGCCTGGGACGAGTTCGCCAAGGCGACGCCGGGCCCGCTCAACAACACCGCGCAGGCCCTCGTCGCCCAGTTCGGGGAGAGGATCATCTGGGGCGACCGGCTCAAGTGGGCGCAGTACGCCCCCTTCCTGGAGCGCATCCTGGCGAGCCTGAAGCCGCTCCGCGAGCGGGGCGAGGTGCCCGTGCTGCCCCGCAGGAGCGCGATCACCGCGAGCTACGTCACCGTCGAGCACGACGGGCGGGACTACCGCGTCTTCTACGAGGAGGCCGGCACCGGCATCCCGATGGTGCTGCTGCACACCGCCGGCTCGGACTCGCGTCAGTACAAGTACATGCTGGAGGACCCGGAGCTGCAGGCCGACTTCCGCATGATCGCCTTCGACCTGCCGTGGCACGGCCGTTCGATGCCCCCGCAGCTGGCGCAGCGAACGCTACGAGAACGACGTGCACTGGTACATGGGCATCATCCGCGCGTTCGTCGCCGCGATGGAGCTGCCCGCGAAGCCGGTCCTCGTCGGATGCTCGATGGGCGGCTCCGTCTCGCTGGTGACCGCAGGGCTGTACGGCGACGAGTTCCGCGCGATCTGCGCGCTGGAGGGCACCCTGGGCGGCAACCCGCACGCGCCCTCGCGCCGCGGCGTGTGGACGCGCCATCTGGAGGTCGACCACAGCATGTTCCTCAGCACCTGGGTCGCCGGGCTGATGTCGCCCGAGAGCCCGCAGGACCTTCAGGACGACGTGCTGTGGGAGTACGGCCAGTCCGGGCCGGGCGTCTACAACGGCGACGGCGCCATGGTGGCGTCGCTGCAGGCCGTCGGCCCCACCCTGACCGCGACGAGGTGCCCGCTCTACGTCTTCTCGGGCGACTACGACTACTCGGCGACCCCGGCACTGAGCAGGGCCGCCGCCGAGCAGCTGGGCGGCGAGTTCATCCAGATGGTGCTCAAGGGGCACTTCCCGATGGCCGAGGACCCGGTCGGGTTCAAGCAGTACCTCATGCCGGTTCTGCAGAAGATCAAGCAGGCCTGAGATGCGCTCGAACGGCAACGGCCGTGGCGACGACGTCGTCGAGAACCGGGGCGGGAGCACCTTCACCGGGGTCGTGTGGGGCGAGGTACTGCTTCCCCACGCCGACGGCACCGGCGTCAACCGGGTGACGTTCTCCCCCGGCGCACGGACGTTCTGGCATCGGCACACCGGCGGCCAGATGCTCCTCGGGGTCGCCGGCCGGGGTCTCGTGGTCACCCGCGACGGCTCGGTCGCGCCGATCTCCGAGGGCGCCGTCGTGCACGGCGAGGCGGGTGAGGAGCACTGGCACGGAGCCGTGCCGTCGTCGTTCATGACCCACCTGTCGACCGTGCTCGGCGGCGCGACGGAGTGGCTCGGCGAGGTCAGCGAGGCCGACTACGCCGCCGCCCTCGAGCGGTTGCGGGAGCTACCGGACCCGTCCCGCCGGACGTGACCGCCGCCGCGGGGCCGGCCGGTGCAGCCGCCGGCCCCGCAGGGCGTCAGTAGCCCGTGGACAGGCGCTGGACGGCCGGCGGGGCGGTGACCCGCGACCGGATCTCGCCCAGCTGCTCGACCACCAGCCGCACCTCGTCACCGACCTGCAGCCAGCCCCGGAAGCCCTCGGGGTCCATGGCGAAGTGCTCGAAGAGGCATCCGGTCGGCACCGTGCCCGAGCCGATCACGTCCCCCGGCCGCACGCGCGTGCCCCGCGAGGCGTACGCGATCATGTCCGGAAAACCCCAGTCGATCTGGTCCCAGCAGCCCTCGCCGACGAGCTCGTCGTTCACGTAGGCCGCCATCCGCAGGTGGAACGACCTGCCGCTGCGGAACGGCGCCAGCTCGTCGGCCGTCACCACGAACGGGCCCAGGCCGTTGGCGGTGTCCTTGCCCTTCACCGGCCCGAACAGGTCCCGCTCGTGCATCTGGATGTCGCGCGCGCTCCAGTCGCAGAAGATCGTGTAGCCGAAGATGTGCGACTCCGCGTCGGCGACCGCGACGTTGCTCCCCTCGACCCCGATCACGGCTGCGACCTCCAGCTCGAAGTCGAACTGCTCGGTGTCGGGGGCCATCGCCACGTCGGCCCGCGCACCGACCGCCGCGGCGGGGTTGCTGAAGTAGAAGGGCGGGAAGTCCGTGAAGCGCCGGTCGATCACCCGGCCGGTGCGGGTCGAGACGTTGCGCAGGTGCTGCACGAACCCGGCGGTGTCACGGATCGAGCGCGGCTCGAAGGGCAGCTCGATGGCGACCTCGGCGAGCGGGGCGACGTGTGCGGGCTCCGCCAGCGCACGCTCCCCGGCCTCGCGGACCGCCCTCCCGCCGGCGTCCAGCAGGTCGACCAGGGTCGTCCCGGAGTCGAGACCGCGGACTGGTCCCCGACCAGGAGCCCCGTTCGCCGGACGCTGCGTCGTCCGTGTAGCTCATCCAGCGCACGATCGCCTCACCCTCGTTCCTCGATCCGGCCGCCCGGCCCGGTCCCTCACGCCACCGCCTCGAGAACGGTCACGACCGCGACCGCCTCGTCCTCGCCGAGCACCCCACCGCTGTTCTGCGCCAGCGCGAACCGGGCTCCCGCCACCTGGCGGTCGCCGCAGCGCCCGCGGAGCTGCTCCGTGAGCTCGACGAGCTGGGCGCAGCCGGTCGCCCCGAGGGGATGTCCGCGCGAGAGCAGGCCGCCACCCGGGTTGACCGGCAGGCGACCGCCCAGCGCCGTGGCGCCGCTGCGGACGAGGTCGAGCGCACCCCCCGGCCCGCAGAGGCCGACCTGTTCGACGGCGACCAGCTCGGCCCCGGCTGCCGCGTCGTGCACCTCTGCGACGTCGACGTCCCCCGGGCCGACGCCCGCCGCCGCGAACGCGCGCTCGGCGGCGAGCGTGGCCGGCGGCGTCGTGCTGCGGACGTCGTTGGACACCAGCGCCGCCCCGGCGACCCGGACGGAGCTGCCCAGCGACGCCGCCAGCCGCGGCGACACGACGACCACGGCGGACGCGCCGTTGCCGATCGGTGCGCACATGCTCCTCGTCAGGGGGTCGGCGACCATGCGGTCCGCCATGACCTCCTCGATCGTGACCGGCTTGCGCAGCTGCGCGAGCAGGTTGCGGGAGCCGTTCTCCCGGCTCTTCACCACCACCCGCGCCAGGTCCTCGGCCGTCCCCCCGTACTCCATCAGGTACGCCCGCGCCTTGGCGGCGTAGTGCTCCATCAACGGCGAGGAGACCGGCCGAGGGGTCTCGGGCGCGCCCGCCCGCAACGCGAGCCGCTCGACCGTCTCGAACATGTCGGGGCGCCGCAGGACGTCGGCCGCGGACGCAGCGCGCCGAACGTGCGCCCCCTGTCCGGGTGGCTCATCTGCTCCACGCCGATGGCGAGCGCGGCGTCCGCCGTCCCGGCCGCCACCGCGGCGGCGGCGAGCTGGAACGCGGTCGACGACGAGGCGCACGCGTTCTCGACGTTGACGACGGGCGCCCCGGCCAGCGGGGTGTCGGCGAGCAGCACCTGCCCGCGCACCATCTCCTGGCCCTGCAGAAGTCCGGCCGCGGCGTTGCCCACGAAGACCGCGCCGATCCGGTTCCCGGCCAGGCCGGCGTCGGCCAGGGCCGCCCGCACGACGCGTTCGACCATCTCGATCAAACCCGGCGGCCGCGACGTGAACGGCGTCGTCGCCACACCTGCCACAAAGGCGTCCATCTCGTCGACCGATCCTCGTCCCGGCTCCCGGCCGCGGGCGGCGGCCACCGTGAGAGTTCATGTCACGGACCGGATGCCGGGCAATGGCCGACCGCCCAACGGCGGCGCGTCCGCTGCTGTGTGATCGACCAACCGCCGATTCACCGGCATACGCGCCCCCCGGCCGCCGCGGTGTTGTCCATTCCGACGACGAGACCGCGGCAAGTCCCGTCGTTACGCCCCTAGGTCGCTTTCGCCGGCGTTGTTTGAATCGGCCGACGGGCTGCCCGGAAATGAGATGGGCCGGCGACTTCCCACGGAGGTTCAATGAAGATCAACGCCGAACGGGTGCGGTCCGCCTTCCGTCCCGATTCGACCGTCGTCGTCACGGGAGCCGGTCAGGGCATCGGCAGGGCCATCGCCGAGGTGCTGGCCGAGGAAGGGCTGCGGGTCGCGATCTGGGACATCAACCCGGAGACCGCCGCCGCGGCGGCCGGGGAGATCAACCAGGCGGGCGGGACCGCGGCGTCGTTCGAGGTCGACATCACCGACGGGGCGTCGGTCGCCGCGGGATGGGCCGCGGTGCGCGAGCTCGGGGAGTGTCCGTACCTCGTCAACAACGCCGGCGTGGCGAGCTCGTCGCCGCTGACGATGGCCGAGGGTCTGGCCGGCACCGTCGGCGGCCTGGTCGCGGTGACCGAGACCTGGCTCGAGTCCGTCGGTGACCGGGCGTCGAGCGTCGTGAACATCTCCTCGATCGCGGGCAACGACGTCGCAGCGGGTTCATCAACTCGTTCTACCCGGTCGGCAAGGGCGCCATCGCGGCGTACACCCGGCACCTGGCCGTCCGGGAGCGCGGCCGCCCGCGCGCGAACACGGTCGCCCCCGGCTTCACGCTGACGCCGCGCAGCGCACCGCTGCTCGGCAAGCCCGGCACGTCGTTCCGGCAGTGGGTCGAGCGCGGGCCGATGCAGCGAGCCTGCCTGCCGCACGAGATCGCCGAGGTCGTGGCCTTCCTGCTGTCCGAGCGGGCGTCCTTCGTCAACGGCGAGTACGTGCGCGTCGACGGCGCGTTCGTCCTGGCCGACTGATCGCTCCGGAGCCCGACGGGGGTGGCCGGGCGTCCGGTCCCGGCCACCCCCGTCCGGCCGTCGGCACGACCGGCTACGCGCCCATCGCCTTGACGGCGGGCAGTACCTGCTCGCCCAGCAGGGTGCAGCTGGCGTGCACCCTGTCGTACTCGAGCCCGCCGAACGAGACCCCGAACAGCGCGACGTAGTCGCCGACGACCTCGCGGCGCTGCCGCACCCGCTCGGTCACCTGCTCCGGCGTGCCGAAGTTGTTGATCGCGACGAACTGCCGCGCGGACTCCTCGATGCCCAGCTCCTGCACGCGCTTGGCGCCTGCGGCGTAGCTCTCGTAGCCCTTGGTCGCCGCCAGGTGCGAGCCGCCGTACTCGTAGTGGTTGAGGACCGTCACGTAGTAGCGCTGCATGTACTCGTGGGCGACGCGCTGCGCCTCGTCGGCGTCCTCGTGGACGTAGCAGAAGTCGATCAGCCACGGCGGCGGCGCCGGCTTCTCGTGCACGTCCTCGTACCGCCTGCGGTACAGCTCCACCATCGGCATGTGGTCCTCGATGGGCTTCTGCACGATGAACATCAGCCCCGCGCCGATCTCGGCGGCCGCGACG
This sequence comes from Pseudonocardia sp. CNS-139, assembly GCA_001942415.1. Lineage (GTDB taxonomy): Bacteria > Actinomycetota > Actinomycetes > Mycobacteriales > Pseudonocardiaceae > Pseudonocardia. The sequence goes on from MKJX01000202.1 coordinate 17,728, forward strand.
GCGGACTCGTCGGACTTCGCGACCGACACGATGCGCCCGTCGAACGACCGCTGGGGCGTCGGGCGGATCGGCGTCTTGTCGTGCGGGTAGAACGGGCCCGGGCCGGACATGCTGCCCGTGCGCAGCGCGTCCACGATCATCGGGGCCGCCTCGTCGAAGCGGCCGCGCGCCTCGCCCATGGGAATCCCGAACTTCTCGTACTCCACGCGGGCGAGCCCGCGGCCGAACCCGAGGATCAGGCGGCCGTCGGACATGAAGTCCAGCAGGGACGCCTTCTCGGCGACGCGCATCGGATCGTTCCAGGGCAGGATCACCGCACCGGTGACCAGCCCGATGCGCCGGGTCTTCGCCGCGACGTAGGTGAGGAACTGGAGCGGATCGGGCGCGATCGAGTAGTCCACGAAATGGTGTTCCGGGCTGAGCAGGTAGTCGAAGCCGAGTTCCTCGGCCCGCAGCGCGACCGCCAGCTCCGCCGTCAGCACCTCGTAGTCGTTCATTCCCGGGATGGACTGGAAGAAGACCTGCACCCCTGTTTCCATGAGGACTCCTCGAGCTCGTCGGCGGCTTGTTCGTCTCCTGGCGGGCAAACCGCCACAATGGAAGTCAAGCGCAGCCGAGGCGCGCCGATCGACGGCGAGAGCGACAAGGCTTACGGCGGCCCGCTTGTACGAACCGACACCGTCTCGATCCCGGGGCGCCTCAGTCGGCCGGTTCGTCCTCGAGCAGCTCCGACGCGCGCCGCGTGGTCGCCAGCAGCTCCCGGGTGTAGCGGCCGATGACGTCCACACCGACCTTCCCGGCCGGGCCCCAGAGGGTGAAGGTGAACTGGAGGCCGTGACGGCCGGCGAGGACCGGTGCCGTGACGGAGCGGAACTCGTACTGCAGGGCGGTGTCGAGCGAACGCACGTTGTAGAGCGGCAGCACACCTTTCACCGCCTCGTGGACCCGGTTCCCGATACCGCCCCGGGGCGGCGTGATCGCGGTCTCCAGGGCGGCGTTCGCGGCGTGCCCAGTCCGAAGCTGTAGCCGCGTTCCCGGATGAGCACGAGCGTCTCGGCGTAGTCGTCGCGGTCGATCCCCTGGCCGAGTCTGTTCAACCACGAGTCGCGGTCCGCGGGCTCGGCCCAGGCGGCGTGGACGCCGCCGAGCGGCGGCATGAACGGCGCGCGCTGTCCCACCCGGGTGGGGACGACCGCTGTCTTCGCCCGCCCGACGGTCGCGATCACGACCAGCTCGTCCCCCACCCGCGTGATGACCGTGACCTCGCTCTGCAGCTTGTCGGAGAGGTTCTCCATCACCGGCTTGACGACGTCGACCAGCCGGAGCCGACCGACGAGGTCGGCGTCGCGCGCCGACATCGTCGACGGGGTGAACGCGCAGTACCCACCGCGGAAGTGCAGCAGCGGCATGATCGGCTTCTCGACGTCCAGCGCGAGCACCCGGCCGATGACGAAGTCGTGGTCACCGGCCCGGTGGACCTGTTCGAGCGCGCAGTCGACGTAGGCGCACGAGTCCGACAGGACCGGCAGCCCCGCGGGGGAGGGGCGCCAGCCGAGGTCCGCGAAGACGGGCTGCTGACGGGCGGCGATGGCCCGGACGGCCGCCTCCTGTCCCTCGCTCAGGATGTTCACGCAGAACCGTTCGCCCGCCGCCCGGAGGCGGGCCCACTCGTCGGAGCGCCGATCGACCAGGAGACCGACGAGCGGCGGCTCGAACGAGACAGGGCCGAAGGATCCGATCGTCAGCCCCACCGGCTCGCCGCCGGGCAGGAGCGCCGTGACGACGCAGACGCCGGCCGGGTACTGCCCCAGCACCTGCCGGAAGCGCCCGCCGTCGACGCCCTCGGGCCCGCGTCCGTGGTCGCCCCGACGGTTCCGGTACTCATGCCGACCCGCCTGTCGTCCGGCGCAGGCTCCGGAGCCCGTCGAGGATCTCGGGCCGCCGCGTCATCACCGCACGGCCCGCGTTGACCCCGGCGACGGCGACGAGAGCGCCGTCCGTGCGGTACTCGACCAGCAGGCTCCGGTCCTCCTTGGACACCACCGTCGTCTCGTCGTGGCCGTCGGTGGCGCCCAGCACCTGGAGCCTGAGGTCGGCCTGGTCGGACCAGAAGTAGGGCAGAGCGGCGAAGCCGTCCTCGTCATGGCGGCCGAGCAGGCGGCGCGCCGCGAACACCCCCTGCTCGACGGCGTTGGTCCAGTGCTCGACCCGCATGCGACGGCCGAGCAGCGGGTTGAACCAGCCGGCGACGTCGCCGCACGCGACGACGTCCGGGGCGCCGAGCACGGCACAGTGCCGGTCGCAGGCCACTCCGTCGGAGGTGTCGAGACCGTTGCCCGCGAGCCACTCGGTGTTGGGGCTCGCGCCCACCGCGACGAGGACGGCGTCCGCCGCCACATCGTGCGTGTCCAGCCGCACCACCGGCGGCCGGTGCGGGTCCCCGGCGATGTCGACGACCCGCGCGGCGAGCCGGAACTCGACGCCGAGGGCACGCAGCATGTCGACCACGAGCGCGGCCGCCTCGTCGCCGAGCACCCGGGCCAGCGGCATCTCCTCGGCCTCGACCACGACCGGCCGCCGGCCCGCGGCAGCCAGGACGGCGGCGACCTCGAGCCCGATGAGCCCTCCCCCGACGATGCAGACGCGCTCGGCCGCATCGACGACCCGGCGGAACGCGACGCGTCGGCGAAGCCGCGCAGCACGTGCACGCGCGGGTTCTCCCGGCCGAGGGGAAGCCGCCGCGCCCGGCAACCGGTGGCGACGACGAGCCCGTCGAAGCCGAGCGTCCGCGGCCCGTCCGCGGTGGCGAGCGACAGCGTCCGGCCCGGCAGGTCGAGTGCCTCGACCCTGGCGGGCTGCAGGCGGGTCGCCGCGGCGTCCTGCGGCCAGTCGATGCGCGTCCGGGCCCCGGGCCCGCCCGTCAGCAGCGACTTGGACACCTCCGGCCTGCGGTAGGGCGCGTGCGCGTCGCCCTCGACGACGGTGAGCTCGCCCCGGAAGCCGGCGGTGCGCAGCTCGCGCACGGCGCTCAGGCCCGCGATCGACCCACCGACGACCACGACGTGGCCCGCCGTGTCGAGCAGCGTCACCTCGTCAGCCCTCCAGGAGGATCGCCTGCACCGGGCAGACCTGGGCCGCGGCCTCGACCTGCCGGCGCGCTCCGTGCTCGACCTCGTCGACCAACGCGACGACCAGTCCCGCGTCGTCCATGTCGAACGCGTGCGGCGCGACGTCGACGCAGTTGCCCGACGAGATGCAGCGCTCGGTGAGGAGCTTGATGTGCGTCATGGGTGTCCTCCGTTGGTCGGCACGCTCACCAGGTGACGAGGACCGCATCGGCGCCGTACACCATCGAGTTCTTGTAGGGCACGTCGGCCGGGTCGGAGGCGAGCCGCAGGTCGGGGAAGCGCTCGAACATCCGCTGGAACACGATGTGCAGCTCGACCCGGGCCAGCGCCTGGCCGAGGCACTGGTGCACACCGAACCCGAACGCCATGTGCGCCCGGGCGTCGCGGTGGACGTCGAGCACGTCCGGGTCGTCGAAGACCTCCGGGTCCCGGTTGGCGGCCATGACCGGCGCGATGATCGCCTCCCCCGGCGAGAGCCGGGCGGAGGGCAGCTCCACACCGGTCATCGCCAGCCGGTACGTCGCCTGGTGCGCGACGGACAGGTAGCGCAGCAGCTCCTCGACGGCGTTCGGCCACAGCGACGGGTCCGCCTTGAGCTGTGCGAGCTGGTCGGGGTACTGCAGGAGGACGATGGTGCCGAGCGCGATCATGTTGGCCGTCGTCTCGTAGCCGCCGACGAGCAGCACGTGCAGGATCTGCAGCAGCTGTTCCTCGGTCAGCGTCCCGGTCTCGAGCTGGTCGACCACGAGCCGGCTCAGCAGATCCTCACCCGGGCCGCCCGCCGCTCCTCGATGACGGACGCGAGGTAGCCGGTCAGGTCGGCCTTCGCCTGCGCCGACTCCTGCGGGGTGCTGGACAGGGAGTGCCAGACCTCGAGCCGGTTCTGGAAGTAGCCGCTGTCCGCGAGCGGCAGGTCGAGGATCTCGATGATCACCCGGCTGGGCACCTGGTTGGCGAACTCCGCCACCAGGTCCACGGGCCGCGGTCGGCCGGCCAGGTGGTCGAGCATCTGCTCGACCATGTCCTCGATACGGGGCCGCATCGCCCGCACCCGGGGGACGAGGAAGTCGCGGCTCACCATCCGCCGGTGCTCGGCGTGGGTCGGTGCGTCCATGCGGGCGAACACCCGCTGGCCGGTCCGGATCGACCGAGCGGTCTCGCTGGCGTGCGGGAAGCCGGGCCGGGTGGTGTCGGCCGACACCCCCTCCGCCACGAGCACCGCCCTGATGTCGGCATGCCTGGTGAGCAGCGTGGCGGTGGAGCCGTCGTACATCGACACGTGCGCGACGGGACATTTCTCGCGCAGCTCTTTCAATGCGGGCGGGGGGTCCAAGGGGCATTGCGGGTCCCGCTCGAAGGGCCAGCTGTAGTCGCGATCCGGAGCTGCCATTTTCTCTCTCCCCTGAGCCGCCTGCGGACCGACGCTACGCACGGCCCGGAAATCCCTCCATGGAGGAGAGTCCAACCCGTTGGGAAGCGGCGTCGTCACAACGCACAATCACCACCTCCGGCCGGGTCGGGCGCAGGTGCGAGCCGCATGAGCGTGTGCAGGTAGTCGCGTTCGAGGCGCAGGCTGCCGCTCTCGGCCATCGACTCCAGCGGGAGCGGCCGAGCCGCGGGCGGGTTCACCGGGGCGTCCGTCACGCGCCCCTCCCTGCGCAGCCGGTCGACGGCCGCGGCGTCCAGACCCGCGACGGTGCGCAGGACGTGGTCGTTGTGCTCGCCGAAGCGCGGCGCCCGCCCGCGGACGATCACCCGCGACCGCTCGGCCGTCCACGTGAACGGCTGCCCGATCAGCGGACGTCGTCCCATCGGGCCGCCGGCGTCGACCCACTCGTAGAACTCCCGCTCGCGCAGGTGCGGGTCCTCCGCCAGGTCACGTGCGTCCATCACCGGCCCGGCCGCGATACCCGCGGCCTGCAGGACCGTGGCGGCATCGCGCCAGGAACGCGCCCGGATCCAGTCCGCCAGCAACGAGCGCAGGATCGGTGCCGACTCGTCCTCCACCAGACCGGCCACCGCCGCGACCTGCGCGATCTCCGGAGCGGCATCCGCGAGGTCGAGCAACCGGCCGATCGAGGCGACACTCACCGCGAGCAGCCGGCCGTGCTCGGCCGTCTCGAAGAGATCGCTGATCACCGCCCCGGCCTCCCGGTTGCCCGCACGAGCCGGCTCGCTCCCCAGTGCCTGCCTGCCGAGCACGGCCTCGGGGATCACGGTCGGGCCGAGCTGGTACATCCCGAGGTCGATCCACTGCCCCTCGCCGGTCTCCCGGCGGGCGACCAGCGCCGACAGCGTGGCGAGCAGGCCGGTCCAGCACGCGAGGAAGTCGGGGTAGGACTGGCCTGCCTTCGTCGGCCCGCCGCCGGCGTAGCCGGTCACGGACGTGAGGCCCATCGTCGCCTCGATCGTCGTGCCCTGGGCCTTGAACGAGGTCCACGGGCCGCTCGCCCCGTAGCCGGTGTTCGACAGCATCACGAGGCGGGGATTGACCTTCCGCAGTTCGTCGTAGGTGGTGCGCCATTTGCGCATGACCCGCGGTGTGAAGTTGTCGAGAAGGATGTCGGCCTGCGCCACGAGTGCGCGAAGAACGTCACGGCCCTCGACCGTGTCGAGGTCCAGGACGACGGACTCCTTCCCGCGGTTGAGCACCTGGAACGTCGAGGCACGGTTCCAGTAGTCGCCGTCGGGTCGGTTGTCGAAGCTCACCCCGAAGCTGCTGCGCGACTGGTCGAGCCGGGCCGGTGCCTCGATCTTCAGCACGTCCGCGCCCATGTCGCGCAGCAAGGCGCCGAGGTACGGCACGGCGAACACGGTCGACAGATCGACAACCCGCAGTCCGCTCAACGGGCCCTGCGCGGCCGCCGCGGACCCCGTCCCGTCCGGTCGTTCCGGCCCTGTCCGCGGCGCGCGCTGCGCCGCGTCCCGGACGACGTCCGCGACCGTGGACGACCCGAGGTGGGGCGCCGGCCCGTGTTCGACCAGCGGCGTTCCCGACAGCTCCGCGAACCGGGCGGGAAAGCGCACGGGCCGGCCCGCCACCGTGCGCCGGGGTCGGTGCGCCAGGCCGACCGCGCGTCCAGCTGGGGGCAGGTCAGGAGCTGGCCCGCGGTCTGCACGAACCCCGCGAGGATCCCGCGCTGGCAGGCGGCCTCGAACACGTCGCGCGACTTGGCCTCCCGCAGGTGCTCGTCGAGCAGCGCGGACAGCGCGGCCGCGTTCTCGGTGCGGGCGCCTCGGTCGCGAAGTCCGGCGAGGCGAACCGGTCGTCCGAGAAGAGCCCGGCGAGCATCGAGACGGGGGTGAGGGTCGTGGACTGGAGCGACACGAAACCGTCGGCGGTCGGGATGGGCTCACCCGACAGCGGGTCCTGCGCCACGGGCCTGCGGCCCTGGACCGCACCGGCGAACGCGTAGTAGGGCTGGTTCATGACGAGCTGGGAGGCGATGACCTCGTGCACCGAGAGGTCGACGGTGACCGCCTCGCCGTACCTGACCGACGACAGGTGACCCGCGACGGAGGCGTAAGCGGCGTTGATGCCGGCGCAGTAGGCCGACTGGGCGAGTCCGGGCTTGAGCGGTTCCCGGTCCGCGGTGCCGCTGATCTGCATGACACCACCCATGGCCTGGAGGACCAGGTCGGTGGCGGTCCAGTCGCGATAGGGCCCGGTGTACCCGAAGGGCGAGACGAGGGTCGTGACGATCCGCGGGTTCCACCGCCGGAACGCCTCGGCCGTCAGGTCGAGCTCCCGCGCCGTCGCCGGGGCCAGCCCGGACACCACGATGTCGGCCCACGCCACCAGCCGGGCGAGGTCGGCGCGCGCGCCGGATCGGCGATGTCGAGCCCGACGCTGCGCTTGCCCCAGTTGAGGTACTCGAACAGGAGCTGCGCCGGGACCGTCCGGGTCGGGTCGGCGACGGCGCCACGCCGCGTACGTCGTCGCCGGCCTCGGGCCGCTCGACCTTCACGACGTCGGCGCCCAGGTCGGCGAGCAGGCGGGTGGCGTACGGGACCGCGACCCCGCCGCCGATCTCCAGGACACGGACTCCCCCGAGCGCAGTCGGCATCTGCGCGCTCACGCGTCCTTCCGCGTCCGGCCGTCGGGGATCGGCGATCGCCACGGCCGCACCCGTCCGCGAGCACCTTCTCCCCGAGCTTGAAGTGCGTCGCCTGCTCGTGTGTCTCGACCAGCGGGAGGTTGGGGTCGTAGAGCCGGTCGGCGGACGGGCGCGGGCCCGCCTTTCCGACGTGGCCGGGCGTGGCGCGGCCGATGACCTCCTCCAGCAGCCAGACCGCGTCGACCAGCTTGTCGAGGTCGACACCGGTGGGGACGCCCATCGTCTCCAGCATGTGGACGACGTCCTCGGTGGCGGCCATGCCGGTCGCGCGCCCGTTCCCGCAGTACGGGCATCCCCCGATGCCGCCTGCGACGACGTCGAGGTGCAGCGTGAACGACTCGTCGAGCGCACGCAGGGCGGCGTAGATCGAGGCCAGCGCCATGCCACGGGCGTCGTGCAGGTGCAGGTGCAGGGTCTTGACGGCGGGCCAGGTGCGCGCGATGAGGGCGAGCTGCTCCTCCACCCAGTGCGGCATGCACCAGGACATCGGGTCGGCGAGGCTGACGAACGTGACCGGGATGCCGGCGCCGTCCCACACGTCGTGCTGCCGACGGAGCGTGGTCATCCGCTGCTCGGACGTGAAGGGGCCCTCGAAGTTCGAGCCCCACGCCGCGCCGATGCCGATGCCGCCCGCGTCCGCCCCGCCGGCCGCGGCCGCCTCGACCACGGCCGGCCAGCGCGCCTCCTCGTCCTCGGTGGACATGTTGGCGTTGCGCCGGACGAACGTGTCGCACAGGTGCGAGTAGGTCATCGGCGGGAACGGCACCGGCGACAGCGGCGGCATGAAGCGCGCCGCACGCTCGCGCCCCTTCTCGTTCAGCGCGACAGCGGTGTAGCGGACGCGTCGTGCGGGGTGAACCGTGAGACCAGCTCGTCGATCTCGGCCATCTGCGGTGTGTAGCGCGGGCTGACGAACGAGCCGACCTCGATCTGCGGAAGGCCCGTGACGGAGAGGGCGTCGAGCAGGCGGATCTTCGCCTCGACCGGGATGTCGACGGACTCGATCTGCATCCCCTCGCGCAGAAGCTCCTCGTTGAGGCACACCCTGGGATACGGCATCGTCCCTCCATCTCAACTAGTCGGTTGAACCGGCGCCGATCACACGGTAGCCGACCACCCTGGACCTGGGAAGCCGCTGTCCAACCGAACAGTTGACGAATCGGGTGCTCGTGCGCCGGTCGTGGCGTCAGCCGTTCCGGGCCCGTTCGAGCACCGCCGCGCGGTCGAAGTCGTTGACGGCGGCGAACGAGCCGGTGTCGACGAGGCTCTCGTAGGTGACCGGCCGGCGGTCCTGCAACAGACCGCTGTCCTGCGCGAACGCGTACGAGCTCGCGAAGCCGTCCGGACTCACGCTCGCCCAGTCCGTCACCGTCGTGTAGTCGGCGCCGGCGGGGACGAGGTAGGCGAGCCAGGACTTCGCGACGTCGACGGCGTTGGCCGGGGCGGCCGCCTCCAGATCGGGGAACACCTCGTACGTCATCTGGACCGCGCGGTCGGGGTTGGCGAGCGCGTACAGCATCGAACGCCAGGCCGCGCGGGTGAAGCGGTCGATGGCCTCCTTCCGCTCCGCACCGTCGTCCGCCCTGCGCACGAAAAGGGCACCGGGCATCGTGTCGAACTCGGCGGAACGCGGCAGGTACCGGACCGTCAGGCCGGTCGCCTCGAGGGTCTTGAAGATCACGTCCAGGTTGGCCAGCGCGTCGACGGTGCCGTTGCGCAGCGCCTCGGCGGCCCCGGCGCCGGCGCCGACGGTGACGAACTCGACGCCGCCGTCCACCCCGGCGTCCTTGAGCACCTTCGTCGCGAACGGCTGCGACCCCGAACCGGCCGAGATGATCCCCACCTTCTTGCCGGCGAGCTGCTGCGGCGACGTGATCGGTGAGTCGGGTGGCACGGCGATGAACCACGAGTAGCGGTGCACCATGTTCGCGTAGACCTGGACGGGCATGCCGGCGCTCGCCGCGCTCACGACGTTGACCAGCTCGGACACCGCGACGTCCCCCGCTCCGCCGACGAGCGCCTGCAGGGCCGCCGCGCCTCCGTCGTTGAAGGCCGCCCGGGCGTCGATGCGCTCCTCGGCGAAGAACCCGGCCCGCCGGCCGACGGCGAACCACACCGCGTCGGCGAGGTTGGGGGCTGCGGTGCCGAACAGATAGGTGACCCGGTCCGGCTCCTGCGGGCCGCCCGGTGTACCGCCACCGCCGCAGGCGGCGAGGAGCGGTACCACGAAAGCGAGGGCGAGGAGCAGAGCCTTGCGTCCACGCATGCGACTTCCTCCGGCTCGGTGATCGGCCCGTCGTGCGGGTCCGGACTGCGGGCGGTCTGCGGGATGCGGGCTCACGCCGCGGCACCCCGGCGCGGCGCCGGACGCCAGAACGTCACCGTGCGCTCGGCGAGGAGGACCGCCATGTGCAGCAGCCACCCGAGGACCGAGAGCAGCACGATCACCGCGAACGTCCCGGCCGTGAAGAACTGGAAGTTGAACTGGATCAGCTGGTAGCCCAGGCCCGCCTGGGCACCGATGAACTCGGCGACGACCGCTCCGGTGATGGCGAAGACGGCGGCGATGTCGAGGCCCGCGAAGACGAACGGTGCGGCACTCGGGAGGCGGCCGTGCCAGAAGATCGCGCGCTTGCTCGCGCCGAAGGACACGAGCATCTCCTCGTGGTTCGGATCCAGGGACTTGAGTCCCTGCACGGTGTTGACCAGCATCGGGAAGAACACGATCGTCCCGGCGAAGACCGCCTTGGACGGGATGCCGTAGCCCAGCCAGATCAGGAACAGCGGGGCGAGCGCGATCTTCGGCACGATCTGCAACGCCACGACGTAGGGCATCACGGTCTTCTCGAAGACGCGGCTGGTCACCACGGCCACGCCCAGCAGGAACGCCGCGGCGCTGCCGACCACGAACGCCAGCACGATCTCCTGCACCGTCACCCAGAGGTGCCGGTAGAAGATCGGCGACGTCAGCAGCTCACCGAACGCGGCCACGACCTCCAGCGGCGGCGGGATCAGCGTGCTCGCGACCCCGAACACCGGACCCGCGAGCTGCCAGAGGGCGAGCAGGGCCAGCCCGAGCGCCGGGATGCCGATCCAGTGCCCGCGCACGCGGCGGGGGCCGACCCGGGCCACGACGTCGCCCTCCGGCGCGGGGTCGTCCTCGACCGGCGCCGCGAGTTCCGGTGCTGCCATGTCAGGACTCCAGGTTCGTGAAGTGGGCGCGGATGCGGTGGTGCAGTTCGCGGGCCCGCTCGCTCTCGAGGACCTCCGGGGTGCGCGGCCGCGGCAGGTCGACGAGCAGGTCGCCGACCACGCGGCCGGGCCGCGGCGACATGACGACCACCCGGTCGGACAGCTGGACCGCCTCCGGGATCGAGTGCGTCACGAACACGACCGTCGACCGGTTCTGCGCCCAGATCCTCGTCAGCTCGTTCCCCATCTGCTCCCGGGTCATGGCGTCGAGCGCCCCGAACGGCTCGTCCATGAGCAGCACCTCCGGCTGCACGAGCAGCGCCCGGCAGATCGCGGCCCGCTGCTGCATGCCGCCGGAGAGCTCGTGGGGCAGCGAGTCGACGAACTGGCCGAGTCCCGCCGTCGTCAGCAGCCGAGCCGCGCGCTCGCGGAGCCGGTCGTCGACCTTTCCGCGCAGCCGGGCGGCGAGCAGCACGTTCTGCCGAACGGTCTTCCACGGCAGCAGGTTCGCCGCCTGGAACACCATGGCCGTTCGCGCACTCGGGCCGCGAACGGCCTCGCCGGCCACGGTGACGGCACCGGACGTCGGCCGCTCGAGGCCCGCGATCATGCGCAGCAGCGTCGTCTTTCCGCATCCTGAGGGACCGACGACCGACGTGAACCGACCGACCTCGAACTGCAGGTTCGTCGTGTCGAGCGCGACGACCGGGGCGCCGGAACGCAGCGCCGGAAAGGTCTTCGACACCCCGGAGACCCGCACCGAGAACGACTCCCCGGCGGTTCCGGCCGGGACCGGGAGGTCGACCCGATCACCGTTCCGGACGCCGGTCATGCGTTCGCCTTCTCGATGACTGCGGCGTGGTCGAAGAATCCCGCGCATCGGCCGACCATCGGTGTCCTCCCTGCGGAGAGGTCGGCGCGAGAGTTCGTCGCCGACTGCTCGCCGAATCGCCATTTGCCACCCGGGCCGCGGCGATTCCGGCCGGCGGCACAGGCGACGCGAATAGTGAACAGTCCGGCCGCCACCGGGGACAGGGAAACACTCACAACGTTCGGAACTGCCGCGTTGTGCGATCGGACAGCCGGAGCCGGCGGGCCCTGCGGTCCACACCGCGTACGACACCGCTGCGAGGGCCGAGCCGGTTCGGAAGAACGCACGATCGGTGTCGGCACAACGGTGTGGATGTGTCCATGTCGGTCCGGCACCCCCGGTCGTAGCGTGCGCAGTGTTCAACCAGGCGCGGACGAACCGAGGATGGTGATCCGATGCGGACAGGTGAGTGCGACGGCGGAACGCTCGCCGCCCTGGCCGCGGGCCAGGTGGTTGTCGTGCTCGGCTCGGGGCCGGGGCGCGACGAGGCCGTTCTGGTGCTCGCGGCCGAGCACGCCGACACCGCCACGGTGGCGTTCACCGTCCGGCACTCGTCCGGCCTGCTCTGCGTCGCGATGACCGCCGACCGCGCGAGCCGGCTGGAGATCCCGGCGATGACCGCCACGGCCGGCAGGCCGCCCCGCGCCGCGTTCACGGTGAGCGTCGACGCGCGACCGGGGTCCGGACCGGGATCTCCGCGGCGGACCGCGCACGCACCATCGGGCTGCTGGCCGCGCCGGACACCGCACCCACCGACCTGACACGGCCCGGGCACGTCCTCGGCGTCGTGGCCGGCCCGGGAGGTGTCCTCGACCTGCCGGGTGCGGCCGAAGCGGCCCACGACCTGGTCCGGCTCTCCGGCGCGGCCCCGGTCGCCGCGTTCGCGACCCTGGTGAGCGACCGCGACCCGCGGCGCAACGCCGACCCGGGAGAGGCGGCCGAGTTCGCGGCGCGCCACGGCCTCCGCGCCGTGACCGTCGACGACCTCATCGCCCACCGGCGCGGCACCGAACAGGGCGTCCGGCGCGTCGCCGCGGCCGGTATGCCGCTGCCGCAGGGCACCTTCACCGCGCTCGGCTACCAGGATCTGCTGGGCTCCTGCGAGCACGTCGCCCTCGTGCTCGGCGATGTGCTCGACCCTCGCGCCGTCCTTCGCGTGCACCGGGAGTGCCTCTCCGGCGACGTGTTCGGCTCGCGGTCCTGCGAGTGCCGCCACCGGCTCGACCGGGCGCTGGACGCGGTCGCCGCCGCCGGGCACGGCGCGGTGCTGTACCTGCGTGCCGGCGCGGGCACGGTGCGGGAGCGCTCGGCCGGCCGGCAGCCGGCAGCAGAAGAGCCCGGCGGACCGCGCGTGTTCTACCGATCCGTCGAACAGCCGGTCGACAGGCGATCGACGGGCTGGTGGCGGAGATCCTCCGCGATCTCGGCCTCGATCCCGGCCGTGCCGGCGGCCTGCTCGAGGAGCACGGCGCCCTCGACACCGCGTTGCGCCGGGTGGCCGAGTAGCGCTCGCGCCCGGGGGAGGATCGCGCGCAGGGGAATCCGGGACGGCTCCGCCGGGCACGAACCGGAGTCTCGCACCGGTGCCCGGAACGGCCCGTACGACTTCCCGATCTGCGATAACCAGGCTGTTGACACCTTGGTAACCAAATGGTTGAGTTACCGCGCCTTCGGGTCGCTCCGGCGGATTCGGTCCGAAGCGCCGCCGGTTCGGGACCGGTGGCTCGGGGCTTTCGCCCGGCGTGACGGGCGGCAGCAGCGCACACCCCCGCCGACCGGCCCGACACCCGGGTGCCACCGACCGTTCGCCGACTGCCGCAACGGAGACCGAAAAAATGGATGCAGGCAACGAAGAAGTTGACTACGTCGTCATCGGCGCGGGTTCCGCCGGCGCGGCCGCGGCCTACCGGCTCTCGGCCGAGGCCGCCTCGGTGCTGCTGCTCGAAGCCGGTCCGGACGACCGGCGTCCCGCCGTCACCGAGGTCGGAAGCTGGCCGCAGCTGCTCGGCTCCGACCTCGACTGGGGCTACACCACGTCCCCGCAGCCGGGCACCGCGGACCGGGCGCACTACTGGGCCCGCGGGAAGGTCGTCGGTGGCACCAGCGCCATCAACGGGATGGTCTGGATGCGCGGCGCGTGGGACTACGACGGCTGGGCGGGCGCCGGATGCAAGGGCTGGGGCCACGAGGACGTCACGCGCAGCTTCCGCGAGTTCGAGGACTACCCCGGCGGTGACCAGCGGTTCCGCAGCTCGGGGGGACCGCTGTCGATCCGTGAGGTCACCGGCCTGCACCCGCTGACCGAGGCGTTCCTCGACGCATGCGCCCGGACCGGCCACCAGCGGGCGCCGGACTTCAACGGAGGCGACGCCCTGGGGTTCGGGATCCACCAGATCACCGGAAAGGACGGGGTGCGCCAGAGCTCCGCTGCGGCCTTCCTGCACCCGATCCTCGACCGGAGCAACCTGACCGTGCGGCCCGGCGCGTTCGTGCACCGCCTGGTGCTCGACCCCGCGCGGCGGGTGACCGCCGTCGAGTACCGCCACGGCGGCGCGGTGCGCAGGGTCCGTGTGAGCCGGGAGGTCGTGCTCTCGGCAGGCGCCGTCGAGTCGCCCAAGCTGCTGATGCTCTCCGGGATCGGACCGGCCGAGCATCTGCGCGCGCACGGCATCGACGTCCTGGTCGATGCGCCGGGCGTCGGGCAGAACCTGCACGACCACCTCGCGGTCAGCGTGTCCTACCGGGCCGCGCGGGACGTGCCGGCGCCCGGCAACACCGGCATCGAAGCCGGCCTCTTCTGCCGGAGCACCCTCGCCGATGACCGCTACGACCTCCAGTTCTCGTTCATCCACATGCCGACGGACCCGCCCGGCGGGCTGGTCGAGGGCGGCGGGTTCACCTTGTTCGGTGGGCAGCTGCCCACCGAGAGCCGGGGATCCGTGACGCTGCGCAGCACCGACCCCGAGGCACACCCGGTGATCGACCCGAACTACCTCGCCGAGGACGCGGACGTCCGCCGGTTGCTCGACGCCGTCGACGTCGCCCGGGACCTCGCCTTCAGCCCGGCCTTCGACGGCTGGCGGGGCGCGGAGATCACCCCGACCGCGGAGCTGGGGACCGCCGCGGAGCGGCGCGCGTTCGTCGCCCGGACGGCCGGCACGTTCTTCCACCCGGTCGGCACCTGCCGCATGGGCACGGACGACGCCGCCGTCGTCGACCCCGCGCTGCGGGTGCACGGCGTCGAGAACCTGCGGGTCGCGACGCGTCGGTCATTCCCGACATCCCGTCGGCGAACCCGAACGCGGCGTCGACCCTCATCGGCTGGCGCGTCGCCGACTTCGTTCTCGCCGCTCAGCGCTGAGCCTTCGGCACAACCCCCGAGAAAGGCAGACCAATGAAGCTCACCCGCCGCGCTTTCTCCGTGCTGGCCGTCATCACCGCCTCGACGCTCGCGCTGACCGCGTGCGGCTCCCGCTCCCCCGACACCCCGGAACCCGGTCAGGCCCTCACGGTGTCGAGCGCCGAGTTGCAGCAGTCGGTGGACGGGCTGCTCGCCAACCCGACCGCACTCGGGTTCGACGAGCCGCTCTCGCGCAGGCCGGAGCCCGGCAGGACGATCATCGGCCTGCTGACTCCGCTGGCCACCGCGCAGACCGAGAGCGCCGCGCAGGCCGAGGCGGCTCGGCTCCTCGGCTGGGACTACAAGACGATCAACCAGGGCACCGGGCCGCAGGACGCGCGAAGGCGCTGGACGCCGCTCTGGCCCTGCGCCCCGACGGCATCATCTACTACGGCACGCCCGTCGCCGCCGTCGCGAACGGCCTGGCGAAGGCGAAGGAACTGAACATCCCGATCGTCGCCACCGCCCAGGTCGACCCGCTCGCCCCGCCGATCATCGCCAACAACAGCAACAGCGGCCCACAGCTGGCGGACCTCGGCGAGGGCATGGCCGACTACGTCGCGCTCAAGGGTGGGAGCGCGGCGAAGGTCGCGCTGGTGACGCTGCCCGTCTACCCCGTGCTCGCCGCGTTCGGGGAAGCGTTCAAGAACCGGCTCGCCGCGGTCTGCCCGGGCTGCACCGTCGTCGAGACGCCGCAGCAGCTCACGGACATCGGAACCGTCACGCCACGTCGGTGGTCAGCACGCTGCGCCGGGACCCGGCCGTCAAGTGGGTCATGTTCGACTGCGCGTGCGCCGCGACCGGGGTGGTCACTGCGCTGCGCACCGCCGGCATCGACGGGGTGACCATCGGCGGGGAGGCGCCGCTGACCACGCAGATCCAGGAGATGAAGGGCGGGTCGCCGCAGGCGTGGGCGGCACTGTCGCTGCCGATCCTCGGCTTCGGCCTGATCGACGCCCTCGCCCGGCACTTCAACGGCGACTCGATGCAGCCGGTCCTCGACCAGCGGTTCCCCTGGCAGATCGTGACCAACGACAACGTGCACTCGGTCGTGCTCGACGGTGCGGACAACTACGTCGGTCTGGCGAGCTACGGGGATGCGTTCTCCGGCCTCTGGCACGTGGGCAGGGACTGACCGGCGGCAACCCGCCCTCCGGCGCTTTCGGTAACGAGGAAGGTCCGTGATGAACGCAGTGCCCGGGACGAGCCCGCCGTCGCCGACGGGCGCGGTCCCCGCGCTCGAGATCATCGGGATGTCGAAGACCTTCGGTGGCCAGCGCGCGCTGGCCGGCGTGGGCATGACGTTGCAGCCCGGCGAGGTGCACGGCCTGGTCGGGCAGAACGGCAGCGGGAAGTCGACGCTGATCAAGGTTCTGGCCGGCTTCCACGCGCCCGACGCCGGCTGCGAGATCCGGGTCGGCGGGCAACCGCTGACGACGGGCTCGCAGCTGGCCGGCGACGCGCTCGGGCTGCGGTTCGTGCACCAGGACCTCGGCCTGGTCGAGACGCTCGACACGGTCGAGAACCTGGCGCTCGGCGCCGGATACGACACCGGCCGGTTCGGCCTCGTCCGGTGGAACCGGGCGCGGCGAGAGGCGCGGGAGGCCATCGACCGGCTCGGCTACGACTTCGACGTCACCCTGCCCGTGGCCCGCCTCCCGATGGGGGCGCGGACCGCCATCGCGATCGCCCGTGCCCTGCGCCGGCACCACGGCGAGCCGCGGGTGCTCGTGCTCGACGAGCCGACCGCCAACCAGCTGCCGCACGAGTCGACGCTGCTGTTCGAGCTGGTCCGCCGCGTCGCGGACACCGGGGTCGCCGTCGTACTGGTGTCGCACCGGCTCGAAGAGGTGCTGGCCAACTGCTCGACCGTCACCGTGCTGCGGGACGGGGTCGTGGCGGCCGCGCGGCCGCTCGCGGGTCTCACCGAGACCGACCTCGTCGAGCTGATGATCGGCCAGCGGTTGACCGGCTACGACCAGCCGGCCCGGCGCACCCCCTTCACCGCGGACGGCAGCGGCCCGGTGCTGACGATGCACGGGGTGTCCACCAGGACGCTGCGGAGCCTGTCGCTCGACGTCCATCCCGGGGAGATCGTCGGCATCGCCGGCATCACGGGCTCGGGCCGCGAGGACGTCGCCTCCGCGGTCTTCGGCGGCCTCCCGCGCAGCGGGACGGTCAGGGTCGGAGCCGTCGAGATCGAACCGGAACGGCCCGACCGCGCCGCCGCCGCGGGGGTCGGGTTCGTCCCGGCCGACCGTCGGCTCACGGGGATGTTCCCCGCAGCGACCGTCGGCGAGAACGTCTCGGTCGCGAACTTCGCGGGGCTCACCAGGTGGTGGCTGATCCGCCGCAAGGCCGAGCGGGCCGACGTGCACCGGTGGCTCGACCGGCTGGACGTGCGACCGCGCGACCCCGACCGCGTCGTCGCGACGCTGTCCGGCGGCAACCAGCAGAAGATCGTCCTCGCCCGCTGGCTGCGCCTGCGGCCGCGGCTGCTGCTGCTGGACGAACCGACCCAGGGGGTCGACGTCGGGGCGAAGGCCGAGATCCACACGATGATCGACGCTGCCGCCCGGGAAGGGGCAGGAGTCCTGGTCGCCTCGACCGAGAGCGCGGAGCTGGCCCGGCTCTGCAACCGCGTCGTGGTGATCCGCAACGGCATGCCGGTGGGTGTCCTGACCGGCGACGCCGTCACCGAGGACCGCATCACGGCCGCAACGCTCGCTGGTGCAGCAGAGCGGGTTTGACCGACAGAGTCGTACGGCACCGCATTGGAGCAGCGCATGGCAGACCAGACATCGGCCAGGACGGCCGTGGTCAACGAGAGTCCGTCGCCGTCCACCGCCGCACCCCCCGAACCCGGCAGACACCGGAACCGCTCGACCGCCGCCGTCCTCGGGCTCGACCGGTTCAGCGGCCTCTACGTGTGGGCGATCGTGATCGTGCTGTTCGCCGTGCTGGTACCGGACACGTTCTTCACGACCGACAACCTCAGGCTCGTCGCGAACCAGCAGGCGATCACCGTGATGCTGGCGCTCGCGCTGATCATCCCGCTCGCCGCGGGCGTGTTCGACCTGTCCTTCGCGGCGACCATGGGCATGGCCCTGATGCTGACCGCGTACCTGCAGAGCCAGGGCGTCGACGCGCTGCTGGCCGCGCTGGTGGCGGTGCTCCTCGGCACGGTGGTCGGGTCGCTGAACGGGCTGGTGATGACACGGCTGCACATCGACTCGTTCATCACGACGCTCGGGATGAGCAGCATCCTCGCCGCCGGCACCTACTGGATCAGTGGCGGCTTCCCGATCCAGACCGGCATCTCGCCCGCCCTGATCGCGATCGGGACCACGCAGATCGGGGGGCTGTCGATCATCTTCTTCGTCATGGTCGCGCTCGCGATCGTGCTGTACGTGGTCATGGAGTACACCCCGGCCGCCGGTACCTCTTCGCCGTCGGCGGCAACCCGCTCGCGGCCAGGCTCGCGGGCCTGCGGGTCGACCGGATCGTGTTCTCGTCGATGGTGGCATCGGGAACGCTGTCCGCCTTCGCCGGCGTCATGCTGCTCGGGGAGCTCGGCGTCGCCTCGTACGACGTCGGGCCGCCCTACCTGCTGCCGGCGTTCTCGGCCGCGTTCCTCGGGGCCACCCAGATCCGCACCGGCCGGATGAACGTCTGGGGCACCCTGATCGCCGTCTATCTGCT
Organism: Pseudonocardia sp. CNS-139; assembly: GCA_001942415.1. Taxonomy (GTDB): domain Bacteria; phylum Actinomycetota; class Actinomycetes; order Mycobacteriales; family Pseudonocardiaceae; genus Pseudonocardia. The sequence goes on from MKJX01000202.1 coordinate 36,139, forward strand.
GGCCACCGGCGTCAACGGGCTGCAGCTCACCGGCGCGCCGGCCTACGTCAACAACCTGTTCCAGGGGATCGCGCTGATCGTCGCGGTCGCCCTCGCGGTGCGCACGGCCCGCCGGCGGATCACGTGAGCGGGCCGGTGCCCGGCGCCGTCCCGGGCCGCCGTGTGGTCGTCGACGGCACGGACGTGACGGCCGAGCCGATGGAGCTGTCGATCGGGACGGCGGCGGCGCAGATCTTCGACGTCTGGGCGACCGGTGGCGCCGGGACCCCGGACGGCCCACCGGCCGGGGCGTGGTCGCTCGTGCCACCGGACGGTGGCACGGTGTGGCGCTTCGCGGCGTTCCTGCCCGGGCAGGTGGGCGACGACCCGCGGGCCGGCATGCACGCCACCCCGACCGTCGACTACGGCCTGGTGCTCTCCGGCACCATCGCGCTCGTCCTCGCCGACGGCCGGGAGGTCCCGCTGCGAGCCGGCGACGCCTTCGTGCTGCGCGGTGCCCAGCACACCTGGGCGAACCACGGCGACACGACCTGCGTGATCTCGTTCGTGCTCGTCCATCATCCCGAGGCCGCCGAGGGCTGACGGGGAGCGAGCCCCTGCGGCCGCACCCCGCAACCACGCCCGTCCGCGCCGCCGAGCAGCGCGGACGGGCGTGGAGGTGTGACCGGGCGGGGCCCGCGATCGCTCACGGGCGTCCGGGGACGGCGCTCAGCCGTACCGCTCGCGCAGGACCCGCTTGAGCACCTTGCCGTAGGCGTTGCGCGGCAGCTCGTCCACCCAGACGACCCGCTTCGGCACCCGGTAGCCGGGCAGGCTCGCCCGGCACCCCGCGACGACGTCGGCGGCGGTGCGCTCGTCGGTGACGACGCCGGGCGCCGGGACGACGACCGCGGTCACGGCCTCGCCCCAGAGCCGGTCCGGAAGCCCGACGACCGCGGCCTGCGCCACCTCCGGCAGCCGCAGGAGAACGTCCTCGACCTCGCGGGCGTAGACGTTCGACCCGCCGGTGACGATCATGTCCTTCGTGCGGTCGACGATGAAGAGGTAGCCGTCATCGGTCAGATAGCCGACGTCGCCCGTGTGCAGCCAGCCGTCCGCCAGCGTCTCGGCGGTCGCGTCGGGACGGTTCCAGTAGCCCGTCATCGTCTGCGGTGCGCGCGCCAGGATCTCCCCCGGCCGTCCGGGTGGGGCGGGCGCCCCGTCGCGCCGGCGATGCACAGTGCGACGCCCGGAAGCACCTTCCCGGCGGACCGGACGAGCGGCGAGTCCGCATCGAGTGCGCGGACGTGGTCCTCCGCGTCGAGCACCGTGAAGAACATCGGCGACTCCATCTGCGCGAAGGACTGGATCATCCGGCCGCCGAAGCGACGCGTGCCCTCGCGGAGGGTGCCGGGGTCGATCGGCGAGCCGGCGTAGTAGATCCGGCGCAGCGAGGCCGGCGGTGCCCAGTCGGCGGGGAGGGCGTCCAGCAGCATCCGGACCATCGACGGGACGAGGAACATCCCGCTCACGCCGCGCCCGTCGATCAGCGAGACCGCACGCGCGGCGTCGTAGCTGCGGCAGAGCAGGTTGTGCCCGCCGCGGCGCAGCGTCGGCAGGAGGAGGAACCCCGCACCGTGGGTGAGCGGCGCGACGTGCAGGATCACCTCGTCCTCCCCGAAGCCCAGCACCTCCTCGGTGCGGCTCGCGACCCGTTCCCACGAGCGGTGGGAGAGCACCACCGCCTTCGCGCCCCGGTGGTACCGCTGGTGTACATGAGGCTCGCGGGAGCCTCCGCGGCGCAGTCGACCGGCGCGGCGAGCGGGACGCCCCGCGCGGCGAGGGCGGCGAGCCCGTCGCGATCGACGTCGACCACCTCCAGCCCGTCCACCTCGAGCAGCTCGGGCACCCGCCGGAGGAACTCGCCGGCCGTCACGAGCATGCGGCTGCCGGAGTCGGCGAGCATGTGCAGGTAGTCCTCCCGGACGAGCCTGACGTTGAGCGGAACCACGGCGAGCCCGGCGGCGACGGCCGCCAGATACGCCTCGACGTAGGCGAGCCCGTTGTGCAGCAGGAGCGCGACGCGCTCCCCCGGCTGCAGGCCGGCGGTCCGCATGCCACCGGCGAGCGCCGCGACGCGGTCCCGCAGGCCGCCGTAGCTGAGCGCGTCCTCCCCGCCCGGGCGTCCAGGTCGGTGACGCACGGCCGGTACGGGACGCGGGCGGCCGCCTCCCACAGCACCTCGGCCGCCGTGGCGACCTGTGGCGACGCGACGGGAGGCGCTGCGGGAGAAGGCGCCGTCCGGGTCTGCTCGGTCGCCGTCACGTCCGGGTTGACGACGTCGGCAGCGGGATCTCCCGCACGAGGCTGAGGAGCGGAGGACATGTGGGGCTGCATCTGGATCTTCCTGGGGGGCGGACGGTGGACGACGGGACGGCCGCGCTCCGCCCCTGGATCGTGCGGCGACCGGAGGGCCGTGCAGCGCGACAGCCCGCGGCTCCGCTCCCCCGAGGTTGCCGTGCGGGCTGAACCCGCCCGCCGGACGCGTTCCGACGGGCGGGTTCAGCCCGTTGCCGGGGAGCGGAGAGTGACAGGGACGGACTCGAGACCGCGAAGGATCAGGTTGGGCCGGTACCGGAGGTCGTCGGAGGCCAGACGGATGTCCGGGAACCGCCGGGCGATCGTGGCCACGGCGATCTCGGCCTCCGCGCGCGCGAGCGTCGCCCCGACGCAGTAGTGCGCGCCGGCGGCGAACGCCAGGTGCGGACCGTCGGCCCGGCGCACCGAGAAGCGGTCGGGATCGGGGAAGCGCACAGGGTCGCGGTTCGCGCCGGCGATCAGGATGTTGACCAGCGTGCCCTTCGGGATCGGCGTTCCCGCCAACTCGACGTCGGTCAGTGCGACGCGGGTCGCACGCTGGACCGGGGTGTCGAACCGCAGCATCTCCTCCACGGCCTGCCGCGCCAGCGCCGGATCGGCGCAGACCGCCTCCCACTCCGTCCGCGCGGCCAGCATGGCCGTCATCCCGTTGCCGAGCAGGTTCACGGTCGTCTCGTGGCCCGCGAAGAACAGCATGACGACCGTGGCGAGCAGTTCGTCGTCGGACAGGCGCCCGCCCTCGTCCTCGGCGGCGATCAGATCGTCGAGGAAGCCTTCCGCCGGGACCCGCCTCCGGTCGGCGACGAGCCCGCGGAAGTAGTCGCCGAGGCCGGCGGCCGCCGCGTTGCCCCGGCTGGTCACCTCGGGTGTCGCCGTCGCGATCTGCAGCCCTCGTCCGAGGTCGGCGGACCATCGCCGGAAGTCGGCGCGGTCCTGGGCAGGTACTCCCAACAGCCGGCAGATCGCGTGGACCGGCAGGGGGTAGGCGAACTCGGCGAGGAAGTCGACCACGCCCCGGCCGTCGGCGGCGCTCCTGTCGTCCAGACCGTCGAGCAGCCCGTCGACGATCTCCTGGATCGTGTCCCGGAGCCGGTTGACCGCACGCGGGGTGAAGGCCCGCATGACCAGGCTGCGCAGCCGTGAGTGCGCGGGCGGGTCGAGGTAGAGCATCCAGCGGCTGATGGAGTCCTGCAGCGGGCCGGGGCCCAGCGCCGTGTCGATCAGGCGCCGGTACTCGCCACGGCCGAACGACGAGTGCTTGAGCACGGCGTCGGCGAGCTCGTACGTCGTCACGTACCAGGCTCCCCCGACGGAGACCAGCGGGCCGGCAGCCCGGACCGCGTGATAGGCCGGGTAGGGATCGACGACGGCCGACCGGCCGTTGAGGTCGTAACGCCCGGGCTCGGTGAGGGTCGTCAAGTGGTCTCACTCCTCGACATCGGCGTCGGCGACCGCCACTCAACCATTCGGTTACCTCGGCTGTCAACGACTCCAGCGGCCGGACCTCGGGCTCCTGACTTCCTTCAACAGAACGGTTACATTGGTCGCCGGCGGGGTCCGCCCGCGGCTGCGCCTGCCGGGCAGCCCGCGCAGAGCGCGAGGAGCGTGACGAGGATGTCAGCTGTCGGCGCCGGGATCGAGCAGGTCTGCCGGTCTCTGCAGGCCGGGACGGACGGCCTCGTCGACCGGCAGATCGCCGCACTGAAGGCACACCCGCAGTACGCCGAGCTGCGCGAGCTCGACCTGCGGCACTCGGCGGTGCGCAACGTTCGCCGCGCCGTGCTGTGCGTGGCGCACGGCGACGCCCCGGACGCACCGGAGCACGACGAGCTCACCTCCACCGTCGTCCACGTCGTCCCCGACCTCAGCCCGGACAAGGTCGTGGCGGCGTTCCGGGTGGCCATGGGGGTCATTCGGGACGCCTTCATCGAGGAGGCGGCACACGTCGGGCTGACCGCGGACCTGCTGGCGCTCGGCCTGCGGCGGATCTGGCAGCTCACCGACCGGTACGGTGACGTGCTGGCCGAGGCGCACGCCTGCCACGTCATCCACGAGAACCCGCACCGCCGGGACCGGGCGCGCTACCTCGAGCGGGCCTTCAGCGGCTCGCTCTCGCGCAGCGACCTCGAACTGGGTGCGGCCCGGCTGGGCCTTCCGGCGGACGCGGCCGTCCACGTGTTCCGGGTGCGGATCGAGGGCCAGCCCACGCACCGGCTGCTGCAACACGTGGAGGCCCAGGCCATCGGCTGGCCCGGGGAGCCGCTCGTGACCCGGGTCGACGGCGAGCTCGCGGGACTGGCGGCCACCCGTCCACAGCCCGGTCGTGACGAGAACCTGCTCATCGCCGTCGCCGACCCCGTGCTGCTGGCGGACGTCCACGTGGGGTACCTGCGGGCGAGCCAGCTGCTCGGCACCGCCCAGCGGTTCGGGCTGGGCGGTGTGGTGAGCCGGGGGGACCTCGGGCTGCGGTCCGCCATCCTGGCGCTGCCCGGGACGAGCGAGGAGCTCTTCTCCAAGTACGTCCGGTCGGTGCGGTCCAGCACGCCGATGGCCGCGGACCTGCTGCACACCGTCGAGTCGTTCCTGCAGTGCCAGCGCAAGTTCCAGCGCACGGCACAGATCCTCAACATGCACGTCAACTCGCTGCGGCACCGGCTGGAGCGCTACCGCGAGATCACCGGCGCGACCTGGCCGACACCGAGACCGTGGCCGAGGTCTGGTGGGCCCTGCAGTACGGGAGGGCGCTCGAGGCGCTCGACCGGGCGTGAACGCCGTGCGGTTCGGGGCCTACGCGGCGAGGGCTTTGATGACCTTGTCGAGGAACGCCTGCTGCTGGCGCCTGAAGGTGACGCCCTTGGGGTCCTTGCCGGTGATCAACTTGGTGACGATCGGCGTCATGTAGGGCGTCACGACGATCGAGTTGACCGCGAGCGCGAGAATCTTCGGATCGTAGTCCCGGCCGATCTCACCGCGGTCCTGCGCGCGCCTGAACTCGTCCACCCACCGCGCCCACACCTTCGCCCGCACCCGGCTCCGCGGCGCGTCGCTCGCACCGCTGTCGAGCGCCTCCCACAGCCAGAACCTGATCCACTCGTCGCCACCCCGGCCGACGAGATTGTCGAAGTGGTCCTGCACCGCATCGACGATCGAGTCGTGCCGGTCGTGCGCGTCCATCAGCTCGCTGGTGCGACTGATCATCAATTCGAGGACGGCCTCGTAGAGACCGAGTTTGCTGTCGTAGTAGTAGTAGATCAGCTGCTTGTTGGATCGCGCGCGGCGCGCGATGGTATCGACGCGCGCGCCGGAGAAGCCTTTCTCGGAGAACTCCGCAATGGCGGCTTCGAGGATGACCCGGCGACGGTCACCGTTCCCCTGCGGCGCTTTCTCGGCCAAAGGCTCGCGCCGGGCGCGCTTGGGCGTGGCCTTCGTCGTCGGCGCGGGAGACCGTGGCATGCACCGAGGGTACCTCAACCAAACCGTTGAGCCGGGGCGGTCGCACGACATGTGTCGAACCCGGCATCCGCAGCAGGTGGGAGCCCGTTCCCCGCCGTGATCGACGATCTCCGCGCCGTGCGTCACTCCGGACCTGCGACCACGGACCGCCTGCAGGTCACGGGCATCGAGCCGCCGCCGGCGGGCGCCGAGTGCAGCCTCCGGCGCACGCGACCGATTCCGACGGCCCGCGGTTCCGCGACGTGGTGACCGTTTCGCTCGCACTTCTTGTCGCCATGAGGCGGCGACGGGCAGACTGTCGGCGCGTCACCGTGAGACGGTGACCTGGCGCCGCGACACAAGACCGTGGACGTCGAATCGAGCACCCGATGCCGGCCTGCGAACCGACGGGTGCCGGGCCTCCACGGAAGGTACATCGCATGGACCTCTCGATCGTCGTGGGAAACCCGAAACCACGGTCCCGGACCCTGGCCGTAGCCGAGGCGGTGGCCGAGCGCGCCGCCGCCATCACGGGCGCGCGGATCGCGCGAACCGTCGACCTGTGTGACCACGCCGGCGACCTGTTCAGGTGGCCGCACGAAGGCCTGGCCGAGCTCGCAGAGGCCGTCGCGGCGTCCCGCTACCTGGTCGTGGCGAGTCCGACCTACAAGGCGTCCTACACGGGTCTGCTGAAGGCGTTCCTCGACCGCTTCCCGAACAACGGCTTGGCCCGAACGGTCGCGTTTCCGGTCATGACGGGCGGCTCGGCCACCCACGGCATGGTGATCGACACGCACCTGCGGCCACTGCTGGTCGAGTTGGGCGCATCGGTTCCGACCCGCGGGCTGTACTTCCCGACTCCGCACATGGACTGCATCGCACGGATCGTCGACGAGTGGGCGGACGAGAACCTCACAGCGGCGAACCTGACGCCACCGGCACCGTCCGCCGCCTTCCGGCCCGGTTCGCAGGTGACGGCGTGACCGCGGGATCGACGGCGCATCCTGGCTCCTGGGACGAGCAGCACTTCCGTACGGTCCTCGGGCACTTCTGCTCCGGCATCACCGTCCTGGCGGCGTGCGTCGACGGCCGTCCCGTCGGCATGACCTGCCAGTCCTTCTTCAGCGTGTCGGTGAAGCCGCCGATGGTCGCCTTCTGCGTCGGCCGGTCGTCCACGACCTTTCCCGTCATCCGCTCGGCCGGCGGACTCGTCGTCAACGTCCTCGACAGCGCCCAGAAGGAGCTCAGCGCGGCCTTCGCCCGGTCCGGCAGCGACAAGTGGGCCGGCGTCCGCTGGCTTCCCGGCACGACCGGCCATCCGGTCCTCGCCGGAGCGCTCGCTGCCGTCGAGTGCGCGATGGAGAGCGAGATCGACGCCGGCGACCACGTCCTGGTCCTCGCGCGCGTCCACCGGCTGTGGGCGCGCCCCGACGGCGAGCCCCTCCTCTACTTCCGCGGCCGCTACCACACCATCAGGACGGCGGGCTGACGCCCGGCCCGGCCCGAGCAACCCGGGCGGACATGCCCGCCCCGGTGTGCGCTTGCCGGATGACGGTGGCCACTCCGACCGATTTCATGGACGTCCGATAGTAGGGTGCCCAACTATATGCCGGGGCGAGAGTCCCCGTTGGCCCTGGAGGGATCGTTCGTGGTTGTCAGGCTTGTCATCGCTCTGGTGTTGACGGCGTCGCGGTGGTGGTGTCGGGCCGGCGGGCGTGGTGGCTGGTGCGGCTGATCCGGTCCGGGCAGCCCGCGCACGACCGGGTCCAGCAGGTGAACGAACGGGTCCGGGCGCAGCTGGTGGAGGTGTTCGGGCAGCGCAAGCTGCTGCGCTGGTCGGTGCCGGGACTGGCGCACTTCTTCACGTTCTGGGCTTTCGTGATCCTCATCACGGTGTACGTGGA
>MKJX01000203.1 GCA_001942415.1 Pseudonocardia sp. CNS-139
ACCGCATTGTGGAGCCAGAATGCAGTTCTGGGCGGTCGCAAACCGCATTGTGGAGCCAGAATGCAGTTCTGGGCGGTCGCAAACCGCATTGTGGAGCCAGAATGCGGTGGGGGGCCGGTCCACTCACCAACTCTGTCTATGGGTTCCCTCCGGAACTGGCATTGGACGCATGAGTGGTTCACGGCCACGCTCGACGGCATGACCACGACACTCGCCCGCCCCGTCCATCAGCTGACCGACCTCGTCGACGGTCCGCGCCGCCCTCGCCGTGCACGCCGACTGGGCCGGCACCGCGCGGCTCGTCGCCGAGCAGCTGCGGGCCCACCTGCCCGGCCCGGACGTGCTGACGCCCGAGCAGCGCCGCGGCTCGCCCGACGACTACTGCGCCCACAACCTGTACGTCGAGCCGGACGGCTCGTTCTCGGTGGTCGCGCTGGTCTGGCGGCCGGGGCAGACCACCCGGATCCACGACCACGTCACGTGGTGCGCGCTCGGCGTGATCCAGGGCGTCGAGCACGAGGAGCTGTTCGACGCCGGACTGAACCTGGTCGGCCGCAGCGAGAACCGGGTCGGCGACGTCAGCGGGTTCGCCCCGCCCGGCGACATCCACCGCGTGCGCAACACCGGCGCGACGACGGCGATCTCCATCCACGTCTACGGCACCGACATCACGCGCATCGGCGGCAGCGCCCGCCGCTACTACAACTGAGTCGGACCGCGGCGCCGGTGCTACTTCCGGACCGGGCTGATGTTCAGGCTCATGCCGGCCAGGCCGCGGGCCTTCACCGTGAGCCTGTCCGCCACCCCGCGCAGCGCCGTGGCGGCCGGGCTCTCCGGCTGGGTCAGCACGATCGGGGTGCCCGAGTCGCCGCACTCGCGCAGCTGCGGCTCCAGCGGCACCTGACCGAGCAGCGGCACCGGGGCACCGAGCGTGCGGGTGAGCGAGTCGGCCACGGTCTGGCCGCCGCCCGCACCGAACACCTCCATGCGGGTGCCGTCCGGCAGCTCCATCCACGACATGTTCTCGACGACGCCCGCGAGCCGCTGCCGCGTCTGCACGGCGATCGACCCGGCCCGCTCGGCCACCTCGGCGGCGGCCATCTGCGGGGTGGTGACGACGAGCAGTTCCGCGTTGGGCACGAGCTGCGCGGTGGAGATCGCGATGTCGCCGGTGCCGGGCGGGAGGTCCAGCAGCAGCACGTCGAGGTCGCCCCAGAAGACGTCGGCGAGGAACTGCTGCAGCGCCCGGTGCAGCATCGGGCCGCGCCAGACGACCGCGTCGTTGCCGGCCGTGAACATGCCGATCGAGATGACCTTCACGCCGTGGGCCTGCGGCGGCATGATCATGTCCTCGACCCGGGTGGGCCGGTCGGTGGTGCCGAGCATGCGTGGCACCGAGTGGCCGTAGATGTCGGCGTCGACCACACCCACCTTGAGGCCCTTGGCGGCCATCGCGGCGGCGAGGTTGACGGTGACCGACGACTTGCCGACGCCGCCCTTGCCCGACGCGACGCAGTAGACGCGTGTCAGCGAGCCGGGCTGGGAGAACGGGATGACCGGGTCGGCCGCGTCGCCGCGGAGGCGTCGCCGCAGCTCCTGGCGCTGCTGGTCGGTCATGACGTCGAGCTCGACGTCGACCGCCGTGATGCCCGCGACCGCGGACACCGCGTTGGTGACGCGCTGCGTGATCGCGTCGCGCATCGGGCAGCCCGCCACCGTGAGGAACACGGCGACGTGGGCGCGGCCGTCGTCGGACACCACGACGCTCTTCACCATGCCGAGTTCGGTGATCGGCCGGTGGATCTCCGGGTCCTCGACGCCGGCCAGTGCCTTGTGGACGGCCTCGACGAGGGGGGTGGTTGTGGTGTTTCCGCTGGTGGACATGAGGGTTCTCGTTGCACCTTCCCGCCGGACGCGCCCGTCGGCACGCCGCATCGCTTTCGGCGACGCTGCTCCGGACAGCCCCGCCACGCCCGTGTCCATGCTACGTCCGTGCTCGCCGGACCCGGCGTCCGTAGCATCGATCGACGTGACGGACACCGCCGCCCAGACGCCGCGCGCGGGCACCGACCAGCCCACTCGGACCACTCCGACGCGCGAGCAGCTCGCGGCCTGGCGGTCGTTCCTGCGGGCGCACGCGACGCTCGTGCGGGTGCTGGAGTCCGAGCTGGAGGCCGACCAGCAGCTCTCGCTCGCCGCCTACGACGTGCTCGTGCAGCTCGCCGAGGCGCCCGACCGGCGGCTGCGGATGACCGAGCTCGCCGACGCCGTGCTGCTCTCCCGCTCCGGGGTGACGCGGCTGGTGGACCGCCTGGAGAAGGTCGGTCTCGTCGCGCGCTGCCCGGTGGAGAGCGACGGCCGCGGCGTCGCCGCCCGGCTCACCGACGCCGGGCTGAGCCGGCTGCGCGTCGCGTCCCGCACGCACCTGGCGGGCGTCACGCGGCACTTCGTCAACCGGCTCGACGCCGCCGACCTCGGCGCGCTGGAACGCATCAGCCGTCTGCTGGCCGACTGACCGGGCGCGTCCGCCGGAAGGCCCACGTCGCGAGCTTGGGCTCCGGCTACGGACGTTGCGCGTCGAGGCGGTCGGAGAGCTTGTCCAGCTCGCCGCGCAGGTAGTCGCGGGTCGCGACCTCGCCGATCGCGACCCGCAGCGCGGCCAGCTCCCGGGCGAGGTACTCGGTGTCGGCCTTCGTCCGCTCGGCGCGGGCCCGGTCCTCCTCCAACGCCACGCGGTCCCGGTCGTCCTGCCGGTTCTGGGCCAGCAGGATCAGCGGCGCCGCGTACGCCGCCTGCGTCGAGAAGGCGAGGTTCAGCAGGATGAACGGGTAGGGGTCCCACTGCCCGAAGATCGCGCTGAGGTTGAGCGCGATCCAGATGACGACCACCACCGTCTGGATCGCGAGGAAACGCCCGGTGCCGAGGAACCGGGCGATGCGCTCGGAGAGCCGCGCGAACCAGTCCGGGTCGACCTCCAGCCGCGCGCGGGAGACCCGGGGCTGGTCGAGCCGGCGGTTGGAGATGATCTCAGGCATCGCGCTCGCCCTCCGGTCCGTCGGGGTCGGTCAACCGGTCCCGCCAGTCGGGCGGCAGCAGGTGGTCGAGCACGTCGTCGACGGTGACGGCGCCGAGCAGGTGCTCCTCGCCGTCCACCACCGGCCCGGCGACGAGGTTGTACGCGGCGAAGTAGCGCGTCACCTCGCCGAGCGACGCGTCCGGCGAGAGCTGCGCGAGATCGGTGTCCAGCACGCCCGCGACCAGCTCGAACGGCGCCTCCCGCAGCAGCCGCTGGGCGTGCGCGCAGCCCAGGTAGCGGCCCGTCGGCGTGGCGGACGGCGGCCGGCAGACGAACACCATGCTGGCCAGCGCCGGCGGGATGTCCGGGTTGCGGATGCGGGCCAGCGCCTCGGCGACCGTCGCGTCCGGGCGCAGCACGATCGGCTCCGGCGTCATCAGCCCGCCCGCCGTGTCGGACGAGTAGCGCATCAGCCGCCGCACGGGCGCCGACTCGTCCGGCTCCATCAGCGCGAGCAGCGCGTCCGACTCCGTGCCGGGCAGCTCGTGCAGCAGGTCGGCGGCGTCGTCCGGGGACATCGCGCCCAGCACGTCCGCCGCCCGCTCGGCGTCCAGGTGCGCGAGCAGCTCCTTCTGGTCGGCCTCGGACAGCTCCTCGAACACGTCCGCGAGCCGCTCGTCGTCGAGGCCGTCGATCACCTCGTGCTGCCGCTTCTGCGGGAGCTCGGCGAGCGCGGCCGCGACGTCCGCGGCGCGCATGGTCTCGAACACCGCGAGCAGGCCCTCGGTGCCCTGCCGGTCGGTCAGCGTCAGCCCGGTGGCCGCCGACCACGGCAGCACCTGCACCGGACCGCGGCGCAGCCCGTGCCGGCGGGTCCGGACGGCGAGCCGCCCGACCACCCAGTCCCGCGAGCGCGTCGGCTCGATCGCCGCGTCGACGACCACGGCGTCGTCGCCGCCCTCGACCAGCCGCACCCGTGCGTCCAGGATCTGGCCCACGACCAGCGCCTCGTTCGGGCGCTGGTGGAAGCCGCGCATGCTCACCCGGCCCGTCGCCATCGTGACGACGCCCGGGTCGATGGCCGTGACGCGCAGCATCGGCACGAAGATCCGCCGCCGCGTCGCGACCTCGACGCGAGCCCGAGCACCCGCGGCGGCAGCGCGTCCACCCGCAGCGACACGACGACGTCGCGCACCTTGCCGAGCCGCTCGCCGTCCGGGCCGAAGACGGCGAGGCCCACGAGCCGTGCCACGAAGACCCGCTCGGTGCCCATGGTCGAAGCCTAGGCTCGCGACGTGCTCCTTCTCCGGCACGACGTGCGGGTAGCCCGTCGGGAGTGCGCGCCTGGCCTGATCGGACCTGACGAAGTCGATCACTCTCCGATACCGTTCGTCACTCGGACGGGGGAGGTCGCGTGGGCGGGGTCCCGGAGATCGACACGACCGTGCCGCACGAGGCGCGCGTCTACGACTACTGGCTCGGCGGCAAGGACAACTTCGCGCCCGACCGGAAGCTCGCGACCGCATCCGGGAGCACGTGCCGGGGATCGGGGAGATGGCGCGGGCCAACCGGGCGTTCCTGTTCCGGGCCGTGCGCCACCTCGCGGCCGACGCCGGCATCCGGCAGTTCCTCGACATCGGCACCGGCATCCCCACCGAGCCCAACGTCCACCAGGTGGCGCAGGCCGCGGACCCCACCGCGCGCGTGCTGTGCGTCGACAACGACCCCGTCGTCATCTCGCACGGCCGCGCGTTCGCCCACAGCACCCCCGAGGGCCGCGCCGCGTACGTGCTCGGCGACCTGCTCGACCCGGACGCGATCCTGGCCACCGACCAGCTGCACGAGACGCTCGACCTGCGCGAACCCGTCGGGCTGCTGCTCGCCGCGGTGCTCTCGTTCTTCGACCCGGACGAGGGTGCGACCCGTACCCGGCCGTCGCGCGGCTCGTCGACGCGCTCCCGGCCGGCAGCCACGTCGTCGTCTCGCACCTGACCGGCGACTTCGACCCGCGCGCGATGGCCGGCGTCCGCCTCGTCGGCCGGCGCGCCGGCATCCCGATCGTGCCCCGCGACCGGGCCGACGTCGCCCGGTTCCTCGACGGCACCGACCTCGTCGACCCGGGTGTCGTGCCCGTCGCGGCGTGGCGGCCCGACCCCGGCGCGGACGCCGTCGAGCCCGAGTCCGCGTACTACTGGGCGGGCGTCGGCGCAAGCGTGAACGTCCTGACGTCCCGTGGGTGAGAAACCAATCACCCAGGTGCCGCCGCCCCGCCGGGCGTGCCAGCATCGCCGTGACCGCGCCGCCTCGACGAGGGAGTCGTTCGTGACCGTCACCCGCGCCCGCCGCTCGTGCCTCGCCGTGCCCGGATCGAGCCAGAAGTTCATCGACAAGGCCCGCACGCTGCCCGCCGACCAGGTCTTCCTCGACCTGGAGGACGCCTGCGCGCCGCTGGCCAAGCCGGCGCGCGCAAGACCATCGTCGACGCGCTGAACGAGGGCGGCTGGGGCGGGCGGATCCGGGTCGTCCGCGTGAACGACTGGACCACCGAGTGGACCTACCGCGACGTCACCGAGGTCGTCGAGGGCGCCGGCGCCAACCTCGACGCGATCATGCTGCCCAAGGTGCAGACGGCCGAGCAGGTCGTCGCGCTCGACCTGCTGCTCACCCAGGTCGAGAAGGCCATGGGGTACGAGGTCGGGCGCATCGGCATCGAGGCGCAGATCGAGAACGCGCTCGGCCTGCTCAACGTCAACGCGATCGCCACCGCGTCCCCGCGCGTCGAGACGATCATCTTCGGCCCGGCCGACTTCATGGCGTCGATCAACATGAAGTCGCTGGTGGTGGGGGAGCAGCCGCCGGGCTACGACGTCGGCGACGCCTACCACCACATCCTCATGAGCATCCTGATGGCCGCCCGCGCCCACGACAAGCAGGCCATCGACGGCCCCTACCTGCAGATCCGCGACGTCGACGGCTTCCGCCGCGTCGCCGGCCGCTCCGCCGCCCTCGGCTTCGACGGCAAGTGGGTGCTCCACCCCGGCCAGATCGACGCGGCCAACGAGACCTACAGCCCCCGCCAGGAGGACTACGACCACGCCGAGAACATCCTCGACGCGTACGACTGGTACACGTCCGAGGCCGGCGGCAAGCGGGGCGCCGCGATGATCGACGACGAGATGATCGACGAGGCCAGCCGCAAGATGGCACTGGTGATCTCGGCGAAGGGCCGGGCGGCTGGCATGACGCGCACGGAGCGCTGGACCCCGCCGGCGTAGCCGCGTTCGACCGCACACACCTCCGGGACTCCGCACACACGGTGGGACGTGTGTGCGGAGTGCGGGAGGTGTGTGCGGTGGTCAGGGGCGGGCGAAGGCCGACCGCAGCCGGTGCAGCACCGGGGTGAAGTCGGCCAGGTCCCGCCAGCCCCAGCGGACCACCGCGAGGCCCTCGGCGCGGATCGAGTCCTCGCGGAGCTTCTCGGCGTAGACGGCGTCGGCGGGTGTCTGGCCGGGGCGCAGGAGCTTGTCGTACTTCATGCGGCCGTCGAACTCGCCGACCGTCCGGAGAGCGGGCCAGCCGAAGTCGACGAGATGGCCGGCGACCTGCCACTGCAACGTCGGCTGCGGGAGCCCCGCACGCTGCAGCGCGACCCGGCTGCGGGACTCGCCGACGCTGTCGCTGCGGGCGTCCGCGAACTCCAGGACCCGCCGGGCGTTGGGGCGGCCCCGCCAGCGCAGGGTGCGCGCCAAGGCCTCGGCCAGGGCGATGTGCAGCAGCAGCGTCGCGTCCGGGTCGGTGCGCACGGCGTGCAGTGCCGCGTCGGCCACCGCGACGGCCGGCTCGAACGGGACGGTGCGGGCCAGGTCCACCACCGTGCGCGCCACGGACGTGACGAGCAGCCCGTCCACCTCCTGGATCTCGTGCAGGTCGAGCGGTGCGGTGTGGACGTGCACCTGCCCGCCGCGGCGGCCGCCGGTGCGCCGGGCCCGCGTCACGTGCACGCGGTCGAGCGGAATCGCCCAGGTCGGAAGCCCGTGCAGCACCGCCGCGGACACGTGGCTGACGACGGCGCCGGCCGCGAGGTGCGCCACCTCCGCCCGGATCCGGACGGCGTGGTGCGCGTGCTCGTCGGTGGGCGCGTCGCCGTGGACGTACGAGCCGCGGCGCACGGGCGTGAGCTGCCCGGCCCGCACCAGTCGCCGCACCTCGTCGTCCCGGAACCCGCCGGCCCGCAGGTCACGGCGCAGGTGCAGATCGGGCAACTCCATGTCCAGAGCTTCGACCAAACGGCGGACCGGCGAGGGCTGTTCGGCAGAACCTGCGGCCACCACGACGACCGCACACACCTCCCGTACTCCGCACACACGTCCCACCCTGTGTGCCGAGTCCCGGAGGTGTGTGCCGTCCGCCACGTGCTAACTATGCCAACCGGCGGGGATACTTTCCGCATGGCGAAGCTCGCTCAGACCGCCGGTCTCACCGACGTGCAGCAGGAGATCCTCGCGACCGTCCGGACGTTCGTGGACAAGGAGATCATCCCGCACGCCACCGCGCTGGAGCACGACGACGCGTACCCGCAGGACATCGTCGACGGGATGAAGGAGATGGGCCTGTTCGGGATCACGGTCCCGGAGGAGTTCGGCGGGCTGGGGGAGTCGCTGCTGACGTACGCGCTGGTCGTCGAGCAGATCGCGCGCGGCTGGATGAGCGTGTCCGGGGTGGTCAACACCCACTTCATCGTCGCGCACATGATCACCCAGCACGGCACGCCGGAGCAGCGACGGCGCTACCTGCCGCGGATGGCGACCGGGGAGGTGCGCGGGTCGTTCTCGATGTCCGAGCCCGAGCTCGGGTCGGACGTCGCGGCGATCAAGACGAAGGCCGTGCAGGACGGGGACGAGTTCGTCATCGACGGCGCCAAGATGTGGGTGACGAACGGCGGCACGTCGAACCTCACCGCGGTGCTCGTCCGCACCGACGAGGGCGCGGAGCGGGCGCACCACAACCTGACGTGCTTCCTGGTCGACAAGCCGGAGGGCTACGGCGAGGTGGCGCCCGGGCTGACGGTCCCGGGCAAGATCGACAAGATGGGCTACAAGGGCGTCGACACCACCGAGCTGGTCTTCGACGGCCACCGCGTCCCGGCCGGGCAGATCCTCGGCGGGGTGCGGGGCGGCGGGTTCGCGCAGATGATGGACGGTGTCGAGGTCGGGCGGGTCAACGTCGCGGCGCGGGCCTGCGGCATCTCGATCCGCGCGTTCGAGCTGGCCGTCGGGTACGCGCAGCAGCGCCGCACGTTCGGCAGGCCGATCGCCGAGCACCAGGCCGTCGCGTTCAAGCTCGCCGAGATGGCGACGAAGGTCGAGGCCGCGCACCTGATGATGGTCAACGCCGCCCGGCTCAAGGACTCCGGCGCGCGGTTCGACGTCGAGGCGGGCATGGCCAAGCTCCTGGCCAGCGAGTACTGCGCCGAGGTCACCCAGGACGCGTTCCGCATCCACGGCGGCTACGGCTACTCCAAGGAGTACGAGATCGAGCGCCTCATGCGCGAGGCGCCGTTCCTGCTGATCGGCGAGGGCACGTCCGAGATCCAGAAGACGATCATCAGCCGAGGGCTGCTGAAGGAGTACAGGAGCCGTTGACGGGCGCGCGCAGGCCGGCGGCGATCGCGGAGTAGCCGGCCTGCAGCACCGCCACGTCCGACGCGATGGCGAGCAGCGTGACGCCGGCCTCGACCCACGGCCGGGCCTCCTCCACCGTGTTGAACAGCATCGCGACGTCCTTGCCGTGCCGGCGGGCGGCGTCGATCAGCACCGAGCGGTGCTCGTTCACCACCCGGGCCTCGTCCGGGGTGCCGCGCACGCCCAGCTCCTGGGCCAGGTCGGCCGGGCCGAGCGTGACGGCGTCGATGCCCGGGGTGCCGACGATCGCGTCGAGGTTCTCGAACGCCTCCCGCGACTCCAGCATCACGGTGATGTGCACCTGCTCGTTCAGCTCGGCGAGCGGGGTGTCGGCGCGGAAGTCGTTGTGCGGCCCGTTGACGGCCATGCCGCGCATCCCGAGCGGCGCGTAGTACGCGGCCTCGACGACGGTCCGCGCGATCTCCGGGGTGTCGACCTGCGGCACGTGCAGCCCCGTGACGCCGACGTCGAGCAGCCGCGTGACCCACTCGCGGTCGGCCGCCGGCGGCCGCACGACCAGCGGGAACCCGAGCGCGCGGGCCAGCACCGCCATGTCCGCGACCGTCTCGACCGACGGCGACGAGTGCTCCATGTCGACGCGGGCGTAGTCGAGGCCGCTGCTCTTGAGCAGCGTCAGGACGGCCGGGTTGCGGACGAGGTTGATCCAGGTCCCGACGAGCGGGCGGCCGGGTGCCTTGAGGGGGTTGCTCACACCTTCACCAGCTTCTGCAGGGCCCGCAGCGGTCGCGGGCGGGGGAGTTCCGTGCCGAAGACGTTCGGCCAGCCGGTGTGCGCGACCTCGCCGACGTAGACGTCGCCGCGGGAGTCGACGCAGATCCCGTGCGGCGAGATGAACTGCCCGGCGTCGACGCCCAGGCTGGAGGGCTCCAGGCCGAGCCGGGCGAGCAGCTTGCCCTCGCGGGTGCGGACCGACACGACCGGGCCGAGGCCCGGGGCGCCGCGCTGGAAGTCCAGCGGCGTGCCGATCTCGCCGACGAAGCAGAGCGGCTCGGGGTCGCGGGTGAGGGTGAACGCGCTGGGCCGGTGCACGCCGTACCACTGCGTCTCGAAGCGGCCCGTGCCGTCGAAGACCTGCACCCGGTGGTTCTCGCGGTCGGCGACGTGCACCCAGCCGTCGGCGTCGCAGGCGACGTTGTGCGGCAGGCTGAACTCGCCCTCGCCGCGCCGGACCGGCCCCACGAGAACAGGTGCGTGCCGTCGGGCGCGTACTTGTGCACGCGCGCGTTGCCGTAGCCGTCGGTCACGTAGATGTCGCCGTCGGGGGAGAGCGCGGTGTGCGTGCAGCGGTGGAACGGCTCGCCGCTCCAGCGCGGCGACGGCTGCCCGACGCCGATCTCCAGCAGCACCTCGCCTTCCGGCGTGCACCTGCGGACGGTGTGGTCGCCCTCGTCGGTGAGGTAGAGCATGCCGTCGGGGCCGCGGTCGATGCCGTGGGCGCGGGTGACGAAGTCCTCGCCCCACGAGCCGAGGAAGCGCCCGTCGCGGTCCAGGACGATCACCGGGTGCGGGCCGCGGTTGTAGACGAAGAGCCGGTCCTCGTCGTCGACGGCGACCCCGGCGACGTCCACCAGGTCCCAGCCGTCGGGGAGGTCGCCCCATTGGCCGTCGTGCGCGCGATACGTGTGGTCACCGGATCCGAGCACGACGTCCACCCACGACCTCCTCGCCGCGCGCGACGGTGGTCGCGGCCCGTGAGGAGCCTGCCACGCGGGTTCCGCGGGAGTCCACGGACAAGTGAGCATCGCCAACTTTCGGCCCTGCCGCCGGCCCCCGCGGGCAGGAGTGTGATGATCGCCGAAACGGGCACTTCGTCCCTGGTCCTCGCGTTGACATGATGTGGGCGCTGACCACCAGGAGTCCCGACGCGAGGAAGAGGAGGCCCCGTGACAACACCGTTCGGCGGCCCCGCGCGCACCGCGCCCGGCCCGTCCAGCATGCCCACCCCGCCCACCGGCTGGCCGGTCGGTTCCTACGCCACGTACGAGGAGGCGCAGCGGGCCGTCGACCACCTCGCCGACGCCGACTTCCCCGTCCGCGACGTGACGATCGTCGGCGTCGACCTGATGCTCGTGGAGCGCGTGATCGGCCGGCTCACGTGGGGCCGCGTGATCGGCTCCGGCGCGCTTTCCGGCGCCTGGTTCGGCCTCTTCGTGGGTCTGCTGCTCAGCTTCTTCACGGTCAGCGGCCCCACGATCGTGCCGATCCTCGTCGGCCTCGCCAGCGGTGTCGTGTTCGGTCTGGTGTTCGCCGCGGTCGGCTACGCCACCACCCGCGGTCGGCGCGACTTCACGTCCGCGAGCCAGCTGGTCGCGGGCCGTTACGACGTGCTGTGCCAGCCGCGCAACGCCGAGAAGGCCCGCGAGATGCTCGCGAAGCTCGCGATGGGCACGTCACCCGCCTGAGAACCGTTCCCTCCGGCCAGCGATTGCGGGCCGGACCCGACGCGCATAGGTTCGGATCACCCGGCACCGACCGTGACCGGGATCACACCTGTGGGCGACGCGGCTCCGGGCCGCGCACTCGGGAACGGGGGGCGTCATGCCGGGACCGGTCCGCTCGACGCTGCGCGGGCACCGGAGGCGGCCGCCGGCCGCGGTCGCGTGCGCGGTGCTGGCCGCCGCAGCCGTCGCGGGATGCAGCTCCGGCGGCTCCGGGCCACCGGTCCTGAACTACTACACGGCCGCCGACAACGCCTCCGGCTACGCGGCCGGGGCCGCCGCGTGCACGGAGGCCGCGGGCGGCCGGTACACGATCGAGCAGCACACGCTGCCCAAGGCCGCCGACGACCAGCGGCTCCAGCTCGCCCGCAGGCTCGTCGCCGGCGACCCGGCCGTCGACATCATGCTGCTCGACGTGACGTGGACGGCCGAGTTCGCCGAGGCCGGCTGGATCGCGCCGTTCCCCGACGACGAGGCCCGCCAGATCGAGCAGGGCACGCTCGACGCCGCGTACGAGACCGGCACCTACCAGGGCCGGCTGTGGGCGGCGCCGCTCAACACCAACACCCAGCTCCTCTGGTACCGCACCGACCTCGCGCCCACCCCGCCCGCGACGTGGGACGACATGATCCGCCAGTCCGAGGCACTGCACGCCCGCGGGCTCCCGTCGTACATCGAGGTGCAGGCCGCCCAGTACGAGGGCATCTCCGTCTGGTTCAACACGCTGCTGACCAGCGCGGGCGGCCAGCTCGTCTCCGAGAACGGCGACGTGCTCGTCAACCAGGGCGACGCCGCGCGGCAGGCCGCGACGATCATGCAGCGGGTGGCGTCGTCGCCCGCCTCCGACCCGTCGCTGTCGGTGGCGCAGGAGAACGACGGCCGGCTCGCGATGGAGGCGGGCAACGCCGCGTTCCAGGTCAACTACCCGTTCGTCAACGCCTCGATCAACACCCCGCCGCCGGACGGCGGGGGCGGTGGCGCGTTCCTCGACGCCGAGGGCCGTCCGACCTCGGAGAACACCGGACGCCAGGTGCGCGACGTGTTCGCGTGGGCGCCGTACCCGCGCGTCGACCCGAACCGCCCCGCCACCGTGACGATCGGCGGGTTCAACCTCGGGGTCAGCACCACGTCGCGGCACCCGGACCTCGCGTTCGAGGCCGTGCAGTGCCTGCGCAACCGGGAGAACCAGCTGCACAACGCCACCGAGGGCGGCGTGCCGCCGACGCTCGCCGCGCTCTACGACGATCCGGCGTTCCAGGCCGAGTACCCGGCGTGGCAGGCGATCCGCGACTCGCTGCAGACCGCGAGCG
The DNA here is from genome assembly GCA_001942415.1 of Pseudonocardia sp. CNS-139. Lineage (GTDB taxonomy): Bacteria > Actinomycetota > Actinomycetes > Mycobacteriales > Pseudonocardiaceae > Pseudonocardia. Next base: position 12,467 of record MKJX01000203.1, read on the forward strand.
TGCGGCCCAAGACCCCGGCCTACCAGAGCATCTCGATCGTGCTGGCGGACCTGCTCAACCCGCCCGCCCAGATCGACCCCGACACCGTCGTGCCGCAGCTCGCCGAGCAGGTGGAGCGGGCCGTGAACTCGGAAGGCTGGTGCCCTGATGGCCGTGCAGAGCACTGCCCCGGCCGCGCCCGCACGGGCGAACGGTCGCGGGGCGCACCGGGCGGCCAGACCGCCGCTCTCCGAGGGGGCGCGCTCGGAACGCCGGCTCGCGTTCCTGCTCTGCGCCCCGGCGGTCGTGATCATGCTGGCGGTCACGGCGTATCCCATCGGCTACGCGGTCTGGCTGTCGCTGCAGCGCTACGACCTGCGGTTCCCGGACGACCAGGCGTTCGCCGGCCTGGCCAACTACGTCGTCGTGCTGACGTCGCCGTATTGGTGGAACGCCTTCCTCGTGACGCTGGTCATCACCGTGGTGTCGGTGGCGATCGAGTTCGTGCTCGGGCTCGCGCTGGCGCTCATGCACCGCACGATCCTCGGCCGCGGGCTCACCCGCACCGTCGTGCTCATCCCGTACGGCATCGTCACGGTCGTCGCGGCGTACAGCTGGCAGTTCGCGTGGACGCCCGACGTCGGGTACCTCGCGGCGATGCTGCCGCCGGGCAGCGCGCCGCTCACCGGGCAGGCGTCGGCGATCGGGCTGATCATCCTCGCCGAGGTCTGGAAGACCACGCCGTTCATGGCGCTGCTGCTGCTCGCCGGGCTCGCGCTCGTGCCGGAGGACCTGCTCAAGCGCCCAGGTGGACGGCGCCGGGCCGTGGCAGCGGCTCACCCGGATCATCCTGCCGATCATGAAGCCGGCGATCCTCGTGGCGCTGCTTTTCCGCACGCTCGACGCGTTCCGCATCTTCGACAACATCTACATCCTGACCGGCGGCTCGAACGGCACCGGGTCGGTGTCGATGCTCGGCTACGACAACCTCTTCCGCGCGTTCAACCTCGGCATCGGGTCCGCGATCAGCGTGCTCATCTTCATCGCCGTCGGGATCATCGCGTTCGTCTTCATCAAGCTGTTCGGCGCGGCGGCGCCCGGCTCCGACTCCGACGGGAGGCGCTGACGATGGCGCAGGCCACCAGCAGGGCCGCCACGAGCCGGTGGGCCGTGGCGAACGTCCTCGTGCTGCTCTACGCGCTGATCCCGGTGCTGTGGATCGTCAGCCTGTCGTTCAAGCCGGCGAGCACCATCAACGACGGCAGCTTCATCCCGCGGGAGTGGACGTTCGACAACTACACGCAGGTGTTCGGCGTCGACCTGTTCACGAGCGCCCTGGTCAACTCGATCGGCATCGCGCTCATCGCCACCGTGCTCGCCGTGATCATCGGGACGATGGCGGCGTACGCGATCGCGCGGCTGCGGTTCCCGGGAAAGGGCCTGCTCGTCGGGGTGTCGCTGCTGATCGCGATGTTCCCGCCGATCTCGCTGGTGAGCCCGCTGTTCGACATCGAGCGGGCGATCGGGCTGTTCGACACCTGGCCCGGGCTGATCATCCCGTACATCACTTTTTCGCTGCCGCTGGCGATCTACACGCTCTCCGCGTTCTTCCGGGAGATCCCGTGGGAGCTGGAGAAGGCCGCGAAGATGGACGGGGCCACGCCGCTGCAGGCGTTCCGGTCGGTGATCGTGCCGCTCGCCGCGCCGGGCGTTCACCACCGCGATCCTCGTGTTCATCTTCTGCTGGAACGACTTCCTGTTCGCGATCTCGCTGACGTCCACCTCGCGGTCGCAGACCGCGCCGGTGGCGATCGCGAACTTCACCGGCGCGAGCGAGTTCGCCGAGCCCACGGGGTCGATCGCGGCCGCCGCGGTGCTGCTCACCATTCCCATCATCGTCTTCGTGCTGTTCTTCCAGCGGCGCATCGTCGCCGGCCTGACGTCCGGCGCAGTGAAGGGCTGAGAAACCGTGGCTGACATCGTCCTGGACCACATCACCAAGCGTTACCCGGACGGCACGGTCGGCGTGGACGACGCCGACTTCCGGATCGAGGACGGCGAGTTCATCATCCTCGTCGGGCCCTCCGGCTGCGGGAAGTCGACGACGCTCAACATGATCGCCGGCCTGGAGGACATCTCCGCCGGTGAGCTGCGCATCGGCGGCCAGCGGGTCAACGAGAAGGCCCCGAAGGACCGCGACATCGCGATGGTCTTCCAGTCCTACGCGCTCTACCCGCACATGACCGTGCGGGAGAACATGGCGTTCCCGCTCAAGCTCGCGAAGGTCGACAAGGCCGAGACCAACCGCAAGGTCGAGGAGGCCGCGAAGATCCTCGACCTCACCCAGCACCTGGACCGCAAGCCGGCCAACATGTCCGGCGGGCAGCGCCAGCGGGTGGCGATGGGCCGCGCGATCGTGCGCAACCCCAAGGCGTTCCTGATGGACGAGCCGCTCTCCAACCTCGACGCCAAGCTGCGCGTGCAGATGCGCACCGTGGTGTCGCGGCTCCAGCAGCAGCTGGCGACCACCACCGTCTACGTCACGCACGACCAGACCGAGGCCATGACGCTCGGCGACCGCATCGTCGTCATGCGCAGCGGGCGCATCCAGCAGATCGGCACCCCGCAGGCGCTCTACGACACCCCGGCCAACCTGTTCGTCGCCGGGTTCATCGGTTCGCCGGCGATGAACTTCCTGCCCGCCTCGCTCAGCGACGGCACGTTCCGCACGCCGCTGGGCGACCTGCCCGTGAGCGACCGGCTGCGCCGCTCCTTGGAGGCCGGCAACGCGCCGCGCGAGGTGATCATGGCATCCGGCCCGAGCACTTCGAGGACGCCGCGCTCGTCGAGGAGCACCAGAAGGGCCAGGGTGCGGTCTTCAGCGCCGAGGTCGACGTGCTGGAGTCGATGGGCTCGGACAAGTTCGCCTACTTCAGCGTGGAGGGCGAGCAGGCCGTGTCCGACGACCTCGCCGAGCTCGCCGCCGACGCCGGCACCGCCGACGTCCCCGGTGGCGACGCCGGGCAGGTCGTCACGCGGCTCGCGGCGGCGTCCGGGGCGCGGGAGGGGCAGCGGCTGGAGGTCTGGCTGGACGCGTCGAAGATCCAGGTCTTCGACCCGTCGAACGGGCGCAACCTCACCTGGCACGACGAGCCCGCTCCGGCCGCGACGGTCTAGCGGGGCCGGGTGCGCAGCAGCTCGACCACCTCGTCGTCCCAGCGGTGCGTGCGCAGCAGCTCGTAGCGCCGGCACGTGAAGTGCAGGTACGCCTCGGCCTCCGTGCGCCCGCCGACGAGGTCGGCCTGCGCGAGCATCCGCACGACCGGCCGGTACTCCTCGGCGTACCAGCGCCGGGCCACGGCCTCCCGGTCCAGGTAGCGGCACTCGTGCTGCATCAGCCGGAAGCCCCACGCCTCGACGGTCCCGCTCAGCTCCGCGTACGACCACGGCACCGTCACCAGGATCGTGGCCAGCGCCGGACCCGGCAGCGGGACCCGGTCGAGGAAGACCCGCCGCAGGTCCTTCGTGATCAGGTCGCCGCGGCCGGCGATGCCGTTGGCGTCGATGCGGGTCGTCACCTCGGTCACGTACGCCTCGACCGACCGCAGCCCCAGCGCCCGCGCGACCGACACCCGGTGGTGGCCGTCGCGGACGAAGTGCAGGTCGCCGACGCGGTAGACGTCGATGGGCGGGACCGGCTCGCCGCGCCGCTGCGCGCGGGCGAGCCGTTCCCAGCGCTCGCGGGTGCGGCCGCTGCGCGGGCGGAACCAGCGGTCGAACTCCCGCGTCCGGTCGACGCTGCCGACGACCGAGTCCAGGTCGACCACCCGCAGCCCGAGGCGGCGCTCGCCGGTGCGGCCCAGCACGGCCACGACCTCGTCGAACGGGAGGACCTCGGACACGTCGTCGGGCTCGCGGCGCAGCCGGGCCGCGAGCCGGGAGAGCACCTGACGGCGGCGCACGCGCAGGAAGTCGTGCTCGGCGTCGGCGGCCGGGAACCCCGTGCCGGCCACGGCTATCCGTCACCCGATGCGAGGGACGCGACCATCGGGCCAGCGTATGGGGAGGCGACGGCACGCGCCGGATGCGACAGGATGCGGGGTGTGAGCCCCCCTGCCAAGCCAGGACCGGTCGACCGCGGCGGAGCCCCGCGGTCCTTCGACGCCCACGCCCGCAGCTACGACAAGCTCGTGAACCTGAACCCGGGCTACCACGACCACCTGCGGATGTCGGTCCGGCGCCTGGGGCTGCCGGCGAACGGGGCCGGGCTCAAGCTGCTCGACCTCGGCTGCGGCACGGGCGCGTCCACGGCCGCGCTGGTCGAGGTGCTGCCGCGCGCCGAGATCACCGCCGTCGACGCGTCGGCCGAGATGCTCAGCATGGCGCGGCGCAAGAACTGGCCCTCGACCGTCCGGTTCGTGCACGGCAACGCCGAGAACCTCGCGATGAGCGGCATCGTCGGCCCGTACGACGGGATCCTCGCCGCCTACCTGCTGCGCAACCTCGTGCACCAGGACGCGGCGCTGCGCCAGTTCCACCGGCTGCTGCGGCCGGGCGCGCCGATCGCCGTGCACGAGTACTCGGTGCGCGACTCCGTGCGCAGCCGCGCCCGCTGGACGGCGGTCTGCTGGGGCGTGATCATCCCGCTCGGCCGGATGCGGGCCGGCTCCGCGGACCTCTACCGGTACCTGTGGCGCAGCGTGCTCCAGTTCGACGGGGTCACGGCGCTGACCAAGCGGATGCGCGACGCCGGGTTCGAGGACGTGCGCGTGCAGACGGTGCCGGGCTGGCAGCAGCACATCGTGCACACGTTCCTCGGCCGCCGCTCGGCCGCCGAGGCCGAGGCCGAGCCCCCGGACGGCGTGCTCGACCCGCCGGCCGCGAGCCTCGCCGACATCGACGCCGACGCCACCACCCCGATCGAGGGCCTGCGGATCACGCCCTCGCCCCGGCCGCGCCCCGAGCCGGCACCGGCACCGGATCCGGAGCGGGCCGAGTAGACCACGGCACTAGGCTCAGCCCGTGCACCGGATGTTCCCGATCACCCCGCCGCCGCGCTCCTAGCGGAGCCGGCTCGTCCGTCCCACGGCACGCGTGTGCCGTGTTGTTGTGCGCACCCCCGGCTCCGCCTCCGCGACCCGTCCCTCCGGCGCAGGAGCGCAGCCCGTTGTCCTTCCTCGTTCTCGCCGGTGTCCTGTGGGGCACGGCGGCCTCTTCGGCACCATGCTCGCCGCCGCGACGGGCCTCGGCCCGCTCGCCGTCGCGACCTACCGGCTCGCCGCCGGTGGACTGTTGATCGTCGGATATCTGCTGGTCACCGGTTCGCCGGTGCCGCGCGGCCGGGCCGCGTGGCGGCGGGTGGCCGCGCTCGGCGCGCTCGCCGCGCTGTTCCAGGCGAGCTACTTCAGCGCCGTCGCGCTGACGTCGGTGAGCCTCGCGACGCTCGTGACGATCGGGGCGTCGCCGGTGCTCGTGCTGCTGGCGCGGCGCCGCGAGGCCGGGCGCCGGCACGTCGCGGCGGTGGCGGCGGCCCTGGCCGGGCTCGCGCTGCTCGTCGGGCTGCCCGCGGGCGGGCCCGGCACACTGCCCGCGACGCTCGCCGGGGCCGGGTGCGCGCTGCTCGCGGCGGCCGGGTTCGCCGCGCTGACGCTGCTCTCCGCCCGTCCGGTGCCCGGGCTCGGGGACGCGCCGGCCACCGGCTTCGCGTTCGTGCTCGGCGGGGCGCTGCTGCTCCCGCTCGCCGCCGCGACGTCCGGGGTCGGGTTCGCGCCCGGCGCCCGGTCGCTGGTGCTGCTCGCCGCGCTGGCCCTGCTCCCGACGGCCGTCGCGTACACGAGCTACCTGCGCGGGCTGCGGTCGGCCACGGCGGGGGTCGGCGCGCTGCTGGCCCTGCTGGAGCCGCTCACCGCCGCAGTGCTGGCGGCCCTGCTGCTCGGCGACCGGCTCGGCCCGGCCGGGATCGCCGGCGGCCTGCTGCTCGGCGGCGCGCTGGTGCTCGCGGCGCTCGCTCCGCGGCCGGCCGCTCAGGTGCGCGAGCGCAGCGCGTAGCGGCGCTCGGCGTACGCGATGTCGTCGCGCCAGAGCCGGCGGGCGGCCCCGCGCATGAGCGGGCGCAGCACCCCGGCCACCCGGCGCACGTGCCCGAAGCCCGGACGGTCCGAGTGCGCCACCACCGCCTCGATCACGGCGGTGCGCGGCCGGCCGTCCGGGCCGGGGCCGAGCGGCGTCGCGTGCGTCTCGACGACGCTCCCGGCGCCCTCGCCGCCGACGATCTCCATCGTGACGGTGCGGGCGTCCGGGCAGCTGAACTCGGCGCGCACCGGCACCCCGAACCGCCGCCCGAGCGTGAACGTCACCTCGACGAGAAACCGGTCCTCGGGGTCCGGCGCGTCCGGCGGCGGCGCGCTGACCACGCGCAGCGCCGTGAACGAGTACGGGTGGAACCACGCGCCGTGCCAGGGGTCGAGCCGGTTCGCGACGACGTCCGCCGGCTCGCACCGCCCGACGACGGTCGCCACGGCGGCGACGACCGGGCCCGCCGGGCGCGGCCCGAGCGCGGGCGCTTCCGTCGGCGCGCCCGCGCCGTCGAGCCGGACCCACGCGAGCACGCCGTCGTCGTGGGCGGGGAACGGCTGCCAGCCCGGCCGTCCGCCCGGCCCGAGCGTCATCCCGTGCCAGCGGCAGACGAGCATGCCGTCGTGCACGGCGGCCGCGCAGAGCGGGGCGCCAGGTGCGGGCAGGCGCCCGGCCCGGCGTGCAGCCCGCCGGCGGCGTCGCGCCAGGCCACGACCTCGCGTCCGGCCACCGTGGCGCCGAACGCGCGCCCGGGCCGCACCTCGCGGCTGCCGGCGAGCACGTGCCAGCCGCCCGTCGGCCGGGCCGTCGCGCGCCGCAGCGCGGCCTCGATCAGCTCGGGCCGCGCCGCGCCCCACGTCGGCCGCTGCCGGGCCCACGGCGTGCGCCCGATCAGGCGCAGCGGGCTCACCGGGCGGCGGGCGGTCACCGGTCGCGCCGCGGTCAGAGCCACTCGTTCTTGCGGAACACCCGGAACAGCACCAGACAGATCGTGACGATCACGGTCCACACCATGGGATAGCCGAACGACCAGTGCAGCTCGGGCATGAAGTCGAAGTTCATCCCGTAGATACCGGCGATCATCGTCGGCACAGAGATGATCGCGACGTAGGCGGTGATCCGGCGCATGTCGTTGTTCTGCCGCATCGTGATCTTCGCCAGCGCGGCGTCGACCAGCGTCGTGAGGAGCTCGTTGAAGCCGGCGATCCGCTCGGTGACGGTGACCATGTGGTCGTCGACGTCGCGGAAGTAGGAGCGCACCTCGTGCGGCACGAGTGAGCTGTATCCCTCGGTGAGCTTGCGCACCGGGCCGCCGAGCGGCACCACGGCCCGGCGCAGCTCCAGCACCTCGCGCTTCATCACGTAGATCTGCTCGGAGTCGACGTTGGAGCGGGGAGCGAAGACGTCGGACTCCATGAGGTCGATGTCGTCCTCGATGGCCTCGGTGACCTCGAGGTAGGAGTCCACGACGTGGTCGGCGATGGCGTGCAGCACGGCGGCGGGGCCGAGCGCGAGCTGCTCGGGGTCGGCCTCCAGCTTGCGGCGCACGTCCCGCAGCGACGAGTGGTCGCCGTGGCGCACCGTGATGACGAAGTCGGCGCCGACGAACACCATGATCTCGCCGGTCTCGACGATCTCGTTCTCGCCGGCCGGGTGCGACTTGCCCACGTAGCGCACGGTCTTGAGCACCATGAACAGCTTGTCGTCGTAGCGCTCCAGCTTGGGCCGCTGGTGCGCCTGCACGGCGTCCTCGACGGCGAGCTCGTGCAGCCCGAACACGTCGCGATGCCGGTGATCTGCTCCTCGTCGGGCTCGTGCAGCCCGATCCAGACGAACGCGTCGCTGCGCGAGCGCGCCTCGGTGAGCGCGTGCTCGTGGTTCCATCGGCCGGGGAGCCGCTGGCCGGAGGCGTAGACCGCGCAGTCGACGACGTAGGCGGAGAGGGGGACGCGCAGCTTCGGCAGGAGGGACTCGGCGGCCTTGACCGCGTGGCGGCTGGACGCACGCATGGCAGGCCTGAGGGAGGACAGCGGCGGCACGGGTTACCTCCTGGAGGTCGGTCGGGGAAGCGCCGCACTGGGCGCAGGCGTGGATCACGCGTTCCCCGACCGGAAGACCGTCAGGTCGCCGTGCCGGGAACGCGGCGACTACTGCAACCGGGTGCCTGAGGCACCGCGCTCACCTCCTCGCTGGGCGTCTCGTCGCTGTGGGCGGGGCCATGTGCGAGCCGGGCGGGAGCAGCCCGACCAAGAGCTAGATTACCCCCACCACTGTGGCTATCGGCGTTGGAGGCGACAGCGTTGCAGTTCGGGCGGTACTACGAGGAGTTCGAGGTCGGCGCCGTCTACAAGCACTGGCCGGGCAAAACGGTCACCGAGTACGACGACCATCTGTTCTGCCTGCTGACCATGAACCACCACCCGCTGCACATGGACGCGCACTACGCGGAGCAGACCACCGACTTCAAGCGGAACGTCGTGGTCGGCAACTACGTCTATTCGCTGCTGCTCGGCATGTCCGTGCCGGACGTCTCCGGCAAGGCGATCGCCAACCTCGAGGTCGAGTCGCTCAGGCACACCCGGCCGACGTTCCACGGCGACACGATCTACGGCGAGACCGAGGTGCTCGGCAAGACCGAGTCGAGGAGCAAGAGCGACCGCGGCGTCGTCCACGTCGAGACGCGGGGCTACAAGCAGGACGGCACGGTCGTCTGCACGTTCCGCCGCAAGGTCATGGTCCCCAAGCGGTCCTACGGCGACGAGCGCGGCGGCGAGCAGCCGGGCCGCCCCGTCCCGCAGCTCTGACCCACCGGATCCACGACTGATCCACGAGGGTGATCACTCCTTCGGAGCAGATCCACATCTGATCGGGATCGGTTCCAGCCACAAGTTCGTGGTTACGCTACGTCGGCGATCGTGTGCGCTGCGGCGGTCGCGCAGCGTCACGTCGGGAGCGCGTCCCAGCCGGCGAGCGTGTCGGCCAGAAGGGTGACGAGGGGGAGTCGCTCGAACGTGGCCGCATCGCACCAGAGGACGTCCGAGGCGTCGTCCCCGGCGCGCAGCTGACCCCCCACCACGGTGCACCGGTAGTCCGCGATGTCGAAGGGCCCGCGGCGCACGCGGCCGATCAGAGCACCGGGTTCGACCTGCAGACCCGTCTCCTCCGCCAGCTCCCGGACCAGGGCCGTGGCGTCGTCCTCGCCGGGCTCCACCCGGCGCCGGGCAGGGACCATAGGCCACGCCCCGGATCGTGCGCCCGCTGGACGAGCAGGATACGGCCGTTCGGGTCATAGACGAGTGCCCCCACACAGGGGATCGGGTCACTACCCTCAGTCATCGAGTGCCTCCGTGCGGGCCCGCGTGCCGGATACCGCGGGCGCTCCCCGTGCTGTACAAATCATGGTGCTGGGGCGTCCTTACGGACAGATCGGGGTTGTGGTGAACATCAGGAAGATCGTCGGACTGGTCGCGATCGCGCTGCTGCTGTTCTTCGTCTTCACTCAACCCGACAGCGCCGCCGGATCGTTGCAGAGCATCGGCACCACCCTGCGCGACGGCGCCGAGTCGGTCATCCGCTTCTTCACGCAGCTCGTGTAGTCCCGTGCTCGCCCCCCGGGAGATCGACGAGTACCTGCTCCCCACGGAGCGCAGGGTCATCCGGCTGCGCCAGCACTGGGCCGTGATGCTCAACCACATCTCCACCACGTCCCTGTTCCTGCTGGCCATCGTGGTCGCCGAGCGGCTCCTGCCGGACAGCGTGCTCATCGACAACCTGGCGTTCTACCTGGCGCTGGTGGCGGTGATCAGGTTCACGGTCCTCACGATCCTGTGGTGGATCGAGCGGATCGTGATCACCGACAAGCGGATGATGCTCGCCCAGGGGATCATCACCCACCGCGTCGGCATGATGCCGCTCGGCAAGGTCACCGACCTCACGTTCGAGCGGTCGCTCGGGGGCCGCATGTTCGGCTACGGCACGATCATCGTCGAGTCCGCGGGGCAGATCCAGGCGCTCAACCGGATCGACTACATGCCCCAGCCCGAAGAGGTCTACGAGGCCCTCTCCGAGCTGGTCTTCGGCGAGAAGGGCCGCACGCGGGCCACGGGCATGCTGGCCCGGCCGCGCTGGCGCCGGTAGGCCGCGGGATAGCCTCGGGCGTGGCCCGGATCGACCTGCACGCCCATTCGACCGCATCGGACGGCACCGACACACCGTCCGAGCTGGTCGCGGCCGCGTCCGCCGCCGGGCTCGACGTCGTGGCGATCACCGATCACGACACCACCGGCGGCTGGGCCGAGGCCGCCGCGGCGCTTCCGTCAGGGCTGCGGCTGGTGCGCGGGGCCGAGTTCTCGTGCGTCTCGCCCACCGGGCGCGGCGACCGGGACGTGCCGATCCACCTGCTCGGCTACCTGTTCGACCCGGCGCACCCGGCGATCGTCGCCGAGCAGACGCGGTTGCAGGGGAGCGGGTGCGCGCGGGCGATGATCGGGAAGATGGCCGCCGACGGCTACCCGGTGGACGTCGACACGGTGTTCGCGCTGCTCCCGGAGGGCGCGAGCGCGGGACGGCCGCACCTCGCGCGGGCGCTCGTCGCGGCGGGCGTCGTCGGCTCGGTCACGGAGGCGTTCGCCGAGCTCCTGCACAACGGGAGCCCGTACTACGTGCCGAAGGTCGACACGCCGGTGCGCACGGCGATCGAGATGGTCCGGGCCGCGGGCGGCGTGACGGTGTTCGCGCACCCGCTGGCGCGCCGCCGCGGGCGGGTGGTCGAGCCGTCCGTGGTCGCCGACCTGGCCGGCGCGGGCCTCACCGGCGTCGAGGTCGACCACCCCGACCACGCCCCCGAGGACCGGGAGCTGCTGCGGGCCGTCGCCGCCGAGACCGGCCTGGTCGTGACGGGGTCGAGCGACTACCACGGCACCAACAAGGTCACCCCGCTGGCGGCCGAGACCACGGCCGCGGCCGCCTACGAGCGGCTGGTGGCCGGGGCGAGCGGCGCCGAGGTGCTCACCGGCTGACGGCGCGCGGGAGCGGGGCGTTACCGTGCTGCGGGTGAACGCTGGCGCACAGCTCGGCTTCGACTTCGAGACCACCCGCCTCGTCCGCGTCACGCCGTCGAAGCTCGGTGTGTGGGAGGACTGCCCGCGCCGCTTCCGCATGACCTACCTCGACCGGCCGCCGCCCCCGCGGGCCGGGGCGTCCGCGAGCAGCACGCTCGGCGCGGTGGTGCACCTCGCGCTGCGATCGTTGTTCGACCTCCCGCCGCACGAGCGCACGCCGCGCGCCGCGGCCGCGCTCGTCGACCGGCACTGGTCCGGCGAGGGGTTCCGGGACGCCGCGCAGGCCGCCGTGTACCGCGAGCGGGCCCGCGGCTGGGTCGCCGAGTACGCCGGCGAGCTGGAGGGGGACGCCGAGGCCGTCGGGCTGGAGCAGTGGGTGTCGGTCGCCACCGACCGGATCGTCGCCGAGGGCCGGGTGGACCGCATCGACCGGCGCGGCGCCGAGCTGGTCGTCGTCGACTACAAGACGGGCCGGCGCCGGCCGACCGCCGAGGACGCGGGCCGGTCGCGGGCCCTCGCGCTCTACGCGATCGCGACCGAGCGCACGCTGCGCCGCCGCTGCCGGCAGGTCGAGCTGCACCACCTGCCGAGCGGGGAGGTGCTGGCCTGGGAGCACGACGACGCGTCGCTCGCCGAGCACGTCCGGCTGGCCGAGGAGACCGCGGCCGAGCTGGACGCGGCGAGCGCGGCGCTGGCCGCCGGCGGCGCCGCCGACGAGCTGTTCCCGCCCCGGCCCGCACCCCGCTGCGGCACGTGCGACCTGCGGCGGAGCTGCCCGGAGGGGCGCGCGGCCGCACCCGAGGCGCCGAGCTGGTCCCAGCTGGCGCCGTGAGCAGGGCGGGCGCGCGGCTGCGGGGGTTCTCCGGGCGTGCTCGCGGGCGGGCTGGTCGTGCTCCTGTTCGCGCTGGGCGGCGCGTGGGTCGTCGCCGAGCGGGAGGCACGCCGGGGCCGGGCGCGAGCACCCTCGTCTGGCACGCGGCCGCGGCGCTGGCCGCGGTGGTCGCTCAGCGCCAGGCCGACCGCCGCCCCGGCGCGGCCGGGGTGTGGGCGGCGCTGGCGGTGCTCGTGATCACCGGGGCGCTGCTGACCGTTCAGTGGCTCGTCTGAGCGGCCCGGCTGAACTGCGCGCCCGGCTCCTCGCCGCGGATCCGGCGCACGGTGAGCAGCGCGGAGCGGATCGCGCGCAGGCCCGCCGTGGTCGCGAGGCCGGCGCCGGGCGGCTCCGGGATGCCGTACATCCGCTTGGCCCAGGACGGGAGCAGCCCGATCGCGACGGCGGCCACGGCCGTCCAGACCGGGCGGGCCGGCGTCAGCAGCTCGACGCGCAGCGGGAGCGGGGCCAGCGCGAGGCGGCGCGCCGCCCGGCGCGCGATCGGGCTCGCCACCAGCTCCGGCCGGACGTCGGCGAAGTACGCGTCCACCTCGGCCCGGCTGGCCGGCAGCCCGGTGGCGCCGAGCAGCGCGCCGGCCGTCACCTGCTCGGCGAGGAAGCGGTCCTCCTCGGCGGCGTCGATCAGCCCGAGCCGGCGCACCGCGGCGGAGAGCGAGCCGACCTCGCAGGCGTGCACCCAGCGCAGCAGGTCGGGATCGTCGGCGGCGTAGGGGCGGCCGGTCACCGGGTCGGTGCCGTGCACCTGGCGGTGGATCACCCGCACGTGCGCGGCGACGCGGTCCGCCGTGGCGGTGTCGGCGAACGCGAGCGTCGTGACGTACCCGGCGGTGCGCTGCAGCCGCGGCCAGAAGTCGTCGGGGAACGAGGAGTGCTGCTCCACGCCCGCCATCGCGCGCGGGTGCAGGGTCTGCAGGAAGAGCGCGCTGATGCCGCCGACGAGCGCGGCCGGGTCGGCGACGACCGTGCGGGTGGCGGTGCCGGGCGGGAAGTAGCCCGCGCCGGCGTCCGTCGTGCTGCTGCTCACGCCCCGAGCCTCGTCCGGCCGGCGCGGCGCCGCCACCTGATCACCCGGACGGCCGCATCGCGACGACCTCGGTGCCGCGCTGCTCCAGCAGCACGTCACCGGCCACCGCGAGCCGCACTGGCCCCGGCGGGCGGTCCACCGGGATCGTGCGCAGCGACGTGGACGTGGCCGGGTCGAGCACCGTGAGCCCGCCCGCCACCGGCACCAGCACCCCGCCGCCGTACGCGACGGCCGGGCCGAGCGCGCCGGGGATCGTCCAGAGCGGGGTGAGGTCGGTGGCGTCGAGCGCGATCGTCTGCGAGCCCGTCCACCAGTAGACGCGCTGGTCGTCCGCGCCGGTCGGGGCGACGAGCCCGGGCGGGTCCGCGAGGTCGCCGGCCGGCAGGTCGAGCGGCACGGTGCCGGCCTGCGCGCCGGAACGGTCGACCAGCACGAGCCGGGGCGGCCCGGGCAGCGCGACGGCCGCCCGGTCGCCCGTCAGCGCGACGAGCACCGCGCCCGCGCCGGGCAGCGCGGTGGAGAACTGCACCTGCGGCTGGTCTGCGCCGTCCGGGCCGTCGGCGGTGAGCACGGTGAGCCGGTCGGTGGCCTCGCCGGGGCAGCGCTCGACCACACCGACCCGGTCGGCGGCCACGGCCACCGAGCCGTAGGTGCAGCCGGTGCGCGGCTGGTGTCCGGGCTGCACGGGCGTGGGCACCGCGCCGTACTCCATGGTCTTGACCAGGTCGGACCGCATGACCTCGAGGTACTCGGGGCCCGTCGTCACGACGTAGGAGTGGCCGGCGAGCAGCCGGGTGCCGGGCCGTGCGTCCGGGTTGGACGCGGTGACCCGCTCGCCGGTGTCGGGACGCAGCGACGTCAGCTCGCTGCACCAGCCGGTCGGGCCCTGGTACAGCGCCAGGACGCGGCCGGTGCCGCCGTCGGCGCCGGGGAACGCGCCGCCCGCCGTGCAGAGCGGCACGTCGCGCGTGTAGCTCCAGACCTCGCGCCGGTGGTGGCGTCGCGGCCGGAGACGCGCTCGCCGTCCGCGGTGACGACGGCCGGGCCGGCGACGACCGGCCCGGCGGTGGCGCCGCTCGGCGCCCGCCAGACCTCCGTGAACCCGGCCGGGACGGCCGTGGCCTCCGGTGGGGCCGTGACGGGCGCGGCCGCGGGCTCGGCGTCGGTGCCCTCGACGGGGCTGTTCCACCAGTAGCGCGCCGCCGAGCACCAGCACCGCGATGACCACCGCGGCCACGACGTCGGCCGGCGCCGCCGCTCGGGCGGCATCGGCCGGCGCCGCTCCCGCGGCGGCCGCTCGCGGGTGTGGGAACGCACCGGATCAGCTGGCTGCGGCGTCCGGGGCCGACTCGGCGTTCTCGGTGCCTCCGGGCGGCCCGCCCCGCGGCGGCGCGCGCCACCCCGGCGGCGGCGCCGGCGCGGCCGGTCGGCCTGGCCGATCCCGTCACCCGCGACGTCGGCGGTGACCTCGGCGACCTCGCCCGCCTCGACGACGGACTCGGCGTCGGCCGCGGGGTGCTCGACCGGCGAGCGTGACGCCGCCACGGCTGCGCGTGCGCACCCGCGCCCGGCGCGGGCGGGGCACCTCGACCTCGTCCTCGCGCCCGCCGCGGCCGGTGGTGCGCTTGCGGCGGCGCTTGCCGCCCTGGTCGCCCTCCGAGTCGACGTACTCGGCGTCGAGGCCGGCGCGCGTGCGCTTCGAGAGCGGGAGGCGGCCGGTGGAGGCGGCCGGGATGCCCAGGTCGGCGAACAGGTGGTCGGACGTGGAGTACGTCTCGACCGGCTCGTCGATGCCGAGCCCGAGCTCGTCGCTCACCAGCTTCCAGCGGGACATCTCGTCCCAGTCGACCAGCGTGACGGCCACGCCCTCGCGCCCGGCCCGGCCGGTGCGGCCGATCCGGTGCACGTAGGTCTTGGCGTCCTCCGGGCACTGGTAGTTGACGACGTGCGTGACGCCGCCGACATCGATGCCGCGCGCCGCGACGTCGGTGGCGACGAGCACGTCGACCTTGCCGGAGCGGAACGCGCGCAGCGCCTGCTCGCGGGCGCCCTGGCCGAGGTCGCCGTGCACGGCGGCGGCCGCGAACCCGCGCTCGGTGAGGTCGTCGGCGATGCGCTGCACGGTGCGCTTGGTGCGCGCGAAGATCATCGTCAGGCCGCGCTCGTCGGCCTGCAGCACCCGGGTGAGCAGCTCGACCTTGTCCATCGCGTGCGCGCGGTAGACGAGCTGGCGGGTGCGCTCGTGCACGGAGCCCTGGTCGGCCTCCTCGGCGCGGATGTGCGTCGGCCGGACGAGGAACGTGCGGGACAGCTGGATGATCGGGCCGGGCATCGTGGCCGAGAACAGCATGGTGTGGCGCTGCTCGGGCAGCATGCGCATGATCCGCTCGACGTCCGGGAGGAAGCCCAGGTCGAGCATCTCGTCGGCCTCGTCGAGCACCAGCTCGCGCACGCGGCCGAGCACGAGGTGGCGCTGCTCGGCGAGGTCGAGCAGCCGGCCGGGCGTGCCGACGACCACGTCGACGCCTTGCGCAGGGCGGCGAGCTGCGGCTCGTAGGCCCGCCCGCCGTAGATCGCGGTGACCCGGATGCCCAGGTGCCGGCCGGCGTCCGCGAGGTCCTTCGCGACCTGCACGCACAGCTCGCGCGTGGGCACCACGACCAGCGCCTGCGGGACGTCCTTGGTGCGGTCGGCGGCCTCGCCGTCGGCGTTGGCGGCGGGCTGCTCGGCCGGCGGGACCACCCGCTGCAGCAGCGGGACGCCGAAGCCGAGCGTCTTGCCCATGCCGGTGCGGGCCTGGCCGATGACGTCCTCGCCGGCCAGTGCGAGGGGGAGCGTCAGCTCCTGGATGGCGAACGTGCGGACGATGCCGGCGTCGGCGAGCGCCTTGACGATCTCCGGCCGGACGCCGAGCTCGGCGAAGGTGGGGGAGTCGGACCGCACCGCGGCGCCGGCCTGGAGGGGATGCGCGGCCACGACCTCGTCGGAGGCCTCCGCGCTCGCATCGTTCTCGTTGGCGGGATTCTCGATTGTGTCGTTCTCGACGGACAGGTTGATCGCCTCTCTCCGCGCACAGAAGCCGGGGCCGGCTCGTCGACCACCGGCGCGTCGCGCTCGGGCGGGAGAACCGACAAGGCGCTGCACGCACCAGGTCGTTGCGGCTCCGGGTGCGACCCCGCGGTCGGGACCACGGCCGGGTGGCCGCGTGGAGCGCGCACCCGAGGTGGGCGCGGCGCTTGCCGACATGCTACCGGGTCACGGTCCCGCGGGGCAGCCCCGAGTCGCCCGCACATGCGGCCGGCGGACGTGGGACGGCTCACGGCGCGCGGGACACGGCCTAGGCTCTCCCCATGGAGAGTGCGCAGGTGGCGGACCAGGCCGGAACCGATCGGGCGACCGTCGACCTGCTGGGGGTGCTCGCCTACGGCGAGCTGTCCGCGTTCGACCGGCTCGCCGAGGACGCGCGGCACGCGCCGACGCTCAGCGGGCGCGCCGCGCTCTCGTCGATGGCGGCGGCCGAGATCGGGCACTTCCGGCTCCTGGAGGAGCACCTGCTCGGGCTCGGCGTGCCCGTCGAGGAGGCGATGCAGCCGTTCGTCGCGCAGTGGGACGCCTACCACGCCTCCACCGCACCGCGCAGCTGGCTGGAGTCGCTCGTCAAGGCCTACCTCGGCGACGGGCTCGCCGCCGACTTCTACCGCGAGATCGCCGGCTGGCTGCCCGGCCCGACCGGGGAGCTCGTGCAGCAGGTGCTCGCCGACACCGGCCACAGCGCGTTCGCCGAGCGTGAGGTGAAGGCGGCCTGCGCGAGCAGCGTGCAGGTGCACGACCGGCTCGCGCTGTGGGGCCGCCGGCTGCTCGGCGAGGCCGTCACCCAGGCCCAGCAGATCGTCGCCGAGCGCGACGAGCTGGCCGTGTTCATCGTCTCGGGGTCGGGGGAGAGCACCGGGATCGCGTCACTGCTGCGCCGGCTCCAGTCCAACCACGGCAAGCGGATGGCCCGGCTCGGCCTCACCTGACGCTGCCGGCGTTCGCCGACGGCGCAGCGCCCGTGGCGGTCCGCGTGTTCCCGCTCGACTAGCCTGGGCGCCACGTTCGAGCAGTTCGGACGCCAGTTCGACGAGCGACCAGGAGGTCAACCGGTGGAGGTCAAGATCGGCATCGCGGAGAGCGCGCGTGAGCTCGTGGTGTCCAGCGACCAGACGCCGGACGAGGTCCAGGCGCTGGTGGACGACGCGCTCAAGGCCGACGAGGGGTTGCTCCGCCTCGTCGACGACAAGGGCCGGCGCTACCTGATCAAGGCCGACCAGATCGCGTACGTGGAGATCGCCCCGGCCGTCGCCGGCCGGGTCGGGTTCGCCATCGGCTGAGCCCGCGGCTACCGGTACGGAGGTGCACCCACCCCCGTCACCCGGTAGCGGTCCCAGGGGTCGCGGTCGCCGATGCGACCGCTTCCCCGGCCCGTCTCCGTCCGCAGCTCCACCTCGGTGTTCGGCGCCAGCTCGGGGGCGCGGCCGGCAGCGTGAGGCGCCCGAACCAGTGCAGCCGCCCGTCGTGCGGCTCGTGGCGGGGGCCAGCAGGGCGTGCACCGCCACCTCCCGCCCGTCGACGGCGAGCGTGGCCGGGCCGGACCAGAGGTCCTCGTCAGCCACGGTCGGCCTCCAGGAGCGCGCCCGGTGCGTCGGCCGTCGCCAGCACGCCCGAGATGCCGCTCCAGATGAGCGTCGTGAGGTAGTCGGTGACCGCCTCGCGGGGCATCGTGCGCCGTTCGAGCCACCAGTCGCCCGCGCTCTGCACCATCCCGACCAGCCCGAACGCCCACGCCTCCGCGCCGCCGGAGTCCAGCCCGGCCGCGCGCAGCCGCTCCCCGATGATCCGGGCCAGCAGCCGGGCGATCTCCTCGCGGGCGTCGTCCACGATCTCCGCGCCCGTCGTGCGTTCGACGGGGTGGTGCACGACGAACCGCCAGAGCTGCGGCTCGTCCTCGATCCCGGCCAGGAACGCGTCGATGACGCCCCGCACCATCTGCGCGGGCGGGCGTCCCGGGTCCAGCTCGGGTGCCATGCGCGCCATCAGCATCGCGGCGGCCTCCCGCCCCACGGCCTGCTGGAGGTCGGCGCGGTCGGCGAAGTGCCGGTAGAGCACCGGCTTGGTGATGCCGGCCGCGGCGGCGATCTCCGCGACGGACGCGCCCGGCCCGTGCGTGCGCACCGCCTCGATCGCCGCTCGGACCATCTCCGCCCGCCGTTCGGCGCGCCGCCGGGTACGTCCGGCCTGGCGATCCGTGGGGCGTCCGGGCTTGACAGCCGACTCGTCGGAAGGCACGGTACCAGTGGTAACAGTTACCGGCGGTAACAGCAAGTTCGGGAGGGTCGACGATGACGGAAACCGTGCCTCGCGTGCTGGTCACCGGGGCTTCCGGCGGGTTCGGCGCCCCGACCGTCGCGCGGCTGCTGGCGCAGGGCGCGCGGGTCGCCGGGCTCGACCGCGCCCCCGGTGAGCACGTCATCGAGTGCGACGTCACCGACGACGCGGGTGTGGCCGCGGCCGTCGACACGGCGGTCGGGCGGCTCGGCGGGCTCGACGCCGTCGTCCACTACGCCGGGATCGGCATCCCGAACGACGCGGGCGGCCCGCTCGCCGGCGACGCCCTGCGCGTGATCGACGTCAACCTGCTCGGCGCGTGGCGGGTCACCGCGGCCGCGCTGCCGGCGCTGCTCGCGAGCCGCGCCGAACGCGCGGGTCAGCGCGGGCGGGTGGTGTTCGTCGCGAGCGAGCTGGCCTACCTGACGTTCCCGTTCGTCTCCGCGTACAGCGTCGCGAAGCGCGGGATGACCGCCTACGCCGACGCGCTGCGCGTCGAGTACGGCACCGACCTGCACGTCACCACGGTCTACCCGGGCTACGTCCGCACCCCGATCCACGACGCCGGCCGCGAGGTCGGCCTCGCACTGGAGGGGCAGGTGCGCCGCGAGGAGGTCGACGACATCGTCGGCACGGTCGCGCGCACGCTCGCCGCGCCGCGCCCGCCCCGGGACACCGCAGGCACCCGCGCCGGGGCCGTCGAGCTGTGGGCGGGCCGGCACCTGCCCGGGCTCGTCGGCGCGCTCGTCGCCCGGCACGTCCGCCGCCGCGCCGCGGCCGGCCGCTACGCGGGCTCCCCGCTCGCCGCCGGCCTCGTCGCCCGGGTGACCGGCCGCACGTCCGTGCCGGACCGGAGCACCCGATGAGGACCGTGAACGACCGGGAGGCCACCGCGGAGCGGCTGCTGCGCTCCTCGCTGGAGCACTCCTACGAGCCCGCGATCGACATCGACTGGACGGCCCCGCTCGCCGCCGACGGCTGGGGCCTGCCGCCGCACCGCGTCTCGCTCTACGGCACGCCGCTGTGGGACGGGCTCACCGAGGAGCAGCGCCGGACGCTGTCGATCCACGAGGTGTGCAGCGTGGCCCGCATCGGGCTGTGGTTCGAGATCATCCTCATGCAGATGCTGCTGCGCTACGCCTACGACCGCGACCCGCGCCGCGCGCACGTCCAGTACGCGCTCACCGAGATCGCCGACGAGTGCCGGCACTCGATCATGTTCGCCAAGATGACCGAGCGGTACGACGTGCCCGACTACGCGCCCCGGCGCGTGACGCACGAGCTGGGCCGGCTGTTCAAGACGGTGGCGTACGGCCCGGCGATGTTCGCCGGCACGCTGTTCGTGGAGGAGATCCTCGACCAGATCCAACGCGAGTCGATGCGCGACGCGACCGTGCAGCCGCTCACCCGGATGGTCAACCGGATCCACGTGACCGAGGAGGCCCGGCACGTGCGCTACGCGCGCGAGGAGCTGGTCCGGATCATGCCGCGGACGAACGCCGCGGAGCGCGCGCTGGCCCGCTACCTGTCGTCGCGGGTGGCGTTCGTGGTGGCCCGCAACCTGATCCACCGCGACGTCTACCGGGCCGTCGGCATCGACCCCGTCGCCGGGCACAGGGCCGCCGTCGCCAACCCGCACCACCGGGAGGCGCTGCGCTGGTCGGCGCGCAAGCTCGTGCCGTTCCTGCGCGAGCAGGGCATCATCGGCGGGCCCACGGAGATCCTCTGGCGGAAGGCGCACCTGCTCTGATGGCGAGGTCGTCCCCGCAGTCCGTCGCGGCGGCCGACGGGGTACCGCTGCACGTCGAGGTCGACGGCCCCGCGGACGCACCCGTCACCGTGGTGCTCGCGCACGGCTGGTCGCTCGACGCGCGCACGTGGGGGCCGGTCGCGCAGCTGCTCGCCGGCCCGTCGCGGGTGGTGCGCTACGACCACCGCGGGCACGGGCGGTCGGCCGGGGTGGACCCGGCCACGATGACGATCGACCAGCTGGCCGACGACCTCGCCGCCGTGCTCGCGGCCGTCGCGCCGGAGGGGCCGCTCGTGCTCGGCGGCCACTCGATGGGCGGCATGACGCTGATGGCGCTGGCCGACCGGCATCCGGGCCTGCTCGCCCGGGCCGCCGGGATCGCGCTGGTCGCCACGGCCAGCGGCGGGGTGATGGAGCAGCCGTTCGGGCTGGCGCCCCGCCAGGCCGCGGTGTACCGGCAGGTCGAGGACCGGTTCTACGGCTCGCGGCGATGGTCCCGGCGAGGAGCGTTCGGCCCGTCCTGGGCGCTCGGGCCGGGGCTGGGCTGGCTGCTCCTGGGCCGCGGGGCGGACCCTGCGGCGCGCCGGCTCACCGTCCGTGCGGTGGCCGAGTGCCGTCCGCAGACGGTGAGCGGTTTCCGGGCGACGCTGGCGACCCACGAGCGGGATGCCGCGCTCGCCGCGTTCGCGTCGGTGCCGACCGTGCTGCTGGTGGGCGACCGGGACCGGCTCACGCCGGTGCGGGCGGCCCGGCGGATCGCCGGCGCGCTCCCGTCCGCGGACCTCACGATCTTCCCCGAGGCCGGGCACATGCTGCCGCTGGAACGGGCCGGCGGCGTCGCCGACCGGATCGCCGGCCTGGTACGGGCGGCGACCGGCCGCTGAGCCTCACGCGGCCAGCGCGTCGCGGCCCGCCGCGGTCAGGTGCGCGGGCCCGGCCGCGGCCGTGATCAGGCCCGCGGTCCGGAGCCGGGGGCCGACGAACTGGTCGCTGCAGTGCAGCCCGTCGACGACGAGGGCGCCCGCGGACACGGCGCAGCGGCCGGCGGCGACGGCCCGGAGCACGGCCCGGTCCCGGTCGCTCAGCGTGCCGTTCGTGGTGGTCGGTGACATGGCGGGCTCCTTCCGGCCGGGTCCGTTCCGCGGTTGTGGACGGGACCGGCGCCGCGGCGGGGACTCATCGGTCCCTGTTCGTTCGCCGTGGGCGGAAAGGTTCGCCGGCCGTGAAGAAACGCGCGCGGGCGCGGGCGCGGCGCTAGCTTCCAGGGGATCCCAACGCTTTCCCGGAAGGGTTTTCCCATGTCAGGGCCGGTGGCGCGGGCGCGCTACGTGCTGCCGTCGTTCGTCGAACGGACGAGCTACGGCGTGCAGGAGTCGAACCCGTACAACAAGCTCTTCGAGAACCGCATCGTCTTTCTCGGCACCCAGGTCGACGACGCCGCGGCCAACGACGTCATGGCTCAGCTCATGGTGCTGGAGTCGAGCGAGCCGGACCGGCCGATCGCGATGTACATCAACTCGCCCGGCGGCTCGCTCACCGCGATGACCGCGATCTACGACACCATGCGCTACATCCGCCCGGCCGTGCACACGTTCTGCCTCGGCCAGGCCGCCTCGGCCGCCGCCGTGCTGCTCGCCGCAGGCGCCCGGGGCACCGCTCGGTGGTGCCCAGCGCCAGGGTGCTCGTCCACCAGCCGAGCCTGGAGGTCTACCGCGGCCAGACGTCGGACCTGGAGATCCAGGCCGCGGAGGTCGCGCGCATGCGCCGGCAGATGGAGGAGGCGCTGGCCGAGCACACCGGGCAGCCCCTGGAGCGGGTACACGCCGACATCGAGCGCGACCTGATCCTCACCGCCGAGGAGGCCGTCGAGTACGGGCTCGCCGACGCCGTCATCACCAGCCGCAGCGCGGCTGACCCGAAGGAGCCACCATGACCTCGCCCAACGGCGTCGCCACGCTCGCCGACTCCGTCTTCGACCGGCTGCTCGCCGAGCGCATCGTCGTGCTCGGCCAGGAGGTCGACGACGCCGTCGCCACGAAGATCGTCGCCCAGCTCCTGCTGCTCGCCGCGGAGGACGCGGAGCGCGACATCACGCTGTACGTCAACTCGCCCGGCGGCTCGATCAGCGCCGGGTTCGCCATCTACGACACGATGAACGCCATCGAGCCCGACGTCTCGACGGTCGCGACCGGGCTGGCGGGGTCGATGGGGCAGTTCCTGCTCACGGCCGGCGCGCCCGGCAAGCGCTACGCCCTGCCGCACTCCGCGGTGATGATGCACCAGCCCTCGGGCGGGGTCGGCGGGACCGCGTCGGACATCCTGATCCGTGCCGACATGCTGACCAGGCTCAAGCGGCAGATCGCGCAGCTCACGGCCGAGCACACCGGGCAGCCCGTCGAGCGGATCGAGGCCGACTTCGACCGGGACCGGTGGTTCACCCCCACCGAGGCCGCGCAGTACGGGCTGGTCGACCGCGTGCTGGAGCGCGGCTCCCGGTAGCGGACCCGGCTCAGTCGTGGACGAGCGGGAACCCGGCGAGCCCGCGCCACGCGAGCCCGGACATGAGCGCGACGGCCTCCTCGCGCGGGACGGCCTGGTCGGAGTCGAGCCAGTACTGCGCCGCCACCTGGCTCAGCCCGACCAGGCCGACCGCCAGCATCCGGGCGCGGGCGGTGTCCAGCCCGGCGTCCGCGGTGACGGCGGCGGCGACGGCGTCGATGCAGCGGTTCAGCGCCCGCTCGACCACCGCGGCCGCCTCCGGCTCGCTGCGCAGGTCGGACTCGAACACCAGCCGGTAGGCCTGGCCCTCGCCGGCGACGAAGTCGAAGTACGCCGCCACCGCGGCGTGCACGCGCTGCTGGTTGTCGGTGGTGCTGCTGATCGCCCGCTCGACGCGGGACACGAGCTCCTCGGCGTAGGTGGTGAGCACGCCCGGTACAGCTCCAGCTTGCCGGGGAAGTGCTGGTAGAGCACCGGCTTGCTGACTCCGGCGCGCTCGGCGATGTCGTCCATCGCGGCGGCGTGGTAGCCGCTCGCTGCGAACACGTCGCGCGCGGCGACGAGCAGCTGGGCGCGCCGTGCGTCGCGGGACAGCCGGGTGCCGCGGTGCGCCGGTGCCGTCGCCTCGGTCATGCGGTACCTCCGTCCGTGCACCCGGTCAAGGTGCGGGACAAACACCTTACCCGCTGGTAGGCGCAAACCCGTGCAGCCGCAGCCCGTTCCCGAGCACGACCACCGAGAACGTGACGACGATCGCGGCCGCGAGCGTCGGGTCGAGGGCACCGGCCACGGCGAACGGGAGCGGCACGACCGCCGCGATCGTCGCCAGCACGGCGTTCCAGCGGATCACCGCCGCCGCCCGCCGGGCCCGGCCCAGCGCCTCCACCGCGGCCAGCGGATCGTCCTGCGTGCCGTCCTCGCCGATCACCGCCACCACCCGGCCCGCGGCGCGCAGCCGTTCCAGCGCGGGGACGTCGGCGGCCATCTCGTCGGGGTGGATGCCGACCTGCCCGGCCGCGGCCAGCGCCGTGGCGGAGCCGTCGCGGGCCAGCAGCATCGGCGTGAGCCCGAGCGCCCGGATCTTCCCGACGGCCGCGGCGGCCGTGGGCCGGGCCGCTGCTCCGATCACGAGCACCGCGCGCGCCATCCCGTCCCACGCGACGGTGACGGCGGTGCGTCCGGTGCCGGCCGCGCCCGCGCAGGCGGCGGCGAGGTCGGCGGGCATTCCGATCCCGTGCTCGGCGAGCAGCTCGGGACGGCCGGCGAGCACGGCGTGCGCGACGACGGCCTGCTCGGTGCCGCGGTCGGTGCTGCGGCGCACGACCTCGGCGACGATCCCGCGCCAGCCCAGGCCGGGCACGTCGTCGAACTCCGCGACGCCGGGCAGCGGGCCGGTCGCGACGGCCGCCGACGCCGCGATGGCCCGCCCGATCGGGTGCTCGGCCGAGCGTCCGATGGCGCCGGCCAGCCGGAGTGCGGCCGTGGCCCCGACCCCGTGGGTGGCGTGCACGGCGTGCACCCGCAGCGCGGCCGGGTCGACCGCGACCGACTCGGCGAGCGCCACCGTGTCGACCCGCGCGGCACGGTCCAGCGCCGGCGGCGGGGCCACGGCGAGCGCGCACGGGCACGCCGCCACCAGCACGGCGACGGCCGTCGCGAACGCAGGCTGCGGCGGGTCGCCCGCGAGCAGCCAGTAGCCGAGCGCCGCGGCCGCGCCGACCACGGCCCCACGGCGACCAGCCGCGCCGCCCGGCCGGGACGCGTGGCGTCCACCTGCGCCGCGGACAGCCGCGCGGCCAGCCAGAACACCGTGAGCCCGGCCGCGACCTCCGGGTAGGCGGGCCGCACGTCCAGCAGCAGCGCCGTGACCGACCAGGCCAGCGCACCGAGCACCGCGAGCGCCACCAGCCCGTCCGGGAGGCCGGGCCGGGCCGCCGGGGCCGACGCGTGCAGCGGCCACACCCCCCAGCCCACGACGAGGCCCGCGAACCCCAGCGCCACCCACTCCCACTGCGCGAACTGCACCGCGGGGAGCGCCGAGAGCAGCACGACCGGCGCCGTGAGCCCGGTGGCGACGAGCAGCCGCCGGCGCAGCACCCGGGCCGGGGCCGGCCCGCCCGGCGGCCGCCCGGGCACCAGCGCGGTGCTCACCCGTCCGGGCATCCGGTCGATCGCCGCGCTCACCGTGGTCACTGGCCGCCTCCGGTCGCCGTCGTGAGCTACGCCATGTGCACGCATCGGTACAACGGCCGGGTTGCCTTCCGATGACGGGTTCGCCACGCACGGTACGCGACCGGTTGCGGCGGCCCGGGGTGGTCCGCGCGGGTGGTCGCCGGCCGGATGTTGGGGTAGTTCTCGACTCGTGTCCCCCGCAGTGGCGTCTCTCGTTCGCCCGCTCGTCACCCGCCCGGCCCGCGCGGCGCGCCCGTTCCCGGCGGCCGCCCCGCTCGCCCCCGAGGCCGCGCTCCCGGTGCTGGACCTGCAGCGCGCGCCGTGGCCCGGCGCCGACGTCACCTCCGGCGGCGTGACGCTGCACGTCCGGCGCACGCCCGGTCCCGACGACGTGCCGGCCGTGTACGTGCACGGCCTCTCCGGCTCGGCCACCAACTGGACCGACCTCGCCGCGCTGCTCTCGACCCGGACCGCAGGCATGGCCGTCGACCTGCCGGGGTTCGGCATGTCCCGGCCGCTCGGCTCCCGCGACTACTCGCCGGCCGCGCACGCCGACGCGCTGCTGTGCTTCCTCGCCGGCTTCGGCCGCCCGGTGCACCTGCTCGGCAACTCGTTCGGCGGGGGCGTCGCACTCGTCGTCGCAGCCCGCGGCCCGAGCTCGTGCGCTCGCTGACGCTGATCTCACCCGCGGTGCCGGACCTGCGGCCGGACCCGCGGCGCGTCTCGGACCCGCGGATGCTGCTCGCCCTGCTGCCGCTGGTCGGGAAGCGGGCGCGCGCCGAGCTGGCCGCGCTGACCCCGCGGGCCCGCGCCGACGCGGTCGTGCGGCTGTGCTTCGGCGACCCCGGGCTCGCCCCCGAGCACCGCATGGCCGAGGCCGCCGCGGAGATCGCGGCGCGGGGGGCGCAGGAGTGGGCGCGCGAGGCCGTGCAGCTGACCGGCCGGGGCATGGTCGCGGGCTGGCTGCGCGGGGAGTCGCTGTGGTCGGTCGCGGCCCGGGTGCGGACGCCGACGCTGGTGCTGTGGGGCGACCGGGACCGGCTCGTCGCGCCCCGGCTGGCGCGGCGCACCGTCGCGACGCTGCCCAACGCGCGGCTGCTGATGCTGCCCGGCGTCGGGCACGTCGCCCAGATCGAGACGCCGGTCACGGTGGCCCGGGCCGTGGCCGGTCTGTGGGGCGCGGTCGACGCCGGTACCTGGGAAGATCCCGGGTGACGAACTTGTTGCGCAGATGAGCGAACACGCCGATGCGAGGAGCTAGACGATGGCCTTACCGCCGCTGGTGGAGCCGGCAGCCGAGCTGACCAAGGACGAGGTCGAGCGCTACAGCCGCCACCTGATCATCCCCGACGCGGGATGGCGGGGCAGAAGCGGCTCAAGAACGCCAAGGTGCTGGTGGTCGGCGCCGGCGGGCTCGGCAGCCCGGCGCTGCTGTACCTGGCCGCGGCCGGCGTCGGCACCCTGGGCATCGTCGAGTTCGACGAGGTCGACTCCTCCAACCTGCAGCGCCAGATCATCCACGGCCAGTCGGACGTGGGCCGGCCCAAGGCGGAGTCGGCGCGCGACTCGATCAAGGAGACCAACCCGTACGTCGAGGTGCGGCTGCACCAGACCCGGCTGGACTCGTCGAACGTGCTCGACATCTTCCGCGACTACGACCTCATCCTCGACGGCACCGACAACTTCGCCACCCGCTACCTGGTGAACGACGCCGCGGTGCTGCTCGGGAAGCCGTACGTGTGGGGCTCGATCTTCCGGTTCGAGGGCCAGGCGTCGGTGTTCTGGGAGGACGCCCCCAACGGGCAGGGCCTCAACTACCGCGACCTCTACCCGGAGCCCCCGCCGCCCGGGATGGTCCCGTCCTGCGCCGAGGGCGGCGTGCTCGGCGTGCTGTGCGCGTCGATCGGCTCGATCATGGTGAACGAGGCGATCAAGCTGATCACCGGCATCGGCGAGCCGCTGCTGGGCCGGCTGATGGTCTACGACGCACTGGAGATGAGCTACCGGACCGTCCGGATCCGGAAGGACCCCAGCACGCCGAAGATCACCGAGCTGATCGACTACGACGCGTTCTGCGGCGTGGTGTCGGACGAGGCGCAGGACGCGGCGGCCGGCAACACGATCACGGCGCTGGAGCTCAAGGAGATGATGGACGCGGGCAAGGACTTCGCGCTCATCGACGTCCGCGAGCAGAACGAGTACGACATCGTCAGCATCCCGGGCGCGGTGCTGATCCCGAAGGACCGCATCCTCTCCGGCGAGGCGCTCGCCGAGATCCCGCAGGACAAGCCGGTGGTGCTGCACTGCAAGTCCGGCGTGCGGTCCGCCGAGGCGCTGGCCGTGCTGCACCAGGCCGGCTTCAAGGACGCCGTGCACGTCGGCGGCGGGGTGCTGGCCTGGATCAAGCAGGTCGACCCGAGCCAGCCCGTGTACTGACGCCCGGCCCCGGTTGCAGCAAAGCCACCCTCATGCCGTCTCGCTGCGTGGGGGTGGCTTTGCTGCAACTCGGCGAGGCGTTCGTCAGCCGGCCTCGGCCGAGCCGATCCTCGGGAACGGGTGCGTCGAGAACACCACCTCGACGGCCACCTCGAAGTGCGCGGCGAGGCGCAGCGCCAGGTGCAGGCTCGGGCTGTACTCGCCGCGCTCCAGGTAGCCGATGGTCTGGTAGTGCACGCCGAGCGCGTCGGCGAGCTCCCGGCGCGAGATGCCGCGCTCCGCGCGCAGCATCGCGATCCGGTTGTAGATGGTCTCGGACATCGCAGCCATCCTCAGGTGCGCTGCATCGCCTGCTGACGGCGGGCCTCCACCGCGGAACCCGACTCGCGCCGCGCCATCCGCCGCAGCAGCACCGGCCCCAGCGCCAGCCCGACCGCGGCCCACACGAGCAGCACGACGATGCCCAGCGGCGTGCGCCACGACCCGCCGACCTCCAGCGCGGCCGCCTCGGCGGGCAGGAACACCGAACGCATGCCGATGGCCAGCCAGTAGAGCGGCAGCGCCTGCACGAGCACCTGCACCCAGCCCCACAGGGCCTGGACCGGGAAGAACAGCCCCGACAGGACCGCCAGCCCCATCGTCCCGAAGAACCCGAGCCCGCCGATCGTCCGCGGGCTCTGCACCAGCGAGCCGACCAGGATGCCCAGCGGCAGGCACGCCAGCAGCCCGAGCAGCAGGTAGCCCAGCACGCCGAGCCACAGCAGGGCGCTCCCGACCGGCACACCCGGGGCGATGAACATCCCCGGCAGCAGCACGACCAGCAGCGATGCCACGGTGTCGAGCACCGCCACCGTCGCGAGCCCCACGACGTAGGCCGTCATCCCGTGCGGCAGGGCCTTGGCCCGCAGCAGCGTGCCGTCCTCGCGTTCGCTCGTGAGGTAGTAGCCCGTGCCCATCACCGAGAACACGATGCCGAGCGCGAGCAGGCCGGGCAGCAGCGAGGCGCTGACGGAGACGTCGAGGCCGGGCAGCGCCGAGTTGCGGTTGAGGATCAGCACCGCGAGCGGCACGAGGTTCCAGATCAGGTTCTGCATGATGCCCTCGCGGCTGGTGATCATGCCGCGGAAGGCGATCCAGCCGCGGGTGAGCCCGAGCCGCAGCGGCACCGCCGGCGACATCCGAAGCGGCGGCTCGCCCGTCCGCGCGCTCATCGCGCCTCCTCCGCTGCCGTCTGCTGCGCGATCTCCTGCCGGCGCACGATCTCCATGTAGGTGTCCTCCAGCGTGGCCCGGCGGACCTCCAGGTCGCCGACCTCCTCGCCCGGTTCGGTGAGCAGCCGCCGGACGAAGCCGGTGGCGTCGTCGGTGGCGTGCACGAACCGCTCCCCGCCGCGGCTCCACCGCACCTCCGTGCGGCCGGCGACCTCGCGGGCCAGCGCCTCCGCGCTGCCGTCCGCGACGATCCGGCCGCCGGCGAGGATCAGGATCCGGTCGGCGAGCTTCTCGGCCTCGGCGAGGTCGTGCGTGGTGAGCAGGATCGTCGTGCCGTCGACGTCGGCGAGGCGGTGCACGAGCTCGTGGAACTCGCGGCGGGCCTGCGGGTCGAACCCGGCCGTCGGCTCGTCGAGGAAGAGCAGCTGCGGACGTCCGACGATGCCGATCGCGACGTCGAGCCGGCGCCGCTGCCCGCCCGAGAGCGACCCGACGCGCTGGCCCGCCTGCCCGTCGAGCCGGACGAGCGCGAGCAGCTCGTCGAGGTCGAACGGCCGTGGGCGGCCGGGCCGGGCGTAGGGCAGGTAGAAGCTGCCGAAGTGGGCGAGCACCTCGCGGACCCGCCAGTTGGCGTGGTCGCGCCACGACTGCAGCACCACACCGATCTCCGCGCGCCACCGCTCCCCGGCCGTGGCCGGGTCGGCGCCCAGTACCTGCACGATGCCCGCGGAGGGCAGCCGGAAGCCCTCCAGGATCTCGATCGTCGTGCTCTTGCCGGCGCCGTTCGGGCCGAGCAGCGCGAGCACCTCGCCCGCCTGCACCGTGAAGTCCAGGCCCTGGAGCACGTCCTTCGGCCCGTACCGCATCCGAAGGCCTGTCACGCTGATCACCGCGTCGTCCCCGTGTGTGATCGCGGACGTCGACGGTGGCCCGAAGGCTGAGGTGCGCTCGGGGTCACCAACTGCCGTCATAGCCGTCCCCCCTTATGTAATTCAGATGCTCGCAAACGTAGCATATCTACTACACAGGTAGCGGAGAGTGCGAACGTCTGCACGTTCAGACGTCACTCACATCTGTGAGACATGTCAGCGGTTGCTGACGATCGGGCGAAATCCCTACGCAGTGTCACGCTGACCTGCGGCTATTCGCCGGATGCAGTAGTGACAACGTTCGCCGGCGTCCAGTAGCGTTCGCGTCCCGGAAAGATCAAGACCGGGAAGATCGGACGTAGTTCTGCGGCGCCGGGGCGTTGGGGTGCGTGCGAACGCAGCCGCGGCTGCCTGACGGATGCTGCCGTGTCCTGGCGCGCCGTCACCGGCGATGGGGGTCGCACTGGTGGTCGACAACGCGAGACGCTGCGCCCTGCCCGGGTGCGACGAGGTGATCGAGGACATCCCGGGAAGACCACCACGCCGGTACTGCACGGCCGCGCACCGATCGGCGGCCCGGCAGGCCCGGCGTGCCGCAGCACAGCTCGACCAGGACGCCCGCCTCGCAGCGACGCTGCCCTGGCTCGCCGAGCCCGCCGAGGAGCCGGCCCTCACCGAGCCGACCCGGGCGACCGAGCGGCGCAGGCGGCCGCGGCGCCCCGCGGACCGGGCCGTCGCGCGGCCGCGTCCCGTCGTCGAGGAGGACGCGCCGCCGGCGCCGCGGCGGTGGCGCCTCGGCGGCTCGTGGCCGGTCGACCCGAAGGAGCGCGACGGCGCCCGGTGGCGCCGGCGCCGGACCGTCGCCGTCTTCAGCGCGGCCGGGATCCTGGCCGGCGGCTACGCCGTCACCGCGTCCGAGCCCGTGCCGCAGCTCAGCGGGCCCGCGCTCGTCGCGCCGGAGCCCGGCGCGAGGAGGAGTGGGTCGCCCGCGCGCAGGTCGTGCTGACCTCGCTCAACCGCCAGCTCGACACGATCGCCCGGACCGAGGCCGCGTGGAGCCGGCTGCCCGTGCAGCAGCGGGTCACGCCGCCCGCGCCGTCCGGGAGCTGGAGGAGCGCAAGTCCCTGCTGCAGCGGCGCAAGGCGACGCTCCAGTCACAGCTCGACACCTACCGCTCCCGCGAGCAGACCCGCAACGACCTCGCGCTCGCCGAGCAGCACCTGCAGGCCGTCGAGCGCGCGCTGGAGGACGCCCCGTCCGCACCCCGGCGCAGCGCCGAGCAGGCGTCGGTGATCGCCGCCCTGGCCGAGCAGCGCGACCTGCGCGTGCGCCAGCGCGACGCCCGGCGCGAGGAGCTGGAGAGCCTGGAGGAGGGCGTCCGGAGCGCGGTGGGCACGCCGCTGCCGGACGACGGCGAGCAGACCACCGAGGTCAGCCGGCGGGTGCTCGAGGTGATCGAGTCCGGCGGCGAGGACCACGACGACGAGCACAGCGGCACCCCCGACCGCCCGGACGTCGTGGCCCGCGGCGAGCGCGAGGACCGCGAGCGGCAGGACGTCCCGAACGGGGCGCCGCCCGACCCGCGCGGCCCCGGCGACGACTTCGCCAACGCCGGCGACGACCCCGACCGCGACTCCGGCGGCCCGGACGACGAGGAGGACGACGACGGGGACGACGGCGACGGCGGGGGAGACGACGAGCCCGACGTTCGGGCCGACGGCCCGTCGCCCGACCGCGACGACGAGGGCTCCGGCCGCGGGCCGCTCGGCGAGGTCGCCGGTGAGGTCGGGGACGCGCTGGCGGGGTGCTCGGTGGCCGGGATGCGGCCGGTCCGCGGGACGGCCGGGATGGCGGATGGGATGGTGGGCCGGCTGATCGTGGGTCTGACGGTCGTGGGCCTGCTGGCGGCGGTCCGCGCGGTGGGCAGGCCGACGGTGGTCCGGTGGGTGACGTGGTCGGCGAGGTC
>MKJX01000204.1 GCA_001942415.1 Pseudonocardia sp. CNS-139
GGCCGCCAGCCGGGCCGCCGCGGTGGCCAGAGCCCCGTCCGCGGACGCCCCGACGTCCGGCAGCGCGACGGGCCGGGCCCGGAGCACGCCGAGCGCGATCCCGAGCCGGACGGCAGCTGCGCGACGGCCCCGGCGGCGGCCCGCATCCGGCGCCGGGCCGGCTCCTCCACCGAGTGGTAGGTCGCGGACGCCGCCGGCAGCGTCGCGACGACCACGAGGACGCCGACGGTGTGCGCCAGCAGGGTCTGCGGACCGAGCCAGGCGAACCGCTCCAGCGCCAGCCAGTAGATCTCGAACATGGGGATGTGCACGAGGTAGAGGCAGTACGACAGCCGCCCGCCCTGCACCGCCGACGGCGTCGAGAGCACAAGGGCCGGGCCGCGGTCGGCCACCGCGACCGCCGCGACGACCAGCGGGAACAGCGCGATCACGGCACCCCCACGGCCCGGCCCGGCCAGCTCCCCGGCCAGCAGCCCGGCCGCCACCAGCGCCGGGAGCGCGACGGCGGCCGCGGACGCCGCGCGCCGCGCCCCGGGCGTCAGGTGATGGCGCCGGACGGCCAGGTGACCGCGAGCACGCCCGCCCCGAACCGCCAGAGGATCCGCACCGCCCAGCTCCACGGGTAGTACGGGCTGCCGGTGGTCAGGTAGGCGAGCGTCTGCGGCGCCATCAGCACCAGCGCGCACGCGAGCAGCACCGGGGCCGGCAGCCGGCGCATCCGGAAGAACCCCAGCGCCGCCACCGGGAACAGCAGGTACGCGAGCCACTCCGCGGAGATCGACCAGGTGCTCCCCACCCATGACGCGCCGTCGAAGTAGGGGTCGTCCCAGAGCTGCACCATGAACAGCTGCTGGAGGTACTGCCCCCCGTCGAGCACCGGCTGGGTGCTCTGGAACGCGATGACGCCGTCGGCGCCGAGCACGCTGCGGGCCAGCAGCCAGATCGCGAAGAGGTGGAACACCACCGCGTACGCCGGCCACAGGCGGCACAGCCGGGCCCAGACGAAACGCGCGGTGTCGCGCACGCGCAGCGCCGGGCCCAGCTTGTCGAGATAGGTGTGCGCGATCACGAACCCGCTCAGCACGAAGAACAGGTCGACGCCGAGCGCCCCCGACGTGAGCAGCGGGCCGAACAGGTCCACCACCGCCGCGACCCCCGGCAGCGGCGTGAAGTGGAAGTGGAAGAGCACCACCCACACCGCCGCGACGATCCGGAGGCCGGTGAGCCCGCGCAGTTCACCGGTGAGGGCGGCTTGATGACCGGAAGGGGTGGCGTTCGGCCGTGCTCTTCTCACACAGAGAGAAACGAGACGTGAGCCGGACCGGGTGTGTGAGCAGCGCGAACCTACCGGGATGCGCGTCATGTCACGGAACGTTCACGCGCTGTTCGGCCGTTCGAGTGGGCTTGCGGGCAGGTTCGCCCGCGGCCTCACCCGAGTGTCGACGACGCTGCGCCACGGCACGTGCAAGCCGCCGTGCGCCTGCACGTGCAGACCACTGTCGCCGCTGTCGGGAGCCCCCTCAGACCGCAATGTGGCTCCAAACTGCACCTGGGAGCGCCCAAAAAGTGCAGTTTGGCTCCAGAATGCGGTTGGGGGTGGGGGGCGGCGCGGGGGGCTACCAGCCGTTCACGTGGAGGACCTGGTCCAGGGGGTCTCGGGGGGCCGGTTTGAAGGTCTCGCCCGTGTAGTAGGCCGTCGGCAGGAGCACGCCCTGGCGGACCTCCGGCGGGATGCCCAGCAGCTCCGCGACCTCCTTCTCGTACGCCATGTGCAGCGTGGTCCAGGCGCTGCCGAGGCCGCGGGCCCGGGCGGCCAGCTGGTAGCTCCACGCCGCGGGCAGCAGCGAGCCCCACAGCGGCGCCTGGTTCTCGCCGGACAGCTCCGGCCGGGCCGCGAGGCAGGCGAGCACCAGCACCGGCACGTCGCCCATGTGCTCCGCGAGGTGGTCCGACGAGCTGGCGACCCGGGCCATCACCGCCTCCTTGTCCGGGCCCAGCGCGGCGTTGCGGGCGGCGCGGGCCTCCCGGTAGCGGGTGTACGAGCGCAGGTAGTAGTCGCCGACCTGGCGCCGCAGCTCCGGGTCGGTGACCACCACCCAGTGCCAGCCCTGCTGGTTGCCGCCGCTCGGCGCCTGCAGCGCGATCTCGATGCACTCGCGCACCAGCTCCAGCGGAACCGGCCGGCTCAGGTCCAGGCGCTTGCGCACCGATCGGGTGGTGGTGAGGAGCTCGTCGGGGGTGAGCGGCAACGTCATGGCCCGATCATCTCCCGGGCCCGATCGTGACGACGAGGTGAACAGGACGCCCGATCGATCGATCGGCGGGACCGGTCCCTACCCTCTTGGAGGTGTCGACCACCGAACAGGTGACAGTCGTAGCTCCCCCGACGAGTGTCGCTCCCCCGGAACGGTCACGCAGCCGAACCATCGCCCCCACGGTGCTCGGTCTGCTGGCGACCGTACTCGCGATCCTGTTCCCGTTCCTGCCGGTCGAGCAGGAGACGGCCACGCTGGTCTGGCCGACCGCGGACGGCGACACCGCCTCCGTCAACGCGCCCGCCGTGACGCTGCGCCCGCTCGCCCTCACCGCCGACATCGGCTGCGCCGCGATCCGCGGCCTGGACGCCCGCACCCCGGGCCCGGCGCTCGTCCTCGCCACCACCCCGCCCGGCTCGCCGGCCGGGCCGGGCGTCGGGCTGAGCGCGACCGTCGACAACGGCGTGCTCACCGTGGCCGACCGCGGCGCCCAGCTCTCGGTCGCCCCGCTGCCCGCCGGGCCGTGCGACCTCACGGTCAGCTCCACCGCGACGCGCACCTTCGTGCTGGTCGGCGGCTCGCCGGTCACGGACGTCGGTGGCGACCAGCGCCCGCAGGTCGTCGGGCTGTACTCGCAGCTGGACGGCGCGCTGGACGACATGCGCGGCACCGGCGTGCGCGTCGAGATCGACAACCGGTTCGACAGCAGCGCGTCGACGATCAAGACGGTGGTCGGCACCGTCGCCGTGCTCGCGCTGCTCGCGTGCCTGTGGGCGGTGTGGCGCAACGACGCCGAGCACGGACGGCGGCCCGGGCGGCTGGTCCGGGCCCGCCCGCGCGGCGTCGGCCGGGACGTCACCGTCATCGCGCTGCTCGTCGGCTGGGCGGTGGTCGGCAGCCTCACCGTCGACGACGGCTACATCCTCACGATGGCCCGGCTGGCGGAGCCCTCGGGTTTCGTCGGCAACTACTACCGCTGGTTCGACGTGCCGGAGGCGCCCTTCGGCTGGTTCTACGAGCTGTACGCGGCGTGGGTGCAGGTCAACGACTCGGTGCTGTGGCTGCGGGTGCCGCCGCTGATCATGGGCATCGCGAGCTGGCTGCTCATCAGCCGGCTGCTGCTGCCCCGGCTGGGCCCGGCCGTGCGGCGCAGCTCGGCGGCCTGCTGGGCTGCGGCCGCCCTCTTCATGTGCTTCTGGCTGCCGTTCGGCAGCGGGCTGCGGCCCGAGCCCGTCGTCGTGCTCGGCGCGCTGCTGACGACGTACGGCCTGGAGCGCTCGCTCGCCACCAAGAGGCTCCTGCCGCTGGCGTTGGGCCTGCTCGCGGCGGCGTTCACCGTGGCGGCCACGCCGACCGGCCTGCTCGCCCCGGCCGTCTACCTGGCGGGCGGGCGGCCGCTCGTGCGGCTGCTGCGCGAGCGCGTCCGGACGTCGGGCTGGCTCGGGACGTTCGCGCCGATGACGGCCGCCGGCACGATCGTGCTGGTCGCGGCGTTCGGCGACCAGACGTGGGCCACGGTGGCTGAGGCCACCCGGGTGCGCACCGACATCGGCCCGAACCTCGCCTGGTACGAGGAGTCGTACCGCTGGATGCTGTTCTTCGCCACGAGCCCGGACGGCGCCGTGGCCCGGCGGTTCCCGGTGCTCGTGCTGATCGCGTGCACGGCGGTGGCGATCGTCGTGCTGCTGCGCCGCAACCGCATCCCGGGCCTGGCCACCGGCCCGGCCCGGCGCACGCTCACCACCGTGCTGCTCGGCTTCGCCGTGCTGGCGCTCACCCCGACCAAGTGGACGCACCACTTCGGCGCGTTCGCCGGGCTCGGCGCGATGGCGGCGGCGCTGGCCGCGGTCGCGACCGGCGCGGTGGTGCTGCGGGCGCGGCGCAACCGGCTGCTGGCCGCCGCGGCGGTGCTCGCGGCCACCGCGCTCGCGTTCACCGGCACGAACAGCTGGTGGTACGTCTCCAACTGGGGTGCGCCGTGGTTCGACCGGCCGCCGGGCGTCGACGGCATCACCGTGACGTCCGTCGCGCTCGCCGGCACGGCGATCCTGCTGGTGCTCGCGGTGGTCGAGCACCTGCGCGGCGACTCGCCGCGCGTGCAGCGCCGCGGGCCGTCCGGGCGGGCCGGCGCGGGGCTCGCGATCCTGTGCGGGCTGGTGGTGCTGTTCGAGGTCGCCTCGATGGCCCGCGCCGTCCAGTCCCAGAACGGCGGCTACACGCTCGCCACCGACGTGCTCTCCGACCCCACGGGCGCCGGGTGCGGCCTCTCGGCCCAGGTGCTCGTCGAACGCGA
The DNA here is from genome assembly GCA_001942415.1 of Pseudonocardia sp. CNS-139. Classification (GTDB taxonomy): domain Bacteria; phylum Actinomycetota; class Actinomycetes; order Mycobacteriales; family Pseudonocardiaceae; genus Pseudonocardia. Next base: position 4,549 of record MKJX01000204.1, read on the forward strand.
CCCGGCGGCCGGCCTGCTGGCCCCGCGCCCGGCGACCCGCCGGTGCTCGACGGGTTCACCCCCGGTGGCGTGCCACCGGCCGGTGCCGGCTCCCCGCGCGACGTCAACGGCGACGGCACGTCCGACCCGGCCGTCACCGCGCCGGGCCCCGTCGGCGCCCCGGTGCTGGGCAGCTACCGGCCCGACGGCGGCGCGGGCGAGCTGACGGCGGGCTGGTACTGGCTGCCCGCCGCGGCCACGCAGGGCCGGGCCCCGCTCGTCGTCGGGGTGGCGGGCCAGGTCGGCGCCGGCACCAGCGTCACCGTGGAGCTCGGCCGCTCGGCCGGGGACGGCGTCGAGGTCGTCGACCGGTTCGACACGGGCGCGGGCGGGATCGTCTCGGCCATGGCCGACCCGTCCGGCAAGGGCGCGACCGGCTGGGGCTGGCGGGACGTGCGGTTCGACCTGAGCCGGCGCCCGGACGCCGCCGGGGCCGACCGGGTGCGCGTGCTGGCGAGCGACCAGGCGCTCGCGCCGGAGGGCTGGGTCGCGGTCTCGCCGCCGCGGGTGCCGCAGCTCACCCCGCTGCTCGACGTGATCGCCGACCGGCCGGGCCACCTGGACTGGCCGGTGTCGTTCCCGCACCCGTGCCTGCACCCGTTCCCGGTGACCGACGGGATCGCCACCGTGCCGGCCTACCGGCTGCTCGCCGACCCGCAGCAGCGCGGCGTGGGCGAGGACTGGTCCGGCCCGCCGTCCGGCGGCCCGCTCGCCTGGCTCACGGTGGTCGCGCGGCAGGTGGTGGTGCCCACCTACCTCGACGGGCAGTGGGACCGCGACTGGGGGCAGCTGCGCCTCGTCGAGCCGTACGCCCCGGACGCCCGCGCCGCCGAGCTGGTGACCGGCCGCCAGGAGGTCTCGGGCTTCTTCAACCCGGCACCGATCGGCCCGCCGCCGGCGGGCGTTCCGGCCGGGACGCGCTGACGAGGGCTCAGCCCGCCGCCCCGCCCCGCCTGCGGGCGCGGCGGGCCTCGCGTTCGGCCAGCCACGCCCGCCAGAACATGACCGTGGTGCTGTCGTCCCGCCAGTCCGGACGCACTGTGGCGCCGCCGTGCGGCTCGCCCGGACCTGTCCCAGGTCCACGCGCTCGCGCAACGGCCGCTCGATCTTCACGGACACGACGCCCGCAGGCAGCTCGATGGTTTCCGCTTTCTCCCGCCCGGGCCGCAGATCGCAGAAGCGGCACAGGTTCGTGCCGTCGGCGGCCACCGCGGTGACGACGAGCGGGATGACGTCGGCCCGCGGCCAACTCCACGCATTCATGAGGTGTCCCCCCGACAGCTGCTCCCGACCGATGTTGCGTAGCATCTCCCCACGAGGACGACGGTAACATACGTCCGTAAGTTACGATAGGGATTCCATGGTGGACGAACAGCAGCAGGCCGGGCTCGCCCGCATCCAGGTGGCCGCGACGCTCCGGCGCATGCGGGAGGACGCGGGCCGGACGCGCGAGGAGGCCGCCGAGGCGCTCGGCTGCACGACCTCGAAGATCGGCGACCTGGAGACCAGCCGGTCGCGGATCAAGCCCGCCGAGCTGGACGTGCTCCTCGACCTCTACGGCGTGAGCGCGGACGAGCGACAGGAACTGGTGAGCACGGCGCGCGACGCACGGAGCCGACGACGCCGGCGGTCGACGGAGCCGAGCATTCCGCTGGCTGCGCAGCGATACATCGATCTGGAGTCCCAAGCCCGCAAGGTCACGTTCTTCTCCCCCGAGCTGCTGCCCGGGTTCGTCCAGACCGACGACTACATCAGGGCGATGCTCGAGTGGGCCAGACCGAGGGATCCCGACGAGATGAAGCCCAAGATCACGCTCCGCGCTGTCCGCCGCGACAGCACGACACGCGTGGGCGGCCCGACGTTCTGGTGCATCGTCGGCGAGCCCGCACTGCGATCGAACGTGGGCGGCCCCGCAGTGATGGCCGAACAGCTACGCCTGATCCTCGACCTCACCGCCACCCTGCACACCCTCGTCGTACAGGTCCTGCCGATCGGCTCCGGCGCCCATGGCTCGATGGGCGTGACGCGCACACTCATGGAGTTCGATCCGCCTGCGCAGCCCGTTCTATACATCGACACGAACGTTCGGAACGTGTTCTACGATGGCCGAGCCGAGGTTGCAGAAGCCGCATACGGGCTCGATCTGATCAAGGCTATGGCGCTTGACCAGCATCGAAGCCGGGCCCTGGATCGAGCAGGTCGCACGGGAATACGAGGAGACGATCGAAGGTGGCTCGCCGTGACGAGTGGTTCACTCCTCGTAGATCGGTGAATGCCGACAATTGCGTCGAGACCTATATCGGCTCCGACGCAGTTTACGTCCGTAACTCGAAGGACGACCGCGCCACCACCGTCACCTTCACCCTCGCCGAGTGGCGGGCGTTCGTCGCGAGCGTCAAGGAGTCGGACGACTACGACGTCTGAGCCGGGCTCTCGACCACGAACACCGAGGACTCGCCGCTGCCGGGCCTCAGGAAGAGCCGGCCGCTGAGGAACTGGGTGAGCGACGGTCCGGCGTAGCGGGCGGCGTCGACGAGCCTGGGGGCCGTCGAGTAGGGCACGTTCCAGAGGCCGTCGCTGCCCTCGCGCAGCACGCGGAACCCGGCCTCGACCAGGAAGTCCCGCCACTGGGCGTGCGGCTTGAGGTTGATGTGCGTGGGGTCCTGGTAGCCGGTCCAGCCCTCGCCGGCGAGCGCGCGGGCCCGGCCGGCCGGGTCCGGCATCACGACGAGCGCCCGCCCGCCGGGCAGCAGCACCCGCCGCCAGCAGGCCAGCACGTCGGTGGCCGTGGCGTCGAGGTGCTCCAGCACGTGCACGGCGGTGAGGCCGCGGTAGGCGCCGGACGGGATCTCGTCGAGCGTCGTGTGGATCGGGCAGCCCGCGGCGGTCGCGCGGGCCGTCGCCGCGGAGTACGGGGAGATCTCGAACCCGGCCGCGGCGCCGTGCTCCGACAGCCGCCGGACGAGGTGCCCGGTGCCGCACCCGAAGTCGAGGTACGGGCCCTCGCCGACGTAGCGCCGCACCATCCGCACGTACCAGCGCAGGGCCGGGCGGTCGCCCGCCTGCCCGTTCCCGGCGTAGTACGCGGCGTCGTAGTGGTCGGCCTCGCCGGCGACCGGCTGGAACTCCGTCACTTGCTACTGCCCCTCCATGACGCGGCGCTGGTGCACCGCCTTGTCCAGCAGCACCTCGTAGCCGTCGAGCACGCTGGCCACCGAGAACGCCTCGTGCGCGCGGGCCGCGCCGGCCACGCGGTCCGGCGGGTGCGTCCGCATCTCCTGCAGCGCCTGCGTGATCGCGGCCGCGTCCCCCGGCGGGACGAGCGTGCCGAAACCGGTCTGCGCGACCGGCTGGCGCACACCCGGGATGTCGCTGGAGAGCACCGGGACGCCCGCCAGCATCGCCACCGCCTGCACGATCCCGAACGCCTCGAACGCGTTGACCGACGGCAGCGTGAACACGTCGAGGGAGGCGTAGAAGTCGCCGAGCCGCTCCTGCGGGACGAACCCGAGCAGCCGGATGCGGGTGTCGTCGCCGATGGCCGCGCGCACCTGGTCGATCACGCTCCCGCCCGCGACGTGCGTGAAGTCGCCGCCGATGAGCAGCCGCGCGTCCGGGTCGGGCAGCGCGCGGAACCCGCGCACGAGGTACTCCAGCCCCTTCTCCCGCACGATCCGGCCGAGGAACCCGACGTGCAGCCCGTCGGTCTCGCGGTAGCCCGGCACGCCCGGCGGCGGGGGCGGGCACGGCGGCGGCACCACCACCATCGACGGCTCGATCGCCGGCCACATCCGGCTGTGGCGCGCGTAGTCCTCGCTGGTCACGGCCACTACGGCGGAGCGGTGCATGGCGAGCCGGTTGGAGGCGTCCACCACCACCCGCTGGGCCGTGTTGACCGGGCCGGGCGGCAGCGTGACGTCGCAGTGGTACGTCGCGATGATCGGCGTGCGGGTGCCGGTGGCGATGGCCCCGGCCTCCAGCATCGGCAGCTGCAGCGACCCGACGCTGGCGTTCGCCATCGCGGCGCGGGCCTGCCGCACGAGCTGCGGGCTCACCACCCCGCGGCCGAGCCGGGCGAGCACCGGGGCGCGCAGCACGCGCACCCCGTCGATCTCCTCCTCGCGCGGCAGGGAGGCGTCGTAGCGGCTGGTCACGACCGTGACCCGGCGGCCGCGGGCGGCCAGGCCCACGGCGATGTCGCGCGCCATGTTGGTCAGGCCCGAGACGTAGGGCGCGTAGTAGGTGAGCGCGATGACCAGGTCGTCACGCCGGGCTTCAGGCGACACTCTGCAACACTCGCTCTCGTCGTTCGCCGAGCACCAGAGCGGTGCCCACCAGCCAGCCGGTGGTGGAGCCGAGCAGGAACGCCAGCTCGGCGCGCAGCAGCAGGTCCGGCACCAGCGCCAGCACGATCGCGCCGACGACCAGCCCGGACAGCCAGCTCCACGCCACCAGCCTGTGGCGCACCGACGCCACCAGCACCTGGGTGACCAGGACCAGCCCGATGTACGCGGCCACACCGACCGCGAGGAGCGCGACGTGCGCGCCCGGGAGCACGTAGTTCGGCCCGAACACCAGGCCCACCAGCCACGGCCCGGCGAGATACCCCAGCCCGAAGGCGAGGGCGGCCAGCACGGCCAGCCCGAGCGCGAGGTTGCGCATCAGGCGGTGCAGCGTGGTGCGGTCGCCGCTGTGCAGCGCAGCCGTGAGCGCCGGGAGCAGCGCGCTCTGCAGCGGCACCACCAGGAAGAGCGGCACCCGGGTGAGCGTGAACCCGGCGACGAACTGGCGGCCCGGGTGGCGTCGATCTCGCTGCTCGCGAGCACGGGGACGAGCACCGGCAGCCCGTTGAGCAGCACCTGCGCGCACAGCGAGCCGAGCAGCAGCGGCGCGACGGCCGCCCAGACCGCGCGCGGCCCGAGCCAGCCGGCCGCCGGGTCCGGCGCGGTGGACGCCCGGGTGCGCCGGGTCAGCAGCGAGAACAGCTGCGGGGCGTGCGCCAGCCCGATCGCGGCGACGAGCGTCCAGGCGAAGGCAGGCTGCCGGGGTCCACGATGAGCGTCGCGACCAGCGCGGCGAGCGCGACGCGCAGCCCGGAGTCCAGCACCATGATCGCGGCGTGCCGGCCGAGCCGGTCCATCCCGATGAGCGCCCCGCGCACGACGAACTGCCCGGCCGACACCAGGCACAGCACGCCCATCGCCACCACGGTGACGGCCTGGCCGCCGAACGCCTCCGTCAGCAGCGGCCACCCCATCGCCACCACGGCCAGCTGGCGACGGCCATCGCGGCCGCGGTGACCAGCGCCGCCTTCAGCACGCCGAGCGGCCGGCCGGGCGTCTGGAGCAGCCGGGCCGTCTCCTGCTCGACGGCGAGGAACATGCCGAACCCGGCCACCTGCGCCAGTGACCAGAACGCGCCGAAGTACGCGTACTCGGCGGCCGTCAGGTTGCGCGCGATGATCGCCAGATAGACGTTGATCAGCAGGCCGGAAGCCACGATTCCGAGGCCCACCAGCCCGAGCGACCGCGTACGGGAGCCGGGGGTGCCAGACAGGACGCCGACCTCCTCCGCGATCTTCAAGACGGGAACAGATTATGCAGTCGACATTGGCCCATCCGGGCCAAGGGCCGCCGTGGCACGCCACTCCGCAACCAGCTCGTGACATGCCCCGTGACACCGCTGCGCACTACACGACCAGCACCTGGCCTGTTACCCGCACCGGCCACGGTCATCACGCCGACGACCGCTCCCACCGGATCGGATGGCCCCGACGACACCGCAACGACCGGCGAGAACACGGATGGCACATGCTCCTGTACCGGATCGGCGCAGACAAGGTCCCGAACGGCCCACGACCGGCACGACCCTGAGCTGAATGTGCGGAGTTCACCCGACCGAGTGAGCACCGGGTGCGCAGCAACGCCGACCGTTGCCAGAACGTGCCATTCCTGCAACAACACGAGCGCCCGCCCTCGACGGGATACGGCAACCAGTCCTGACAGCATGGCCTGTTGTGACTGACGTGTCCGACGCCGTGCGGGCGGACGTGCCGGCGCCGGACGAGGGCCGCCGCTGGTGGCGGAGGCGGCCCGCGCTCCGGCTGCCGGAGCTGCCCGCCGACCGGCGCGGCCGGCGCGCCGGCCTGTACGCCGGGCTCTCCGCGCTGGTCGCCGTGGTGTGCGCCGCGCTCCTGCCGTTCGCCCCGGTCTCGGTGAACCAGCCGACGGTGAGCTGGCCCCTCGACCCGGAGCGCCCGCAGTCCACGCTGCTCACGCTCACCGCGTACCGGCCGCTGGCCATGGACATCCGGTTCACCTGCGACGCCGTGCGCGCCGCGCAGGCGGGTGGCGGGGTCGTGGTGTCGACGGCCGCGCCCGCGATGCCGACGGCCGGCGCCGTCGGGCTGATCGCCACCGCGCGCGACGGGCGCCTGCAGGTCCGCGGCATGGACGAGCTGCTGGTCGACGAGCGCATCCCGGACGGGCCGTGCGAGTACCGGATCACCGGCGCGAGCAGCGGCCTGCCCAGCTTCGTCCGCGAGGAGCCGGACCCGGCCGACCTCGACGCGCCGAACCCGGCCGCGTTCGCCGGGCCGGACAACGCGCACGTCACCGTCACCCGCGACGGCCGCGTGCTGGAGAGCGGCCCGTTCGAGCAGCTCCCGGACGTCGACGTGCTCGCGACGGACGTGCGCGGGCTGCCGGGCGGCGGGCTGTCCGTGCAGCTGCGCCTGGACGACGAGTTCACCAGCAGCCCCACCGTGCTCAAGAGCGTGCTCATCTGGCTGACCGTGTTCGCGCTGCTCGGGACGGTGCTCCTGCTGGCGAACGTGGCCCGGCTGACGCCGCGCGTGCCGATGGTCTGGCGGTTCGCCTGGCCGCGGGTGGTGGACCTGCTCGTGCCCGCGGTGATCGTGCTCTGGATCTTCGTGGCCCCGGCCACCGACGACGACGGCTACTACGCGGCGATGGCGCGCAACTCGGCGCTCTCGGGCGAGGTCGGCAACTACTACCAGCTCTACGACCAGAACTTCACCCCGTTCACGTGGTTCTACCAGGCGCTGGGCTGGTGGCAGGAGCTCGCCGGGAACTCCGCCGTGCAGCAGCGGGTGCCGGCCGCGGTGTTCGGGATCGTCACGTTCTACGCGCTGCGGCACGTCGCCGCGATCGCGCTGCGCGAGTGGGCGCCGGACGCGCGTGCGTTGAGGATGCTGGCGCACGCCGTGCTCGCGGTGGTGTTCCTGGCCTGGTGGATCCCGCAGGACATGGGCGTGCGGCCGGAGACCGTGGTGGCGCTCTGCGGGGCGTTCACGCTGCTCACCGTGCTGGTCGCGGCGCGCCGGTCGCAGCCGGTGCTGGCGTGGCTGGCGTTCGCGTTCGCCGGGCTCGGGTTCTCCGCGCACCCCACCGGCTTCACGCTGCTCGCGCCCCTGCTCGCCGGGCTGCCGCTGCTCTGGCCGGTGGTGCGGGTGCCGGGCGACCGCCTCGGCACGGCCGTGCGCGCGTTCGCCGTCGCGTCCGGGAGCATGGTCGCGCCGCTGCTGGCCTTCGCCGACGGCGCGCTGCGCGACTTCTTCCGCGGGCAGGCGCTCTTCCTGTCGCTGCAGGGCCAGGACAACTGGACCACGGAGATCACCCGCTACCAGTTCCTGCTCTCGCAGATCCCGATGGGCAACTTCGCCAAGCGCGGCGTGATCCTCGTCTGCCTGGTGGCGCTGGTGTGGTTCGCGGCGCTCGCGGTGGCGGCGCGGGCCCGCCGGGTGCCGCTGCCACCCCGCTCTGGTACGCCGGGGCGACCACGGCGCTGGCCTTCGCGGCGCTGTGGCTCACCCCGTCCAAGTGGACCCACCACTTCGGCTCGCTCGCCGGCGCCGGGCCGGTGTTCCTGGCGTTGTTCCTGGTCATGGCCGTGCCGCTGACCCGGGCTGCGCTGGGTGAGGGCAAGCTCCCGTACGGCGTGCTGGCCGCGGCCGGGGTGTCGTTCGCCGCCGTGCTCGCGCTGGGCTGGCACGGGCCGAACGCCTGGCCGTACGCGTGGCTGGAGGGGCTGCGCCGGGGCAACCTGCCGCCCGCGGTCATGGACGTCCCGTTCGACCGGGTGCCGCTGTGGCTCGGGCTGATGGCCGCGGCCGCGGCACTGCTGGTGTTCGCGGCGAAGCTCTCGCGCAGCGGATCGCTCCGGCTCGCGGCCCTCACCGGCGTGCCGGTGGTCGTGGTGCTGTCGCTGCTGGGCACCACCGGATACACGGTCGGGGCGTTCACCGAGGCCGCCGCCGCGGACGTGCCACGTGAGTCGGTCTGGGCGCGCAGCCTCGCCGACCCGGCCGGCGCCGGCTGCGGCCCGGCCGGCGTGGTGCAGGTGCTCGACCCGGCCACCGCGCGCACGCTCCCGCCCGCGGACGGGCTGCCGCTGCCACCCCCGTCCACCGGGTTCGTGCCCGACGCCGGGTACTACCCGGGCAACCAGCCGCAGGGCCCGGCCGCCAACCAGGTGTGGGGCAGCCTCGTCGCGCTGGACGCCCGCGGCCCCGAGCGCAACGACGGCCAGATGAGCACCGTCTGGTACACGCTCCCGGGGGGGCTCCGCGGCGGCGCCGCCGTCACCGTGCTCGCGGCCGGGACGCTGTCCCGGGGCAACGCGCTGACCGCCGTCTACGGGCGGCGGATCGGGCAGGGCGGCGTCTCGGTGATCGAGGAGGACCCGGACACCGAGGACGTCGCGGAGCGGCAGCAGCTCACCGACGACGCGAGCGACACGTCGTGGCGGACCTTCATCCTCGAACCGCCACCCGGCGCCGACGTCGTGCGGCTGGACGCCGTCGACGGCTCCGGCGGCATCGGCGGCTGGCTCGCGTTCAGCGCGCCCGCCGTCACCCGGCCGGTGCCGCTCTCGACGTACCTGCCGGCGAACGCGCCGGTCGCGGTGGGCTGGCAGCTCGCGTTCGGCTACCCGTGCCAGCGCCAGCCGCGGATCCTCGACGGCATCACCGAGCCCCCGCGGTTCGCGGTGCTGTGGGGCGAGGACAAGCTCGACGGCATCCGGGAGAACACCTGGCTGCCGATCCGCGGCGGGGCGTTCGGGCAGGTCCCGCGGACGCAGTCGATCCAGCAGCTCGCGGTGGTGCCGGGCGTCGACCCGAACATCCAGGTCTACGCGCTGCGGTCCGGGTTCGCGCGCGCCGCGTACACCGTGACGTCCACCTGCCGGACGGTCGCGGGCGCCTCAACCGACACCGGGACGGGTCCGAACCCGTAGGCCCTTAGGGTGACGCGCGTGTACTCGCCCGCACGGTCGGCTCGTGGCCCGCGGCGGGCGGTGTTGCTGCTCGGGCTGCTCGCCGCGCTCGCCGCGGTGGCCTTCCCGTTCGCGCCGGTGCAGCAGCCGCTGGTCACGTACTCCTGGACCGGCGGGAACGGGCCCGCGGCGCTGCCGCTGATGCCCTACCAGCCGCTCGCGCTGACCGCGCAGGTGAGCTGCGCGGCGACGTTCCGGAGCGGGCCGGTGCTGCTCGCCACCGTGCCCCCGCGCCCGGACCCGGCGGCGACCCGCTCTACGGGCTGACCGTGACCATGACCGATCCCGACACGGTCGCGATCGCCACCGCGGGCGTCGACCTCGGGACCGTCGACCTGCCGGACGGGCCGTGCCTGCTGACCGTCGAGAGCACCCCGGACCGCACGGCCGTGCTGCTCGACGGCCGGCCCGTGCTGACCCGCGACGGCGACGTGCGCCCCGACGTGGCCGCGCTGGTGTCCGACTCACCCGGCGGCGTGACCGTGGACCTCACCGCCGACACCCGGTTCCAGACCACGACCACGCCGCTCAAGGCCGGGATCGCGGTGGTCGGCGTGCTGGCCCTGCTCGGCATGTTCGTGGCGCTCGCCCGCGCCGACCGGGCCGCCGTCCCCCGGTGCGTGCGCGCGCTGCCGCGCCGCTGGTGGCTGCCCCGCCCGGTGGACGCCGTGGTCGTCGCGCTGCTGGGCGTCTGGTGGGCGATCGGCGCGATCACCGTGGACGACGGCTACATCGCCGGGATCGTGCGCAGCACCGGCGAGAACGGCTTCGTCGGCAACGTCTACCGCTGGCTGAACGCACCAGAGTCGCCGTTCAGCTGGTTCTACGAGCTGTACCACGCGTGGTCGCTGGTCTCGCCGTCGACGGCGTGGATGCGGCTGCCGGCCACCCTGCTGGGCCTGCTGTGCTGGTGGCTGCTCTCCCGGCTCGTGCTGCCCCGGCTCGGCCCGTTCGCGGCGCGGCGGTGGGTGCCGTGGGCCGCCGCGCTCGCGTTCGGGACCTGGTGGATCCCGTTCAACCTGGGCCTGCGCCCGGAGCCGTGGGTGGCGGTCGGCGCGCTCGGCGTGTTCCTCGCCGTCGAGCGCGCGCTCGCCACCCGGCGGGTGTTCCCGCTGGTCCTGGGCCTGCTGGTGGCCGGGGCGACCACCGCGATCACGCCCGGCGGGCTGCTCGCGTTCACCCCGTTCGTCGCCGCGGGCGTCCCGGTGCTGCGGCTGCTGCGGGCCCGGCGCGACCTGCACACCCTGCCCGTGGTCGTGGCCCTCGTCGCCGCGCCGGCGGCCGCCGCGTTCCTGATGGTCTACGACCAGAGCCTCGGCGGGATGCTGGAGGCCACCCGGGTGCGCACGGCCATCGGCGGCGGCCAGCCCTGGTACGAGGAGTACGCGCGCTACGCCGCGCTGCTGGAGCCGGGCTCGTTCCAGGGCGCGATCGGGCGGCGGGCCGCCGTGCTGGTCACGCTGCTCGCGGCCGTCGGGGTGCTCTTCCTGCTGCGCCGCACCCCGGGCATCGCGTCCGGCCCGGCCCGGCGGCTGACCGTCGGGTTCCTGCTGAGCCTCGCCGCGATGACGATCGCCCCCACCAAGTGGACCCAGCACTTCGGCGACGTCGCCGGCTACGGCGCCGCCGTGCTCGTGCTCGGCGCCGTCGCCTTCTCGGCCGCCGCGCTCCGCACCCGGCCGCGCGCACACGTCGCCGGGCTCGCCGCCGTGACGCTCGTCGGCGCGCTCGTGCTCGCCGGCTACAACACCTGGCCCTACGTCGGGGCCTGGTTCGCGCCGAGCTTCTCCACCCTCCCGCCGCAGGTCGCGGGCGTCCCGCTGGCGACGATCCTGGCCGTGGCCGGCGGGCTGGTCGTCGCCGCCGTGCTCGTGCGGTGGGCCTGGCAGCGCTCCGGCGGCGCGGTCCCGATCGCCGTGCCGCGGTGGGTGCCGGGGCCCGCGCCCGTCGCGTCCGTGGTGCTGGCCGCCGTGCTGGCGCTGCAGGTGCTCGGGCTCGCCCGGGTGGCCGTCGAGCACCGCGACAGCTACACGCTCGCGTCCGACACGCTCGCGACCCTGCGCGGGCAGCCGTGCGGGCTGCAGGAGGCGCTGTCGGTGGAGACCGACCCGGCCGCCGGCCTGCTGCCCGTCGACCGCCCGTCCGGGGACGCGCCCGTCGTCCCGGTCGACGTCGGCGGGCGCGACCTGCCCGGCGTCGCCGTCGCGGAGCGGGGCACCACGGCGTGGTTCCGGCTCGACCCCGAGCAGCGGTCCGGCGCGCTCCCCGTCGTCGTGACGGCGTCCGGGCAGCTGCAGCCGGGCGACCGGCTGTTCCTGGAGTTCGGCCGCGGCGACGAGGTGCTGGAGCGGCGCGCGCTCGCGCCGTCCGGACCCGAGCCGCGCGACCTGCGCCAGCCGGCTCCGGCCGACGCCGACACCGTGCGCCTCGCCGTCGAGGCGGGCACCCGCGCGACGGCGACCGCGTCGCTGCCGCGGGTGCCGCGGCTGACGCCCATGACGGACCTCCTGCCGCCCGGGACCAGCGCGATCCTGGACTGGCCGGTCGCGTTCGTGTTCCCGTGCCTCACCCCGGAGCCGCTGCCGCTCGGCACGGCCACGGTGGCGCAGTGGCGCGTCGCCCCGCCGGCCGACGACCCGTCCGCGGGCATCACCTACACGGCTGGTTTCGGCGGCCCCTTCACCGCGCCGCGGCTGCTCGTCACCGAGGAGCGGATGCCGACCTACCTCCGCGGCGACCCCCTTCGTGACGCTGCGCAGCTGTACCGGTGGGTCCCGACCGCCCCCTACCGCACGTTGACGCCCGTCATCGCTGGTCAGGACGTCGCCGGGTGGACGCGGGACGGTCACGCGCGGGTACCGACGCTGGACCCGGTGGGATGACCCCCCGGCCGGACGGCGTACCGGGCGTCCGCACAATGTCGGCACAAACGTCACCAGGCACGCACCATGAGCACTGACCCCGACCGGAGGACGGCCGCCCGCATGCTTCGCTCACCGGACAGCACGGACACGAGCCCGGAGTCGGGCCCCGCCCCGGTCGACACCCCGCCCGCCGTGGAGGACGCCGTGGCCCCGCTGCGCGCCGACGGCGCCCCGTCCCGGCTGCTGGCCCAGCGCGGCCTCTTCTTCGGCCCGACGACGCTGGTGCCCGAGGACCTGTACTCGGTCGTCGAGCGCGGCGCCGCCCGCCGCGAGCGTTCGCGCGTGCGCCTCGCGCCCGGCTCGAAGGTGCACACCAACACGTACTTCGGCCGGTTCCACGCCACCTACTGGCAGCGCTGGACCGACGCGGGCGAGGTCGAGGTCGACGCCGTCGTGTCCGGCACCGGCCGGGTGCGGCTGCTCTCCACCGACACCAACAAGGTGTGGCGGATCGTCGCCGCGCAGGACGTCGAGAACGCCGACGGCACCGCGGTCCGGCTGGTCGCGCGATCGACCGGTTCGTCGACGGCGGCGGCATGTTCCTGGAACTCACCACCGAGCTCGGCGAGATGACCGTCGCGGACGTCCGCTGGAGCGTCGCGGCCGTCCGCACGCCCGCCCGCACCGACGTCGTCATCTGCACGTACAACCGGGTGGACGACTGCCTCAACACGCTGCAGGCGATGGCCGACGACCCGGAGGCGCTCGCCACGATCAGCACCGTGCAGGTCGTCGACCAGGGCAGCGACCCGCTGGAGTCGCGGCCGCGCTTCGCGGACGTGCGCGACGCCCTCGGCGACCGGCTGCGCTACGTCCGGCAGCGCAACCTCGGCGGCGCGGGCGGCTTCACCCGCGGCCTCTTCGACGCCACCGCGGGCGACCCGGCCGGCCACTCCGACGTCCTGCTCATGGACGACGACGTGCTGCTGGAGCCGGAGATCCTCGTCCGGCTCACCGCGTTCGCGGCCAGCACCCGACACCCGACGATCGTCGGCGGCCAGATGCTCAACCTGCTGCACCCCGCCCACCTGCACATCTCCGCCGAGTACGCGGTGCCGGAGCTGCTCCAGGTGGCGTGCCGGTGCCGGGCGCGCTGCGCGAGGCGTACCTGCTCGGGATCGACGAGCGCCAGCTCCCGATCAACCAGGAACGCCGCGTCGACACCGAGTACAACGGCTGGTGGTCCTGCCTGATCCCCGCCGAGGTCATCCGCACGATCGGCTACCCGCTCCCCCTGTTCTTCCAGTGGGACGACATCGAGTACGGCTACCGGGCCCGCGCGCACGGGTTCCCCACCGTCGCCCTGCCCGGCGCCGGCGTCTGGCACGCCGACTTCGGGTGGAAGGACTGGGACGAGTGGCACCGGTACTTCAACATGCGCAACGGCTCATCACCGCGGCGCTGCACACCGGGTTCTCGGTCCCGCGCGTCACCCGGCACCTCGGAAGGTGCTCTCGCACCACCTGATCGCCATGCAGTACGGGTTCTCCGCCACGCTGCTGCAGGCGATGGAGGACTTCCTCGACGGCCCCAAGATCCTCGACGACGGGTCGGCCGCGGCCGCGGCGGAGATCCGCCGGATCCGCGCCGGCTACCCCGAGACCGTCATGCGCCCGATGTCCGAGGCGCCCGCGGACTTCCGCGAGGCCGAGGTCGTGCGGGCCGCCAACGAGCCCGGCAGCGAGCGCCTGACCTGGATCAAGCGCGCCGCCTACCTGGTGACCGGCCGCGCCGTCCGGCGCACCGGGTTCGTCCCGGCCGGTGACGCGTACTGGTGGCACGTCTCCACGTTCGAGCGCGCGTCGTCACCGACACCTCCGAGCAGGGCATCCGCATCCGCACCCGCGACCGGGACCTCGCGCTCCGGCTCGCCCGCCGCGCCGCGAGGACGTTCGGCCGGTTCGTGCGGGAGGCCCCCGCCGCCGCCCGGGCGACAAGGCGGAGGCCGGGCGGCTGACGAGCCGGGAGAACTGGGCCCGCCTCTACGGCATCGAGGAGTAGCCCTCGCAGCCCGTGGGGCTCCCTCGCAGCCGGTCGACGTGCTGCGAGGGGTCCTCAGGGGCTGCGAGGTCGGTGGTACCCGGTCAGGGCTGGTCGAAGACCTCGCGGGCCCAGGTCTCCCGGCTGGTGAGCTCCGGGAGCGCGGTCTGGTAGCGGTGGCGCAGGTCGGCCCACGCCTTCGCGACCTGGCGGTGCTGGCTGACCGCCCGCCACAGCATCGAGCGGAACATGCGCGGGTCGCGGCGGCGGAAGGTGACGCCGCGGCCGTCCGGGGTGGCGACGGTGGCCGAGTCCAGCCGGGACAGCACGAACCACTGCGCCTGCCGGGACGGCACGTTGCGCTGCGGCACCTCGTGGTGCGCGGGGTCGACCGACCGGAAGTTGTTCACCAGGCTCTGCGCGAGGCCCTTCGCGATGGCGATCTTGCCGGTCGGCGGGTCCGGGAAGACCTGCGCGGTCAGCGCGTCGAGGTGGGAGAGCGGCACCTGGGTGGCCGAGTCGAGCGGGCGCCCGTCGTCGTACTCGGCGCGCTTGGCCCGCACCTCCGGCAGCGCGGTCGGCAGCTTCGGGAAGAGCGCGTCGGGGCCGGCGAGGAAGTCGCGCATCGCCATCTCCTGCAGCGCGACGGCCGAGTACTCCATGAGCAGCAGGTGCCGCAGGGTGCGCTTGAGCGAGTCGCGCAGCAGCGCCGTGGGGTTCACCGGGCCGTGCAGCGCGGCCGCGACGAGCCGGTTGCGGTAGTGGAAGTACGCCTGCCAGTCGCTGGTGTCGTCCTTCTCCAGGAACGACATGTGCCAGATCGCGATGCCCGGCACGGTGGCGGTGCGGTAGCCGCGGCCGCGGGCGCGCAGCCCGTACTCGGCGTCGTCCCACTTGATGAACAGCGGCAGCGGCAGCCCGAGGTCCTCCGCGACGGCGCGCGGGATCAGGCACATCCACCAGGCGTTGTAGTCGACGTCGGTGCGCCTGTGCAGCCACGGCGTCTGGCGCAGCGACTGCTCGGCCAGGTCGTGGTGCGGCTCGGTGCCCGGGGCGTTGCGCCACAGGAACGTGCCGCGGTCGACGACCTCGCCCATCGTCGAGAGCTGGGAGCGGGCCTGCAGCGAGAGCATCTGCCCGCCGACGAGCATGGGCTCGCGCGCGAACCGGGAGAACGCGACGGCCCGCAGGATCGAGTCGGGCTCCAGCAGGATGTCGTCGTCCATGTAGAGGATCTGCTCGCAGTCGGTGGCGAGCGCCTCGTACATGATCCGCGCGTAGCCCCCGGAGCCGCCGAGGTTGGGCTGGTCGATCAGCGTGAGCCTGTCGCCGAGCACGGCCGCGGCCTGCTCGAACCCGGCCTGGTCGCGCACCTTCCTCGTGCCCTGGTCCGGCACGATCACCGCGGTGACCGCGGCCAGCACGAGCGGGTCCTCGCCGATCGCGGTCAGCGTCGCGACGGCGTCGGCCGGCCGGTTGAACGTCGGCGTGCCGATCGCGACGGCCGCCCGGCCGGCCGGCTCCTCCGCGGCGTACCAGCGCCGGCGTGCAGCGTCAGCTCGGTCTCGTCGGTGGTGAGGTCGAACCAGTACCAACCGCCGTCCTCGAACGGGTGCAGGTCGAGCCGCATGTCCAGCTCGTGCCGGCCGGGGCCGGGCAGCACCTCGCCGCGCTCGAAGATCTGCGAGCCGTCGGCCTTGGTGCGGTAGACGTCGACGCGCCCGGTGCCCTCCAGCGTGAGCCGCAGGTGCACCTCGGTGAGCCGGGTCCAGCGCCGCCAGTAGCTCGCGGCGAACCCGTTGAAGTACGCCCCGAACGACACCTCGCTCTGCGCCGGCACGACCGCCGACGTCCGCGACGTGACGCGCAGCCGCCGCGCGCTCATCGACGAGCCGACGAGCTCGACCTTCGGCGCGGGCGGGGCACCGACCGGCACCGGCGCGGTGGTCATGCGGATGGCGGTGCGCTCGTCCATGTAGAGCGAGCGGACGCGCATCGGGTCGCCGGAGCGCGGGAGGATCACGCGCTGCAGGAGGCTGCGGCCGGCCGGCGACGGCTCGCCGGTGCGCGGCGACGGCGACGGGCGGGTCGGCGTCTCGGAGATCGTCATGGGCTGGTCCTGTGTCATCAGTCGCCGTCAAAGTGGCCAGGTCGGCGCGTCCGTGCGCGTACGGGGGCCGAGGGTAGCGACGCCCGGCCCGTCCCCCGATCGGTGGGGCCCGGGGTCGGGGGTCGTCGCCCGGGCACCGAGTGTGACCGTTCCCGCTGTTCCGGCGGGTGGTGTTCTGCGAGGATCGAGCCGATGTCCCGGACGCCGTCGCAGGCCGCAACGCTGCGCGCGCGCCGCCACGTCGACCTCCGTCGGCAGGCCAGCGCGCTCTGTGGCGTGCCCGTCGCGCGCGCCTGACCCGGCACGGGCCGGGCTGCGCCACCGCCGCCCCGTACCGCCGACGGCTGGGACGCCCGATGCCCGCTCTGCTCTCCACCGGACAGCCGACCACCACCCCCACACCCACCGACGACGGCCGCCGCGCCGCGAACGCCGCCGCCGTGCTGCGCGCGGTGCTCGACCGCGGCCCGGTGGCCCGCAGCACCGTCGGCCGGCTCACCGGTCTGAGCGCCGGTGCGGTGAGCCGCCAGCTCGCCGAGCTGGCCGACCTGGGGCTCGTGCGCGACCGGCCGCTGCGCGCGACCCGTTCGGTGGTCGGCCGCCCGCACGTGCCCGTCGACGTCGACACCCGGCGGCACGTCGTCGCCGGGGTGCACGTCGCCGTGCTGCACGCCACGCTCGTGCTGATGGACCTGCGTGGGCGGGTGCTCGTCGAGGAGCGGGTGCCGCACCTGCCCGACCGTACGCCCGCCGAGCTGGTCGCCGAGCTGGGCACGCGGATGGGCGCGTTCCTCGCCGAGCACGCGGAGGGCCGGCGCCCGCTCGGCGTCGGGGTCGCGACGGGCGGCTGGGTGGACCCGGCCAGGGGTGTGGTCGTGCGGCACCACCGTCTCGGCTGGCGGGACGTGCCGGTCGGGCCCGCGCTGGAGGCCGCGCTCGGGCTCCCGGTGCGGGTGGAGAGCCACGCCCGCGCGCTCGCCCGGGCGGAGCAGCTCATCGGCGCCGAGCGCGGCCGGGCCCGCACGAGCCTCGTGCACCTGTTCGTCGGCAACGTCGTGGACGCGGCCATCGCGACGTGCGGCACCGTGCACCAGGGGCCGGGCGCGGCCGCCGGGGACGTCAGCCACCTCCCGGTCGGCGGGTGCACGCCGTGCCCCTGCGGCCGGACGGGCTGCTTCGAGGCGACGGTCGCCGAGCGCACGCTCGCGCGGCGGGCCGTCGAGGAGGGCCGGCTGCGCACCCCCCGTTTCTCCGACGTGCTGGCCGCGCTCGGCGCGGGCGAGCGCTGGGCCGTCGCGCTCTTCCGGGAGCGCGCGCGGGCGATCGGGCGGGCCGCCGCGCTGCTGGTCGACGTGATCAACCCGGAGATCCTCGTGGTCTGCGAGGCCGGCACCGCACGGCGCCCCGAGCTGCTCGACGACCTGCGCGAGGAGGTCGCGCTGCGCTCGCACGTCTGCGCCGACCCCGGACGCACGGTGGTGTCCGGGTCGTTCGGCGCCCGCGCGCTGGGCGTGGCGGCCGGGTCGGTGGTCCTCCACGAGACGTACACCCGCCCGCTGGACCTCGGGACCCGCGGGTCTGGCATGTGACCTGCACCACGAGCACACTGGTTCCCGGCTGCCACCGGGGACGAGGTGAGCGTCATGCACGACGCGAAGCGCTGGAACATCGTCGTCGACATCGACGAGCACGACGGGCGCACGCGGGCGATCGCCCGGCTGCTGGCGGACGGCGACACCGGCCGGATGGTCGGTGTCGGCACGGCCCGCCTGAGCCCCGACGACGAGGACGTCCCGCGGATCGGCGACGAGCTCGCGGCCGCGCGGGCGCTCTCCGAGCTCGGCCACCGGCTGCTCGACGCCGCGGCCGCGGACATCGAGGGCATCACCCACCGCCCGGCGCACCTGCACCTCTGACCGTCGCCGGGAATGGACCGGGTCTACCTGCGCGGATTTAATTGTCGGCGTCCGAAAATTGACTTCGGACAGGGCGCGACACACGATGAATGACATGAGCGCACCGCATCTGACCAGGGCTTGTCTGCCCTGCTGCGGTTCCTGTCGGCGCTCGTCCGGTCGCTGACCCACCGCCCCTCGAAACTGTCCGGACAATTCGGCCGGACATTTCTCGCGCCCATTCCCGGAGGACCCGTCATGACCATCGCACCCGAACGCGCCGGATTGGTGGTGCGGCCGGTGGCCGGCCACATCGGCGCCGACATCGGCGGCATCGACCTCGCCGCCCCGCTCGACCCGGAGACCGTCGGCGCGCTCACCGCGGCGCTGCACCGCCACAAGGTGATCTTCTTCCGCGGCCAGGACCTGGACCACACCGCCCAGATCCGCTTCGGCCGCCGGTTCGGCGAGCTGACCTACGCCCACCCGCACGACGACGCCCCGCCGGAGGGGCACCCGGAGATCTTCACCGTCGACCCGGACCGCTACAAGCAGCGCTACGGCGACGAGTACACGGTGCGCACCCGCCGCAAGTACAGCTACGTCGCCGGCTGGCACACCGACGTCACGGCGGCCGTGAACCCGCCCGCGGCGTCGATCCTGCGCGCCGAGGTCGTGCCCGAGACCGGCGGCGACACCACGTGGACCAACCTCGTGGCCGCCTACGAGGGCCTGTCCGCGCCCGTGAAGGCGTTCGTCGACGGGCTGCGCGCCGAGCACCGCTACGGCGGCTCCGACAAGCCGGCCGGCGGCGGCGCCTACTCGAAACGCGTGAACGACAACCTGCTCGTCTCCGTGCACCCGGTGGTGCGCGTGCACCCGGTGACGGGCGAGCGCGCGCTCTTCGTGAACCCGGGCTTCACCAGCCACGTCGTCGGCGTGGAGCCGCGCGAGAGCAAGGCGATCCTCGACCTGCTCTACGCCGAGATCACCCGGCCCGAGTACACGGTCCGGTTCCGCTGGGAGCCGGGCAGCGTCGCGTTCTGGGACAACCGGGCCACCGCCCACCTGGCCCCGGCCGACCTCGACCACCTGGACGTCCGGCGCACCCTGCACCGCGTCACCGTCATCGGCGAGCGCCCGGTCGGACCCGACGGGTTCGTCTCGGAGATCGTCGCCGGCCGCCCCTTCACCGCCGACCACGCCGTCGTCGTCGACTGAGCCGAGAGACCGAGACCGAGAGATCCTCGACATGACAACCCCCCGAACCCGGCGGCTCACGCTGGTCGCCGCGGTCGGCGCGTTCCTGCTCGCCGCCTGCTCCGGGACCTCCGGAGCGGGCGGCGGGCTGGCCGCCGACGCCCCGCTTCCCACCGAGGTGCCGCCCGGCACCACCCTCGTCACGCCGACCAGTCGGAGGCGCAGCAGGTCGCGCTGCGCGCGTCCGGCGAGCTGGACCGGCTCCCGTTCCGCGCCGAGTTCGCCAACTTCACCGGCGGGCCGGCGATCCTGGAGGCGTTCCGGGCCGGCGCGGCCGACGTCGCGAGCGTCGGCGACACCCCGCCCATCCAGGCGCTCGTCGCCGGCGAGGACGTGCCGATCGTCCTGGCCCGGCGCAACGACCCGGCCAGCACCCGGCTCGCCGTCGCGCCCGCCGTGGACGCGCGCAGCTCGCCGACCTGCGCGGCAAGCGGATCGCGTACGCCGAGGGCACCGCGCAGCAGGTGATCGTGCTGCGGGCGCTGGAGAAGGCCGGCCTGCGCACGTCCGACGTCGAGCTCGTGCGGCTGCAGCTGGGCGAGTTCAACGACGCGGTGCGCACCGGGCAGGTCGACATCGCCCCGCTCAACGAGCCGCGGCTGACCCGCTTCCTCACCGAGGCCGCCCCGCGCGGCGGCGGCGTGATCGACCCGGCCGAGACGGCCGACACCTCGTCGGGCCTCAACTTCCTCTCGCCCGCCGCGAGGTGCTGCAGGACCCGGCGAAGGCCGCGGCGCTGCGCGCCTACGTGGAGCACTACATCCGCTCGCAGCAGTGGATCAACGAGCACCCGCAGGAGTGGATCCAGACCTACTACGTGCAGAACCAGGGCATCACCGCCGAGGACGGGCAGCGCATCCTCGACTCGCTCGGGCAGGTCACCTTCCCGCGGCTCGACGAGGCGCTCGTGCAACAGCAGCAGGCCACGATCGACGTGATCGACCGGGCCGGCGAGCTGCCCCGCCAGGTGCGCGCGGCCGACGGGTTCGACCTGCGGTTCGACGCGGTCGTGGCGTCCGTCGTGCCAGCGATCGGCGCCGCGTTCGAGCCGGAGGGCGCGCAGCGATGACCGACGTGTCCCTCTCCGCGCCCCGGACCCGGACCGCGGACGCGCCGGTCGCCGACCGGCTCGCGGTGCGCCCGCCGCGTCGGCGGCCGCTGGGCCCCGGCCGCAGCGCGCGCTCGCGCTCGGACCGCTGCTGCTGGTCGTCGCGTGGGTCATCGGGTCGGCCACCGGCCTGCTCGACCCGGCGACGCTCTCCCCGCCGTGGACGGTGGTGGCGACGTTCGGCGACCTGATCGCCGACGGGCGCCTCCAGTCCAACCTGCTCACGTCCGTGCAGCGCGCGGCGATCGCGCTGGTCGCGGGCGTTGCGATCGGTGTGGCGCTGGCGCTGCTGTCCGGGCTGACCCGGCTCGGCGAGGCGATCGTCGACGGGCCCGTGCAGATCAAACGCGCGATCCCGACGCTCGCCCTGATCCCGCTCGCGATCATCTGGTTCGGGATCGGCGAGGAGATGAAGATCATCATGATCGCGCTGAGCGTGTTCGTGCCGGTCTACATCAACACCCACGCGGCGCTGCGCGGCGTGGACGCGCGCTACGTCGAGCTGGCCGAGAGCGTGGGCCTGTCGCGGGCGCAGTTCGTGCGCAAGGTGGCGCTGCCCGGCGCGCTCCCGGGCTTCTCGTCGGGCTGCGGCTCGCCGTGACGATCTCGTGGACGGCGCTGGTGGTCGTCGAGCAGGTCAACGCGACGAGCGGCATCGGCTATCTCATGACGCAGGCCCGCACGTACGGGCAGACCGAGATCATCGTCGTCGGCCTCGTCGTCTACGCCCTGTTCGGGCTGCTCGGCGACATCGCCGTGCGCACCGCCGAGAGGAGGGCGCTGTCGTGGCGACGGTCGCTCGGGAGCTGAGCACGGCCGTCCGGACCCGGGGTCTGACCAGGGGTTTCGGCGGACGGATCGTGCTGGACGACATCGATCTGGAGATCGGGCCCGGCGAGTTCGTGGCGCTGCTGGGCCGCAGCGGGTCGGGCAAGTCCACCCTGCTGCGCGCGCTCGCCGAGCTCGACGACGGCGTGGCCGGGTCGGGCGAGCTGGCGGTCCCGGCGGAGCGGGCGGTGGTGTTCCAGGACTCGCGGCTGCTGCCGTGGGCGCGCGTGCTCGACAACGTCGTGCTCGGCCTGGACGGCGCCGGGGCCCGCGAGAAGGGGCGGGCGGCGCTGGCCGAGGTCGGGCTCGCCGGGCGCGAACGGGCCTGGCCCAACGAGCTGTCGGGGGGTGAGCAGCAGCGGGTGGCGCTGGCCCGGTCGCTCGTGCGGGAGCCGGCGCTGCTGCTCGCCGACGAGCCGTTCGGCGCGCTCGACGCGCTCACCCGGATCAAGATGCACGCCCTGCTGCGCGAGCTGTACGACCGGCACCGCCCGGCCGTCCTGCTCGTCACGCACGACGTGGAGGAGGCGGTGACGCTGGCCGACCGGGTGATCGTGCTGGACGCCGGGCGGCCGGCCGTCGACCGGGAGATCGGGCTGCCGCGCCCGCGGCACACCGGCGACCCGGAGTTCGTCGCGCACCGGGCGCACCTGCTCGCCGCGCTGGGGGTGGAAGGGTGACCCGGCAGCTCTCGCTCAACGCGTTCATCTACCCGGCCGGTCACCACGAGGCCGCGTGGCGGCACCCGCTGAGCACGCCCGAGCGGATCTACGAAGCGGCCTACTACCAGGAGATCGCCCGCACGGCCGAGGCCGCGAAGCTCGACGCGGTGTTCTTCGCCGACGGCCCGGCGCTGCAGGGCGACATCGCGCACAACGCGTCCGGGCGGCTGGAGCCGATCACGCTCCTGACCGCCATCGCGGCGGCCACGGAACGGATCGGGCTGATCGCCACGGCGTCCACCACGTACTACGAGCCGTACAACCTGGCCCGGCTCTTCGGCTCGCTCGACCACATCTCGGGCGGGCGGGCCGGCTGGAACATCGTCACCACCGGCAACGACGCCGCGGCGGCCAACTTCGGGCTCGACGCCCACCCCGACCACGCCCAGCGCTATGCCCGGGCCCGGGAGTTCGTGGACGCGGTGGTGGCGCTGTGGGACTCGTGGGAGGACGACGCGGTCGTGCTCGACAAGGCCACCGGCGTCTACGCGGACCGGTCGCGGATCCACGAGATCGGCCACACCGGGCGGTACGTGCGGGTCAAGGGCCCGTTCAACCAGCCGCGGCCGCCGCAGGGCCACCCGGTACTGGTGCAGGCCGGGGCGTCCAACGACGGGCGCGCGTTCGCCGGGCGGTACGCGGAGGCGATCTTCACCGCGCACCAGCGGCTGAGCGACGCGCAGGCGTTCTACGCCGACATCAAGCAGCGGGCGGCGGCGCTCGGGCGGCGGCCCGAGCACCTCAAGATCCTGCCCGGGATCAGCCCGTTCATCGCGGGCACCGAGACCGGCGCCCGCGCGCTGGAGCAGGAGTTCAACGAGCTGACCGTGCCGGCGTACGGGCTGCGCCAGCTCGAACGGATCACCGGCGCCTCGCTCGGCCACCTCGACCTCGACGGGCCGGTCCCGGTGGAGCTGTTCGCCGATGCCGGCGACGTCACCGACAACGCCCGCAGCCGGCTGCAGGTCGTCGCCGGGATCGTCGAACGGGAACGGCCGACCGTGCGGCGGCTGCTGCACCGGCTCGCCGGGGCCCGCGGGCACCGGGTCTTCGCCGGCACGCCCGAGCAGGTCGCGGACACGATCGAGGAGTGGTTCACCTCGGGCGCGGCGGACGGCTTCAACGTGATGCCGCCGTACTACCCCGGTGGCCTGTCGGTGTTCACCGAGTCGGTCGTGCCGATCCTGCGCGAGCGGGCCTCTTCCGGTCCGAGTACGCCGGGCGGACGCTGCGCGACCACCTCGGGCTACCGCGGCCGGAGAGCCTGTTCGCCCGCCGGACCGCGGCCGCGGGGAGTTGAGGCCCCGGGATACGCACGAAATCACAGCCGGGAACGCACGCAGACGTCGTGCGTTCCCGGTTTTTATTTGCTTGACTACAGGCAATCATTTCCGGACGTGGGAGGACACCGGTGCGCCAGGCCGGGCCGCTGCGACAGCTCATGGTCCCCGTGTTCCTGCCGGCTGCGGTGTTCGGCCTCGGGCAGGGCGCATCCGCTCCGGTCATCGCCCTCCAGGCCCGCGAGCTCGGCGCGTCCGTCGGCGTCGCGGGCCTCATCGTCGCGATCCTCGGGCTCGGCCAGGTGCTCGGCGACATGCCGGCCGGCACCATCGTCGCGCGCATCGGGGAGCGCAACGCCGTGCTGCTCGGCACGGCGATCGGCACGGTCGGCGTCGCGCTCTGCATCTTCGCCTGGACGCCGCTGCTGCTCGGGATCGGCGTGGGGCTCTCCGGCGTCGCCAACGCCGTGTGGGGGCTCGCGCGGCAGAGCTACGTCGTCGACACCGTGCCGATGGAGCTGCGCGGCCGGGCGCTCTCCGCGATGGCCGGGCTCATGCGGCTCGGGTTCCTGGTCGGGCCGTTCCTCGGCGCGGTGCTCGTGCTCTTCATGGGGCCGCGCGGCGGGTTCGTCGTGCAGCTCGCGGCCGTACTGGGGGCGGGCGTGCTCATGCTCGCCATGCCGCGGGTGGCCTCCGACGCGGGCAGCGCCGCCGCGATGCCGCTGTGGCGGGTGCTGTCGCTGAACCGGCAGGTGCTGCGCACGCTCGGGCTCGGCGCCGTGGTCATGGGTGCGGCGCGGGCGTCCCGGCAGGCGGTGCTGCCGCTGTGGGCCGACCACATCGGGCTCGACCCCGTCGTCACGAGCCTGCTCTTCGGGCTGGGCGCCGCGGTCGACGTCGCGCTCTCCTACCCGGCCGGCCGCTGGATGGACATGCGCGGGCTGGCCGGCCGGCGCCCGATCACCGTCGGGTCGCTGATCCTCTTCGCCGCGTCGCACCTGGCGCTGCCGCTGGCCGGCGGCGTGGTGAGCCTCGCGGCCGTCGCGCTCCTGATGGGCCTGGCCAACGGCCTGAGCAACGGCGTGATCCAGACGATCGGCGCGGACGTCGCCCCGGAGCAGGGCCGCACCGAGTTCCTCGGCTCGTTCCGGCTCTGCCACGACGTCGGCATGCTGTTCGGCCCGCTGATCATCAGCGGCGTGAGCGCCGCCGCAGGGCTCGCGTGGGCCGCGGCGGCACTCGGGGGCGTGTCAGGAGCAGGCGCCGCGGGGTTCGCGCGCTGGCTCCCGTTCCGCCCTCAGTCCTCGGCCTCGGTGCCCGCGAGCGTGCGGCCCTCGACGAAGTAGGGCCGCAGCCGGTTGTCGAACATGGTGAGCGCGGAGCCGATCGCCATGTGCATGTCGAGGTACTTGTACGTGCCCAGCCGGCCGCCGAACAGCACGTTGGCGTTGGCCGTCTCCTTGCGGGCGAGGTCGCGGTAGCGCTGGAGGCGGCCGCGGTCCTCGGTGGTGTTGATCGGGTAGTACGGCTCGTCGCCGGACTCGGCGAACCGCGAGTACTCCCGCACGATCACGGTCTTGTCCGTCGGGTAGTCCCGCTCGGGGTGGAAGTGCCGGAACTCGTGGATGCGGGTGTAGGGCACGTCCGCGTCGTTGTAGTTCATCACCGCGGTGCCCTGGAAGTCGCCGGTGTCGTGGCGGACCTCCATCTCGAAGTCCAGCGTGCGCCAGCCCAGCTCGCCCTCCGAGAAGTCGAAGTAGCGGTCCAGCGGGCCGGTGTAGACCGTCGGCGTGCCGGCCGGGATCTCCTCGCGGACGTCGAAGTAGTCGACGTCGAGCCGGATCTCGATGTTCGGGTGGTCGGCCATCCGCCCCAGCCAGGCGGTGTAGCCGTCGACCGGGAGGCCCTCGAACGTGTCGTTGAAGTACCGGTTGTTGTACGTGTAGCGGACCGGCAGGCGCGTGATGATCGCCGGGTCGAGCTTCGTCGGGTCGGTCTGCCACTGCTTGGCGGTGTAACCCTTGACGAACGCCTCGTAGAGCGGGCGCCCGACCAGCGAGATCGCCTTCTCCTCGAGGTTCTTGGCGTCCTTCGTGTCGAACTCGGCGGCCTGCTCGGCGATCAGCGCCCGGGCCTCGTCCGGCGTGTGGGCCTTGCCGAAGAACTCGTTGATCAGGCCCAGGTTCATCGGGAACGAGTAGACCTGGCCGTCGTAGCGGGCGAAGACCCGGTGCTGGTAGCCGGTGAAGGCCGTGAAGCGGTTGACGTACTCCCAGACCCGCTCGTTCGACGTGTGGAACAGGTGCGCGCCGTACCGGTGGATCTCGATGCCGGTCTCCGGCTCGGGCTCGGAGTAGGCGTTGCCGCCGATGTGCGCGCGGCGCTCCAGCACCAGCACACGCTTGCCCAGCTCGGTCGCGGCCCGTTCGGCGACCGTGAGGCCGAAGAACCCGGAGCCGACAACAACGAGGTCGTATCCCGCGTAGGTCACGCGCCCGAGGGTAGTGGTGTGACGCGGGCCTCAGACATTAGGAGTAAACCGCCATCACCAGCGTGCCGACCCACAACAGGGCGAGGACCTGCAGCACGCGGTCGCCGAGCGCGATCTCCTCGGGCTCGCCGCCGTTGCCGGAGTCGACGTCCACCGAGTAGCGCAGCACCGCGATCACGAACGGCACGATAGAGATCACCGACCACAGCGTGTTGTGCTGCTCCATGCCGATGTCGAACGCCCACAGCGAGTACGTGGTGATCAGCACCGTGGCCGACAGCGCCCACACGAACCGCAGGTAGGAGGCCGAGTAGCTCTCCAGCGACTTGCGGATCTTCGCGCCGGTGCGCTCGGCCAGCATCATCTCGGCGTAGCGCTTGCCGGCCACCATGAACAGCGACCCGAAGCCGGCGACCAGCAGGAACCACTGGGAGAGCGGGATGTCGGTGGCTGCGCCGCCGGCGATGGCGCGCAGCAGGAAGCCGGACGCGACGATGCAGATGTCGAGCACGGGCTGGTGCTTGAGCCAGAAGCAGTAGGCGATCTGGACCGCGATGTAGACGGCCAGCACGATCACGAGGTTGACGCTGGCCAGGAAGCTCAGCGCCAGCGAGCCCAGCAGCAGCACGACGGCGACGGCCAGCGCCAGCCGCGGCGAGACGATCCCGGCGGCGATCGGGCGGTTGCGCTTCGTGGGATGCGCGCGGTCGGCCTCGACGTCGTTGGCGTCGTTGACCAGGTAGATGCCGGACGCCGCGATGGAGAACGCCGCGAACGCGATCGCGAGGTTGATCGCGATGCCCTCGGTGAAGAGATCGCCACCGGCGAACGGCGCGGCCAGCACCAGGACGTTCTTCACCCACTGCCGCGGCCGCATCGTCTTGAGCACGCCACGCGCCACGCTCACGGGGGTGCGCGAGGGCGACTCGGCGGACTCCTGGGCCGGGATGTCGGTGCTGGTCATCGGTTCCCCTTCCGAAAGAGGCGGCGGGCGACGACGGCCACCGTGGCACCGAGCACGGAGCCTGCGACCACGTCGGTCGGGTAGTGCACGCCCAGCACCATCCGTGAGAGTGCCATCGGCAGCACCAGTGCGGCCACCAGGGGCTTGCGCAACAGCGCGCCGAACACGACGGCGGCGGCGGTCGTCGACGTCGCGTGCGCGGACGGGAAGCTCAGCCGGCTGGGCGTGCCGACGAGCACCTGCACCCGGTCGTGGTCCGGCCGCGGCCGGCGCACCACGCGCTTCACGCCGACCGAGGCCCCGTGCGCGACCGCGACGGCCGCGGTGGCGACGACCCAGTCGCGGCGTCGGCGCCGGTCCACCAGCGCGCCGAGCGCGCCGAACACGAGCCAGCCCGCGGCGTGCTCGCCGAACAGCGACATCCCGCGGGCCACACTGACGACCTGGGGGGTGCCGATCGCGCCCTGCACGGCCTCCAGGACACGCACCTCGACGGGTGCGGCTGGGACCTCCACGGGATCGGCCGGGCGGGCCGGTCCGTCGGACGGGACGGGGCGGCGGGGCGGTCGAGGAGCTCGGCCACGAGCGGAGCCTCCAGAGAGACAGGCCGCAGTGCCAGCTGCGAGCCATCCCGGCCGCAGGGCCCGCAGCCGTACGGTGCGTTGCGCTGTCGGCCGTTGATGCTACGCCCGGTCACCCCGCGTAGTCGGGCGTGGTCACCTCGGCGGCACGACACCCACCGAACGGGTGACTCAGAACCACCGTTCGAGCACCAGCGCGAGGCCGTCGTCGGCGTTGCTCGCCGTGACCTCGTCGGCGACCGCGAGCAGCGCCGGATGCGCGTTGCCCATCGCGACGCCGTGCCCGGCCCAGACGAGCATCTCCAGGTCGTTGGGCATGTCGCCGAACGCGACCACGTCCGCCGCGGCCACGCCGTGCCGCTCCGCGACCCCGGCCAGGCCGGTCGCCTTGGTCACGCCGGGTGGCGAGAGCTCCAGCAGGCCCTTCCGCGTGGAGTAGGTGAGGTCGGCCGCCGCCCCGACCACAGGACCGAGCACGGCGGCCATCTCGTCGCTCGTCATGTCCGGGTTGCGCACGAGCAGCTTGACGGCCGGCGCGGCGAGCACCTCGGCCCGGTCGGCGACCGCACCCACGCCCGGCGCCCACGCGTGCCGGTAGCCCTCCTCGGCGACGAACGGCAGCGGGTCGGCCGCGCCGGCCGGCACCCGCTCGACCGCCAGCCGGGAGCCCGGCAATGCGTCGTCGACCAGGCCGGCCAGCTCGTCGAGCGCGGACGGCCCCAGCGAGCACGACCACACCACCCGGTCCGCGGCCGCGTCGTAGAGCACGCCACCGTTGGCGCAGACCACCAGCCCGACCCCGCCGACCTGCTCCGCGACCGGCGGGATCCACCGCGGCGGACGGCCCGTGACCAACACGAACCCGACCTCGGCCGCGGCGAGGCGGCCGATCACCGCCGCGGCCCGCTGCGACACCCGGTCGTCCGGGGCGAGCAGCGTGCCGTCGACGTCGGTGGCCACGAGCCGGGGAGCCTGCACCCGTCCAGGTTACGGGCGCGCGGGCGGTCCGACGCCAGGTCCGCGCGCGGGCCGTCCCGCTCGCCGCCGCGCACGGTCGGCCGGGCACGGCGTGTTCGTCGCCACAGCCGGCGACACGGGGAGACGGGGAGACGCACACCGCCGACATCGCCCCCCGCGCACACCCCCCGCCCTCCCAAGGGGGGCGACCCCGGCTCCAGCCTATCGGCGGGTGGGGTGGGAGTGGGGTGGGCGGCGAAAGCTGTGGACAACCGCGCGCGATGTGGACAACTCCGTGCGTAGCGGCGCCGAGTTCGCCGGACGGGGCGCTAGCCGGCCAGCTCCGCGCGCAGCCGGTCGATGCCGCCGCGGATCATCCGGCCGTACCCGTCGTCCGCGAGCGCCGGGACGGCGGCCTCCGCCGCGGCGAGGTGGCGCAGCGCCGCGTCCCGGTCGCCGAGCTTCGTGTGGTCGGCGGCCAGGTTGAGGTGCAGCGACGGGAGGAACCCGCGCACCGACAGCGCCGCGTGGTGCTCCTGCGCGCGGCCGTCGGTGAGCCGCTCGGCGGCCCGCAGCGCACGCAGGTCCCACTCCAGCTCGGCACGCGGGTCGTCCTGCACGTCGGCCATGTAGTGCGCGAGCGTCACGACGTGCAGCGGGTCGCCGTCCTCGCCCACCTCGGCCCAGACCTCGGCGAACGCGGCCGCCGCGGCGTCCCGCTCGCCCGCGGTGGCCATCTCCTGCGCCGCGAGGAGCCGGGTCATCACGGGGTCCGGCGTGTCCTCGGGGGCGCTCACCGGCGCACCGGCATCAGCAGCGACAGCACCCGAGGCGACCGGATCACCAGCGGGCCCAGCGGCCCGTCGAGCGCGAGCTGGAGCTGCGCGGGGCCGGCGGCGTCCAGCGCCTCCAACAGGAACTCCCGGTTCACCGCCACCCCGTCGCCGTCCCCGACCGCGACGCCGTCCGGGCCCGGCACGAGCACGGCGACGTCGAACTCGCGCCGTCGTCGCGGCGCATGGGGTGCGTCGGGGCGGCCGCGAGCGCGGCGCGGAACCCGGCGTCCACCGGCACGGCGCCCGGCGCGTCGGGCAGCAGCCTCCGGTAGTCCGGGAAGGCATCGGGGACGAGCGGGCCCGCCAGCTCCTCGGCGCCGGCCCGGACCACGATCCGCCCGCCGTCGAGCGTGACCTCGACGGCGTCCGCGACCGGGATACGAGCGGCGAACACGGCGGGCACCACCACGCCGACCGGACGGCCGGAGAACGCCCGGACCGGCACGGTGGCGAGCGCGAGCCGGTAGCGGTCGGTCGTGACGACCGTCAGCGCGTCGGGCGTGACGTCCAGCAGCACGCCGGCCAGCACGGGCAGCACGGGATCGCGCCGACGGCGAACCGGACGGCGCCGAGCGCGTCGGCCAGCTCGCCACCGCGCACGGTGAAGGTGGTGGGCACGGGTTCCTCCTCGATCAGGGACCGGACGGAGGAGAGCTCGCGACGGGCGTCGGCCAGCCCGCGTTCGAGCCGGCGCAGGTGCTCGTCCAGCAGCTCCTGGACGGCGAGCGGGTCGGCCCGGCGGGCCAGCACCTCGCGGACGCCGGCGAGCGGCATCCGCACCCGCCGCAGCGCCGCGACCAGCCGCGCCGCCCGCACCTGCTCGGGCGCGTAGTGGCGGTAGCCGCTGCGGCCGTCGACGTGGGCCGGCACGAGCACGCCGGCCCCGTCGTAGAACCGCAGCGCGCTGACGCTCAGCCCGCTCGCCCGGGCCATCCGCCCGATCGTCAAGCTCTCCACGTCAGGAACGCTCGTGCCTCGACATGGTCGAGAGTCAACACGGCGCGGGGCGGGTGCCGCTCACACCCGGACGACCGCGAGGCCGCCGACCCCCTCCACCGGCCCGAAGTCGTCGTCCTGGTTGACGACCGGCAGACCCCGGGACGCCGCGACCACCGCGATCCAGAGGTCGTCGACGTTCAACGACGGCCGCAGCATGTCTCACCGGATCGGGCCCAGGTCGTCCGTGGTCTCCTCGCCGAGCCGGGCCAGATCGGCGCGCAGGCCCGGGTCGGCCTGCGCGAGCCGGAGCCGCGACACGAGATCGGCACGCCGGATCCAGGACCGCCGTGACCGTTCGATCGGCACGGTCACTGCCACGCCGTCGCCCGGTGTCGCGATCTGCGGACCGGTCACAGGATCGAGACCGCCACCACCAGGCCCAGCGCGACGTGCGCGGCGGACACCACGAACGCTGCGGGCGCAGGGTCTCGGCGGCCAGCACCGCGCCGATGTCGATGCCGGTGACCCACTCCAGCAGCCGCACGCCCCCGACCTGGACGATGATCCCGACGATGCCGAAGACCACCGACGCGAGCAGGCCCTCCAGCAGCGCGCCGGACGAGGCGTAGATCGCCGTGACCACGATGAACGCCATGCTCACCATGCCGGCACCGGTGACCACCACCGCGTTCGGGAGGCCGCTGCGGACCATCCGGTTGAGCTTGCCGGGTGTGGTCAGGTCGACGGCGTAGAAGCCGAGCAGCATGAGGAGCACGCCGAGCACGGCGTACAGCAGGATGGCGCCGATCCCGCGGCCGAGCACCGAGACGAACCCCGGGTCGATCTGGGCGAGCGTCGTCACGAAATCCTCCAGTGGGGAGCGTCAGGCGTTCAGTTCTTGATGCGGTGCGGGACGAACGCGGCGCCGTTGTCGGTGACCAGGCCCACGGTCTCGCGGATGCCGAGGCCGGCGGCCGTGTCGCCGACGACCCACGCGCCGAGCGCCGGACGGTAGCCGTCGAACTCGGGCAGCGGGTCGAAGAGCTGGTAGACGTACCCCTCCTCGCCGTACACCCCGCCCGTCTGGTGCTCCATGCCCGCGGCGACGATCGAGATGTTCGCGCCCTCGCGGCCCAGCCGCGGCTTGCGGACGTACTCGGTGAGCAGCCCGGGCTGGTCGAGGTAGGCGGGCAGCAGGTTGGGGTGGCCGGGGTACATCTCCCACAGCACGGCGAGCAGGGCCTTGTTGGAGAGCACGGCCTTCCAGAGCGGCTCGATCCACAGCGTCTCGGGGAGGTGCGGGCGACGCTCTTGCCGAACTGGTCGGCGAGCACCCACTCCCAGGGGTAGAGCTTGAAGACGGCCGACATCGGCGCCTCTTCGAGGTCGACGAACCGGTCGAGCGCCGCGTCCCAGCCGATGTCCTCGATCGCGAGGCCGACGGTGTCGAGGCCGGCCTCGGCGGCCGTCTCCTGCAGGTAGCCGACGGTGACGTGGTCCTCGCCGCTGGACTCCGCGCCGGACCACGTGAAGTGCACCTCGTCGCCGGGCATCCGGGCGCGGATCTCGCCCCAGCGCTCGACGAGCTTCTCGTGCAGCGAGTTCCACTGGTCGTCGTCGGGGTGGGTGTCCTTGAGCCAGTACCACTGCAGGAGCGAGGCCTCCAGCAGCGTGGTCGGGGTGTCGGCGTTGTACTCCAGCAGCTTCGCCGGGCCGCCGCCGTCGTAGCGCAGGTCGAACCGGCCGTAGACGTGCGGGTCGCTGCGCCGCCACGACGCGCCGACCGCCTCCCACGCCCACTCGGGGATCGCGAAGTCGCGGTAGCGCTCGGTGGTCACCACGTGGTCGACGGCCTCCAGGCACATCGAGTGGATGACCTCGACGTCCGCCTCCAGCGAGAGGATCTCGTCCATCGGGAAGACGTAGTGCACCGACTCGTCCCAGTACGGCCGCGGCGCCCCGCCGGCCCCTCACCGGGGGTGTTGAAGACCATCCCCTGCTCGCGGACGATCCGCGCCCAGTCCGGCCGGGGGTCGCCGGTGTGTCGTTCCATCTGGCCGTTCCGTCTAGGAGCCGCTGCTGGAGCCGCTGCCGCCCGACACGCCGAGCCCGCCGCGCGACACCGAGCCGCTGCCGGACGACGCGACCGACCGACCGGAGGACGTCACGACGCGGGTGCCTTCGCGCGGCACGGTGGCCGTGCCGCCCGCGACCGGCTGCCCGATGCCGCCCGAGCCGCCGTAGTTGTAGCGGTACTGCCGGCCGCCGCCCCCGATGAAGATCGGGTAGAAGCCGCCGCCCCCTCCGTAGTAGTAGGAGCCGCTGGAGCTGGCCGGCGTGACGCAGTTGGCGTCGTCGACCACCACGTTGGTCTCCTCGTCGACGCACTGCGCGACGACCTCTTCCTCCGGCTGCGCCACCGCGTAGCGACGGCGATCAGCGCGACGACCCCGACGGTGACGCCCGCGCCGATGAGGATGCGCCGGCGGCGGGTGCGGGAGCGCTGCTGCTCGGCCTCCTCGGCCCGGGCCCGTTCCTCGGCGCGACGAGCGGCCTGCTCGCGGGCCCGGCGCTCGGCGAGCGTGGGCTCGCGGGGACGGGTGGTCTCGTCCTGGAAACGCATGCGACCCTGGGGCGCGTCGGCCGGCGGGGGACCGGGCGGAGGCGCAGGCGGGGGCGGCCGTTCACCGTCCGGTGGCTGCGGCCCTCGCTGCTGCTCGTCCGCCACTTCGCCCCCTCGCTACGCCCCTCGCTGCGCCGATCGGCCCGTTCACCGCGTCCGCGGGACCGGCCTCGGTGCCGAACCGTACCTGCACGCCGTCCACCGGCAAACGTTGACGCTCGCAGCACTCCGGCGACCGGTGGTCGCGCGATCACGCTCGGACCTCTGGACCGGACGGCGGGTAACGGCATGATTGCCGCCGACATGGACCGACTCCTGACCGCGCCGCGGCGCGCCGACTCCCCCGGCGCACATCCCCGCGGCGCCGCTCCCCGCGGACCAGGCCGTGGCGACCCTCGTCTGGGTCCGGCGCGGGCTGCTGCGTTCGGCCGTCCCGGTTCGGCCGGACAGCAGACCCCGGCCCGGTACGCCGCCGCGGCGCAGCCGGGAGCAGGTCCCCACCAGCGGGCCGGCCGCCACGGCGCGCCCCCGCCGCCACCGGCCGACTCCGCTCCCCCGGCCGGTCAGGTGCTTCCCGGTGCTTCCCAGTCCCGGGTGTCCCAGCCCCGTACGTCCCAACCTCGGATGCCCCAACCCCGGATGCCGGAGCCCCGTCCGGTCCGCCGGATCGTGCTGGGCGTGCTCGTCGGCGCCCTGACGATGTTCGGGGTCGCCACGTTGGACACGTTCGCGGGCGCCACGGTGCCGGTGCTCGGCACGATCGCCGCGCTCCCCGCCGCGAACGACGGCCCGGACGTGGTGGAGGTCGAGGCACCGCCGGCCACCCCCGGCACCTGCCTGATGTGGACCCGCTCGGACGCGGCCGACACCGCGGTCGTCAACTGCGCGCAGCCGCACCTCTTCGAGCAGGCCGGCTCCGTGACGCTCACCGACCAGACCGCGCTCCCCGACGACCGCCAGTGGCGCCAGCTCGTCAACGAGCGGTGCAACCCGGTGGTCCTGGACTACCTGGGCGGCCGGTTCGACCCCGACGGCCGCTACCGCGTCGGCGCGCTGAAGCCCTCGCCCGCCAAGTGGGACGAGGGCGACCGGGAGCTGCGCTGCGGACTGCAGAGTGCGTCCCGTTCCGGGGCGTCTACCCGCTCTCCGGCAAGGTGGCCGAGTCCGACCAGTCCGGCGTCTACGAGCCGGGCACCTGCCTCGCGATCGACGGCCGCACGATCGGCGACCCGGTGGACTGCGCCGGCCCGCACGCCGTCGAGACGGTCGGCATCGTCGACCTGGCCGGGAAGTTCCCGGACGCGTTCCCCGCCGTCGGCGACCAGGACGCGTTCCTGCAGCCCGAGTGCGGACGCATCGCCACCGAGTACGCCGCAGCCTCGACGCGATCACGGGCAAGGGCCTCACGGTCTACTGGGACAACCTCACCGAGGAGTCCTGGAACGCGGGCACCGCAGGGTGAACTGCAACCTCGGCGCGCTCCTGCCCGACCGCAGCGGGTTCGCCCCGGTCACGGGCCCGGTCCGCGGGAGCGTCACGGTGGGCGACCAGCCCGCCCCGCCGGCGAGCAACTCGCCGGAGCCGGGCTCCGCCCGCGGCGACCGCCACCCCGGCCCCGCCCATCGACGGCCCGCCCGCCGAGGCCCCGCCGACCGGCACCGAGGCGCCCGAGCCACCGGCCGACGGCAGCGAGGAGGGCGACGGCGAGCAGCCGCCGACCACCGAGAGCCCGCTGCCCGACGACGCGGTGCCGCCGATCGGCGAGGAGCTCCCGGTCCCCGACGGCGACGCCTGACGGGCACCATCGACGCCGTGGACATGACCCGGCGGCGGTTCGAGGAACTGGTCTCCGACGCGCTGGACACCATCCCACCCGAGCTGGCGGCGGCGATGGACAACGTCGTCGTGCTCGTCGAGGACCGCAACGAGGCCGAACCCGACCTGCTCGGGCTCTACGAGGGCGTCGCGCTGACCGAACGCACGTCCCAGTACGGCGGCGTGCTGCCCGACCGCATCACGATCTACCAGGACGCGATCCTCGACATCTGCGACGACGAGGAGCAGGCCGTGGAGGAGGTCGCGATCACGGTGGTGCACGAGGTCGCGCACCACTTCGGCATCGACGAGGACACCCTGCACGAGCTGGGCTGGGGGTAAGGGCCCAGGGCCCCTCAGGCGGGAGCGCCGCCCGCCGTCACGTCACCGGGCACCGGGACCGCGCGGTCCCAGTGCTCCAGCTCCCAGCCGGCGCCCACCGGGCGCAGCACCACCAGCCCGGTGTTGGGCACGTACCAGGTCTCGGCCGTGTCGCCGAGCAGTGCGGCGGCGGCCAGCCGGATCGCGGCGCCGTGGCTGACCAGCACGACATCGCCGGTGGCGCCGTCGAGCACGCGGTCGAGCGCCGGGAGGAACCGCCCGCGCACGTCGTTGGCGGACTCGCCGCCGGGCAGCCTGGCGTCCAGGTCACCGGCCCACCACGCGCCGTAGACCCGGTCGAACTCCTCGCGGGCGGCCTCGTCGGAACGGCCCTCCAGGTCGCCGGCGGCCACCTCGTGCACCCCCTCGACCACCGCCACGTCCATGCGGAGCGCGGCGGCGAGCGGGGTGGCCGTCTGCCGCGCGCGGGTGGCGACGGACGCGTGCACGGCCGAGACCGGGCCGGCGCCGAGCCGCTCGGCGAGCGCGTCGGCCTGCGCGAGCCCGAGCGCGTTGAGCGGCGCCCCGGGCGGCCGCGTGTCGAGCGCCTTGACGACGTTCGAGTCGGTCTGCCCGTGCCGGACGAGCACCAGCCTCACGCGAGGCTCCCCGCGCGCACGGCGGCGAGCCACTCGGCGGCCGCCGCGTACTTCTCCGCGCTCGCCGGGCCGAGGTCGGCAGCGGCCCTGCCGGCGCCGGTGGGGGTGAACCCGTTGGTCGCGCGCGGGTAGGAGCCGAGGAAGCGGACCCGGTCGCTGCGGCGGTGCAGGGCGGCCAGCGCCTCCCCCATCGCGGGCTCGGCGGCGTGGCCGGTGCAGTCGAGGTGGAACCAGTACTCGGCGTGCCTGTCCTTGATCGGGCGCGACTCGATGCGCGTGAGGTCGATCCCGCGCACGGCCAGCTCGGTGAGCAGCCCGAGCAGCGCGCCCGGGCGGTTCTGGGTGGTCGCGGCCAGCGACGTGCGGTCGTGGCCGGTGGGCGCCGGCAGCGGCCCGGGCTTGGCGACCAGCGCGAACCGGGTGACCGCGCCCGGGTTGTCGGCGATGTCGTCGGCGAGCACGGACAGCTCGTGCTGCTCGCCGGCGAGCGGTGCGGCCACCGCGGCGCCCAGCTCGCCGCGGGCGACCTGCGCGGCCGCCTCCGACGTGGAGCTCGTGATCACGACGTCGGCGCCGGGCAGGTGGTCGGCGACCCAGCCCCGGGTCTGGGCCAGGGCGTGCGGGTGCGAGCCGACGCTCCGGACGTCCGCGAGCGCGGTGCCGGCCCGGCCGAGCAGCGCGAACCGCACCGCGACGGCCGCCTCCCTGACGATCACCAGCGGCGGGTCGGCGACCAGCCCGTCGAGCACGGCCGGCACCGCGCCCTCGACCGAGTTCTCGATCGGGACGCAGCCGGCGTCGACGGACCCCTCGCGCACGGCGGCCAGGACGGCGGGCGAGCCCGCGCACGGCACGAGCTCCGCGCCCGCCGACTCGGGGAGCGACCGCAACGCCTGCTCGGTGAACGTGGCGCGCGGTCCGAGGAACGCGAGTCGGGGCACGTCCGCGACCCTACTGTTGGGCGCATGGCGCCTCTGACGGTGGTTCTCGTGGCGGTCGACGAGCCGATGGTGCGGGCCTGGCGCGAGCTGGCCGCCGGGCGGCCGCAGCTGGAGGTGCACGCGGGCTCGGTCACCGACGTCGACGCGGACGCGTGGTCAGCCCGGCGAACTCGGCCGGGATCATGGTCGGCGGCATCGACGCGGTGTACGCGCGCTGGTTCCCCGGCGTCGACGGGCGGGTGCGGGCGGCCTCGGGCGGCGCGCTGCCGGTCGGGGCGGCGGTGACGCGGGCGACCGGCTCCCGCGGCGGCGTGGCTGGTCAGCCGCCCCGACGATGACGGCGCCGGGTCAGCGGCTTCCCGGCGGACGGTGCGGCGGCCCGGGCGGCGGCGACGGCGGTGCTGCGGCTCTGGCGCGACGGCGCGCTGCCGGACGGGCGCCCGGTGCGCGACGACGTGCGGCGCATCGCGCTGCCCGGCCTCGGGACAGGCGTCGGCGGGCTCTCGCCGGTGGTCTGCGCGCAGCAGGTCGGTGCGGCGCTGGACGACGTGCTCAGCTGAGCCGGCCCGGCCCGGCCCGGCCCAGGTCAGTCAGGTCAGGTCAGCAGGCCGAGCCCGGCGAGCTGGACCGCCGGGACCGGCGCGAGGTCGGCCCCGCACCGGGAGAGCAGCCCGCGCACGCCCTTGACGGCCCGCTCGGAGAGCCCCGCGAGCTCGTCGGCCAGCTCGGGGCCGTCGGTGCTGCGCAGCGCGGCGGGCACGTCGCCGCCGCCCAGCGCCCGCGCGACCGCGACGAGCAGGTTGAGGACGCCGTGCTGGTCGTCGTCGGGAGTGCGCACGACGCGGCGCAGCCCGAGCGTGGTGAACCCGCGCCCGGCCTCGACCACGACGTGCACGAACTCCTCGACCTCCTCGACGGCGGGCACGTCCGAGGCGCGCGGCCCGCCGCAGCGCAGCTTGGGCGCGCAGCCGTGCTCGGCCACCCGGCGCACGGCCTTCAGCCAGGCGTCGGTGCTGTCCGGCCCGGCCGCCGCGGGGCGCCGCGGCTCGACCACGGCGACGACGTCCTCCGGCACGAACTCGGCCACGCGCTCCAGCCACACCGCGTCGACGTCCGGCGGGGCCGGCGTCTCGACCGTGCGCGGGGTGAGCAGCGTGGAGCGGGAGAACACCGTGGAGAGCGCCTTCGGCACGGCGCCGAGCCCGGTGTCGACGACGAGCGAGATGTCGACCGGCCGGGACGGCACGGAGCGGGCCAGCTCGGCGACGAGGGCCGAGAGCCGCGAGACCGGGCAGACGAGCTGGCCGACGATCCCGCCGTGGCGCCCGTCGCGCGCCGCGAGGTAGCGGGCGACGACCTCGTCGACGCCCGGGGCGGACGCACGGGGCTGCAGGAGGCTCGTGTCGTCGACGAGCTGCGCGAACAGCGGTGGGATCGCCCACGGGTCCGCACCTGCCGCCGTCGTCACGGTCGAAGACGCTAACGGGTGGCCGTCCGGCGCTCCAAAGCGGCTGCTGGTTGTGGGCGGTGGCGCCTCTGCTATAGCTTAGGCTTACCTTAGTTACGGAGGTGCACGTGGGATTCACGCGGACCCGGCGACCGCCCGCCCCGACCCCCGCCGAACGGGCCCGCAGCATCGCCGTGCGCGGCGGCAGCGCCAGCCTGGTGGGCACCGGGGTGCCGCAGGCGGCCCCGCTGGTGCACCACGTCCGCGCCGACGGCTCCGCCGTGCTGCTCCTCGACGACAACGAGCCGGTGCTGGAGGAGATCAGGTCCGCACCCGGCGGCGACTACGCGGCGATGCTGGAGCTCACCGACTACGCGCCCGTCGACCTCGCGCGAGCCGTGCGCGGGCGCTGTCGATCACCGGGCGGCGTCTGGCTCCCACGACGAGACCGCCCGCCGCATCGCCATGCAGGTGGCCGAGGTGCGCCCGGACCACGACCTGCTGATGCTCGGCCACGGCGCCACGCTCGTGCGGCTGGACCCGGGCTCGGCCGTGCTCTCCGACGCCGAGGGCAGCGGCGCGCTCGCGCCCGTCGACCTCGCCGCGGCCCGCCCCGACCCGTTCTGCCGCTACGAGCAGCTCTGGCTCGCGCACCTCGAGGAGGCGCACGCCGACGTGCTCGCGGCGCTGGCCCGGCACCTCCCGCCGGCCCTGCGCGACCTGCGCGACGCGCTGATCCGGCCGCTCGGCGTGGACCGCTGCGGCCTGCGGCTGCGCGTCGAGGGCCCCACGGGCGACCACGACGTGCGGATCGCCTGGCCCGGCCGGGCGACCACGGTGGAGGAGCTGCGCGTGCAGATGGGGCTGCTGGTGGGCTGCCCCGTGCAGCAGGCGGCCGTGGAGGTCGACCCGCCCGCCGGCCGGCCCGCGGCCGGCTAGTGCCCCGTCCGGGAAGGTTGGGGCGGGAATCGGCGGATCCAGGCGTCCGCCGGCAAGGCGCCGACCGGGCCTCGTACCGGGCGTACTCGGCCCGGTCGGCAACGCGGCCGGCGGGCGGCTGGGCCGTCGAGTTCCGTGGCGAACCTTTCCGGACGGGGCACTAG
>MKJX01000205.1 GCA_001942415.1 Pseudonocardia sp. CNS-139
CTCCGGGGTGACGAGCCGGGCCCCGGCGGCCGCGGCGGCAGCCAGGTCGAGCTCCTCGCGCCGGACCTCCCTGCGGGCCCGGGTCTCGGCCGCGACCGGCTCGTCGACGTGGCCCGAGCGCACCCGCTCGGCCGCCTCGACCGGCCCGGCCTCGGCGATCAGGGCGGCCAGTGCCGGTGCGGGCGGCTCGGCCACCCGCGACAGGTACGCCATGGCCAGCATCACCTCCTCCGCGACCGTGCTCACGCCACCCTCCGGTCGCGGAAGTAGAGCGCCGCGGACACGAGGTCCTCGTCGGGGCGGGCGCGCCCGTGCAGGTCGGCGAGAGTCCACGCGATCCGGAGCGCACGGTCGGCGCCACGGGCGGTCAGCTGTCCGGCCCGCAGCCCGGCGTCGAGGGGCCGGACCACGCGCTTCGGCAGTGCGAACTGCGTGCGCAGCGCGGGCCCGGGCACCTCGGCGTTGGTGCGCCAGCCGTGCCCGGCCCAGCGGGCGGCCGCCGCGGCGCGGGCCGTGAGCACCCGGGCGCGCACGACCGCCGTGCTCTCGGCGCCGTCCGCCACCGGCGACAAGGCGGTGACGGGCAGCATCTGTGCCCGCAGGTCGACCCGGTCGAGCAGCGGGCCGGAGATCCGGCCGAGGTAGCGCCTCCGGACGGACGACGTGCAGACGCAGTCGCGGTCGTGCGCCGGGGCGCACGGGCACGGGTTGGCCGCCATGACCAGCTGGAACCGCGCCGGGTAGTGCACGGTGCCCTCGGTGCGGGACAGCCGTACCTCGCCCTCCTCCAGCGGCGTGCGCAGGGCGTCGAGCAGCCCGGCGCCCCATTCGGGGCCTTCGTCGACGAAGAGACACCCGCGGTGCGCGAGCGAGACCGCGCCGGGCTTCGCGATCCCGCTCCCGCCGCCGACCAGCGCCGCGAGCGAGCTGGAGTGGTGCGGCGCGACGAACGGCGGCGCGGTGCTGAGCGGACCGCCGGGAGGGAGCCGCCCGGCCACCGACCGGATGGCGGCCAGCGCCAGCGCGTCGGCGGGCGAGAGCGGCGGCAGCAGCCCGGCGAACCGCTGCGCGAGCATCG
This sequence comes from Pseudonocardia sp. CNS-139, assembly GCA_001942415.1. Taxonomy (GTDB): domain Bacteria; phylum Actinomycetota; class Actinomycetes; order Mycobacteriales; family Pseudonocardiaceae; genus Pseudonocardia. Next base: position 1,079 of record MKJX01000205.1, read on the forward strand.
TCTTGCCCGTGCCCGGCGGCCCGAGGAGCAGCACGTGGTGGCCGCCGGCCGCCGCGATCTCCAGCGCCTGGCGGGCGTCGTCCTGCCCGACGACGTCGGCGAGGTCGGGCGGCGCGGTGTGGTGGGTCTCGGCGAGCGTGCCGGGCCGGCGCAGCTCCCGCTCGCCGCGCAGGAACCCGAGCACCTCGGCGAGGCTGGCGGCGCCGTGGACCTCGATGCCGTCGACCAGCGCGGCCTCCTCCAGCACGGACGCGGGCACCACGGCCCGGCGCATCCCGGCCGCCCGCGCCGCGAGCAGGCACGGGAGCACCCCGCGCACCGGGCGCAGCCGCCCGTCGAGGGCCAGCTCCCCCATCAGTACCGTGCGGTGCAGCGCCTCCTGCCCGACCACACCGTCGGTACCGAGCACCGCACAGGCGAGGGCCAGATCGAAGCCGCTGCCGGCCTTGCGCAGCGTGGCCGGGGAGAGCGCCAGCACGATCCGCCGGCTCGGCCACCCCTGCCCCGAGTTGACGACGGCGGCACGCACGCGGTCCTTGGACTCGTGGAGCGCGGCGTCCGGCAACCCGACGATGTGGATGCCCGGCAGCCCGCCACCGACGTCGGCCTCGATCTCGACGACGTGGCCGTCGACTCCCCGCAGCGCCACCGAGTGCGCCCGTGCGAGCGCCATCAGAACGCCGCCTCGTAGTGCCGCACCGCCACGGGCCGACCGGGCTCGGCGACCACCGCGAGCACGTCGAACCGGATCTCGCACCAGCGCACCTGGTGGGCCGCCAGCCACGACTGGGTGGCCCGGCGGATGCGCGTCGCCTTGCGCCGGTCGACCGCCTCCGCTGGCTCCCCGAACCCGGTGCCCGATCGCGTCTTGACCTCGCACACGACGAGCCGTGCGTTCTCGGTGGCGACGAGGTCGAGCTCGCCGTGGCGGCACCGCCAGTTGCGGGACAGGACCAGGAACCCGCGTTGCTCCAGGTAACGCGCCGCGAGGTCCTCTCCGCGGCGCCCGAGCACGTCCTTCGTTGCCATGCCCTCAACGATGGGCGCCGGGCGGGCCCGCGGAGGGACGGATCGAGAACTGTGGACGGGCGGGAACCGATGTGGACAACCCGCCGCGTACGGACGCCGGATCGTCGGGCGGGTGGTGTATCAGCCCGCCGCTAGCCGAACTGGTTGCCTCCGGGAGCCGCAGCTCGGGCTTGTCCAGCTCCTCCACGTTGACGTCCTTGAACGTCAGCACCCGGACGTCTTCACGAACCGCGCCGGGCGGTACATGTCCCACACCCACGCGTCGGACATCCGCACCTCGAAGTAGATCTCGCCGTCCGAGTTGCGCGCGGCGACGTCGACCGAGTTCGCCAGGTAGAAGCGCCGCTCCGTCTCCACGACGTAGGAGAACTGGGCGACGATGTCCCGGTACTCCTTGTAGAGCGTGAGCTCCATCTCGGTCTCATATTTCTCGAGATCCTCGGCGCTCACAGTGCTTCCCCTCCCGTACCGCTCACCTCGGACACGGCGAGCGCCCCATTGTCGAACACCTCATTCTGGCCCAGCTCGTCCTCGTCACCCACATCGGCAATGCCCGCCGCCAGCGAGTCCTCCCGGGTGAGTGCCGTCCCTCGCGGCCCGCACGTTCACGAACGAGAACCGGTGCACCCGGCTGGGCCCGTGCGCGATCAGCGCCTCGTCGTGGACGGGCGTGCAGTAGCCCTTGTGCTCGGCGAACCCGTACTCGGGGAAGTCCGCGTCGAGCCCGACCATGATCCGGTCCCGGGTGACCTTCGCGAGGACCGACGCCGCCGCGACGCACGCCGCCACCTGGTCGCCCTTCGGCACGGCCAGCGCGGGGCTGCCGAAGCCGCGGACCGCGAAGCCGTCGGTCAGGACGTAGCCCGGCCGGTTCGCGAGCCCGGCGACGGCCCGGCGCATCCCCTCGATGTTGGCGATGTGCACGCCGCGCCGGTCCACCTCCGTCGGCGGGATCACGACGATCGCATGGTCCGCCGCCCACCTCGTGACCAGCGCGAAGTAGTGCTCGCGGGCCGCGGGCGTGAGCAGCTTGGAGTCGGTGAGCCCGTCGAGCCGCTTCGCGTCGCCCGGGCGCAGCACGCACGCCGCGACGACCAGCGGTCCGGCGCAGGCGCCGCGGCCGGCCTCGTCGACGCCGGCGACGGGCCCGAGCCCGTGCCGCTGCAGCGTGCTCTGGAGGGTCCAGCTGCCGGCGGAGCGGCGCACCACGGCGCGCGCGGGGCGCAGCTCGGGAGGGAGCGTGGGGCGCGCCGGGCGGCGGGCTCCCGCGCGACGGGGGAAGGGTCGAGCGGCCATCGGGAGGCAGTCTCCGCCAGGTGCGTGCGGGACGTGCGCGCAGGGTGTCCGGTCAGCGCCGCCGGCGTAGCGGCCGCCGGGGCGCGGGGAGGAACTCGTGCAGCTCGGCGTCGCGGTCCTGCTGCCGCCGTCGCAGCGCGGCGAACGGGAGCGTGCCGACCAGGCCGAGCGCGAGCGGGGCGCCCGCGCCCGTCCCGTCGCCCATCCCGACGGGGGTGGACTGCGGATCCGCCGACGGGATCAGCCCGAACCGGGCGAACGGGAGCACGATGACCCGCGCCTTGCCGATCACGTTCTCCACCGGCACCGGCCCGTGGTCGGGCGCGCGCGAGTCGGCCGAGTTGTTGCGGCTGTCGCCCATCATCCACAGCTGCCCCTCGGGCACCGTGATCGGCCCGAAGGTGGCCTGCCGCGCGGGCCCGGCCTCCGGCAGGTAGTAGACGTAGCTCTCGTTGAGCGGCTGGCCGTCGACCATCACGCGGTTGCGCGGGTCGCAGCACGAGACGGTCTGGCCGCCCACCGCGATGACCCGCTTGACGAAGTCCTTCTCGTCGGGCGGGGCGAGCCCGATCAGCGAGCCGAACTGCTGCAGCCCGCGCACGACCGGGTTGCTCGGCTGCTCGACGTCGATCTCGCTGCTCCAGCTGTCCGGCCCGCGGAACACGACGATGTCGCCGGGCGCCGGGTCGGTGAACCGGTAGGTGATCTTGTCGACGAGCACGCGGTCGTTGTTGCAGCCGGTGCAGCCGTGCAGCGTGGTCTCCATCGACCCGGACGGGATGACGTAGACCTTCGCGAGGAACGTCTGGATCAGGAACGTCAGGAGCAGCGCCACCACGATGAGCAGCGGCAGCTCCTTCCAGAAGCTGGAGCGCCTGCGCCGGCCGGTGCGACCGGTGTGGCCCTCGGCCTCGGCCTGTTCGCGGTAGGCCGCGGCGGGGCGCTCCTCGGGGGACGCGCCCGCGCGCCTGCGGTGCCGGCCGGGAGCCTCGTGCGCAGCGGTGTCCTCCCGCCGGGCCCTGGCCTGGTCGTCACCGGGCTCCAGGAGCTGGCCGTGCGCGACGGTCGGCTCGTCGTCCGCCGGGTCGGGCCGGCGGTACGCCGTGCCGTTGACGGGCGCGCCGTTGACGCCGTGCCCGTTGCGCCGCGGCGGCATCGGGGGCCGCGGGCCGGGCTGGCCTGACGGGGCGCGGGGCCACCGGGCGGGACGAACCGTCCGCCGCCCGGAGGAGCGCCGTAGGGCACCTGGCCGCTCACCGGATGACCGTTCGGAGCAGCCTGGTACGGCGCGCCGGGCGACGGCCCCGGCGCCGCCGGGCCCGGGTTGGCGCCGAGTTCCGAAGGCTCGGCCGGAGGGTTTCGCCGAGGCGAGACCCGCCGGTCGTCGGGGAGCTCGGGTGGGGCCACGCCCACGAGGCTACGACAACCGCGCCTCGACGGTCAGGACGCCGAGGGGGTCTCGCGCCGCTCCTTGATCTTCGCGGCCTTGCCGCGCAGGTCACGGAGGTAGTACAGCTTCGCCCGGCGGACGTCGCCGCGGCTCGCGACCTCGATCTTGTCGATGTTGGGCGAGTGCACCGGGAAGGTGCGCTCGACGCCGACGCCGAACGACACCTTGCGAACCGTGAAGGTCTCGCGGGCACCCGAGCCCTGGCGCCGGATGACGACGCCCTGGAACACCTGGACGCGGGACCGGTTGCCCTCGATGACCTTCACGTGCACCTTGAGCGTGTCACCCGGCCGGAAGGCGGGGATGTCGGAGCGCAGCAGCTGTGCGTCCAGGTCGTCCAGGGTGTTCATCGCGAAGATCCGTCCTCGATCAGTAAGCAGTCGTGCGGGAGCGCCTTGCGTACTCTCAAGTGTGAGGCGCCGGGGGCAGGCCCGTGGAGGGCACTGGCAGCCAGTCCATAGTGCCAGACGCGGGGCGGGGCCGCGAAATCACCCGTCCGCATGCCGCGCGAGGAACGCGCGGTCCGCGGCGTCGAGCGCGTCCTCCGGCAGGGCGGCGAGCAGGTCGGGCCGCCGCAGCGCGGTGCGTTCCAGGGCCCGGTCGCGCCGCCAGCGCGCGATCGCGGCGTGGTTGCCGCTGCGCAGCACCTCGGGCACGGCGAGCCCGCGCCATGTCTCCGGGCGCGTGTACGCCGGGCCCTCCAGCAGCCCGTCGGAGAACGAGTCCTGCTCCGCGGACGCCGGGTTGCCGAGCACCCCGGGCAGCAGCCGGGCCACGGCCTCGACCATGACCAGCACCGCCGCCTCGCCGCCGACCAGCACGTAGTCGCCGATGCTCACCTCGTCGACGGGCAGCCCGGCGCGTTCGGCGTCGTCGACGACGCGCTGGTCGATGCCCTCGTAGCGGCCGCACGCGAACACCAGCCGCGGCTGCGTCGCCCACTCACGCGCGGTGGCCTGGGTGAACGGCCGGCCGGCCGGGGTGGGCACGACGAGCCTGGCCGGGCGCTCGTCCATGGCGAGGACGGCGTCGAGCGCCTCGCCCCACACCTGCGGACGCATGACCATGCCGGGCCCGCCGCCGTACGGGGCGTCGTCGACGGCCTGGTGCACGTCGTGGGTCCAGGTGCGCAGGTCGTGCACGGCGAGGTCGACGAGCCCGGCCTCGACCGCCCGGCCGAGCAGGGCCTCGCGCAGCGGCGCGAGGTAGGCCGGGAAGATCGTGACGACGTCGATCCGCACGCGGCGATGCTGCCAGCAGCACCGCCGCGTGCGGCCCCCGGCCCGCGCCGCTCCCCTGTCGGCGCGGACCTGGTGCGGCGGCCAGAAACGTCCACCGGGTCCTCGCGCGCCAGAACGACGCCTCGCGGCGTTGCCCCACACCCGAGTACACCCGGTACGAGGCTGTGGGGGCGCCTTGCGAGACGCCGTTCTGATCACGCGATCAACCCGGCAACGTTCCTGGCCACCGCACTAGCCGGCGCGGCGGCCCTTGACGATCTCCTCGACGATCACGCGGGCGGCGTCCAGCCGGAACCCGCGGCCGAGGAGGACGTGGCACGCCGCGCCGTCGTCGGCACGGACCATCCCGAGCAGCAGGTGCTCGCAGCCGATGTAGTTGTGCCCGAGGTGGATCGCCTCGCGCAGCGCCAGCTCCAGCGCCTTCTTGGTGCTGCGGGTGAACGGGATGTGCCCGCCGAACCACGGGATGCGCCCGCCGAGCGCAGCGCGGGTGCGGTCCAGCGCACCGGGGCCGAACGCCTCCTCGGCCTGGCGGCGGACCTCGTCGAGGTCGATCCCCAGCGTCGACAGCGCGTCGGCGTCGAGCGGCGGACGGCCGTCGGGGCGCAGCGCGTCGATGTCGGCGAGCACGTCCTCCTTCCGGATGGTGAACGCGTCGAGCACCGTGAGCGCCAGGTTGTCCGGCACGCCGTACAGCGCCGCGAGCAGGTGCTCCGTGCGGATCTCGTCGGCCTTCCGCTCGCGGGCCTGCGCCTGCGCGCCGACCACGACCTGGCGGGCCTTGTCGGTGAACCGTTCGAACATGTCCGTCCCCTCAGAACCCGTACCGGCGGTACTTCTTGTGCACGGCCTGGCGGCTCACGCGCAGCACGTCCGCGATCTGCTGCCACGACCACCCCTGTGCCCGCGCGTTGCTGACCTGCAGTTCCTCCAGCGACTCCAGCAGCCCCCGCAGGGACGCCACAGCCGCCAGCCCGATGGCGGGGTCCCTGTTGGACGCAGCCGCCGCGACCTGTGTGGCATCGCTCATGCCTCAACCTACGTTGACAGCGCCCGCTGTGTCAACTTTGGTTGACACCGTGGACACGAAAAAAGGCGGCCCCCGGTGCGGGAGCCGCCTCTGCGCAGTCGGTCAGTCGGCGTCGAGCAGGCCGTCCGGCGGGGTGAGCACCACACGCCCGCCGTCGAGGTCCACGGTCGGCACGATCGCGCGGACGAACGGGACCAGCGCGTCCGGCAGGTCCGGGCGCGCCAGCACCAGCAGCTCGCCGCCCGGGCCGTGCACCACGTCCCGGACCGTGCCCACGACGGACCCGTCGGCCAGCTCGGCGCGCAGCCCTTCGAGCTGGTGGACGTGGAACTCGTCCGGGTCCTCCGGCGGCGGCAGCGCACCGGCGTCGACGAGCAGCCGGGTGCCGCGCAGGGCCTCGGCCGCCGTGCGGTCGGGCACCTCGGCGAACGTCACCAGCAGCCGTCCGGAGTGCACACGCACGGACGCGACGGTGAGCGGCCCGGTCGGCGCCCCGGCCGCCGTGCGCGCCCGCAGCACGGCACCCGGCGCGAACCGCTCGTCCGGCGAGTCGGTGTGCACCTCGACGGACAGCTCGCCGCGCAGCCCGTGGGCCCGCACGGCGATCCCCACGAGCAGCTCGGTGCCGTTACCGGTCGGTGTCGACGACATCCACCCGAACGCCACGGCCGCCGATGCCTCCGACGACCGTGCGCAGCGCCGTGGCCGTGCGGCCGCCGCGGCCGATCACCTTGCCCAGGTCGTCGGGGTGCACGCGGACCTCCAGCGTGCGGCCCCGGCGCGTGGTGACGAGCTCGACCTGCACCTCGTCCGGGTGATCGACGATCCCGCGGACGAGGTGTTCCAGAGCGTCGGCCAGCACGCTCACGACTCGCTGGTGGACGCCTCGGCGGCCGCACCCTCGGCAGCGGCCTCGCCCTTGGGACGACGGTCGGCCCTCTTGCGCGGGGTGGTGGCCTCGGTGGTCGGCTCCTCGCCGGCCGCGGCGAGCGCGGCCTGGAACCGGGTGAGCTTGTCGGTCTTCTCCGGCTGCGCCTTGAGGGTGCCCTCGCGCCCGGCAGGCCCTTGAACCTCTGCCAGTCGCCGGTGATCTCCAGGAGGTGCTGCACGGGCTCGGTGGGCTGGGCGCCGACACCCAGCCAGTACTGCGCCCGCTCGGAGTCGATCTCGATGAGGCTCGGCTCGTTCTTCGGGTGGTACTTGCCGATCGTCTCGATGGCCCGGCCGCTGCGGCGGGAACGGGCGTCGGCGACGACGACGCGGTAGTACGGCTGCCGGATCTTGCCCAGCCTCATCAGCTTGATCTTGACGGCCACGCTGGTGTTGCTCCTTGCGGATCGGGTGCTCTGATGAGCCCGCGCGACCCGCGTGGGGTTACGGATGCGCGACACTCGACGTCTGCTGGCCGCGGCACGGTAGAGGGCCAGCCGCGGGACCGAACGGCCATTCTGCCAGATGCCCGCGGCAGGCGGTGCACGGAGCCACCCGACAGCGGCCCCGGACGTGTCAGGTCATCGGCACGACGCCGACCAGTGCCAGCCAGAGCGCGATCCCCGGCAGCAGGTTGTTGATCTGGTGCGCCACGATGCTCGCGAGCAGCCGGCCGGTGTAGAGCCGGGCGGCCGCGATCGGGATGCGACCACGAGCAGCAGCGGCGTGCGCTGGAACTCGAAGTGGGCCAGCGCGAACAGCAGCGTGGACACCCCGAACGCCCACCAGCGGCCCGCCAGCTTCTCGACGCCGCCCCACAGCAGCCCGCGGTAGAGGATCTCCTCGCAGATCGGCCCGACGATCACCACCGCGACCAGGATGACGGCGGCCAGCACCGGCCCCGCGCGGATCCCGCCGACGGCCTCCCCCACCGCGGACGTGGCCTCGGGGCCGACGATCGAGATGTAGACCAGCGACGCCGGGATCGTCAGCACCAGGCCGCTCACGCCGAAGAGGACACCGAGCCCGACGTCGCGCCACGACCACTCGAGGCGCAGGTCGATGCGCGGGCCGTTGCCCCGCCACCAGGTGATGAGCAGCGCCGTGGACGCGGCGAGCACGGTGGGCACGACCAGCATGGCCGCGAGCGCGCCCGCCGTGCCGGGGTCGGCGACCGCCCGGATCAGGTACGCGAGACCTGCGGACGCCAGCAGGAACACGGCCTCGGCCAGCAGGTACGCGCCGAGACCCCAGCGGTGGGTCCGCTTCGCGACGGGCGGGAGGCCGCTCGTGTGCGCCGGGGGCGGCGGCGGGTACGGCGGCGGGTAGGCCGGGTACGGGGGCGGTGCCGCCGGGAGCGCGGTGGGGCGGCCGTCAGGCCCGGCTGTGCCGGGCGGCCGGTCGCCCGCCACCCGGTCTCCGTCCGGCGGGCCGTCGTGCTGAACTGCTCCCACCGGACCGACGCTACCGGCCGCGCGCCCCGGACGTCGGGAGCGCCGCCCGGCGGTGCGCTGACCCGACAGATAGGTGCAGGTAGGCGCAGTCAGGCGCTGCGGACGGGCCGCCCGCGCAGCATCACCAGCGCGGGCTCGTGCAGGACGCGCAGGTCGGCGCGCGGATCGGTGCGGTAGACGACCAGGTCGGCGCGGGTGCCGGGCTGCAGCGACGGCCGTCCGAGCCAGTCGCGCGCCGCCCAGCTCGCGGCGCCGAGCGCGGCCGCGGGGTCCATGCCCGCGGCGTGCAGGGCCAGCACCTCGTCGGCGATGCGGCCGTGCGCGACCCCGCCGCCCGCGTCGGTGCCGGCGTACGCCGGCACACCGGCCTCGACGGCGCGGCGCACGGTGGCGGCGCGCCCGCGTGCAGCCGGCGCATGTGCGCCGCGTACACCGGGTAGCGGCCGGCCGAGTCGGCGATGCCGGGGAACGTCTCGACGTTGACGAGCGTGGGCACGAGCGCGGTGCCGCGGGCGGCCATCTCCGCGACGAGGTCGTCGGTGAGCCCGGTGCCGTGCTCCAGGCAGTCGATGCCGGCGCGCAGCAGCCCGGGGACGGCGTCGGCGCCGAACACGTGCGCGGTGACGCGGGCGCCGGCCGCGTGGGCGGCCCCGACCGCGGCCGCCAGCACGTCGTCGGGCCACACGGGGGCGAGGTCGCCGACACCGCGGTCGATCCAGTCCCCCACCAGCTTGACCCAGCCGTCGCCGGCCGCGGCCTGCTCGGCGACGGCCTCGGGCAGCAGCGCCGGGTCGTCCAGCTCCAGCGCCATGCCCGGGATGTAGCGCTTCGGGCGGGCGAGGTGCCGGCCGGCGCGGATGATCTCGGCAGGTCGGCGCGGGCCTGCAGCGGCCGGGTGTCGGCGGGCGAGCCGCAGTCGCGGATGAGGAGCGTGCCGGCGTCCCGGTCGGTGACGGCCTGGCCGACGGCCTCGTCGAGGCTCACCGGGCCGTGCGCGCCGAGCCCGACGTGGCAGTGCGCGTCGACGAGCCCGGGCACGAGGTAGCCGCCGTCCACCAGGGTCTCGCGCCCGCACCGCCCTCGACGAGCAGCCCGGACGCGTCGACGAACAGCTCGACGTGCCGCTCCTCCGGCAACAGCACCCCACGGAGCCGGTACACGCGCTAGTTGTCCCTCTTGTCCTTGGGGAACTTCAGCTTGCTCATGTCGAACCCGGCCGGCAGCTGGTCGAGCCCCGGCGGGAGCTGCTGCAGCGACGGCGGCAGCCCGGAGAGGTCCGGCATCCCGCCGAGCCCGGCGGGCATCCCGCCGCGCGCCCCGGCCGGGCGGCCCTTGGCCTTGCCGCCCTTCTTGCCCTTGCGGCCCTTCGGCTGCTTCCGCGTGGCGCTGCGCCCGCCGCCGAGGCCGAACTGCCCGGCCATCTGCTTCATGGTCTTGCGCGCCTCGAAGAAGCGGTTGACCAGGTCGTTCACGTCGGTGACGGTGACGCCGGAGCCGTTGGCGATGCGCAGCCGCCGGGAGCCGTTGATGATCTTCGGGTCGGCCCGCTCGGCCGGCGTCATGCCGCGGATGATCGCCTGCACCCGGTCGAGCTGCTTGTCGTCGACCTGCGCGAGCGCGTCCTTCATCTGCGCGGCGCCGGGGAGCATGCCGAGGATGTTGCCGATCGGCCCCATCCGGCGGACGGCGAGCAGCTGCTCCAGGAAGTCCTCCAGCGTGAGGTCGCCGGTGGTCATCTTGGCGGCGGCCTTGGCCGTCTGCTCCTGGTCGAAGACCTGCTCGGCCTGCTCGATGAGCGTGAGCAGGTCGCCCATCCCGAGGATGCGGCTCGCCATCCGGTCGGGGTGGAAGACGTCGAAGTCGGCGAGCTTCTCCCCGTTGGACGCGAAGAGGATCGGCTGGCCGGTGACCTCGCGGACCGAGAGCGCGGCACCACCGCGGGCGTCGCCGTCGAGCTTGGTGAGCACCACACCGGAGAAGCCGACGCCGTCGCGGAACGCCTCGGCCGTGGTGACGGCGTCCTGGCCGATCATGGCGTCGACGACGAACAGCGTCTCGTCGGGCTGGACGGCGTCGCGGATGTCGGCGGCCTGGCGCATCAGTTCCTCGTCGACGCCCAGCCGGCCGGCGGTGTCGACGATGACGACGTCGTACATCTTCTCGCGGGCGTGCTGCACGCCCTTGCGCGCGACGTCGACCGGGTCGCCCACGCCGTTGCCCGGCTCCGTCGTCTGACCGGTCGCTGACGCGCCCGGATGCGGCGCGAACGTCGGGACGCCGGCCCGCTCGCCGACGATCTGCAGCTGGGTGACGGCGTTGGGGCGCTGGAGGTCGCACGCGACGAGCAGCGGCGTGTGGCCCTGGTTGCGCAGCCACAGCGCCAGCTTGCCGGCCAGCGTCGTCTTGCCGGAGCCCTGCAGGCCGGCGAGCATCAGGACGGTGGGCGGCTCCTTGGCCAGCCGCAGCCGCCGCGTCTCGCCGCCGAGGACGCCGACCAGCTCCTCGTTGACGATCTTGACGACCTGCTGCGCAGGGTTGAGCGCGCCGGACACCTCCGCGCCCTTCGCCCGCTCCTTGACCCGCGCGATGAACCCGCGGACGACCGGCAGCGCGACGTCGGCCTCCAGCAGCGCGATGCGGATCTCGCGCGCCGTGGCGTCGATGTCGGACTCGGAGAGCCGCCCTTTGCCGCGGAGGTTGGCGAGAGTGCCGCTGAGGCGCTCGGAGAGGGAGTCGAACACCCGTCCCAGCCTACTGGCGATCCGTGACGAGCCGCAGGCCGCCGCGCGCTGCGTGCCGGTCGACGACGCGGGCGCTCGCCCAGCCGGCCGGCGGACCGCGCGCAGCTCGGCCACGCTGGCCTCCGCGCGGCGGGCGTGCTCGGCGAACGCGCTCTCGCGGATGAGCCGGCCGCGCTCGTGCTGGCCGCGGCGGGCGGCGGCCGGGTCGACGTGCAGCCACAGCAGGTGGGCGGCGCGGCCGGTGAGCGCGGCGAGCAGGGCGACGGCGGTGCGGGTGCCCGCGGCGGTGGCCGGCAGGTGGACGACGAGCGTGGGCACCGCCGACCCCGCCACCGCGACCAGCGTGATCCGGTGCAGCAGGTGGACGAGCGGCCGGTACCACGAGTACGGCAGCGCCCGGTCGCCGATGACGCGGCGCAGGGCGGCGCGCTGGGCGTCGGAGTCGAGCACGCGGACACCGGCCTGTGCCGGCAGCCCGGCGAGCAGCGTGGACTTGCCGGCGCGGGAATCCCGGCCACCAGCAGCAGCGTGCGTCCCGGGAGGTGCACCTCGACCGGGCGCGGGCGCGGGCCCGGCCGGGGGACGGCCCGGCCCGGCTGGTGACGACGCGTGGTGCGTTGGTCACGTCGGAGGTGGTCATGTTCGACCAACGCCCGGTCCGCCCCGTTCGTTCCGATTTCGCGCCCGGCCCGGCGGCGGTCGCAGGCGCGCTCAGGCGTCCGGCCGGGCGGGCACCTGCGTGGCCGTCAGCACCGCCTTCTCGATCCGCCGCCGCTCGGTCGCGCCGATCTGCCGGGGGTTCCCGGCCAGGCAGAACGCGTCCACCACGGAGGCGCCGAGCGTCGACACCCGGGCCCACCGCAGGTCGCGCCGCACTCCTCCAGCGCCGCGGCGACCCGGTGGAGCAGCCCGATCCGGTCGGTGCCGCGCAGCTCCAGCACGACGGCGCCGGTCGCCTCGTCGTCGAACCACAGCACCCGCGGCGGGGCGGGCGGCTCGCCGGACGGTGAGATCGGCGCGTAGTCGCGTTCCTTCTTCGCGAGCGCGTCCGGCAGGCGCAGGCTGCCGTCCAGGACGCGCACGAGGTCGGAGCGCAGCAGCTTGGGGTCGGGCAGCCCGCCGAACCGCGGGGACACCGTGAACCGGAAGACCGCGATCTCGCCGACGGTGTTCAGCGACGCGGCGTGCACCTCCAGGGAGTGCAGCGCGAGCACGCCCGCGGCCGCCGCGAGCGTCCCGGGCCGGTTCGGCGCCGCGACGACCACGGTGGCCGGGTCCGTGGAGCCGTCCAGCTCGACGGCGGCGCGCTCGTCGGCCGCGACGGCCCGCGCGAGCGCCTCCCCGACGGGCCCCGGCTCGGCCGGCGCCGGCAGCGGCTCACCCGCCATCAGGGCACGGCAGCGCGTCGCGAGGTCGCGGATCAGCGCCCGCTTCCACGGGCTCCACACACCCGGCCCGGTGGCCAGCGAGTCGGCCTCGGCGAGCGCCTCCAGCAGGTCGAGCACGAGCCCGTTGCCGTCCAGTGTGTCGACGACGCGCCGCACGGTGGCCGGGTCGTCCAGGTCGCGGCGGGTGGCGGTGTGCGGCAGCAGCAGGTGGTGGCGCACGACGTGCCCGAGCACGGCGACGTCCGCCTCGGCGAACCCGAGCCGGCGCCCGACCTGCAGCGCGAGCGACTCCCCCACCTCCGAGTGGTCGCCGCCGCGGCCCTTGCCGATGTCGTGCAGCAGCGTGCCGACGAGCAGCAGGTCCGGCCGTGCGACGTTCGTGGTGAGCCGGGCGACCTGCGCCGTCGCCTCCACGAGGTGCCGGTCGACCGTCCAGACGTGCGCCCGGTCGCGCGGCGGCAGGTCGCGCACCGCGCCCCACTCGGGGAAGAGCCGCCCCCAGAGCCCCGTACGGTCCAGCGACTCGACCACGTCGACGAGCGGACGGCCCGACCCGAGCAGCGCGAGCAGCTCGCCCAGCGCCGACCGCGGCCACGGTTCCCGCAGCTCGGGGGCGGTGTCGGCGAGCCGGTGCAGGGTGCCCGCGGAGATCGGCAGACCGGTGCGGGCGGCGGTCGCCGCCACCCGCAGCACGAGCGCCGGGTCGCGGGTCGCCGCGGCGTCCCGGGCCAGCGCGACCTCTCCCGCGTGCTCCACCACCCCGCTGTCCAGCGGACGGCGCACCGGGGCGCGGCGCAGCGCGGCGAGGCCGCGGCGGGGCAGCGCGTTGCGCGCGGACCGCAGCCCCGTCTCGGCGGCGAACGCCACCGACCGGGCCGCCCCGGAGAGCGCTCGCGCGAGCTCGAAGCGGTCGGCGATCTCCAGCGAGGAGGCCACCTCGTCGGCGTCCTGCGCGCGCAGCACGTCCCGGGCCCGGCCGGCGAGCCGGTGCAGCTCGGTGCGGACGTCGAGCAGCAGCCTGCGGGCCTCCAGGACGTCCCCGGCGGGCCGGTCGACGAGCTGCGCGGCCGCGAGCGCGTCGACGAGCTGGATGTCGCGCAGCCCGCCGTGGCCGTTCTTGAGGTCCGGCTCGACCCGGTGCGCGACGTCGCCGACCTTCGCCCAGCGGTCGTGCGCGGCGTCGGCGAGCTCGTCGAACCGGCCCCGGATGCCGGCCCGCCACGCCTGCCGTACGGCGTTCTTGACCTTCTCGGACAGCGCCGGGTCGCCCGCGATGTGCCGGGCCTCCAGCAGCCCGAACGCCGCCCGCAGGTCGGTGGCCGCGACCTGCACCGCCTGCCCGGGCGTGCGGACGGAGTGGTCGAGCCCGATCCCGGCGTCCCACAGCGGGTACCAGAGCTGCTCGGCGAGCCGGTCGACGTCCTTGCGGCCGTCGTGCAGCAGCACGAGGTCGAGGTCGGAGTAGGGGGCGAGCTCACGCCGGCCGAGCGCGCCGACGGCGATGAGCGCGGCCCGGTCGGTGAGCCCGATCGCGGCCGCCCGCGAGGACAGCCAGAAGTCGTGGAGGTCGACGAGAGCGGTCCGCAGGGCCTCGGGCCCGAGCCTGCGTTTGCCCGTACCGGGGTCGAGCAGCACCGCCTTGGCCCGGACCAGGTCTCCTGCGTCCCCCGACGACACAGACACCGCACTCACAGCGCGTCGGCACCCCGTTCCCCGGTGCGCACCCGCACCACCGTCTCGACGGGTGTGACCCACACCTTCCCGTCGCCGATCTTGCCCGTGCGCGCGGACTGCGTCACGGAGTCGATCACCTTCTCGACGAGGTCGTCGTCCACGACGACCTCGATGCGGACCTTCGGGACCAGGTCGACGTGGTAGTCGGCGCCCCGGTAGACCTCGGTGTGCCCGCGCTGGCGGCCGTAGCCGGAGACCTCGCTGACGGTCATCCCGGCGACGTCGAGCCGCTCCAGACCGGCCCGGACGTCCCTAGTGCGAACGGCTTGACGATGGCGGTCACGAGCATCATGGCGTTCCTCCGATCAGACGAACGGGACAGAACGGAACTAGACGGACGGAGGCCCGCTGCACGGTCGAGCTGTGCAACGGGCCTCCTCTCGCGCCGCTGTCAGGCGGCGGCCGGCTCAGATCGCATCGTTGCCGCGCTCGCCCGTGCGCACCCGGACCACGGTCTCGACGGGCGTGACCCAGACCTTCCCGTCACCGATCTTGCCGGTGCGGGCGGCCTCGACCACCGCGTCGACCACCTTGTCCGCGAGCAGGTCGTCGGCGACGACCTCCACCCGGACCTTCGGCACGAAGTCGACGGAGTACTCGGCACCCCGGTAGACCTCGGTGTGGCCCTTCTGCCGGCCGTAGCCCTGCACCTCGCTGACCGTCATGCCCAGGACGCCGATCTGCTCCAGGGCGCCCTTCACGTCCTCCAGGACGAACGGCTTGACGATCGCAGTGACCAGCTTCATCGCTCAGCCTTCCTTGCCCGCGGTGGCCGGCACCTGGTCGGTCGACGCCTTGCCGGCCGAGCCGGCGTGCGCCGCCAGGCCCGACACGCCGCTGTGGCTGGAGAAGTCGTAGCCGGTCTCGGCGTGCTCGACCTCGTCGATGCCGGTGGCCTCCTCCTCGTCGGTCACCCGCAGGCCCATGATCGCCTTCACGATGTAGGCGAGGACCAGCGAGAGCACGAACGAGTAGATCAGCACCGCGAAGGCACCGACGGCCTGCCGCCAGAGCTGGTCGACCCCGCCGCCGTAGAACAGGCCCGCGACGGCCGCCGGCGAGCCCGGGTCGGCGAAGAAGCCGATGAGCAGGGTGCCGACCAGACCACCGACGAGGTGGACGCCCACCACGTCGAGCGAGTCGTCGTAGCCGAAGCGGAACTTCAGGCCGACCGCCAGCGCGCAGAGCACACCGGCGATGATGCCGACGGCGAGGGCGCCGAGCGGCGACACCGACGAACAGGACGGGGTGATCGCGACCAGACCGGCGACCACACCGGACGCGGCGCCGAGGCTCGTCGGCTTGCCGTCGCGGATGCGCTCGACCACGAGCCAGGCGAGCATCGCGGCGCAGGTGGCGGCGATCGTGTTGATCATCGCGAAGCCCGCGATGCCGCTCGCGCCCACGGCCGAACCGGCGTTGAAGCCGAACCAGCCGAACCACAGGAGACCGGCGCCGAGCATGACCAGCGTCAGGTTGTGCGGGCGCATGGGCTCGCGCGGCCAGCCGCGGCGCTTGCCGATGACCAGGACCAGTGCGAGCGCGGCCGCACCGGCGTTGATGTGCACCGCCGTACCACCGGCGAAGTCGATCGCGACCAGCGTGTTGGCGATCCAGCCACCGGTCTCGGCGGTGACGCCGTCGAACGAGAACACCCAGTGCGCCACCGGGAAGTACACGATCGTCGCCCACAGCCCGGCGAACAGCAGCCACGGGCCGAACCGCATGCGGTCGGCCACGGCGCCGGAGATCAGGGCCACCGTGATGATGGCGAACGTCGCCTGGAAGCCGACGAACACGAGTGCGGGGATCGTGCCCACCAGCGGGAACGTGACGTCGGGCGCCGTGTCCGTCGCGAGGTAGTTGCCGGCGAACAGCCCGGAGAGCCCGAAGTACTCGAACGGGTTGCCGAGCAGGCCTGCGCCCACGTCGTTCCCGAACGCCATGGAGTAGCCGTAGAGCACCCACAGGACACCGACGAGCCCGATCGAACTGAGGCTCATCATCATCATGTTGAGCACACTCTTGCTACGGACCATGCCTCCGTAGAAGAGCGCCAGCCTGGCGTCATCAGAAGGACCAGCGCGGTGCTGGCGAGCATCCACGCGGTATCGCCGCTGTCGAATGCGTCCACTCCAACTCCCTCCCGTCTAGGCCGCCATGCCAGCGGCAGGTTGCGGGGGGGAACTATCAGTGCGGGTTGTTTCCGGCACCGACCACTGCTGTTTCCGACTCGTGAACGCGGCTCCCGCCAGGGTTACATCCGCATTACGTGACCGGACCTTTATCCAGCCGCGATCGGGCGACTACCCGAGCAGCGCGTCGACGAAGGCGGCGGCGTCGAACGGGGCCAGGTCGTCGGGGCCCTCGCCGAGCCCGACCAGCTTGACCGGCACCCCCAGCTCGCGCTGCACCCGGAAGACGATGCCGCCCTTCGCGGTGCCGTCCAGCTTGGTGAGCGCGATGCCCGTGATGGCGACGACGTCGGCGAACACCCGGGCCTGCGTGAGCCCGTTCTGGCCGGTGGTGGCGTCGAGCACGAGCAGCACCTCGTCCACCTCGGCCTGCCGCTCCACCACCCGTTTGACCTTGCCCAGCTCGTCCATCAGGCCGGTCTTCGTGTGCAGCCGCCCGGCGGTGTCGAGCAGCACGGCGTCCGCCCCCTCCTCGGCGCCCTGCTTCACGGCGTCGAAGGCGACGCTGGCCGGGTCGGCACCCTCCGCGCCGCGCACGACCGTGGCCCCGGCCCGCTCGCCCCACGTCGCCAGCTGCTCGGCGGCCGCGGCGCGGAACGTGTCGGCCGCGCCGAGCACGACGTGCCGCCCGCCCGCGACCAGCACCCGCGCGAGCTTGCCCGTGGTGGTCGTCTTGCCGGTGCCGTTCACGCCGACGACCAGCACCACGGCCGGTCGCCCGTCGTGCGGGAGGGCGCGGACCGACCGGTCGGCGTCGGTGCGCAGCGCTTCGGTGAGCACCTCGCGCAGCAGCTGACGGGCCTGCTCCGGGGTCCGCACGCCGCGGCTGGCCAGCTCGGTGCGCAGCGTGCCGACCAGCTCCGACGTCGTGTCGGGGCCGAGGTCGGCCTGCAGGAGCATCGCTTCGACGTCCTCCCACGACTCCTCGTCCAGCTCACCGGCGCCGAGCAGGCCGAGCAGGCCCTGCCCGAAGCCGCTGCGCGAGCGCGCCAGCCGGCCCCGCAGCCGTTCGAGCCGGCCCTCCGCCGGGGCGATGTCCTCCGCCGGCGCCGGCGCGGCGCCGTTGCGCTCGGGCGCGACGGGCTGCGGCTCGGGGGCCGGTTCCGGTTCGGGCTCCGGCTCAGGAGCGGGCGCGGGCCGGGCCTCCGGCTCGGCGGCGGGCCCCTCTGTCTCGACGGCCGCGCCGGTCGAGAAGTCGAACGCGGTGTCGGTGCGGTATGTGGTGCGCTCCGCCGTGCTCGCGGGCTCGCGCAGGCTGATCCGGCGCCGGCGGCGCAGGACGAGCCCGAGCGCGACGGCGGCGAGCAGGACCACCACCGCGACGGCGACGATGATCCACAAGGTCTCCGTGGTCACGGCCCCAGCCTGTCATGACGGCGGCCGTCGAGACGCCTGGCGGTCGGTTCAGGGCTCGATCGCGACCACGAAGCGCGGCTACGGCAGCAGGGTGAGCGCGGCCGTATGGCGCGGGCGCACGGCGTGGAAGTGGCGCCGGTCGAGCGTGGCCACCTCGGTGATGCCGAGCCGCTCGGACACGGCGACGACGGCGGCGTCGGTCGTGCCCAGCGGGAAGTCCGCGTAGGTCTCCACGAGTTCGGCCATCCGTGTGTAGTCGTCGATCTGAAGGTCGACGATCGTGAGTGATCGCTCGGCGATCGAGCGGAGGAAGGCAGCCTCCACCGCCGCCCCCGAGGCGCGACCGAGGAGGTGTCCGACCTCGGCCACGACGGGAGCCGGAACCAGAATCGCGCGGCCCGCGAGGTGCAGGCTCGTCAGGAGATCCGTACAAGCTCGGTTGTCCGCGTCGTCCCGATCCGCCGCCACGACGAGCGGACCGGTGTCGCACACGATCACTCAGGAACGTCCGAAGCCGTCGGCGAGAAGGTCGTCGTGGTTCCTGCCGAGGTCGGTCCGGCCGCTCGCGAAGGAGGCGAAGAAGGCAGGCGGCCACTCACCGACCTGGCCGAGGCGAGCATGACGACGCGCCTCGGCGAGCACGGCAGGGATCTCCTGCTCGGGCAGCTCATCCACGAGGCGTCGCAGCTCATCCCGGTCTGCACTCACAGCGGAAGGGTACCGCCGCCGGCCGCCCGCGCGCGGTCAGCTCGCCGGGCTCAGCTCCCGCCCCCGCAGCCGCTGGCTGACCACCGTGGTGATCCCGTCTCCCCGCATCGACACGCCGTAGAGCGCGTCCGCGACCTCCATCGTCGGCTTCTGGTGCGTGATGACGATCAGCTGGCTGGTCTCGCGCAGCTCCTCCATGAGGGAGATGAGCCGGCGCAGGTTGACGTCGTCGAGGGCCGCCTCGATCTCGTCGAGGATGTAGAACGGCGACGGGCGGGCGCGGAAGATCGCCACGAGCAGCGCCATCGCCGTCAGCGAGCGCTCGCCGCCCGAGAGCAGCGAGAGGCGCTTGACCTTCTTGCCCGGCGGGCGGGCCTCGACCTCGACGCCGGTGGTCAGCATGTCCTCGGGGTCGGTGAGCAGCAGCCGGCCCTCGCCGCCGGGGAAGAGCGTGGCGAACACGACCTCGAACTCGCGCGCGACGTCGGCGTAGGCGGTGGCGAAGACCTCCAGGATCTTGTCGTCCACCTCCCGCACGACGGTGAGCAGGTCGCGGCGGGTGTTCTTGAGGTCCTCCAGCTGCGTGGAGAGGAACCGGTAGCGCTCCTCCAGCGCCGCGAACTCCTCCAGCGCGAGCGGGTTGACCTTGCCCAGCAGCGCGAGGTCCTTCTCGCGCGCGCGGCCCGGCGTTCCTGCGTGGCCCGGTCGTACGGCATCGGCGGGGGCACGGTGACGTCCTCGCCGCGCTCCTTCGCCGCCTCGTACTCGGCCATCTCGGCGGCCGACGGCGGCACGGGCACGTCGGGCCCGTACTCGCCGACGAGGTCGTCGACGCCGAGGCCGTGGTCGTCGAGCGCCTTCTGCGTGAGCTGTTCCAGGCGCAGCCGGTTCTGCGCGCGCACCACCTCGTCACGGTGCACGGCGTTGGTGAGCTTGTCGTAGAGGGCGGTCAGCCCGCTGGACGCGGCGCGGGCCTCGCCCAGCGCGCGTTCGCGGGCGTCGCGGGCGGCCGCGGCGGCGTCGCGCTCGCGGACGGCGGCGGCGAGCGAGTCGGCGAGCAGCGCGGCCGCGCCCTCGCCCGCGCGGACGACGAGCCGGGCCACCGTGACGCTGCGCTCCCGCGCCTCCCGGGCGGCCGCGGCCCGGGCCCTGGCCTGCCGCTCGGACGCCGCCTGCCGGCGCAGCGAGTCGGCGCGCCCGGCGATGGCGTGCGCCCGTTCCTCGGCCGTGCGCAGGGTGAGCCGGGCCTCGACCTCCTCGGCGCGGGCGGCGGCAAGCGAGTCCGCGGCGCGTCGCGGACCTCGGTGTCGGGCTCCTCGTCGACGGGCTCGTCCTCGGCGACGGCCAGCTGCCGCTCCGCCGCCTCCAGCGCGAGCAGGGCGTCGGAACGGCGGGACTCGACGGCGTCGCGCCGCTCGCGCAGCCGCTGCGCCTCCGCCACCGCCGACCGCACGGCCTGCTCCAGGCCCTTGAGCTGCGCGGACGCGCCGTGCGCCGCGACTCGGCGGCGTTCTGCGCGCGCTGCGCGGCCTCCAGGTCGGTGAGCCGGGCGGCCTCCTCGCGCGCGCGCCCTCCAGCGCGGGGTGCACGCGGGCGAGCTCGTCCTCGACGGCCTCCCGCCGCTCGACGGCCTCGTTCACCGCCGCCTGGACGTCCAGCGAGCTGGCGGCCGTCCCCGACCCGCCGGCGGCCCGCGCGGCGCCGAGCACGTCACCGTCGGTGGTGACGGCGGTCAGCTCCGGGTGCGCGGCGACGGCGGCCCGGGCGGCGTCGAGGTCGGCGACGACGACCACCCCGGCGAGCAGCCGCCGGACCGGCCCGGCGAGCGGACCGGACACGAACGCCGCGGCCCACCTCCCTGCCGGCGGCTCCCCCGTTCCCGTTGCAGCAAAGCCACCCTCATGCCGCGAGGTTGCGTCAGGGTGGCTTTGCTGCAACTCGGCGGGCGCCCCCACCACCAGCGCTGCCCGGCCGGCGTCCTTCCGGCGCAGCGCGCGCAGCGCCGCCACCGCCGCCTCCGGGGACTCCACGGCCAGCGCGTCGGCCAGCTCGCCCAGTGCCGCCGCGACCGCGGCGCGGGCGTGCGGCTCGACCGTCACGTGCCCGGAGAGGGGGCCGAGCACGCCGTCGGCGCCGAGCAGCTCGCCGCTGCCGTCGCGGCGGGCGAGCCCGACCGACAGCGCGTCGACGCGGGCCCGCCAGTGGGCGCGCTCCTTCTCCAGCTCGCGTTCGCGGTCGGCCAGCTCCTTGACGGGCCGGGCGGCGGTGTGCGCGTCGGCCGCCTCGGCGCAGCGCTGCTCCAGGCCGGTGTCGCCGTCGTCGAGGGCGCCGAGCTCGTCGCTCGCGTGCGCGAGCTCGGCCTCCGCGGCGGCCGTGCGCTCCTGGGCCTCGGCGAGCGCCTCGGACAGGCGCTCGATCTCGTCGGCGGTGGCCGCGGCACCGCTGCGCAGGGCCTCGGCCTTGCCCGCGAGGGTGGCGATGCCGGCCTTGCGGTCGGCCAGCGCCCGGACGGCGGCGAGGTGCGCGCGTTCGGCCGCGGCGAGGGTGCGTTCGTGGTCGGCCCGCTCCTCCAGCACCTCCGACAGGCGCCTGCGCGCCTCGACGACGGCCGCGACCAGCTCCTCCTCCTGCTCGGCGATGGCGTCGGCCTCGGCGTCGAGCTGGTCGGGGTCGCGCCCGGGCGCGCGTTCCTGCGGGTCGGCGAGGTTGCGGGTGCGTTCCTGGGCCAGCCGGACGGTGCCGGCGAACCGCTCGGCGACCGCGACAGCCGATACCAGGTGTCCTGTGCGGCGGCCAGCCGCGGGCCGTCGAGCGCGAGCGCCTCCTCCAGCCGTTCCTGCTCGACGCGCGCGACGGAGAGCTGCTCCTCGACCTCGGCGCGGCGGGCCCGGGCGGCCGACTCGTCGGCCTCCTCCCGGGCGAGCTGGTCGCGCAGGGTGACGAGGTCGTCGGCGGCGAGCCGCAGCCGGGAGTCACGCAGCTCGGACTGGACGAGCTGGGCCCGGCGCGCGATCTCGGCCTGCCGGCCCAGCGGCTTGAGCTGGCGGCGCAGCTCGGCGGTGAGGTCGGTGAGCCGGGTGAGGTTGGCCTGCATCGCGTCGAGCTTGCGGAGCGCCTTCTCCTTGCGCTTGCGGTGCTTGAGGACGCCGGCCGCCTCCTCGATGTACGCGCGGCGGTCCTCCGGCTTCGACTGGAGCACGGAGTCGAGCTGGCCCTGCCCGACGATCACGTGCATCTCGCGGCCGATGCCGGAGTCGGAGAGCAGCTCCTGGATGTCGAGCAGCCGGCAGGAGGTGCCGTTGATCTCGTACTCCCCCGCGCCGTCGCGGAACATCCGGCGGGTGATCGAGACCTCGGAGTACTCGATCGGCAGCGCGGCGTCGGAGTTGTCGATCGTGAGCGTCACCTCGGCGCGGCCCAGCGGCGCGCGGCCGGCCGTGCCGGCGAAGATGACGTCCTCCATCTTGCCGCCGCGCAGCGCCTTCGCGCCCTGCTCGCCGAGCACCCAGCTGATGGCGTCGACGACGTTGGACTTGCCCGACCCGTTCGGCCCCACGACACACGTGATCCCGGGTTCGAGACGCAGCGTGGTGGCCGAGGCGAAGGACTTGAAGCCCTTCAGCGTCAGGCTCTTGAGATGCACGTTCGGGAGCTCCAGGCGGCAGGCGGTCGAAGAAGGTTACCTGCGCGCGCGGTGTGATCCGCGCAGGCCGTCGCCGGACCCGGGGGCCGGTGCGACCGGGGTGACGGCCCTCGTCCAACTGGTGGTCACCCCACCGGCCTAACTCGTTCACCGCGAACTAGTGAAGATCACCCTGCGCACATATTCGGTCGCTCCGTGAAGTTGGGCGTCTACCTGCGGAATCCGACCTTTGTACCTGGTAGACCCGATGGGGTGCCAGGTCCACGATCGGGTGAAGCGGTGTGTGCCCGATCGTGTTAAGTTACCGCACCGTGATCAGCTTTGGTCGACGCGGTGGGGCGGTCCTCCTGGGCATCGCGACCGGGAGCATGCTGATTGGGAGCGTCGCGGTCGCGGCGCCCGCGACTCTGAGCCAAACGGGCCTGCGGCCCATCCTGGCGGCAGCGGGGCCGGCCGAGCCGCCCGCCCGGCCCGCGTGGCGCACGGCCCGGCCGGCGGCCACCCAGGTGCCGGAGGTCGCCGCGGTGCCGGCGGACCCGGCCGTGGCCCTGCTGAACCCGCCGCTGCCCGCCGGGCCGCCGCCCGCGCCGGCCGTCCCCGTGAGCGAGATCGTCGCCGGGGCGTCCGCACCGGACGACGACGACCACGAGCCCGCCGACGACGGGGACGAGGGGTCGGCCGAGCGCTCCTCGCGCGTCGCGGCCGCCACCGTGCACGACCGCACCACCGAGCGCTTCGTCGCCGGCGTGCTGGAGCTGACCAACGAGGAGCGCCGGGACGCGGGCTGCGGCAACCTCGTCTCCGACGCCCGGCTCGCGCAGTCCGCCCAGGACCACGCGGTGGACATGGCGGAGAACGACTACTTCGCACACGAGTCCGAGGACGGCACCCGCTTCGACACCCGCATCCGGCAGCAGGGCTACGCGAAGCCGGGCGGGGAGAACATCGCGTGGGGCCAGACCAGCGCCGAGCAGGTCGTGCGGGAGTGGATGGCCTCGCCGCCGCACCGGCGCAACATCGAGAACTGCGCGTTCACGACCATCGGCGTCGGCTACGACGACAAGTACTGGGTGCAGGACTTCGGCCGCTGAGCCGGGTCAGACCTCGAACCGGTAGCCCATGCCCGCCTCGGTGATGAGGTGCTTGGGGCGGGCGGGCTCCGGTTCGAGCTTGCGCCGCAGCTGCGCCATGTAGACGCGCAGGTAGTTCGTCTCGCTCCCGTAGTTCGGCCCCCAGACGGCGCGCAGCAGCTCCCGCTGCCCGACGAGCTTGCCGCGGTGGCGCACCAGCAGCTCCAGCACACCCCACTCGGTGGGCGTGAGGTGCACCTGCGTGCCGTCGCCCCGGACCACCCGCTTGGCCCCGAGGTCGACGGTGAAGTCCCCGGCGTCGACGACCGGCTCGCCGTCCACCGACGACACAGCCGCCCTGCGCACCGCCGCCCGCAGCCGGGCCAGCAGCTCGGCCATCCCGAACGGCTTCGTGACGTAGTCGTCCGCGCCGCGTCCAGCGCGCGCACGGTCTCGGCCGCGCCGGTGCGGGCGGACAGCACGATGACCGGCACGGTGGTCCAGCCGCGCAGCCCGTCGATGACGTCGACGCCGTCCATGTCGGGGAGCCCCAGGTCGAGCACGACGACGTCCGGGTGCCCGTCGGCGGCCGCGCGCAGGGCGGCGGCGCCGTCCGGGGCGAGCAGGACGTGGTAGCCGTGCGCGGTGAGGTTGATCCGCAGCGCGCGCAGGATCTGCTGGTCGTCGTCCACGACCAGCACCCGGTGCGCGGTCACCCGATCACCTCCGTCGGCACGGCGGGAGTGGTCGCTGCGGGCAGGGACACGACAACGGTGAGCCCGCCGCCGGGTGTGTCCTCCGCGGTGAGGGTGCCCCCCATGGCCTCGGTGAACCCGCGCGCCACCGAGAGCCCGAGCCCGACGCCGCTGGCGCCGTCCCGGTCGCTGGGCCCGGCCCCGCCGAGCCGCTGGAACGGGGCGAAGAGCGCCTCGCGCTCGTACTTCGGCACCCCCGGCCCCGAGTCGACGATCCGCAGCTCGACGCGGTCGGCGTAGGCGCTGGCCCGCAGCACGACCGGGGCGCCGCGAGCGTGCCGCAGCGCGTTGTCGATCACGTTGGCGACCACCCGTTCCAGCAGGCCGGCGTCGGCCAGGACGTCGGGCAGGGTCTCGTCGATCGCGAGCGTGACGCGCCCGTCGTCGGAGAGCCCGGCGAGCGCGCGCACCGCGACCTCGTCGTAGCCGATCGGCGCGAGCAGCGGCGTGACGGCGCCGGCGGCGAGCCGGGACGAGTCGAGCAGGTTGTCGACGAGCGCGGTGAGCCGGTCGGCGGACTCCTCGATGGTGGCGGTCAGCTCCATCCGGTCGGTCGCGGTGAGCCGCAGGTTGGGGTCGCGCAGGCTGCCGGCGGCCGCCTTGATCGAGGTCAGCGGGCTGCGCAGGTCGTGGCCGACGGCCGAGAGCAGCGCGCCGCGGATCTCGGTGGCCTCGGCGCGGCGCTTGGACTCGTACGCCTCCTTGGCCGCGCGCTGGCTGCGCAGCGCGAGCAGCGCCTGGCCGCCGACGACCTCCAGCAGCCGCCGGTCGGCCGCGGCCAGGGCCCGGCCGGTGCCGACGAGGTGCAGGTTCTCCTCGACGGCGCGTCGACGTCGGCGTCCTCGGGGGCCAGGCACCCGAGCGGCCCCGAGGACGTGACGCAGTCCCACTCGTCGACGGCCGGCCCGGTGCGGCGTTCGAGCACCGCGACCGAGCCCAGCGCGAACGCCTCCTTCACCCGGTCCAGCAGCCGCGGCAGCGGCTCGCTGCGGGTGAGCACCGTGCGCGCGAACGACGCGAGCAGCGCGGCCTCGGCCTGCGCCCGCGCCGCCTGCTGGGCGCGCCGGGCGGCCCGGTCGACGACCAGCGCGACCAGCAGCCCGACCAGCGCCATCGCGAGCACGGTGACCAGGTTCTCGGTTTCCCCGATCGTGAACGAGTAGAGCGGCGGGGTGAGGAAGAAGTTGAGCAGCAGCCCGCCGGCGATCGCGGCCAGCAGCGCCGGGCCGAGGCCGCCGATCAGCGCGGTGACCACCGTGGCCAGGAAGAACAGCACCACGTCGGTGGACAGGCCGATGACCTCGCGGAGCATGACGCCCATGAGCGTCGCCAGCCCGGGCAGGGCCAGCGCGAACACCCAGCCGATCAGCCGGCGCACGTCGGACAAGCCGCTACGCAGCGCCGGCAGCCGCACGCCGCGGCCGGCCTCGGCGTGCGTGACCATGTGCACGTCGATCGTGCCGGAGTCCTGGGTCACCCTCGCCCCGATGCCTTCGTCGAACAGCCGGGCCAGCCGTGACCGGCGGGACGTACCGAGCACGAGCTGGGTGGCGTTGGCGCCGCGGGCGAAGTCGAGCAACGCGGCCGGCACGTCGTCGCCGACCACGGTGTGGAAGCTCGCACCCACGTCGTCGGCGAGCGTACGCAGCCGGGCGATCGCCCCCGCGGGCGGGCCGGTCAGCCCGTCGCCGCGCAGGACATGCACGGCGAGCAGGTCGGCGGCCCCGGACCGCTTGGCGATGCGGGCGGCCCGGCGCAGCACCGTCTCGCTCTCCTTGTCGCCGGTCAGCGCCACGACCACGCGCTCGCGCGTCTCCCAGGTGTCGCTGACCTTCTTGTCCGTGCGGTAGCGCTGCAGCGCGACGTCCACCTCGTCGGCCACCCAGAGCAGCGCGAGCTCGCGCAGCGCGGTCAGGTTGCCGGGCTGGAAGTAGTTGGCGAGCGCCGCGTCGACCTTGTCGGCGGCGTAGACGTTGCCGTGCGCGAGCCGTCGCCGCAGCGCCTCCGGCGTGATGTCGACGAGCTCGATCTGCTCGGCCCGGCGCACCACGTCGTCGGGCACGGTCTCCTGCTGGCGCACGCCGGTGATCCGCTCCACCACGTCGTTGAGCGACTCGAGGTGCTGCACGTTCACCGTGGTCAGCACGTCGATGCCGGCCTCCAGCAGCTCCTCGACGTCCTCCCAGCGCTTGCGGTTGCGCGAGCCGGGGGCGTTGGTGTGGGCCAGCTCGTCGACGAGCACGACCTCCGGCTTGCGGGCCAGCACCGCGTCGAGGTCCATCTCGTCCAGCCCGGGGTGGCCGGCCACCGCGCGCCGCGGCACGATCTCCAGCCCGTCGAGCAGCTCGGCCGTCTTCGTGCGGCCGTGGGTCTCCACGATGCCGACGACGCGTCCGTGCCCCGGTCCAGCCGCCTGCGCGCCTCGCCGAGCATGGCGAAGGTCTTCCCGACGCCGGGGGCGGCGCCGAGGTGTATACGCAGCTCACCGCGCCTCGTCACGCTTCCATTCTCCTCCCGCGCTCCGCGCTGCGCGGCACGGACCACGCGCAGCCGGGCCGGTCCCGAGGGGACCGGCCCGGCCGTGGTGGTGCGCACCGTCAGCGCCCGGCCTGCTGGGCCTCCTGCACAGCGAGGTTCAGCTCGGTCACGTTGACCGTGGGCTCCCCGAGAAAGCCCAGCACCCGGCCGGTGCTCGCCTGTGCGACGAGCTGCTCGACCTCGCCGGTGGACAGCCCGGTCACCCGGGCCACCCGCGCGACCTGCAGCTGCGCGTACTCGGGTGAGATGTGCGGGTCGAGCCCGGAGGCCGACGTCGTCACGGCGTCCGGCGGGACGAGCGCCGGGTCGACGCCCTCCCGCTCGGCGATCAGCGCGCGGCGCTGGTTCACCGCGTCGAGCAGGTCCTCGTCGAAGCCGCCCTTGTTCGAGCCGCCCGACGTGGACGTGTCGGCCGGGCCGAGCACGTCCTCCGACGAGGCGGACGGCCGGGTGTGGAAGTACGGGTCGGCGGCCGGGTCGGCCGGCACCGGGTCGATGCCGATCAGCGACGACCCGACCGGCTGGCCGTCGGCGTTCGTGATGACCGAGCCCTCGGCCCGGCCCGCCAGCCCGGGGATGTGCGCGATCCCGTAGGTGACCAGCGGGTAGACGACTCCGCAGATGATCGTCATGGCGATGACGACGCGGAGTGCGACCGCCGTCTGGCGCCACAGCATGGTGGTCATGGGTCAGATTCCCGGAATGAGTCGGACGAGGAGGTCGATCAGGAAGATCCCGATGAACGGCGTGACGACACCGCCGAGACCGTAGATCCACAGGTTGCGCCGCAGCAGCGAGGCCGCGCTCGAGGGCCGGTACTGCACACCGCGCAGGGCCAGCGGGATCAGCGCCACGATGACCAGCGCGTTGAAGATCACCGCGGAGAGGATCGCGGACTGCGGCGTCGCCAGCTGCATGATGTTGAGCGCACCCAGCGACGGGTAGATCGCCACGAACATCGCCGGCAGGATCGCGAAGTACTTCGCGAGGTCGTTGGCGATGCTGAACGTGGTGAGCGCGCCGCGGGTGATCAGCAGCTGCTTGCCGATCTCGACGATCTCGATGAGCTTGGTCGGGTCGGAGTCGAGGTCGACCATGTTGCCGGCCTCTTTGGCCGCGGACGTCCCCGAGTTCATCGCGACGCCCACGTCGGCCTGGGCGAGCGCCGGCGCGTCGTTGGTGCCGTCGCCGGTCATCGCGACGAGCCGCCCGCCCTCCTGCTCCTTCTTGATCAGCGCCATCTTGTCCTCGGGAGTCGCCTCCGCGAGGTAGTCGTCGACGCCGGCCTCCGCGGCGATGACCCGTGCGGTGCGCGGGTTGTCACCCGTGATCATCACCGTGCGGATGCCCATCGCGCGCAGCGCCGTGAACCGCTCCTTGATGCCGGGCTTGACCACGTCGGAGAGGCGGATGACGCCGAGCACACGCGCCCCGCCGGGGCCCTTCTCCGCGACCACGAGCGGCGTGCCGCCGTCGCCGGAGATCTCGTCGACGATCGCCTCGGCCTCGCGGCTGGTCGTGCCCGTCCAGCCGGCCACGGCGGAGCCGGCGCCCTTGCGGACGGCGCGGCCCTCGACGTCGACCCCGGACATGCGGGTCTGGGCCGTGAACGGCACGAACTCGAGCACGGCCTCGGCCGCGGTGGCCTCGGCGGGCAGCCCGTGCTCGCGCGCGGTCAGCTCCACGATGGAGCGGCCCTCGGGCGTCTGGTCGGCGAGGCTGGACAGCCGCGCCGCGGCCGCCAGCTCCGCGACGGTGACGCCGTTCACCGGGTGCAGCGCGGTGGCCTGCCGGTTGCCGAACGTGATCGTGCCGGTCTTGTCGAGCAGCAGCGTGTCGATGTCGCCCGCGGCCTCGACGGCCCGGCCGGACGTCGCCAGCACGTTGCGCTGCACGAGCCGGTCCATGCCGGCGATGCCGATGGCCGAGAGCAGCGCGCCGATCGTGGTCGGGATGAGACACACGAGCAGCGCGGTGAGGACGGTCAGCGTCTGCTCCTGGCCCGCGTACGCGCTCATCGGCGCGACCGCGACCACGGCCAGCAGGAAGATGATCGTCAGCGCGGCCAGCAGGATCGTCAGCGCGATCTCGTTGGGGGTCTTCTGCCGCGACGCGCCCTCGACCAGCGCGATCATCCGGTCGACGAACGTCTCGCCGGGCTTGGTGGTGATCCGCACGACGATCCGGTCGGACAGCACCGTGGTGCCGCCGGTGACGGCACTGCGGTCGCCGCCGGCCTCGCGGATGACGGGCGCGGACTCGCCGGTGATGGCCGACTCGTCCACGGTGGCGATGCCCTCGACGACGTCGCCGTCACCGGGGATCGTCTCCCCGGCCTCGACGACCACGAGGTCCCCGACCTTCAGGTCGGTGCCGGCCACCTGCTCCTCGGCGCCGCCCCGGCCGAGCCGGCGGGCGACCGTCTCGCGCTTGGTGCGGCGCAGGGTCTCGGCCTGCGCCTTGCCCCGGCCCTCGGCCACGGCCTCGGCCAGGTTGGCGAAGAGCACCGTGAACCACAGCCACACGGCGATGAGCCACGCGAAGACGCTCGGCTGGAGGATCGCGAAGACCGTGACCACCACGGAGCCGACCCACACCACGAACATGACGGGGTTGCGCAGCTGGGTGCGGGGGTCGAGCTTGCGCAGCGCGTCGGGCAGCGACGCGACGAGCTGGCGGGGGCTGAACGCCCCCGCACCGACCGCGGCGGGTGCGGCCGCCGCCGGCCGTTCCTGCAGACCGGTTGTCATGAGAGTGCCTCTGCGATGGGTCCCAGCGCGAGCGCGGGGAAGAAGGTGAGCGCCGCGACCAGCACGATCGTGCCGCCGACGAGCACACCGAACAGGGCGCCGTCGGTCGGCAGCGTGCCCGCCCCGGCCGGGACGGAGCGCTGCTTGGCGAGCGAGCCGGCGAGCGCGAGCGCGG
Source organism: Pseudonocardia sp. CNS-139 (assembly GCA_001942415.1). Classification (GTDB taxonomy): domain Bacteria; phylum Actinomycetota; class Actinomycetes; order Mycobacteriales; family Pseudonocardiaceae; genus Pseudonocardia. The sequence continues at coordinate 30,562 of MKJX01000205.1, forward strand.
CGAGGATCGGCACGAACCGCCCGAAGAGCATGGCGATGCCCAGCGTGGTCTGGAAGAAGTCGCTGGTCACCGTGATGCCGGCGAACGCGCTGCCGTTGTTGTTGGCGGCGGACGCGTAGGCGTAGAGCACTTCGGAGAACCCGTGCTCCCCGCTGTTGTTGAGGGCGTCGAGCGTGCTGGGCAGCGCGATCGCGAGCCCGGCACCGAGCAGCACGAGCGTCGGCATCGCGAGGATCGAGATCGCCGCGGCCGTGACCTGGACGCGCCCGAGCTTCTTGCCCAGGTACTCGGGGGTGCGCCCGACCATCAGGCCGGCGAGGAACACCGCGATGACCGCCAGCACGAGGATGCCGTAGAGCCCGGCGCCCACCCCGCCCGGCGCGACCTCGCCGAGCAGCATGTTGAGCAGCACGACCCCGCCGGCGCCGCCGGTGAAGCTGTCGTGCAGCGAGTTGACCGCCCCGGTGGACGTGCCCGTCGTCGAGACGCCGAAGAGGATCGACGCCGGTATGCCGAACCGGACCTCCTTGCCCTCCATGGCCGCGCCCGCGGCCTGGGTGGCGGTGCCGTTGGGGAACACCTCGGAGAGCCAGGCGACGGTCAGCAGCGCGGCCCAGAGCAGGCCCATGACCGAGACGAGCACGAGGCCCTGCCGCCTGTTGCCCACCATCACGCCGACGTGCGGGTCAGGGCGACGGGGATGACCAGCAGCAGGAAGATCTCGAAGAGGTTGGACAGGGCGTTCGGGTTCTCGAACGGGTGCGCGGAGTTGGCGTTGAAGATGCCGCCGCCGTTCGTGCCGAACTCCTTGATGGCCTCCTGCGACGCCGTCGGCGCGAGCGGGAGCGTGTACTGCGTGCCGTCGACGTTGGTGACGTCCACGCCGGAGCGCAGCGACATCGTCACGCCCATCGCGACCAGCAGGATCGCCGCGATGAACGAGAAGGGGAGCAGGATGCGGACGACGCCGCGGGTGAGGTCGACCCAGAAGTTGCCGAGCCGGTCGGTGGCGGAGCGGGCGAACCCGCGCACCAGCGCGATCGCGACCGCCATGCCGACCGCGGCCGACACGACGTTCTGCACCGTGAGCCCGGCCATCTGGACGGTGTGGCCGAGCACGGTCTCGGGGACGTAGGACTGCCAGTTCGTGTTGGTCACGAACGACACGGCCGTGTTGAACGCCATCGAGGCGGGGACCGTGTCGCCGTCCACGCCGCGGCCGAAGCCCAGCGGGAGGAACGGCTGCAGCCGCTGGAAGAGGTACACGAACACGACCGAGACGAACGAGAACCCGAGCACACCGGCCGCGTACGTGGGCCAGCGCTGCTCGGTGTTCGGGTCGACCCGGACGATCCGGTACAGGACGGTTTCGAGCCGCCAGTGCGACTCGCTGCTGTAGACGCGTGCCATGTAGTCGCCGAGCGGCTTGTACGCGAGCACGAGGAGCAGCAGAAGAGCGCCGACCTGAAGCAGGCCGGCGAGGGTGTCGGACATTGTCAGAACCGTTCCGGCCGCAGGAGGGCGATGAACAGGTACACCAGCAGGCCGAGTGCGATCAGCCCGCCGACGATCAGGGCTGCGGTGTTCACAGGCGTTCAAGCCCCCGCAGCGTCAGCACCAGCAACGCGAAGCCGGCGATCAGCAGCAACGCGTACAAGAGATCCGGCACAGTGCACTCCCTACGGAACAGTGCGCTCCTCATGCCCGCCGGACCGTCCGGCGGGTAGACCTGCATCGTGCGCTCGGTCGGGTGGACCGCCCGGCGCTCGTGACGGTGGTTTGACGCGTCACGGTCGGGATACTGACGCCGTCTTGACGCGCCCCACCAGATGCGCCACCCGTCCGTGCCCGGCCTGCTGCGTGGTCTCGCCGGGCCCGTCAGGGTTGCGGCGGGCCGCGTCAGCAGGGCGTCAGGAGGCGGCTTCGGCGGGTGGTACCGGGCGCACGGTGGTGGCGTGCGCGCGCCCGCTCCCGACCCGTTCCGCCTGCCCGGACCCCTGGGCGGCACGCTCGGCCTGCCGGCCGGGGCCGTCGCCGCGATGGCCGCGTGGGCGTCGGGCGGGTCGCCGGTCGCGGGCGCGGTGCTCGCCGCCGTCGCGGCCGCCGCGCTCGCCGCCGTCACGACGCCCGTGGGCGCGCTCGGCGCCGCCGCGCTCTGCTGGGCCTGCGCCGACGGTTTCGTCGTCAACCGGTTCGGGACGCTCGGCGGCGGCGCGCGCGACCTGTGGCTGCTCGCGGTTGTGGCCGCGGCCGCTGCGGCGGCCTGGACCGCGGGCGCGCTCGTCCGGCGCCTGGTCGGGCGGCCGATCCGCCGCCCGCGGCTGCCGCGCGACTACGCTGGCGGGATCCTTCCGGTGCCGCCCCGCCACGGGACGGCCCGGCCGCTCTGACCCGGAGGAGCACCATGCCGGTCGTCGACAACGCGATCTACGTCGACGGCCGCCGGGCCGTAGGCCCGTCGTCGCTGGACCGCACCTTCGAGGAGCTGCGCGACTGCGTGCCCGAGGAGAAGGGCAGGCGGTTCTGCTGGATCGGCCTGCTGCGGCCGTCCGCCGAGGAGATCACCACCGTCGCCGAGGAGTTCGGGCTGCACGGGCTCGCCGTCGAGGACACGATCAACGCCCACCAGCGGCCCAAGCTGGAGCGCTACGGCGACGTGCTGTTCGTCGTGCTCCGCCCGGCCCGCTACGTCGACCCGGTCGAGGTCGTGGAGATCGGCGAGCTGCACCTGTTCCTCGGGCCGGACTTCGTCATCACCGTGCGGCACGCGGAGGAGCCCGACCTCAAGGAGGTGCGCAAGCGCCTGGAGGCCGACCCGTCGCTGCTCGACAACGGCCCCTACGCGGTGCTCTACGCCGTGCTCGACAAGGTGGTCGACGACTACGCCCCGGTGCTCGACGGGCTGCAGGACGACGTCGACGAGATCGAGGTGCAGGTCTTCGGCGGCGACCCGCACGTGTCGAAGCGGATCTACCAGCTCTCCCGCGAGGTCATCGAGTTCCAGCGCGCCGTCGAGCCGCTGCGGGACATCTTCGACGAGCTGCGCACGCGGCTGAAGGAGCAGGCCACCGAGAGCGACCTGGAGCTGCGCCGGGCGCTGCGCGACGTCGCCGACCACGCCACCCGCGTGATGGACCGGGTGGAGGCGTACCGCCAGCTGCTCTCCAACATCCTGCAGGTCAACGCCGCGCTCGTCGGGCAGCGCCAGAACGAGGAGATGGCCCGCCTGACGCAGGCGGGCTACCAGCAGAACGAGCAGGTCAAGCGCATCTCGTCCTGGGCGGCGATCCTGTTCGCGCCCACCCTCGTCGCCTCGATCTACGGCATGAACTTCACGAACATGCCCGAGCTGCACTGGCGCTCGGCTACCCGTTCGCCGTCGGCCTGATGGCGCTGCTCGGGATCCTGCTCTACCTGCTGTTCAAGCGCCGCGGCTGGCTGTAGCCCGGATCGACCCCCGACCGCGGGAGTCGCTGTCTGCCTTGACCGGCTTTACGGCGTAAAGGTAGCGTCACCCCGTCCTTACGACGTAAAGGCAACGGGGTGGGTGCGATGGACTCGGACAGGCGGATGACCGCGCTCGCGGGTGCCCTGGCGGTTGTGGGCACGGTCGCGGGGGTGCTCAGCGTCGTGCCCGTGCTCGAGACGCCGGGCTACCTCGGGCTCGTCGCCGCGCACGAGGGCCAGGTGCTCGGCGGCGCGCTGGCCCAGCTCGTGATGATCCCCGCCACCGTCGGGTTCGCCCTGTGCCTCTACCCGGCGCTGCGGCGGGAGAGCGCGGCGCTCGGCCTCGGGTTCGTCGGGTTCCGGCTGGTCGCGGCCACGTTCCACTTCGCGGGTGTGATCCTGCTGGCACTGTTCCTCGTGCCGGGCTTGGACGACGCCCTTGTCGGCGAGCTGCTGCGGACGGGCCGCGACCTGGTCAACCACGTCGCCGTGGTCGTCTCCCTCGGCCTCGGCGACACCCTGCTGTTCTGCGTCCTCCACAGGGCGCGGCTGGTCCCCCGCTGGCTCTCGGTGTGGGGACTCGCCGCGGCGGCGCCGGCCGTGCTCGCGAGCGTGCTGGTGCTCGTCGGGCTGACGGGCGTCGTCACGCCGCTCTACCTGCTCATGAACGCGCCGCTGGGCGTGCAGAGCCTGGTGCTGGCCGGCTGGCTGATCGCGAAGGGGTTCTCCCCGAGGACGACGGCTACCGCTGTGCCGCTGTGAGCTCCGCCGGCTCCCCGACGGGGCTCGGCAGCAGCGGGAACCGCAGCCGCGCCACCACCGCGCCGGTGTGCCGCTCGGCGTACCGGGCGACCACGGCGCCGCGGCGGTTGAAGAGCACCCGCTGCCACCAGTGGTCCGGGGCCACCTCCCCGACGAGCAGGAGCACCCGTTCCGTGCCCGGCCCGGCGAGCGTGCGCAGGTACTGGGCGATGGCCGGGCCCAGCACCCGGCTCGGGCGGCCGCGCTCGTCCACGGCCGCGAGCAGCACGAGCGGCACGTCCGGGCGCCACTGCTGCCAGCTCTCCTGCAGGTCGCGGGCCGCCTTGCGGTCCTCGTTCTCGTCGCCCGCCAGCACGTGCACGGCCACCACCCGGTCGCCGAGCGACAGCGCGGCCGACAGGCTCTCCTGCGCGAGCCGGCTGATCCCGACGACCGGGACCACCACCACCGACCGACGCGACACCGGCGGCGCCGGGCGCCGGCCCACCCCGAGCACCGCGCCGATCCGCTCGTACGAGCGCTGCACCCCCAGGAACAGCGCCACCAGCGCCGGGATCACCAGCACGACGAGCCACGCGCCCGCGGTGAACTTCTCGACGGTCAGCACGACGGCGGCGGCGCCGGTGAGCACCGCACCCAGCACGTTCAGCGCCGCGTGCCGCTGCCAGCGCGGCCCGCGCTCGGCCAGCCAGTGCCGCAGCATCCCCGCCTGGCAGAGCGCGAACCCGACGAACACGCCGATCGCGAACAGCGGGACGAGCACGGCCACCTGCCCGCCGGAGAACACCAGCAGCGCCGCCGACAGCACAGCCAGCACGAAGATCGAGGCGCGGTAGACCTGCCGGTCGCCGCGCAGCCCGAAGACGTGCGGGAGCGCACCGTCCGCGGCCAGCCGCGCCGCCAGCACCGGCAGCCCGCCGAACGACGTGTTGGCCGCCAGGCCGAGCAGCACCACCGTCGCGAGCTGGACCACGACGTACAGCGCGCCGGTGCCGACCGAGCCCTCCGCCAGCAGCGACAGCAGCGTGCGGCCCTGCACCGGGCCGGCGTCGAACAGCTCGACGAGCGCGCCGAGCCCGATCAGCAGGCTGCCCAGCACCAGGCCGAGGCCCGCCTCGGCGCGCCGGGCCCGGGCCGCGCGCGGCCGCCGGAACGACGGGGTGGCGTTGGCGATGGCCTCCACGCCGGTCAGCGCGGCGCACCCGTTCGCGAACGCGGCCAGCACCAGCAGCACACCCACCGTCTGCGGCGTGACGACCGGGTCGGCCGCCGGGAGCGGCGCGATCGGGCCGCCGCGCGCCAGCCCCGTGACGATCACGATCACCAGCGAGCCGACGAACACCAGCGCGGGCAGCGCGAACACGGTGCCGCTGGTGACCACACCGCGCAGGTTCACCGCGACGACCACCGCGAGCACCACGAGGCACAGCTCCACGGTCCATGGCAGCAGCACGGGGAACGCCGAGGTCAGCGCCGCGACACCGGCCGCCACGGACACGGCGACGTTCAGCACGTAGTCGACGACCAGCGACCCCGCGGCGATCAGCCCGGCCCGCCTGCCGAGGTTCGAGCGGGCCACCGTGTAGGCGCCGCCGCCGTCCGGGTAGGCCGCGATGACCTGCCGGTAGCAGAGCACCAGCACGGCGAGCAGCCCGACGATCACGAGCGTCACGGGGAGCGTCAGCCCGATCCCGGCCGAGCCCGCGACGGCGAGGGCCAGCACGATCGACTCCGGCCCGTAGGCGCAGGAGGCGAGCGCGTCGAGCCCCAGCGCCGCAAGTCCGGTCGGAGCGGTCAGCCGGTGGCGTTCCTCCACGGCGACGGCCTCGGTCATCGCAGTCCCTCTGTGTTCTCGGGCGCCACCACGGCGCCGGCTGCCGGCGATGATGCGACCGGGCAGGCCCGGCGGGTCCGGAACTTCACGGCTCCTTGACGCTGTGAGTCGGCGCACCCGGTCGTCAGCACGGCGTCAGGACCGCCCGGCCGGCCGTCAACGGTGCGCCGGACGCGGTGCCGACCACCTCCGTGCGGGGGACAACGGTCGCGTGACGCTCTCCGATCTCATCCCCTCCCTACGACCCACCCTCGCCTGCCGGCTCGACCGCGGGCTGTGGCCGGAGACGACCCGCACGACCTGCACGGGTCAGCTGCTCGTCGGGGGTGTCGACCTCGCGGAGCTCGCCGGGCGGTTCGGCACGCCCGTGCTCGCCGTCGACGTCACGGACATCCGCTCGCGGTGCCGCGCCTACCGCGCGGCGCTGCCGGGCGTCGAGATCGCGTACGCCGCCAAGGCGTTCCTCTGCAGGGCCATGGCCCGGCTCGCCGACCAGGAGGGGCTGGCGCTCGACGTGTGCTCGGGCGGTGAGGTCGCGGTCGCTGCGGCTGCGGGCTTCCCCGGCGCCCGCATGGTGCTGCACGGCAACGTCAAGACCGACGAGGACCTCAAGACCGCGTTCGCCGCCGGCGTCGGGCGGATCGTGGTCGACGCGCTGGACGAGATAGCGACGATCGCCGCGCTCGCCCCCACCCGGCAGCGGGTGCTGCTGCGGGTCGTCCCCGCGGTCGACGCCGGCACGCACGCCGGGCTCACCACCGGCACCGAGGACCAGAAGTTCGGGCTGTCGGTCGCGACGGGCGCGGCCGCGGAGGCCGTCCGCCGGGTGCTCGCCCGCCCGGAGCTGGAGCTGGTCGGGCTGCACTGCCACCTGGGCTCCCAGGTGCGGCATGTGCGCACGTACGTCGAGGCGGCCGAGCGGATGGTCGCGTTCCTCGCGCAGGTCGGCCGCGAGTACGGCGTGCGGCTGCCCGAGCTGGACCTCGGCGGCGGCCACGCCGTGCCCTACGCCGAGGGCGAGCCCGCGTTCGACCTGGCCGGGTTCGCACGCAGCGTGCCCGCGACCGTCGCAGCCGGCTGCCGCGCCGCGGGCATGCCGGTGCCCCGGCTGACCGTCGAGCCGGGCCGGGCGCTGGTCGCGCGCGCGGGGTGACCGTCTACCGGGTCGCCGCGGTGAAGCGCGGGCTGCACCGGACGTTCGTGGCCGTCGACGGCGGCATGAGCGACAACCCGCGCCCGGCCCTGTACGGCGCCCGCTACCCGGTGCGCCGGTTCGGGCGGGCCGTGCGCGTCCCGGTCGAGCCGGTGACGGTCGTGGGCCGGCACTGCGAGTCGTCGGACGTGCTGGCCGAGGGAGTGCCGCTGCCCGTCGACGTCGCGGCGGGCGACCTGCTGGCGGTGCCGTGCAGCGGGGCATACCACACGTCGCTGGCCTCGACGTACAACCAGACCGGGCGCCCGCCGGTGGTCGCGGTGGCGAGCGGGGCCGCCGTCCCGATGCTGCGCCGCGAGACCGTGGACGACCTGCTGCTGCGCGACGCGGGTTGAAGGGCGGTGCGGCTGTACCGGGTCAGGGGTGCGGGTTGCGCGGCCGGGGCTGGCAGCGCGGGCAGGAGTAGGAGCTCCGGTTCATGAACGGGTCCCGCCGCACGGGTGTGCCGCACCGCGGGCAGGGCCGGTCGGCCTGGCCGTAGACCGCCAGCGACCGGTCGAAGTAGCCGGACGCCCCGTTGACGTTGACGTAGAGCGCGTCGAACGAGGTGCCGCCCGCGGCCAGCGCCTCCCCCATCACCTCGGACGCGGCGGCGAGCACCAGCCGGCCCTGCGCGCGGGTGAGCGCCTCGGTGGGCCGGGCCCAGTGGAGCCGCGCCCGCCACAGCGCCTCGTCGGCGTAGATGTTGCCGATGCCGGACACCGCGGTCTGGTCGAGCAGCGCGCGCTTGAGCCCGGTGCGCCGGCGCCGGATCGCGGCGACGGCCGCGTCGAGGTCGAACGCCGGGTCCATCGGGTCGCGGGCGATGTGCGCGACCGGCTCCGGCAGCAGGCCGCCGCCCACCGCCGGCACGAGCGGGTGCAGCGACAGCCCGCCGAACGTGCGCTGGTCGACGAACCGCAGCTCCGGGCCCCCGTCGGCGAACCGCAGCCGGATGCGCAGGTGCTTCTCGTCGGGCCGGCCCTCGTCGGCCACGAGCATCTGGCCGCTCATGCCGAGGTGCGCGAGCACCGCGTCGTCGCCCTGGTTACCGCCGTCCAGGTCGAGCCACAGGTACTTGCCGCGGCGGCGGGCGCCGGTGATCGTGCGCCCGGCCAGCCGGGCCGCGAAGTCGGCGCCGCCGGCCGCGTGCCGGCGCACCGCCCGCGGGTGCGCGACGGTGACCTCGGTGATCTTGCGGTCGAGCACGTGGCCGGCCAGGCCGCGCCGGACGACCTCGACCTCGGGAAGCTCGGGCACCGGTCCGCCCGGACGTCAGGCCGGGCCGGACGCGGCGTGCTCGCCGGCGGCCGCCTCGGCCGTGAGGGTGCGCCACGCGAGCTCGGCCGCCTTCTGCTCGGCCTCCTTCTTCGTGCGCCCGTCGCCCGAGCCCAGCTCCCGCCCCGCGACGACGGCCGTGGCCGTGAACGTCTTGAGGTGGTCGGGGCCCTCCTCGGTGATGCGGTACTCCGGCACGCCCAGGTCGGCGGCGGCCGTCAGCTCCTGGAGGCTGGTCTTCCAGTCCAGCCCGGCGCCCAGCAGCGGGGCGCCCTGCAGGAGCGTGTCGAAGAGCCGGTGCACCAGGCTGCGCGCCGTCTCCAGGCCGTGCTCCAGGTAGACGGCGCCGATCAGGGCCTCGGTGGCGTCGGCGAGGATGCTCGCCTTCGACCGCCCGCCCGTCAGCTCCTCGCCGCGGCCCAGGTAGAGGTGCGCACCCAGGCCGTCCGCACCGAGGGTGGCCGCCACGCCCGCGAGCGCGTGCATGTTGACGACGCTCGCGCGCAGCTTGGCCAGCTGCCCCTCGGGGAGGTCCGGGTGATCGCGGTAGAGCCGCTCGGTGACCACGATCGACAGCACCGAGTCGCCCAGGAACTCCAGCCGCTCGTTCGTGGGCAGGCCGCCGTTCTCGTACGCGTACGAACGGTGGGTCAGCGCCAGGCCGAGGATCTCGTCGGAGACCTCGACACCGAGGGACGCGAGTAACGGCCCGTGGTCCTCCACGGGCCCCTGCGGGCCGCGCTCCGCCATACGGCGCGGGATCAGGCCGGCGAGACGACCTGGCGGCCGTCGTAGGTGCCGCAGGTGGTGCAGGCCACGTGCGGGAGCTTCGGCGCGCGGCAGGCGCGGTTCGAGCAGGCGACCAGGGTGGGGGCAGTGGCCTTCCACTGCGCCCGGCGCGAGCGCGTGTTCGACCGCGACATCCGGCGCTTCGGAACAGCCACGTCAAGTCTCCTAGCAGTACAAAGGGGCTCAGTCGGCGGACAGCCGCCCACGCAGGGCGGCCCACCGGGGATCCAGTGTCTCATGCCCGTGGTCGGGCGCGAGGTCGGCCCACTTCTCGCCGCAGTCGGGGCAGAGCCCGGGACAGTCCGAGCGGCACAGCGGGGCCAGCGGCAGGGCCAGCACAACGGCGTCGCGCACGATCTGCTCGACGTCCACGAGCTCGTCGACCACGCGGGGCAGCTCGTCCTCGTCGGTGGTCTCGTCGGTGACGCTGGCCGGGTAGGCGAACAGCTCCGACAGCTCGACGTCGGCCTCGTCGGTCAGCGCGTCGAGGCAGCGGGCGCACTCGCCGGCGAGCGCGGCGTGCACGGTGCCGGAGACGTAGACGCCCTCGGTGACCGACTCCAGCCGGACGCCAGCTCGATCGGGCTCCCGGTGGGGACGGCGATGGTCTCCAGGCCCAGCCGGGTGGCGTCGGCGGGTGCCGGGATCGTGCGGTGGTAGGAGCGCATGGCACCGGCGCGCCGGCCCAGCTCCCGGGTGGTGAAGACCCACGGGCTCGCCGGGTCGGGGTGGCCGGGGGTGGGATGGTGCGTGCTCACCCTGTCCAGGGTAGGCGTGTCAGCGACCGGTGAGCTCGCGGGCGGCGTCCCCGCGGGTCGAGACCGCACACACCTCCCGTCGTCCGCACACACGTCAGGACGTGTGTGCGGAGTGCGGGAGGTGTGTGCGGTGGTCCTGGGTCTCCGCGAACCGGTCCGACAACAGCGCGGCCAGCTTCAGGAAGGCGTCGTGGGTCGCGGGCTTGAGGCGGTCCAGGTCGATGCGGGCCCCGGTCGCGAGGTGCGGGTCGTGCGGGACCTCGACCACGGCGCGGCACCGCGTCGCGAAGTGCCGCCGGACCGGCCCGACATCGATGTGCCGGGTGTCGCGGTCGCAGCTGAGCACGAGCACGGTGTCCGCGACCCGATCGCCGTGCCCGCGCGCGACGAGCCAGTCGAGCGTCTTGTCGGCGCGGCGGGCGCCGTCCGCGTTGGGCGTGCCGACGACGACCAGGCTGTCGGCCAGCGCCAGCGTGCCCTCCATCTGCGAGTGCGCGAGCCCGGCGCCGGAGTCGGTGATCACGATGTCGTAGAACCGCCGCAGCACCGCGCACACCCGCTCGTACTCGTCGCGGTCGAACGCCGCGCTCATCGCCGGGTCCTGCTCCGACGCCAGCACCTGCAGCCGCCGGGCGAGGCTCGTGTAGCGGGCGACGTCGGCCAGCGAGCGGACCGACCCGATCTCGGCCAGCAGGTCCCGCACCGTCACCTGCGCCTCGCCGGTCAGCCGCTCGGCGAGCGTCCCGGCGTGCGAGCCGGCGTCGAAGGCGACGACCCGGTCGCCGCGGCTCTCGGCCAGCACCAGCCCCAGGCACGCGGCGACCGTCGTCTTGCCGACGCCTCCGTTGATCGACCCGACCGCGATCTGATGCGGGCCCGGCAACGGCCGCCGGATGCGGACGACCAGCTCCCGCCGCGCGGTCACCGCCGCCGCGACACCGGGGTCGACCAGGCCGTTCGTGATCGAGTAGAGCAGGCCGCGCCAGCCGCCCTCCGGGCGCTCGGCGCGGGCGCGGACGATGGTGTCCTCGGTGAGCCCGGTGCCGCTCACAGCCGGAGCCTGCGCCCGACCGGCGGGAGTGCGCACATCGGAACCGCGGCCGCCGCCGTCGCCGGGCCGGCGGCTCCCCGGCTCGCGGCCAGGCCCGCCACTCGCGGCCGGAGCGTACGAGCCCGTCCGGTCACCGGGCCGCACCTCGGGACCGCGACCCGGCCCACGCCCGCCAGCCTCGACCGGCCCTCGCGGACCAGTCCCGTCACCTGCCTCGACCGCAGGAGCGGTCTCCCCGGGCCGGTCCTCCTCGCCGTCGCTGCCCGTCACCAGCCACCCCCGGCCGTCCCCTCGATGATCTCGGCCTCGCAGGCTACCGGCTCAGGCCGGGGCGATCCGGAACACCGCGGTGCCGCCGCCGACGCTCGTCACGTCGATCGTGTAGCCGTCGGCCTGCCCGCTCGTGCCGGGCGCGATGGTGACGGTCCCGCCCGGCCAGGAGAACGTGACGCCGTCGTCCGCGATCCCGGCGATCGTGATCACGGGCGCGTCGCTGCAGGAGAGCGAGACCCGGCCGTTGACGGTCGAGGTCCGGGTGCGGGCGCCGGTGCTGCTGATCGACCCGCCCGACGTCGCGGTGACCTGGCAGCTGTCGCCTCCCGGCCGCGCCGGTGACGGGGTCGGCATCGGGACCGGGACCGGCGTCGCGGAGCAGCCCGCGGCGAGCAGGGCCGCCAGCGCGGCGACGGCGGGCAGGCGGGACACGGCGCGGATCTGCACGCCCGGCATCGTGCCGTCGATCTTCCCGGTTCGCGACCCGTTCAGGCCGGGGCATCGGCAGCCCGCCGAACTCGTCGGCGACGAGCGCCCGG
>MKJX01000206.1 GCA_001942415.1 Pseudonocardia sp. CNS-139
CGGCGGGATCTGTGGACAACCGCCCACGAGGTGGACAACTCCGTGCGTAGGGACGCCCGTTGTCACCCGGCTCCGGCAACGGTCGCGGCCACCGCGACCTGCCCGAGCGCGATGCCCCGTCGTTGCACGGCACCCGCGAGTGCACGAGCACCCGCAGCCCGGCCGCCCGCAGCCGCCGGGTGACGCCGCCGAGCAGGCGCACGTTCTGGAACACCCCGCCGGACAGCGCCACCGTGTCGCGCCCGTGCGCCGCCGCGGCCTCGGTCGCGGCCCGGGCCAGCACGTCGGCCAGCCCGTCGTGGAACCGGGCCGCGACCAGCGCCACCGGAGTGTCCCGCCGCAGGTCGGCCACCACGGCGCGGACGAGGTCGCCGGCCCGGACGAGCCCGCCGTCGATCCCGGCCGGGTAGCCGTCGGTCTCGGGTACCGCGGCCGCGCGCTGTTCGAGCTCGATCGCCGCCTGCCCCTCGTAGTTGACGGTGTCGCGCACCCCGGCGAGCGCTGCGACGGCGTCGAAGAGGCGCCCGGCGCTGGTCGTGACGGGCTGCGCGACGCCCGAGTCCAGCAGCCGTTCCACCTGCCGCCACCGCCCCGCGTTGCGCTCGGCGACGGCCAGCCCGGCAGACGTGAGCCCGGCGGCGCCCAGCCACGCGACGGCCGTCCGCCACGGCTCGCGGATCGCGCTGACCCCGCCCGGCAACGCCACCGGCTCCAGGTGGGCGAGCCGCCGGAACCCCGTCAGGTCGCGTCGAGCACCTCGCCGCCCCACAGCGCGCCGTCGGTGCCGTAGCCCAGGCCGTCGCACGCGAGCCCGATCGCCGGCCCGGTCTCGCCGTTCTCCGCCAGGCACGCGGCGATGTGCGCGTGGTGGTGCTGGACCCCGACGAGCTCCACCCCCGGGTCGGCCTCGGCCCGCGCGAGCGCGTACTTGGTCGAGAGGTACTCCGGGTGCAGGTCGTGCGCGAGCACCAGGGGAGCGGCGGCGAGCAGGTGCTGCAGGTGCGCGATCCCGTCGGTGTACGCGGCGAGCGTCTCCGCGTTCTCCAGGTCGCCGACGTGGTGCGAGACGAACGCCTCCGCGCCGCGCAGCACGCAGAACGTGTTCTTGAGCTCCGCGCCGCAGCCGAGCACGGGTCGCGCCGCGGTCACGGGGAGCGGGACCGGCTCCGGCGCGTACCCGCGGGAGCGGCGCACCGGGTAGGGCCGCCCGGCCACGATCCGCACCACGGAGTCGTCGGCGCGGGTGCGGATCGGCCGGTCGTGCGTCAGGAACGCGTCGGCGATGCCGGTGAGCCGGGCCGCGGCGTCGTCGTCGCGGTGCGCGATCGGCTCGTCGGAGACGTTCCCGCTGGTCAGGACGATGGGCGCGGCCAGCTCGCCGGCGAGGAGGTGGTGCAGCGGGGTGTAGGGGAGCAGCACGCCGACGTGGTCGTTGCCGGGGGCGACGGCGGCCGCGAGCCGGGCCCCGGGACGGCGGCGCAGCAGCACGATCGGGGCGCGCCGCGACGTCAGCTCCGCGACCTCGGCCGGGCCGACGGCGCCCAGCCCGCGCGCCCCGGCCAGGTCGGGGGCGAGCACCGCGAACGGCTTGTCCTCGCGGTGCTTGCGGGCGCGCAGCACGGCGACGGCGGTCTCGTCGGCCGCGAGCGCGGCGAGGTGGTAGCCCCCCAGCCCCTTGACGGCGAGCACCGCGCCGTCGCGGAGGGCGTCCGCGGCCGCCCGCACGGGGTCACCGCCGCCCTCGGTGAACCGCAGCGTCGGACCGCAGCCGGCGCAGCAGATCGGCTGCGCGTGGAAGCGCGGTCGGCCGGGTTGTGGTACTCGGCGGCGCAGGCCGCGCACATCGGGAAGGCGGCCATCGTCGTGGCCTGGCGGTCGTACGGGACGCCGGTGACGATCGTGAACCGCGGGCCGCAGTTCGTGCAGGTCACGAACGCGTGGCGGTACCGGCGGTCGGCCGGGTCGCGCATCTCCGCGAGGCAGTCGGCGCAGGTCGCGGTGTCCGCCGCGACCAGCGCGGACCGCCGGCCGTCCACGGTGCTGGGCGCGATCCCGAACCCGGTGTCCCCGCGCGGCGCCAGCGGCTCCGCGGCCACGGCCGTGACGCACGCCAGCGGCGGCGGCCGCTCCCGCAGCGCCGTGACGAGCTCGGCGACGGCCTCCGCGCGGCCCTCCGCCTCGATCAGCACGCCGCTTTCGTCGTTGCCGACGAACCCCGCGAGCCCAGCCGCACCGCCGTCCCGTGCACGAACGGCCGGAACCCGACGCCCTGCACGATGCCGGTGACCCGGATCCGGGAGCGGACGATCACGGCACGCGGGCCCCGGTGAGCGAGCGCTGCACCAACTCCCACAGCACGTGGTAGGTCGTGGTCTGGGCCTCCTGGATGCGGTGCACGGAGTCCGAGGGCATCACGAAGAGGTGGTCGATCTCCCCGCGCGCGGCCGCCTCCGCCATCGCGCCGCCGGCGTACCCGGCCAGCGCGACGGTGAGCAGCCCGCGGTCGTGCGCGGCGGCGAGCCCGCGCAGGACGTTCGCCGAGCCGCCGCTGGTCGACAGGCCCATCGCGACGTCGTCGGGCCGGGCGGCCGCCGCGACGGGCCGGGCGAACACGTTCTCGAACCCGACGTCGTTGGCCAGCGCGGTGAGCGTGGCGACGTCCGCGGCGAGCGCCAGCGCGGGCACCGGTACGGCGGCGGGCCCGCCCGCGACGCACAGCGCGGCCACGGCCGCCGCGTCGGTGCTGGAGCCGCCGTTGCCGAACACGAACAGGCGCCCGCCCCGGGCGAACCGGGCCGCCATCTCGCCGGCGCAGGCCGCGATCCGGTCGGCGTCGGCGGCGGCGACGTCCCGGCGCAGCCGGCCGATCTCGGCCACCTTCTCCGCCGTCGAACGCGCAACCTCGGCGATCAGCACGTCCCGGTCCGCGCCGCCGCTGCTCAGGAACGGGTAGAGCGACTCGGTGCTCACGGGCCGGCCACCGTCGCGATCGCCTCGCCGGCGTGCACGAGCACCGTGTCGCCGACGGCCGCGTCGACGAGCGCGACGCTGACCTCCTCCTCGGTGCCGGCCCCGGTGCGACGCGGGCCAGCCCGCCGGGCAGCAGCGCGGTGACGACCACCGGCACCGCGGCGTCCGAGCAGGTGATGCAGGCCTCGCCCGGGTTCTCGTCGGGCCTCATCGCAGGACCTCCGGTGCGTCGAGGAACACGTGCACCAGCTCCCAGAGCACGTGGTAGCTGGTCACCTGGGCCTCCCGGACGATCCGCGGGTCGTCGGCGGCCACGGTGAGCACGTGGTCGAGCCCGACCACGTCGGCCACGGGGCCCGGCCCGGCGCCGCGCAGCACCACCGTCAGCAGGCCGCGGTCCCGCGCGGCCGCGAGCGCGGCGGCGACGGCCGGTGCGTCGTCGGCGGCCGAGACGGCGAGCGCGATGTCGGGTGCCTCGCCGAACAGCTCCAGCTCCGCGGCGTACCCGGCCGTGCCCGGGAGCACGAGCGCGGGCAGCGCCCGTTTCCCGACGATCACCGGGTGCACGAACTCGACGACGACGTGCGCGGCGTCGGCCGCGGAGAGCCCGCTGCCGAACGCGATCAGCCGCCCGCCGCGGTGGAACCGGCGCGCCATCGCGTGGCACGCCCGGGCGAGCGCCTCGGGGTCACCAGCCAGCAGGCCGGTCGGAACCGACCGCCTGGCGAAGGCCGCCGCAGCGTCCGCAGCGCTCGGCGCCGAGAGCGCGGTCGGGTGCGTCCCGGTCCCTCCCCTGGTCACGGCCCCTCCCTTCGTGGATGTCCCGCAGCCGCGTGCTGACCCGCGCATAGCGTTCGAGGAACACGTGAAGGGACTCGTGGGTCTGGCACAGGCTCTCGACCAGGTCGTCGAGCACCGCCACCCCGTCGGCGGTCACGAAGTAGGTGCGCCTCGCGGGCCCCACCTCGGACGTGTGCCACTCCGAGCGGACGAGGCCCTGCCGTTCCATTCCGCGCAGTGCCCGGTACACGCCACCGGCGTCGCCCTCGCCGTCGTGCATCGGACGCAGCCGCGACACCAGCTCGTAGCCGTGGTCCGGGTGCTCGCGGAGCAGCAACAGCAGGCACGGTTGCAGGAAGTTGCGTGGTTCGAGCTCTGCCATTGGGCTCGACACCCTTCGTCGGCGGTGGTGGACGCCTTCGACCCATCCTGGCAGCGTGTGATACCCGCCACTAGCGCGGCTCACACCTCCCTTCCGGCGATCTTCGTCCGATGAGGAATGCGCGGCAGCACCCATTGGTCATTCGACGGTTCACCGGCGGTGAACCCGCGGCGTTACCCTGCGCGGCGAAGGGCGTTCGACGACCCCGGGGGGACGGGCATGGCCGACCGCTCGTGCGGAGGGCTGCGGACGCCGGTGGCGTGCGGGCTCGCGGTGCTGCTGGCCGTCCTGCTCGCCGGGTGCGCCGCGACGCCCGTCCGCGCCGGTCCCGCGGCCCCCACCCCGGCCGCCCCGCCCCCGGCGGTCGCGGCACCGGTCCGGGTGCTGCAGCTGAACCTGTGCAACAGCGGCTATGCCGGCTGCTACACCGGACGCGCGGTGCCGGCGGCCGCGGCGGTCCTGCGCGCGGAGACGCCCGGCGCCGTCACGCTCAACGAGGTCTGCCGCGCCGACGTGTTCGCCCTGCGCCAGGTGCTCGCCGACGCGTGGGCCCCACCGGCACCGCGGTCGTCGCCGCGTTCCAGCCGGCGTGGAACGCGACCACCGACGACGAGTACCGCTGCCGCAACGGCCAGGGCTACGGCGTCGGCGTGCTCTCGCGGCTGCCGTCGGCGGCGGTCGCCGGCCGCGGGATCCACCCGGTCCAGGACCCCGACGACCCCGAGCGGCGGGCGTGGCTGTGCCTGGGCGGCGCCGCGATCGTCTGCACGACGCACCTCGCGCACGTCCGGCGCGACGTCGCGCTCGCCCAGTGCCGCCACCTCATGGGCACGGTCGTCCCGGGCCTGCGTGCGGGGGACGTGCCCGCGCCGCTGGTGCTCGGCGCCGACCTGAACCTCGGTGCCGGCGACACCGCCGACCTCCGCTCGTGCCTGCCGGCCGGCATCGGGTCCGTGGGCGACGGCGGCCTGCAGCACGTCGTCGCGACGCCGGAGCTCGCCGCCGGCGCCGTCCGGCGGATCGACCTGGGTGGCGCGACCGACCACCCCGGCCTGCTCGTCGTGCTCGCCCCGGCCGGGAACGACCGCGCGCAGCAGGCGCGGGTGACGCACCGGTAGCGCCGTCCGGGCCGCCGTTTCGGTTGCGGCCGGGCGCGAGCGGTGTTGGCCGCGTGGTCGGCGCAGCGCGACGTGGCCGTGATCGGTGTCGGTGAGACTGCTCCGTGTGCGGAGGATCGTGGTGGTGGCCGGGCTGGTCTGCATGCTGGTGGGGGCGCTGCTGGACCGGCGCGGCCTGGGGCCGTGGGACCTCGGCAGCGGCCTCGACCGGCTGACGGCCTGGACGGCGCTGGTCCTGGCGGCCGCCGGGCTGCTGTCGCTCGCCGCCAGCCGCAACGTCCGGGTGTTCGCGGCGGTCTGCGCGTCCGCGACCGCGGTCCCCGGCGCGCTGGCGGTGGCCGGGGCCGTGGAGTCGGGCCTGCCCGGGCCGTCGTCGGGCGTGCTGGCGGTGGGGTCCGCGGTGGTCGTGCTGGGGGTGGCCGCGCGGGCGTTCGACCGCGGCCCGGTCCGGCGCGCGGTCCGGGTCGGCACCGCCGTGCTCGTGGTCGCGGCGGTCGGGCCGGCCGCGGTGCTCGCGGCCGCCGCGGTGGTCGACGCGCCCGTGACCTCGGCGGTCGCGCCCGCGGCGGAGCCGGCGCCGCTCGTCACGAGCGCGACGCGGGTGACGTGGGAGTGGCAGGGCGACGGCGCGGTGCGGGACGTGCGCGCGGCCGGCCCGGGCGCGTCGTGGCCGGCGACGACGACGTGGTCGGCATCGACGGGAGTACGGGCGCGCAGCGCTGGCGGTTCGCGCGGACCGGCGCCCGGGTGGTCGACCTCGCCGTCAGCCCGGACCGCCGGTCCGTCGTCGTCACGCACGAGGCACGGCTCCCGCGTCGTGGTCGTCACGGCGCTCGACGCCACGACCGGGGAACGCCGGTGGGAGACCCCGGTCGACCGGACCCCCGCGCTGCTCGTGACGGACGCGGTCGTGGCCGTCGCCGAGGTCGAGCGCGCCGAGGCCGGCGATCCGGCGGCCCTCCCGCGCACCCGGCTCACCGCCCGCGACCTCGGCAGCGGGGACGTCGGGTGGCGGTGGGCGGCGCCGCCCGGCTGCGGCGGGATCGTGCTGCGCTCCGCGTCGGCGGTGGGTGCGGTGCCGGTCGAGGGCGGGACGTGCCCGGACGGGGTCACCCTGCGCGGGCTCGACGAGCGCACCGGCCGGCAGGCGTGGTCGGTCCCGCTGCGCCCGGCCGGCGCCGTTCCCTCCGGCTACCCGCTGCGCTCGGCCGCGGGCGGCACGCTGCTGGTCGCCGACG
Organism: Pseudonocardia sp. CNS-139; assembly: GCA_001942415.1. Lineage (GTDB taxonomy): Bacteria > Actinomycetota > Actinomycetes > Mycobacteriales > Pseudonocardiaceae > Pseudonocardia. Next base: position 6,489 of record MKJX01000206.1, read on the forward strand.
GCGCCCCGGGCTACGTGCTCGTCGACCCGGCGCGCGGCGAGGTGGTCGGCCGCGTCGACGGGACGGCCGGCTTCCCGTCCCCGGCGCCGGACACCCGGCCCGCGCTGGTGGACGGTTCGCCGGAACGGGCGGTCGCCGCCGTGGACTCCGCCGGGACGGTCGTGTCGCTCCCGCCCGGCTGCCCGGACGAGGCCGCCGTCACGGTGACCGACGGCGAGCCCGTCCGGCTCTGCCGCACCGGCCGGGCCTTCGAGGTGCAGACCGGGACGGCCGCGCCGGTGCCGCTGGACCTCTACCCCGGGGACCGGTTCGCCGCGCTCGACCCGCTGCGGCCCGAGTTCCTGGTGCCGGCGCCGGGCGCGCTGGTGGTCGGGGTCGCGACGGCGGCCGCCGGGCTCGTCGGGATGGCCTGACCCGACCGGCCTCCCGCGGATTCCCGCGGATGCGATCAAAAAGCAATCCGGACCATTCCTGATCGACTTCGCGGTACCGCGATCTGCGTTACCCGGTCCACCAGGCGGAACGTTTGCACCTCTGCGCGGATCGGATCTACCATCCATTCCATTCGACGGAATCGCGAGGAGGTGTGCGATGACCGATCCGCAGAGCGGTCCGAACGGGAGGCCGGCCGGCCCGGCGGAACGCGCCGAGCCGGGTGGCATCCGGAGCGTCCGGCGCGCCCTCGACCTCCTCGCGCTCTTCGACGAGCGGCGGCTCACCTGGAGCATCAGCGCGATGGCGCGGGCCACCGGGCTGCCGAAGTCCACCGTCATGCGGCTGGTCGGCACCCTCGTCGAGAGCGGGATGCTGTGGACCCGGCCGGACGCCCAGATCACCGTCGGGGCCGGGCTGCTGCGCTGGGCGCGGCTGGCCGGCACCGGCTGGAACATGCCGGAGCCGGCTCGCATCGCGATGACCGATGTGGCCCTGACCTGCGGTGAGGCCGTCAACGTCTACGTCCGGCAGGGCGCGGCCCGCCTCTGCGTCGCGGCGTTCGACGGGCCGCGCAACCCGCGCTACGTGATCGAGGTCGGCACGGAGCTGCCGCTGTGGGCGGGCTGCGCGAGCAAGGTCCTGCTGTCCGAGGCGTCCTCCGACGTGCTGCAGGCGGCGGCCGCGCGGTCCCCGCACGGGCCGGCCTTCGTCGCGGTGCTCGGACGGGCAGGCCGAGCAGGTCCGCACGCTCGGCTACGCGGTCAGCCACGGCGAGCGCGAGCAGGGCATATCCGGTGTCGCGGCCCCGATCCGGGACGCCGAGGGCCGCATCGTCGCCGCGGTCGCCATCGGCGGCCCGACGAGCCGCTTCACCGACGAGCGGGTCGACGAGTTCGCCACCACCGTCACCGCGCTCGCGAAGCGCTGCACCGAGCTGGGGCTCGCGAAGGTATTCGTCATCTGAGTTCGCCATCTGAAAAGAAGCCCGCCCGGAAAGGGGTTCGATGGGACACGACCACGGCGGTTCCGCGGCGATCCGGGAAGAGGTCGCGGCGATCTGCGCGCGCTTTCCGGACGAGTACTGGCGCGGCCTCGACGCCGACCGCCGGTACCCGGAGGAGTTCCTCCAGGCGCTGCTGGAGTCCGGCTGGCTCGGCGTGCTCATCCCGCGCGAGTACGGCGGCAAGGGGCTGGGCATCACCGAGGCCGCCGTGGTCATCGAGGAGATCTCGCGGTCCGGCGGCAACGCCGCCACCTGCCACGCCCAGATCTACAACACCGGCATGCTGGTGCGGCACGGCTCCGAGGAGCTGAGGAAGTCCTACCTGCCGCGCATCGCCGCCGGTGAGCTGCGGCTGCTGGCGTTCGCGCTCACCGAGCACGACGCCGGGCTCGACACCACGCGGATCGCGACGGAGGCCGTGCGCGACGGCGACGACTACGTCGTCAACGGCACGAAGAACTGGCTCTCCCGCGTGCAGCACTCCGACCTCATGATCCTCGCGGCCCGCACCGCCCCGTACGAGGCCGGCGCCCGGCGCGCGGAGGGGCTGAGCGCGTTCCTGGTGGAGCTGCCGGCCGACGGGATCGAGGCCCGCCCGGTCCGCACGATGCTCAACCTGGAGACCAACGAGGTCACCTTCCGCGACCTGCGGGTCCCGGCGGAGAACCTCATCGGCGAGGAGGGCGCGGCGTTCCGCTACCTCATCCACGGCGTCAACGGCGACCGCATCGCCGCGGCGTCGGCGGCCATCGGCGACTCGCGCTGGTTCCTGGCGAAGGCGAGCCGCTACGCGTCGGAGCGGGAGGTGTTCGGCCGGCCGATCGGGCAGAACCAGAGCATCCAGTTCCCGCTCGCCCGCGCCTACGCCGCCACCGAGGCCGCGAGCCTGATGCGCTTCCGCGCCGCGGAGCTGTACGACCGCGGCGAGAGCTGCGCGGCCGAGGCCAACATGGCCAAGCTCCTGGCGTCGGAGGCGTCGTGGGACGCCGCGAACGCCGCGATGAACACGTTCGGCGGCTACGGCTTCGCCGCGGAGTACGACGTCGAGCGCAAGTTCCGGGAGACCCGGCTGTTCGTCAACGGCCCCGGCTCCAACCAGCTGCTGCTGTCCTACCTCGGGCAGCACGTCCTCGGCATGCCCCGCAGCTTCTGACCGCATCTGACCCAGCACCCGGACCCGGAGGTCATCCGTGCTCGACGTTCCGCTCGGCTCGCTGCGGGTGCTGGAGCTCGGCCAGTTCCTCGCCGGGCCCTACTGCGGCCAGCTGCTGGCCGACATGGGCGCGGACGTCGTCAAGGTCGAGCCGCCCGGCCGCGGCGAGCAGGGCCGCACGATGATGGGCCAGACGGTCGCGGGGCCGGACACCGCGTTCTTCATCGCGGTCAACCGCAACAAGCGCAGCGTCACGGTCGACCTGAAGTCGCCGGAGGGCAAGGAGGTCTTCCACCGGCTCGTCGCCACCGCGGACGTGCTGGTCGAGAACTTCCGCCCGGGAGTCACCGCCCGGCTCGGGATCGACTACGAGAGCCTCAGGGAGGTCAACCCGGCGCTGGTCTACGCGAGCATCTCCGGGTTCGGGCAGACCGGGCCGTACCGGGACCTGCGGGCGCACGACCTCATCGCGCAGGGGATGTCCGGGATGATGAGCGTCACCGGCGACCCGGACGGCCCGCCGGAGAAGGCCGGGCTCTCGATCGCCGACCTCTCGGCGGGCCTGTTCGGCGCGTTCGGCGTGCTCACGGCCTACGTCTCCCGGCTGCGGACGGGCCGCGGGCAGGCGGTCGACACGTCGATCTTCGAGGGGCCGCTCGCGCTGTCGGTGTTCGAGACGGCCCAGCTCTGGGCGCTGGGCGAGCTGCCCCGGCCCGTCGGCTCGACGAACCGCAGCTCCGCGCCCAACCAGGCGTTCCGGGCCCGCGACGGCCACCTCAACATCTGCGCCACCAACGAGAAGCTGTGGGCGCAGCTGTGCCAGGCGATCGACCGGCTGGACCTCACCGACGACGCCCGGTTCACGACCAACGCCGACCGGCTGCAGAACCAGACCGCACTGGCCGTGGAGCTCGAGGCCACGCTGCGGAAACGGGACAAGACGGAGTGGGTGGAGATCATCCGCAACGCCGGCGTCCCGGCTGGACCGATCTACGACTACCAGGAGGTGTTCGAGGACCCACACACGCAGGCGAGGGAGATGGTGGTCGAGATGGACCACCCGCTGGAAGGGAGGGTGCGCGGACTGGGCATCCCCGTGAAGCTCAGCGAGACGCCGGGCCGGATCCGCCGGCCGGCGCCCCTGCTGGGCCAGCACACCGACGAGACGCTGACGGAGCTCGGGTACTCCGCGGACGAGATCCGCACGCTCCGCGGCAACGGCGTCGTCTGACGCCGGGGACGTCTCGGGCAGCCGGCGCGGGGGGCGTGCCGGGCGCCCGACGACGTCGACCGGATGACGCGTCCCGGGGCCGGTCCGGCCGACCTGTGACGCGCCGTCGACGCGCGCTCCGCCGTGAGCGCATTCCTGTGCCATTCGGAATGCGGTTCCCGCATGCCCTGGTGCCGGCGTGGTGCCGGCCAGGGCCGATCAATCCTGCCCACCGGGGGGAATGACCTGCCAAAGGAGCTGGGTCGTGACACCACGAAGAATGGAGACCAGGCGCCGCCGCTGGCTCGTGGCGAGCCTCGCGGGGCTCTTCGTCCTGCTGGCGAACGTCGCGTGCGGGTCGCCCACCGCCGCTCCGGGCGCGGCGCGCCCGCGCAGCTGGACGTCTCGCACCCCTACGGCAGCAACCTGGCCGAGGACGGCACGCCCAGGCGCGGCGGCACGCTGAACGTCGGCGTGTTCACCGACACCCCGTCGTTCGACCCGAGACCGGCCAGAACCCGGTCGCCGCGGAGATCTACGACTCGCTGATGCGCTTCGACGAGAAGAGCGAGCCGCAGCCGTTCCTGGCCGAGTCGCTGACCACGGCCGACGCCGGCGCGACCTGGACGCTGAAGCTGCGCCCCGGGGTGCGGTTCCACGACGGCACGACGCTCGACGCCGACGCCGTCGTCTACAACATGCAGCGCCACCTCGACGACACCACGTCCGTCGGGTGGCAGTACGCGCGGGCGATCCGCGCGATGACCGTCGTCGACCCGCTGACCGTGCGGTTCGACCTGGTCCAGCCCAACGGGTCGTTCGCGAGCTACTTCGCGCTGCCCTACACCGTCGGCAACCTGGGGACGATCGGCTCGCCCGCCGCCATGGAGAAGTGGGGCGCCGACTACGGCAAGCACCCGGTCGGGGCCGGGCCGTTCCGGTTCGTCGAGTGGATCCCCGGATCGCAGCTGGTGGTCGAGCGGTTCGACGACTACTGGCAGAACGGACAAGGGGCTGCCCTACCTCGACCGGATCGTCTACCGGCCGCTCCCGGACACCGACTCGCGGTACCTGTCCCTCGTCAACGGCGACGTGGACCTGGTGATCGCCGGCTACTACAGCGAGGTCTACCGCGGCTCGACCAACCCCGGCCTGCGGACGTACTACGGCCCGGGCATCGGGGCGAGCTACCTCTACTTCAACTTCGACAAGCCGCCGTTCGACGACCGCCGGATGCGGGAGGCGATCGTGCGGTCGGTCGACCCCGACGCCATGAACGCGGCCATCTACATGGGCGCGATGCAGGAGGCCAAGTCCGTGATCCCGGAGCAACCCGCTCTTCAGCCGGCAGGCCGCGGACGCCTGGCCGACCTACGACCTCGAACGCGCCCGGCAGCTGATCGACGAGTACGTCGCCGACGGCGGCCAGAAGAGCTTCACGCTGTCCAGCTCGAACAGCCCGGACACGGTGAAGCTCGCGACGTTCCTGCAGGCCCAGTGGCCGCGGCCGGCATCGAGGTGCAGCTGCAGCACTACGAGCACGCGACCTACAACGGGGCCGTTCTCAAGAACGGCGACTTCCAGGCCGCCACCGGTCTCGAAGGGCCGTGGCAGAGCCCGTTCCCGATCATCTACAGCCTCTTCTACACCGACGGCCCGAAGAACCGCGGCAACTACTCGAACCCGCAGGTGGACGCGGCGCTCGACGAGGCCGTGCGGGCCGCCGACCCGGCCACCCGCATCGCGGCCTACCAGCGCGTGCAGGAGCTCACCACCGAGGATCTCGCCGTCGCCTGGCTGAGCCGCTCGTACAAGGGCACGCTCGCCCGTCCCGAGGTGAAGGGAATCGTGCGCTACCTCGACGGGGAGATCTTCTACAGCACGATCTGGCTGGACCGATGAGTGGATCGATGAGATCGGCGAAGAACGCACGAGAGGAGTCGGTGCATGCTTTCCCGAGCTGACAACGACATGCTGACCCAGACCGACAAGGGCACCCCGATGGGGGAGCTGTTCCGGCGCTTCTGGCTGCCGGCGCTGCTCGCCGACGAGCTTCCGGGGCCGGACTGCACGCCCGTGCGCGTCACGCTGCTCGGGGAGAAGCTCGTGGCGTTCCGGGACACCGACGGGCGGGTCGGTTTCGTCGACGCGTACTGCCCCCACCGCACGCGCCGCTGTTCTTCGGGCGCAACGAGGAACGCGGCCTGCGCTGCATCTACCACGGCTGGAAGTTCGACGTCGACGGCAACTGCGTCGACATGCCGAACTGCGTCGAGGGCGGCTCTTTCAAGGATCGGGTGAAGGTCGTGGCCTACCCGGCCTGGGAGGCCGGCGGCATGATCTGGGTCTACATGGGCCCGCCGGACAAGGAGCCGCCGAAGCCCGCGTACGAGCTGCTCGACGCCCCGGAGACGCATCGGTACGTGTCGAAGTTCTTCCTCAACTGCAACTACTTCCAGGCGCTGGAGAACGAGTTCAAGGACGGGCACGTCCCGTTCCTGCACCGGGACCTCGTCGTCGGCAGCAACGGCGGCCCGCTCGCGGCCGTCACCGGCAGCCCCGACCTGGAGAAGGAGATCCTGCGCCGGCTGCAGAACCCGCCGGACCCGGCCCGGCTGACCATCGTCGACACCGACTTCGGGCAGGTCTGCGTGGACCACGGCGACCTCACCCCGGAGGGCAAGCAGCCCTACTCGGTCAGCAACGCGTTCTGGATGCCGTGTTTCTCGCCGGCGGGCGGGCTCAACGCGCCCGGCGTGTACAACGTGAACATCCGGGTGCCGGTGGACGACGAGCACATCGTGTTCTTCCGCTGCAAATGGAGCGAGCGGCCGCTGACGGAGAAGATGCTCTACGAGATGAAGCACGGCGGCGTCGAGTTCCCCGAGCTGATCCCCGGGACGTTCGTCCCGAAGCAGAACATGGCCAACGACTACGAGGTCGACCGGGTCCACCAGCGGTTCTTCAACTTCTCCGGAATCGTCAACGTCCCGGTGCAGGACGTCGCGATGCTGGAGAACCAGCGCGGCCCGATCGCGGACCGCACGCGCGAGCAGCTGGTCAGCTCCGACAAGTGGATCATCCAGGCCCGCCGGCGCATGCTCGACGCGGCGAAGGCCTTGCGGAACGGGGTCGAGCCGCGCGAGCCGTGGCACCCGGAGTCGTACCGGTTCCGGCGCGGCACGGTGGTCGTCGACCCCGGGACGCCGGTGGAGGAGGCGATCAAACCGGCCCTGGTGCCGTGGCCACGCCCCGAGCCCAACGGCCGGCCGGCACGCGTCCCCGCCCCCGAGGCGCCCAAGCCTGACGGCACACACCTCCGGTACTCCGCACACACGTCAGGACGTGTGTGCGGAGTCCGGCAGGTGTGTGCGGTCCTCGCAGACAGGAGAACGATGAGCGGGTTCGCGGGCACCGTCGTCCCGGCGGTCACCCTCAACAACGGAGTGGTCATGCCCCGGCTGGGGCTGGGCGTCTTCCGGATCACGCCGGAGGAGGCGGCGGTGACGCTGCCGGCGGCGTTCGCGGCGGGCTACCGCAGCATCGACACCGCCCCCCTGTACGGCAACGAGCGCGCGGTGGGCGAGGTGGTGGCCCGCTGCGGCATCCCCCGCGACCAGCTGTTCGTCACCACGAAGCTCGGCAACGGCGCGCACGGCTACGACGCGGCCCTGCGCGCGTTCGACGCGAGCACGCAACAGCTGGGCCTCGACCAGGTCGACCTCTACCTGATCCACTGGCCGCTGCCGCGCCGGGACCGCTACGTCGAGACGTGGCGCGCGCTGGAGAAGCTGCTGGCCGACGGGCGGACCCGGGCGATCGGGGTGTCGAACTTCCAGATCGCGCACCTGGAGCGGCTCGCCGCCGAGACCGGCACCGTGCCCGCCGTCAACCAGGTGGAGCTGCACCCGTGGTTCGCGCAGGACGAGCTGCGGGCCTACCACGCCGCGCACGGCATCGCGACGATCGCGTGGGGCCCGCTGGCCCGCGGCACCGACCTGCTCGGCGAGCCGCTGCTCGCCGAGATCGCCCGCCGCAACGGCCGGACGATCGCCCAGGTGCTCCTGCGCTGGCAGATCCAGCTGGGCAACACCGCGATCCCCAAGTCGGCGCGGCCGGAGCGGATCGCCGAGAACATCGGCATCTTCGACTTCGTCCTCTCCGCCGAGGACATGGCGCGGCTCGCGACGCTGGAGACGCACACCCGCATCGGCCAGGACCCGGACGTCCGCGACGACTGACCGGCGTCCGGGCCCCGGGTGGTGAGGCTCATCCTCCGCGGGCGAGGCCGAGCGGTGCCCGGCGGCGCACCATCGACCGGCATCGCGGCTGGAAGGAGGCCCCGAGGTGACGGACGTGGCCACCCCGACCGGCGTCCAGGCGAGACGCATCGCGGAGTTCATCGAGCCGCTGCGGGTCGAGCCGGGGTCGCGGGTGAAGCTCTGGAAGGACTTCGACCCCCGCTACCGCGCCGACTTCCTGCGCAAGAAGGACGGCGTCGCGCTCCTGCGGACCGGCATCACGATGCTCGCGGACTACCAGCGCCGCCTCGCCGCGCAGGGCACCCACGGCGTCCTGCTGTGCCTGCAGGCGCTGGACGCCGGCGGCAAGGACGGGACGATCCGCCACGTCATGAGCGGGGTGAACCCGCAGGGCGTGCGCGTGAGCGGGTTCAAGGTGCCCTCCGCCGAGGAGATCGACCACGACTACCTGTGGCGCTACGCGCGCCGGCTCCCGTCCCGCGGGGAGATCGGGATCTTCAACCGGTCGCACTACGAGGAGGTCCTCGTGGTGCGGGTGCACCCCGAGAACCTGGAGCGCCAGAAGCTGCCGGCGGCGGCCAAGGGCAAGGACGTGTGGGAACGCCGCTACCGGGAGATCAACGACTGGGAGCGCTACCTCACCGACAACGGGATCGTCGTGGTGAAGCTCTTCCTCAACCTGTCGCGGGAGGAGCAGCGCACCCGGTTCCTGCGCCGGATCGACGTGCCCGAGCGCAACTGGAAGTTCTCCGCGGCCGACGTCCGCGAACGCCGGCGCTGGGACGACTACCAGCGCGTCTTCTCCGACATGCTCTCGGCGACCAGCACGCCGTGGGCGCGTGGTACGTCGTGCCCGCGGACCGGAAGTGGTTCGCCCGCATCTGCGCGGCGGCCGTGCTCGTCCACACGCTGGTCGCGATCGACCCCCGCTACCCGACGGTGAGCGACGAGGTCCGGGCCGGTCTCGCGGACGCCCGCCGCGAGCTCGAACGGGAGGCGCCGAAGGGCGCGGCCGCCGACCCGTACCTCGCCGCGCAGAACGGCCACCACGGGCACCACGCGAAGGCGTCGAAGAAGAAGGGGAAGCGGAAGAAGGCGAAGAAGGAGAAGGCGCACGCGTAGAACGGAGGCCGACCGTGGAGCGGACCGTCCCCTCGCCGCAGGTCGCGGCCGGTGACGCCTGGTACGCGCGGACGCCCGCGGCCGTCGCCGAGGCGCTCGGCGTCGACCCGGCCGTCGGGCTGCCGGCGCGGATCGCGGCCGACCGGCTGCGCGCGAACGGCCCCAACGCGCTCCCCGAGGAGCCCCGGTGCCCGGCTGGCGGCGGTTCCTCGACCAGTACCGCAGCTACATGCAGATCATCCTGCTGGCCGCCGCGATCGTGTCGGCCGTGGTCGCCCAGTGGGCCACGGCCGTGCTCCTGCTCCTGCTGACGATCCTCAACGCGGTGATCGGGCTGCGCCAGGAGGGCAAGGCCGAGAGCGCGATGAACGCGCTCAGGTCGATGATGAAGGCCACCGCGCGCGTCCGCCGCGACGGGGACGACGCCGAGATCCCCGCCGAGCAGGTGGTCGTCGGCGACGTCGTCCAGCTCGCGGGCGGCGACCAGGTGCCCGCGGACGGCCGGATCGTCGCCGCGAGCGCCCTGCAGATCGACGAGTCGCCGCTCACCGGCGAGAGCACGCCCGCGGCGAAGGACGCGACCACCCTCGACGGCGGCGAGCTGGCGCCGGCGACCAGACGAACATGGCGTTCATGAACACCCCGGTCACGCACGGCAGCGGGACGATGATCGTCACCGGCACCGGCGCGGCCACCCAGTTCGGCCGGATCTCGGCGATGCTCACGACGACGGCCAAGGAGAAGTCGCCGCTGACGAAGGAGCTGGACCGGCTCACCCTGTGGATCGCCGGCGCGGCCGGGATCACGATGATCGTGATGTTCGTGCTGGGCCGCAGCCGCGGCGAGGCCTGGGACGTGCTGTTCGTGAGCGCCGTGGCCCTCGCGATCGCGGCCATCCCCGAGGCCCTGCCGACCGTCACCCAGATGATCCTGTCGCTCGGCGGCATCGACCTGGCCAAGCGCAACGCGATCGTCAAGGAGCTGCCGTCGGTCGAGACGCTCGCGTTCACCTCGGCGGTCAACTCCGACAAGACCGGCACGCTCACGATGAACCAGATGACGGCCGTCGAGGTCGTCACGCCCAGCGACCGCTACACGGTCTCCGGCAGCGGCTACGACCTCGCCGGCAAGGTCCACCACGCCGCCGGCACCGCGCCGACCGTCGAGGCCGCGATCCTGCCCTACGTCGTGGCGAGCGACGCCCGGCTGGTCGACGGCCGGGTCGTCGGCGACCCGACCGAGGGCGCGCTGCTGGTGCTCGGGCACAAGGCCGGCCTCGACGTCGACGCCACCCGCGAGCGGCTGCCGCGGCTCGCCACCCTGCCGTTCGACCCCTCGTACAAGCTCATGGCCGTCTTCACCGCGGCCACCGGCGCGGACGGCCGCCCGGTCGTCCGGTGCTTCGTGAAGGGCGCGGCGCCCGCCGTGACGGGACGGGCCGCGGCCGCGCTCTCCGCCGCCGGCCCCGTGGCGTGGGACGCCGGGCTCCGGGACCGGATGAACGCCGAGATGGTGCGCATGGAGAGCGACGGCCGCCGGGTGATGGCCGCGGCCGTGCGGGACCTGGACCCCGACACGTTCGACCGGGACGGCGACCTGCTCGGCTACGTCACCGACGTGCTGCTCACGAGCCTGGTCGGGATGGTCGACCCGCCCCGCGACGAGTCGAAGGCGGCGGTGGCGAGCGCGCAGGCCGCGAACATCCGCGTCCGGATGGTCACCGGCGACGACGTCACGACCGGCGCGGCCATCGCCCGCCAGCTCGGCATCCCGGGCCGGCCCATCCTCGGCGCCGACTTCGCCGCGCTGCCCGAGCACGTCCGGCTCGCGCGCATCGACGAGATCGGCGTCGTCGGCCGCGTCGCCCCGGAGCACAAGGTGCTGCTCGTCGACACGCTCAAGAAGAAGGGCGACGTCGTCGCGATGACCGGCGACGGCGTCAACGACGCCCCGGCGATCAAGGCGGCCGACATCGGGATCGCCATGGGCACCGGCACCGACGTGGCCAAGAACGCCGGGCGGATGATCCTGTCCGACGACAACTTCGCCACGATCGTCTTCGCGGTGGAGCAGGGCCGCAAGATCTACGACAACCTCACGAAGTACATCCGCTTCGTGCTGATCCTGCTGGTCGTGTTCGTCCTGACGTTCCTCGGCGCCGCCGTGCTGAACATCGCCGCCGGGGAGCCGTTCAACCCGGCGCAGGTGCTGTGGATCCACTTCTTCGTCACGCCGCGTTCGGCTTCGCGCTGGGTTTCGACCGCGAGACGCCGGGGCTCATGTCGCTGCGCCCGCGCCCCCGCGGCCGGTCCGTGCTGACCCGGGACCTCGTCGTCACCGTGGGGCTGACCGGCGTCTACATCAGCGTGGCCCTGCTCGGCATGATCGTGCTCGGCACGCAGCGCTACGGCGACCTGGAGATCGGCCGCTCGATCGCGTTCACGTCGTTCGCGCTCTGCCTGATCGTCGCCGCCCTGGAGTGCCGCAGCGCGACGCAGACGGTGCTGACCACGTCGACGTTCGACAGCAAGCAGATGAACAAGGCGCTGCTCGCCGAGGCGATCCTCGCGGTGCTGGTCACGCAGATGGACGTCTTCCAGCGGCTGCTGGGCACGGTCCAGATCAACCTGGCGCAGTTCGGCTGGGCGCTCCTGCCGCCGCTCGGCCTGCTGGTGCTGTGGGAGCTGGGCAAGCTCGTCGCCCGGCTCGCGGCCGGCCCCCGCCTCCGGCCGTGACGTCGCAGCCCGCGAGGCGTCCTCGCAGCGTGTGGACGGGCTGCGAGGACGCGCGGCGGGCTGCGAGGTCAGGTGTAGGACTCCGGCACGAGCGACCGGAACGCCGCCGGTAGTAGACGGCGGGCGGCGCGGGTTCGCCGAGCACGACGTGCCGCACGTGCCCGACGATGATCGTGTGGTCGCCGGCCGGGTGCCGGCCCTCGACGTGGCAGTCCAGCGTGGCGTGCGCGCCCGCGAGCGCGGTCTGGCCGCCCGCGGTGGTCGTCACGTCGAGATCGGTGAACTTCCGGGCGCCCTTCGTGGCGAACCGCGTCGCGTGGTGTTCCTGGCCGGCCTGCAGCACGCTGACCGCGAAGCGGTCGCAGCGGGCGAAGACCGGATGGCAGGTGGCGGACGTCGCCAGGCACACCAGCACGAGCGGCGGGTCGGCCGAGACCGAGCAGAACGCGCTGGCGGTGAAGCCGTGCGGCCGGCCGGCCTCGTCGTGCGCGGTCGCGATCACCACACCCGCCGGGAACCGGGCCATGGCCTCCCGGAACAGCGCCGGGTCCGCGGCGAGCGGCGTCACGCCAGACACGTCGGCAGCCGCCCGTCGTTCAGCTCGACCATCTCCCCGAAGATCGCGACGACGTCCAGCGGCCGGGCGAGCGGCCCGCCGGCGATCTCGGCGTACGCCCGGTGCACGTTGCCGACGAGGCGCTCGGGGTCGAGCAGGTGCCCGAACAGGTCGGGGTCGGCGTCCCGGGCCACCTCCAGCGGGGTGGCGCCGCGGCGCACCCCGGCGTCGGCGAGCGCCTGGATCCAGCGCAGGTACTCGACGGTCCGGTCGAGCACGTCGGGGCCGGTGACCGGGCCGTGCCCGCAGACGATCGTGCGCGGCTCCAGCTGGCGCAGCCGCTCGACGGCGACGAGCGTGCCGCGGATCGAGCCCATCAGCGTGAACGGCGTGCTGCCGGAGAGCACGACGTCCCCGGCGAACAGCACCCGCTCGTCCGGGAGCCACGCCACGACGTCGTTGGTGGTGTGCGCAGGCGCCATCCCGATCAGCTCGATCCGCCGCCCGCCGACGTCCACGGCCATCCGGTCCCGGAACGTGACGGTCGGCAGCGTCACCCGGACGTCGCCCCAGGCCACGTCCGGCCACAGCCCGGTGAGCGCGAGACCGGTGTCGCGCAGCTCGGCCGGCGCCTCCTCGTGGGCCACGATCGTCGCGTGCGGCCCGAAGAGGTGGTTGCCGAAGACGTGGTCGCCGTGGTGGTGGGTGTTGACGACCACGCGCCGCGGCGCCGCGCACAGCTCGTCGACGGTGTCGCGCAGCATCGCCGCCCGGGCCTCCGTGGCCAGTGTGTCGATCACGGCGGCGCCGCCGCCGCCCGTGACGATCCCGGCGTTGCTGACGCACCAGCCGCCCGGTTCCTGCACGTAGGCGTACACGCCGTCGGCCAGCTCGACGGTCCGCTCGGTCGTCACCCCGGTCGCGGTCACGGCGCGGCCGCCCGGCGTGGGCGCTCGCGTGCGCCATCGTGGTCCGGCTGTTCCTTCCCAGCGCGTCGCGCACGAACGTGCGGGCGTCGGCGAGCGTGCGCCCGGCGCCGAGCACGGCCTCGACGGCCGCCGGGTCGATGAGGACGGTGTGCCGCGCGGTCGCGACGTCGCCGCCCGGGCCGCTCGTGAGCCGCCACGACCCGCTGTGCCCGAGCAGCAGCTTCGGCGTGACGAGCTGCTTGTAGACGATCTCCCCCGGAGGCAGGCAGACCCGGACGGACCGGGTGGTGTGCGTGCTCCCGTCGGCGGTGGAGGTGTCCATCTCCATGTCCTGCACGCCGGGCTGCAGCTCCCGCAGGTCGACGCGGGCCACGTGCGGGAGCCGCTGCGGCCAGAGGTCGGCGCGGTCGATGAACGCGTAGGCGTCCGCGGCCGGGCCGTCGAGCGGGATCGTGTCCGCGAACGTGACGACGACATCGGCCACCGGGTGCCCGATCTCCGCGACGGTGCGCAGGGCGTCGAGCTCGCGGGTGCTGTTGGCGTCGACCGCGGACGTCAGCCACGCGTCGTGCTCCTCGCCCGCGCTGGTGAAGTCGTGGGTGAGCACGACCTCGGTCCCGCCGCCGCTCGGGTGGAACGTCCAGGAGCCGGACATCGACGCGATCGGCGCCTGCGTGCGTTCCTGCTCGAACGTGACGTGCCGCGCGGCGGGTCGAGCCTGCGCCGGGAGACCCACGTCCCGGACCTCGCCCCCGGTCGAGCGCCCACAGCTGGCCCGCTCTCGCCGCGCCCGGTGCAGGTGGCGGGCGTGCACGGTCGGCTCGAAGATCGCCGGCCACCGGGTGACGTCGCCGACCAGGTCGAACACGATCTCGGGCGGTGCCGCGCGTCGACGGAGTGCTCGGTGTGGAGCGCCACGTCAGCTCGCCGCCGGGGTGGCGTTGACGACGTCGAGGATCTCGCCGGGCGTGCGCAGCTCGGCGATCCGCTCGTCGGGGATGACCACCCCGAACTCGCTCTTGATCCGCGCGGCGGTCTCCATGAGCGCGAGCGAGTCGTAGCCGAGCTCGTCGAACCCGACGTCGCGGATGTCGCCGTCGAGCACGCCGTCGTCGGCTGCTCCCGCACAGGCGACGAGGATGGTGCGCAGGTCGTCGATCGTCATGGTCACGGGGATGGGTTCCTTTCCTGGTCGGAGCCGGTCAGACGACCGACTCGGAGACGACGACGGCGGAGTTGAAGCCCCACCGGCCGCGCGCGAGCACCAGCGCGGTGGAGACCCGCGCCGCCAGCGGGCTCCCGGTGACGAGGTCGATGCCGTACTCGTCGGGGACGTCGGTGCCGCCCGCGCTGGGCGGGATGACCCCGTCCCGGATCGCCAGGAGGGCGTCCACGACGTCGAGCGGGCCGCCGCCCGAGTAGAGCCGCCCGGTCAGCGCCTTCGGTGCGGTGACCGGCACCTGGCCCGGCCCGAAGACGTCCCGGATCGCGGCGGCCTCGGCCGCGTCCAGCTCGGGCACGCCGGCGGCGTCGGCGAACACGACGTCGATCGCCTCGGGCGAGATGCCGGCGTCCGCGATGGCCAGCTCGGCGGCCCGGCGCAGCCCGGACGGGCGCCCGGAGCCGGGCGGCGGGTCGAACGTGGACGCGTAGCCGGTGATCTCGCCGTACGCGTGGTGCCGCCCGCGCCGCTGCGCGCCTGCACGCTCTCCAGCACGAGCATCGCGCCGCCCTCGCCAGGGACGTAGCCGCTCGCCGCCGCGTCGAACGGCAGGTACGCGCGGGCCGGGTCGGCCACGCGGCTGACCCGCCCGCTGGACAGCTGCGCCACCCAGCCCCACGGGTCGAGCGCCGAGTCGACGCCGCCGCTGACCACGAGCGGGGTGCCGCGCCGGATCGTGCGCCGGGCGTGCCCGAGCGCGTCCAGCCCGCCGGCCTGCTCCGCGACGAGCGCGCTGCTCGGCCCGCGCATCGTGTGCCGGATGGAGATCTGGCCGGTGTTCACCGCGTAGAACCACGCGAACGACTCGTAGACGCTGACCTTCTCCGGGCCCTGCGACCAGAGCTTGCGGAACTCGCGGTGGGTGAACGCGAAGCCGCCGCACGCGTTGGACGTGACGACGCCCATGTCGTAGTCGACGAGTGCGGCGGGGTCGAGCTCGGCGTCCGCGATGGCCCAGTCGGCCGCCACCAGCCCGTACCGGGTGGACACGTCGGTCTGGGGCAGCAGCCGGCTCGGCAGCAGCGCCGCGGCGTCGAAGCCGGTCACCTGGCCGGCGAGCCGCGCCGGGTACCCGGTGGCGTCGAACCGTGTGATCGGGGCGATGCCGTTGGCCCCGGCCAGCGCGGCGGGCCAGTGCCGCTCCACGCCGAGCCCGTTCGGCGCGACGACGCCGATCCCCGTGACGACGACCCGGTCGGTCACCGGCCGGCCCCGTCCGGGCGGCGCAGCACCATGGCGCTCTGGAAGCCGCCGAACCCGCTGCCGACGGTCAGCACGGTGTCGACCTTCTGCTCGCGCGCGGTGCGGGGCACGTAGTCGAGGTCGCACTCGGGGTCGGCCTCTGTGAGGTTGGCCGTCGGCGGGATCACGCCGTGCTCGATCGCGAGCGCCGACGCGGCGATCTCGATGGACCCGATGGCGCCGAGGGAGTGCCCGACCATCGACTTGATCGAGCTGACGGGCGTGCGGTAGGCGTGGTCGCCGAGGCTGTGCTTGAACGCCGCCGTCTCGTGCCGGTCGTCTGCTTGGTGCCGGAGCCGTGCGCGTTGACGTAGCCGACCGCCGTCGGGTCGATCCGCGACTCGTCCAGCGCCACCCGGATCGCCTCGGCCATCTCGCGCCCGTCCGGCTTCAGGCCGGTCATGTGGTAGGCGTTGCAACGGGTGGCGTAGCCGGTGATCTCCGCGTAGACGTGCGCGCCGCGGGCGAGCGCGTGCTCGCGCTCCTCCAGCACGAACAGGGCGGCGCCCTCGGCCAGGACGAACCCGTTGCGCGAGCTGTCGAACGGGCGCGAGGCGTGCTCGGGGTCGTCGTTGCGCGGCGTGGTCGCCTTGATCGCGTCGAAGCACGCCACGACGATCGGGGTGATCGGGGTGTCGGACGCCCCGGCCAGCACCACGTCCGCGCTGCCCTCGGCGATGAGCTGGCGGCCGTGCCCGACCGAGTCGAGCCCGGACGTGCAGCCGTTGGAGACCATCGCGACCGGGCCCTCGGCGCCGACCGTCCAGGCCACCTCGGCGGGCATGACGCTCGGGATGAGGTAGTCGACCATGTGCGGCGAGAGCCACGCGTCGTCGACGAGCCAGTGCCGCCCGCTGTCGGAGAGCACGAGGTACTCGCGTTCGAGGCTCGTCGCCGCGGCCACCGCGCTGCCGAGGCTGACGCCGACCCGGTGCGGGTCGAGCGCGCCGACGTCCAGCCCGCTGTCGTCGACGGCCTCCCGCGCGCAGACCACGGCGAACTGCGACGCCCGGTCCATCCGGCGCACGTCGCGCGCCGTGAGGCCCTCGTGCTCGGGGTTGAAGTCGGCCTCGGCGGCCACCTGGGAACGGTAGGGCGAAGGGTCGAAGAAACTGATCCGCCGGGTTGCCGTACGGCCCTCCGACAGCAGGTCCCAGAACTCCTTCACTCCGTTTCCGCCCGGCGCGCGAACTCCCATACCGGTGATGACCACACGGCGATTCATCGTCGAGCACCTTTCCGCTCGCCGGCGCCGGGGTGGGCCGCCGGGGACGCGGTCCATGGTGCCGCCGGATTCTCGGCCCCCGGTAGCAACCCGATCGCAGGCCGGTAGCGGGCAGTTCCCGGGTGCGCCCCGACCGGGTTTCTAGCGAACTGCGAGGCGCCGCCGCGAGGCTTGCCGCCGAAATGCCGGCCGTCCGCGGAGGTGCGTTGTGACATTCGGTGCGCCCGTGCGGCGACTCGTCGCCGACGACGCGGCGCTGCGCGCCCACCTGCACGCGGCCGAGGTGCCCGCGCTGCTCATGACCGTCGCCCACCTCACCGGCGACCCGGCGGTGCTGGCGCGTGTCGAGCGGCGCAACGGGTGGCTCTTCCAGCCCCACGGCGGGCTCTCCGAAGCGCAGCAGGAGGACGTGCGCGGGCTCGCCGCCGCGGTGCTGGCGCGCCACCGGGACGCGGGGTCGCCGCCCGTGCCGCCGCCCGGGCCGCGGCTGCTGGGCGCGATCGCCGAGTGGGCGCTGGGCCCCGGTGCGGCCGAGGCGGTGCCGCTGCTGGCCGAGGAGATCGTCCCGCCCGGCGCCGACCCGCGCGCCCCGGGCTGGACGGCCGAGCAGGTCGCGCCGGGCGCGGAGCTCGAGGTCGCGGTGATCGGCGCCGGGATGAGCGGGCTGCTCGCCGCCCACCGGCTGACGCAGGCGGGCGTGCGCTGCACCGTCTACGAGAAGAACGCCGACGTCGGCGGCACGTGGCTGGACAACCGCTACCCGGGCTGCCGGGTCGACGTCGCGAGCCACCTCTACAGCTACTCGTTCGCCCCGAAACACGACTGGCCCGACCACTTCTGCACGCGCGACGTGCTGCACGAGTACTTCCGCGACGTCGCCAAGCAGTACGGGCTCTACGACCGCATCGTCTTCGGCACCGAGGTGCTCGCCGCCCGCTGGGACGACCCGGCGGCCCGGTGGCGGCTGCACCTGCGCACCCCGCACGGCGAGGTGACGGTGGCGGCGAACGCCGTGGTCAGCGCGGTGGGGCAGCTCTCGCGGCCCAGCCTGCCGGACATCCCCGGGCGGGAGACCTTCGCCGGGCCGGCGTTCCACTCGGCGCGCTGGGACGCGGGCGCCGACCTGGCCGGGAAGCGGGTCGGGGTGATCGGCACCGGTTCCAGCGCCTACCAGCTCGTCCCCGAGGTCGCGAAGGTCGCCGGCGAGCTGGTGGTCTTCCAGCGCAACCCGCCGTGGCTGCGCCCCACGCCGCACTACCACGACCCGGTGCCGCCGTCGGCGCGCTGGCTCTACGAGCACGTCCCGTACTACTCGCCGTGGCACCGGTTCTGGCTGTGCGCGCCCGGGCTGCTGGAGCGCGGGGGAGTGCTGGAGGGGTGGATCGTCGACCGCGGGCACCCGCCCACCGAGCGCGCGGTCTCGGCGGCGAACGAGCGCCTTCGCGTCACCCTGACGGACTGGATGTCCGCGCAGGTCGCGGACGCCCCCGACCTGCTCGCGCAGGTCCTCCCGCGGTACCCGGTCGGGGCCAAGCGCGTCATGCGGGACAACGGGGTCTGGCTGCGGACGCTGCGGCAGCCGCACGTGCGGCTGGTCGGGGACCCGATCCGGCGGATCACGCCGGCCGGCGTCGAGACCGCGGCCGGCCACCACGACCTCGACGTCCTCGTGTACGCCACCGGGTTCCAGGCCTCCCGTTTCCTGGCCCCGATGACGGTCACCGGCCGCGGCGGCGCCGACCTGCACGCCACCTGGGACGGCGACGCCCGGGCCTACCTCGGGATCACCGTTCCCGGGTTCCCGAACCTGTTCTGCCTCTACGGCCCGAACACCAATCTCTCCGGCCAGGGCGGCAGCATCTTCGCCTTCTCCGAGTACGGCGTGACGTATCTGCTCGACGCGATCCGGCGCCTTCTGGAAAGCGGCCGGAAAGCGCTCGACGTCCGGCCGGACGTGCACGACGCCTACAACACGTGGGTGGACGCCGGCAACGCGGAACGGGCGTGGGGTTTCTCGTCGGTGTCGAGCTGGTTCGTCAACGAGAAGGGCCGCACGGCGCAGAACTGGCCGTTCTCGGCCGTCGAGTACTGGCGGCGCACGCACGCGCTGGACCCGGCCGAGTACGAGTTCCTCTGATGCGCCGCCCCACATGTGCCGCGACGGTCGCGGCGCTGGCGCTGGCGGCGGTCGTCGCCGCCGCCGGGCCCGCGGCGGCGACCGCGGGCCCGCCGCCGATCTGGGCCGACGACTTCTCCGCCGGGTTCGCCACCGCCGGCCCCGCTGCGCGGTGGACGTTCGTCGCGGCCGGGCCGTACGTCGCCGACGACGGGACCGTCACGGCGTCCGGGCGGGGACTCGAGGTCGTCTCCGGCGGGACGCACCCCGGCACCGGCGAGCCCGCGTTCGTCCGCACGCTCGCGCAGGAGGACGAGAACCCGTACGGCCTCCCCGGCGCGCTCGACCACGTCAAGTGGTTCGCCTTCGCCCACCACACGGCCACGACCGGCTTCCCCGGCTTCGACGCCGTGCCCGGCCGGGTGCTCTCGTGCGAGGCGTGGCTCTCCGCGCGGACGTTCGGCACGGCCGGGCACCCGTTCGGCGCCGCCGTGCACGACCCCGACCGCGACCTGCGCCTGGCCGCCGTCACCGTCAACGCGGTGGACCCGGAGACCTCGACGGTCTTCGACTTCTTCCTGACCAACGAGCGGATCTACGCGTTCTACGAGCGGCTGCCGACCGGCGGGCCGACCTCGGCCCGTACGCGGCGTTCTCCTACGCGGTGCCGGTGGTCGCGCGTGACCCGGCCGACACGCACCATCTGGAGATCGCCTACGACCGCGCGGCCGGGGTGGTGCACTGGCTGGTCGACGGGCGGGAGGTGTTCCGCGTCGCCGACCTGGGGGAGCACCTGGACTCCGCGCGCCACCTCGTGATCGACCACGGCGGGCCGGAGCGGCCCGTGCAGCCGCGCAGCTGCGCTGCGGGCTGGGGATGCTCACGCTCCTCGACGCCGAGCTGGCCGGGCGGCCCGCGCTCGTGCGGCTGTCGAGCGCCGACGGGTTCTACGTCGAGCCGGGCGGGACCGCGCCGCAAGCGTTCGTCGACGAGACGAGCGCCGCCGCGAGCCGGCTCTTCGGGCAGGGCGCCGGGATGCGGGTGACCCGCGTCCAGGTGACGGACGTGCCGGCCGAGGAGGGCTGATGCGGGAGCTGAGCGGCGACGAGCTGATCGGCGTGTGGCGGCTGTGCGGCTACACCGAGCTGGACGAGGACGGCGGCACCCGGCCCGGGCCGCTCGGGACCGAACCGGAGGGGCTGCTCCTCTACGAGGCGACCGGCTTCATGTCGGTGAGCATGATGGCCGGCGGCCCGCCGGCGTCGCCGGAGTCGTTCATGGGGTACGCGGGCCGCTGGCGGCTGGCGGGCGACCGGCGGGTCGTGCACCTCGTCGCGGTGAGCGCGCACCCGCAGATGGTCGGCACCGCGCAGGAACGCGACTTCCACCTCGACGGCGACGCGCTGACGCTCACCGGCGCCGCCGTGATCAGCGACCGCCCGCTCGTGCGCGTCCTGCGCTGGCGGCGCGTGACCGGCCACGACTGCGCCCGGCGGAGCCCCGGGTGACGTCCTACGCCTACGACCCGGAGCTCGCGCCGCTCGTCCCGCGGCTGGGGCGGGTGGACCTGGCCGACGTCGCGACCGCCCGCAGGGTGTTCCGCGAGATCGCCGCGGCGATGCCGCCCCACGTCCCGCGCGAGCCGGTGACCGTCGAGCCGCGGGAGGTGCCCGGCCGCAGTCCGGTGCCGGTCCGGGTCTACCGGCCCGCCGCGCCGGCCGGCCCGCGGCCCGCGGTGCTCTACCTGCACGGGGGCGGGTTCGTGGTCGGCGACCTCGACATGGTCGACGCGGCCGCGACGCGGGTGGCCGACCGGGCCGGGGTTGTCGTGGTGTC
The DNA here is from genome assembly GCA_001942415.1 of Pseudonocardia sp. CNS-139. Classification (GTDB taxonomy): domain Bacteria; phylum Actinomycetota; class Actinomycetes; order Mycobacteriales; family Pseudonocardiaceae; genus Pseudonocardia. The sequence goes on from MKJX01000206.1 coordinate 27,535, forward strand.
GGTCGGGTACCGGCTGGCCCCGGAGCACCCGTTCCCGGCCGGGCTGCACGACTGCCACGCCGCGCTGGAATGGACCGTCGCGCAGGCCGCCGACCTGGGGATCGACCCCGCCAGGTCGGCGTCGCGGGGGAGAGCGCCGGCGGCGGGCTGGCCGCCGCGCTCGCGCTGCTCACCCGCGGGCGCGGCCCGCGGCTGCGCCACCAGTGCCTGGTCAACCCCGAGCTGGACGACCGGCTCGACACCCCGTCGGCCCGCGCGTTCGTCGACACCCCGAAGTGGGACCGGGCCAACGCGCTCGCGAGCTGGCGGCACTACCTCGCGCGGCGGCCGGGACCGACGCGGTGCCGGCGCTCGCCGCGCGGCGCGGGCCGTGGACCTCGCCGGCCTGCCCCCGGCCTTCGTGGCCGTCAGCGAGTTCGACCCGCTGCGCGACGAGGGCATCGCCTACGCGCAGCGGCTCGGGCAGGCCGGCGTGCCCACCGAGCTGCGCCACTACCCCGGGACCTTCCACGCCTCGTACACGGCGCCGGCGGCGGTGTCCCGCCGGCTCTGCGCCGACCAGGCCGACGCGATCCGGCGGGCGCTCCACGACGCACCGATGCACGCAGAGAAGGGAGAACGGGCATGACGATCAGCGCCGAGCCGGGATACCGGATCGTGTGGGACGAGTTCCGGGACGGGTTCGCCGTCGGGGCGGCCGGCGACCCGGCCGTCCGCTGGTTCCACTACGGCTTCGGCCCGTACGTGGGCGACGACGGGACCGTCGTGACGTCCGCCGACGGGTTGCTGGTGCGCTCCGGCGGGCGGCACCCGCTGACGGGCGAGCCGGCGTTCGTCCGCACGCTCGCCCGGGAGGGCGTCAACGGCGTGGGGCTGCCGGGCACGCTCGACCACGTCAAGTGGCTGGTGTTCGCCAACCGGCAGGCCGCGTCCGGCGTCAACGGGTTCGACGCCGAGCCGGGCTCGGTGCTCACGTTCGAGACGTGGATGTCCGGCCGCACGTTCGGGACCGCGGGCCACCCGTTCGGCACGCACGTCACGAACCCCGAGGACGACATGCGGCTCGCGTCGGTCGGCATGCCGCTGCTCGACGAGGAGACGTCGCTGATCCTGGACTTCTTCCTCTCGAACGAGCAGGTCTACGTCGTGTACGAGCGGCTGCCGTTCTCGCGGCACCAGATGGGCGACTACGCCGCGTTCGTCTACCAGATCCCGGTCGCGCGCCGCACACCCGAGCAGGAGCACCACTTCGCGATCTCCTACGACCGCTCCGCCGGGGCCGTCCGGTGGGTGCTCGACGGCACCGAGGTCTACCGCGTGGACCGGCTCGGCCACCGGCTCCCCTCGCGCAAGCACCTGATGGTCGACCACGGCGGCGACGAGGTGCGCGTGGAGCCGCGGCAGCTGAGTGCGGGGATGGGCATGTTCGCCTCGCTCGACTACGCCGCACCCGGGCGCAGCGCGCTCGTGCGCGTCTCGGACGCGAGGGCTACTACTACTCCACCGAGAGCGGCCCGCCGGCCCCGCAGCCGTTCCTCGACGAGGAGAGCCTGGAGGCGAACCGGCTCTTCGGGCAGGGCGCGCAGATCGCCGTGCGCCGTTACGTCGTCTCCAGCAGGCCGGCCGGGAAATAGCGGAAAGCGACGGGCGCCTCCCGCGGGTGGCGCCCGTCGCCGTTCCCGGTTTCAGCCGGCGGCGCGGATGAACTCGACGTCCAGCTCCAGCGCCACCTTCTCCCCGACGACCACACCCCCGCCGTCCAGCGGCAGCTCGGTGACGATTCCGAAGTCCTTGCGGTTCAGCTCGCCGCGCGCGCTGAAGCCGATCCGGTCGTTGCCGAACGGGTCTCGGGTGATCCCGTTGTAGTCGACGCGAGCGCGACGGGCCGGGTGACGCCGCGGACGGTGAGCTCGCCCGCGAGCACGTACCCGGCGCCCTCGGCGCGGATCGCGGTGGAGCGGAACGTGTACTCGGGGTGCGTGGCCACGTCCAGGTACTCGGCCGACCGGACGGCGTCGTCCCTGGCCTGGTTGCCGCTCTCGAACGACGCGGCGTCGATCGTCACGGTGACGGCCGAGGCCAGCGGGTCGTCGGCGATCTCGGCGGTGCCGGCGTAGGCGCGGAACCGGCCGCGGATCTTGCTCACCATCATGTGCCGGACGGTGAACCCCAGCTCGGAGTGGTTCGGGTCGAGCGTCCAGGTGCCCGCGACCAGGCCCGGGAGAACGGTCGATGTCGTCATGCCCCACCTTCGGACTAGCGGTGATGTCGGATATGTGTTATCGACGACAACACGCTATCCGCGGCATTGTGCCCGGTCAATAGCCGGGGCGCCGCCGCTATCGAGCGCCTACCGGTCTTCGACCGCGCTCGGCCACAGTTGCGCCATCAGTCCGGGCCGCGCACGAAAGGGGCCGAGAATGCCCGCCACCCCGTTGTCCAGCGAGGCCGCGGCCGACGTCGCGGCGATCGCCGCACGCTGCGCCGCGGCCTCGGAGGAGCGCCGTCAGCTCGACCCCGACGTGGCACGGGCGATCGTCGGCGCCGGGTTCGCCCGGCACTTCGTGCCCGTGTCCGCCGGCGGCCACGCCGGCACGTTCGCCGACCTCGCGCGGGCCGTCGGGACGGTCGGCGAGGCGTGCGCCGCGACCGCGTGGTGCGCCTCGCTGTCGGCCAGCATGTCCCGGATGGCCGGCGCGTTCCTGCCGTCGCAGGGCCAGGCGCAGCTCTGGGCGGACGGCCCGGACGCGGTGGTCGTCGGCTCGGTCACGCCGCTCGGGCGCGCCGTCGAGACCGCGGACGGCTGGACGGTCTCGGGCAGCTGGCCCTACATCAGCTTCGTCGAGTACTCGGACTGGGCGCTGGTCTGCGCGGTCGCCGAGGCGGGCGGGGAGCAGGTCTCGAAGCTCTTCGCGGTGCCGCGCGCGGCCTACCGCGTCGCGGACACCTGGTTCAACGTCGGCATGCAGGCCACCGGCAGCAACACGCTCGTCCTGGAGGAGGTGCCGGTGGCCCGCCACCTCGCCTTCGACCGGACCGACCTCTTCCGCGGCGTCACCGTCCCGGGGGCCGACGCCCCCTGCTACGCGGCGCCGCTGCAGGCCGTCAACGGGCTGTCGTTCGTGCTCCCCGCGCTGGGCGCCGCCCGCGGCGCGCTCGCCGCGTTCGCCGGCTACATCGCCACCAAGATCCGCACCGCGCCCGCGCTGCCCGGTGTGCCGGGCGCCAGGGCAACCGGGCGACCTACGAGATGGCGTTCGCCCGCTCGGCCGGCGAGATCGACGCGGCGCAGCTGCTGCTGGACCGCGCCGTCGGCATCGCCGACCAGGGCGCCGCGACGACCACCGCCGAGACCGCGCAGAACCTGCGCGACTGCTCGCTCGCGGTGGACCTGCTGGTCACGGCCGTCGACCGGATCTTCCGCACGGCCGGGACCACCGGGCAGTCGAGCCGCGGCACCCTCCAGCGGTTCTGGCGCGACGTCAACGCGGTCTCCACGCACATGGCGATCCAGTTCGAGCCGGCCGCCCGGCTGTACGCGACGGAGACGCTGAAGGTCTGACGCCGGAAGGCGGCCCCGCCGCCGGGGCCGCCTTCCGTCTTCCGGGCCGCTCAGTCGTGCTCGACCTGGCGCGACCGGTTGCGCAGCTCGCCGTCCTCGCGCACCAGCACGTCGTGCACGACGCAGCTGCGCACCAGCTCGGGGCCGGCGCCGGGGCGGGTCGTGACGATCAGCGCGTAACAGGTGGAGCGGATCGGGCCCTCGGGCGTCGGCTCGATGTCGATCATCGTGAAGAGGTGGCGGCGCTGCTGGGGGTCGCCCTCGAACCGCTCGTGCACCGCGTGCAGGTCGCGCAGGATGCCGGGCCGCGTGCGCGCCGGCTCGCGGCCCGGGGTGTGCGCGAACTCGGCGTCCGCGGTGAACGTGTCGGCGTAGGCCTCCAGCTTGCGCGCGTCGAGGAGCTGCATCTGCCGGGCATAGAAGTGCTGGACCTCGGCGTAGAGGTCGGCGTGGGCGTACGTGCTGGTCACAGGGACACCTCGGGACGTCGGCGATCGGCTACGGCACCACGCTGACGCCGCCGGCTCGCAACCGGCTAGAAGCGCGGTCGTCGCCACCAGGCCGATGCGAGCGGGGCTCTAGGTGCCTGCCCGAACCTTGGGGACGTCGCCGACAGCGGCGGGACACCGACGGCCGGAGGGAACGAGCATGGAGCGCGAGCGCGCGCGATCGTCACCGGAGCCACCAGCGGGATCGGCCTGGAGATCGCGCGGTCCCTCGCCCGCAGCGGGAACCGGGTCTTCCTCTGCGCCCGCAGCGCGGACACCGTCGAGGCCACGGTCAAGGACCTGCAGAACGAGGGGCTGACGGCCGACGGGCAGCCGTGCGACGTCACGTCGCCGGAGCAGGTGCGGCAGTTCGTCGGCGCGGCCGTCGAGCGGTACGGGCCGGTGGACGTCCTCGTCAACAACGCCGGGCGCCCCGGCGGCGGCGCGACCGCGGAGATCGCCGACGACCTCTGGTACGACGTGATCGACACGAACCTGAACAGCGTCTTCCTCGTCACGAAGACGGTGCTGAACGAGGGCGGGATGCTCGCGAAGGGCAGCGGGCGGGTGATCAGCATCGCGTCGACGGGCGGCAAGCAGGGCGTCGTGCACGCCGCGCCGTACTCCGCGTCGAAGCACGGGGTCGTGGGGTTCACCAAGGCGCTCGGCCTGGAGCTGGCGCGCACCGGGATCACGGTGAACGCGGTCTGCCCCGGCTTCGTCGAGACGCCGATGGCCGAGCGGGTCCGGGAGCACTACGCCGGCATCTGGGGCGTCGACACCCAGGAGGCCTTCGCCCGGATCACGGCCCGGGCGCGATCGGCCGCTACGTGGAGCCGGCCGAGGTCGCCGCGATGGTCCAGTACCTGGTCGGCGACGCCGCGCGGCCGTCACCGCGCAGGCGCTCAACGTCTGCGGCGGCCTGGGCAACTACTGACCGGCGGACGGAGCGAAGCTCAGTGCCTGCTCGCGAGGCGGCGCAGCCACTCCCGCAGCAGCGCCGCCTCGGCGGGCGAGAGATCGGTGGGCCCGTCGGCGACGGCACTGTCGAGGCTCAGCGCCCGGGCGGCGAGCGCGTCGGCGGCGGGATCGGTGGGCCGGCTCGCCGGGTCGACGAGGATCGCGCCGAGCACGGCGTCGCGGACGCGCGGCGAGAGCTCGTCGCTCGGCGGGTCGTCGCGCGACGCGATGAGCCGCAGCGTGACGCCGATCGCCGAGGACTGCATCATCTGCGCCGCGACGTCCGGCGGGACGCGCAGCACGCCGAGCGCGGCGATCTTGAGCATGACGGCCAGCAGCCCCTGGTAGGCCTCCTTGGCCGCCGCGGAGCGCTGGCCGGTGTGCACGGTGCCGTACATCAGCTGGTACAGCTCGGGCCGGCCGACGCCGAAGGCGACGTGCGCGTCCCAGCCGGCCCGCAGATCCTCCAGCGGCCCGCCGGTGGCGGCGTGCGCGGACTGCTTCTCGGCGAGGTACTTCTCGAAGCCGTAGCTGGCCAGCGCCTCCAGCAGGCCGCGCTTGTCGCCGAACAGCCGGTAGAGCGTGGGTTGCTGGACGCCGGCGCGGGCGCTCACGGCGCGCGTGGAGACCGCCTCGGTGCCGCCCTCGGTGAGCAGCTCCGTCGCCGCTCGCAGGATGCGCATCCGGGTGCGCCCGGCCGGTCCTCCGTCATGGCCCGATGTTAACAATCGCGGACCGGCGTTGACAGTCGCCGAGTATCGACGATAACGTCATGTCCGATTCGTCGATAAGGAGCAGGTGTGAGTGATTTCGGGACGCGCGTGCTGGGCACCGGCGGTCCGCAGGTGTCGATGCTCGGCCTCGGCCTGATGGGAATGTCGGAGTTCTACGGCCCGGCCGCGCCGGAGGAATCGCTCACGACCATTCGGGGCGCCCTCGACGCGGGCGTCACGCTGCTCGACACCGGCGACTTCTACGGAATGGGCCACGGCGAGCTCCTCGTCGCCGAGGCGCTGGCCGGGCGCGACCGCTCCGCGGTCACCCTCAGCGTCAAGTACGGCGCGCTGCGCACGCCGGAGGGCGGCTGGGCCGGGATCGACACCCGCCCGGCGGCCACCGCCAACTTCCTCGGCTACAGCCTGCGCCGGCTGCGCACCGACCACGTCGACGTCTACCGCCCGTCCCGGCTCGACCCGGCCGTCCCGATCGAGGAGACGGTCGGGGCGCTCGCCGAGCTGGTGAAGGCCGGCCACGTCCGGCACATCGGCCTGTCCGAGGTGGGTCCGGAGACGCTGCGCCGGGCACACGCCGTGCACCCCGTCTGCGACGTGCAGATCGAGTACTCGCTGTTCTCGCGCGGGGTCGAGCGCCGGCTGCTTCCCGTCGCCCGCGAGCTGGGCGTGGGGATCACGGCCTACGGCGTGCTCTCCCGGGGCCTGCTCTCGGGGGCCTGGAGCAGCGGGCGCACGGTGTCGCCGGGCGACTTCCGCGGCTACGCCCCGCGGTTCCAGGGGCAGCACCTGGCGCACAACCTGGCCCTGGTGGAGGCGCTGCGCCCGATCGCGCAGGCCCGCTCCGCCACGGTCGCGCAGCTCGTGGTCGCGTGGGTCGCGTCCCGCGGCGCCGACGTCGTCCCGCTGGTCGGCGCGCGCACACCCGCCCAGCTCGCGGACGTCCTCGGCGCCGCGGACCTGACGCTCACCGCCGACGAGCTCGCCGCCGTCGAGGCCGCGGTGCCCGCCGACGCGGCCGCGGGCAGCCGCTATCCGGACGTCGTGATGCACGAGCTCGACAGCGAACGCTGATTCCGCAACCGACACCGTTATTCGAGCGACCGGAGGAGACCATGGGAAAGCTGCGCTACCTCGCGGACCAGACGCCCGCCGCCAACGACATCGGCCTGCTGGTGCTGCGCGTGGTGGCCGGCCTCGTGTTCGTCGTGCACGGGGCCGGCGACATCTTCGAGGCCGGCGTCTCCGCGAATGTCGAGAACTACCGCGGCGCGGGGATTCCGCTGCCGGAGCTGAGCGCGCCGTTCGCCGCGTACGTGCAGTTCCTCGGCGGGCTGCTGCTGATCGTCGGCGCGCTCGCCCGCGTCGTGAGCCTCGGGCTCGTCGTCGTGATGGCCGGGGCGCTGGTCTTCGTGCACCCGGGCGAGCAGATCCCGGTCGGCCAGGACGGCAGCGGCTCCGGGTTCGCGCTGATCATGGGCGCCGCCGTGGTGGCGCTGCTGCTCACCGGGCCGGGCCGGATCAGCGTCGACTTCCTCGTCTCGGGCCGGACGGCCGGGGTGGTCGGCGCCGGGACGCCCGCGGTCCGGCAGGACGCCTGAGCGACCAGCGATGGGACGGCTCGCCGTTCTCCTCGCGGCCGGGCCGGTCGTGGTCGCCGCGGCCGGTGCGGGCCCGCGCGGGCGAACGGCCGGCCCGGGTGGTGGCGGCGCGGGACCCCCGACCCCGGCGCCCGCCACCACCTCGGGCACGGGCACCGCGATCCGGGTGCCCGGCATCCCCGTCGGCGAGGTGCCGAGCGGCGTCGACCGCCGGGCGCCGGACACCGGCCGGCTCGGGGTCGGGCGGGCCGAGGCGGCCGACCTGCCCGACACCGGAGCCCGCGACACCGTCATGATCGTGCACCGGATGCTCCCCGACGCCCTCGGCGGAACGGCCCTCGCAGAGGCTGAGGCCGTCGGGTACGCGCTGGTCGGGGAGCGGATCGAGCACCTCGCGCCGTCGCCCGGGGCGAGTGGGCCAGGTTGGGATGAGCCGGGCCGGGACGAGGACACGGGCGCTGCTCGTGTTCCTCGTCGTGGCCGTTCTGGCGTTGCCGGCCGCGTGCGGCGGCCCGACCGGGCCCGCCCCGGCGCCCGCGGAGGTCACGGGGATCACGGGGCCGCTCCCCGGCGGCACCGGGTTCCGGGTCGGCGTCGACCGGATAGTCCTCACGTCGGTGCAGGCCGTCGCGGGCGCCGAGGACGGCGCGGCGACCCCGGTCGTGCTCGCCGACGGCTCCCGCCGGGCCGCCGCCGTGCTCGGGCGGCGCCCGAGGTGGACGTCGCCGCGCTCCGGCTCGACGGGCCGCCGATCCACGCGCTGCACTCCCGGGCGGGACCGGAACCGGCCGGTCCGGGGGACCGCGTGCCGGCCGCGCTCCCCGGCGGGGCGGTACCGCCCCCGCTCCTCGTCGACGGCGACCCCGGTGAGGACCTCGACGCCCGGGTCACGGGCGCGCCGCTGCTGTCCACCGCCGGTGACGTGCTCGGAGCCGGCACCGCTGCGGGCGGCCCGGTGGGCGAGCCCGGCCGGGTGTTCGCGGTGCCGGTCGACCTCGCGCGGGAAGCATCCTTCTCACCCGTCACGAGTGCGTGACGGAATCACCGCCACCGGCATTGAACACCGCCGGTGATTTCGCCGTACCCGGATGTTGTGCGCGCACATTGTCGGGATTGGCCGGGGGTTTCCGCGGCTCGTCAGAGGTGTGTCGTTCTGTCGGCGTGGCCGAATTGCGCCGCCACCTGCACAAATCCGCGCTGCAATTGGCCGGTCACAGCGTGTGATCTGCGATTAGGTGTTATCGATGTGATCCATTTCACCTCGCCCGGATGGGTAGTCCTGCTACCTTCGGAACCGGGGGAAGCGGACAAAGTGGAATGGGGGGCGGCTGTGAGGTTCCTACTGCTCGGACCTCTGGAAGTCGTAATCGACGAGGGCAGGTCCATTGCATTGAGTGCATCGAAAGCGGCGCAGGTGCTCGCGCTGTTGTTAACGCGATGTGGCCAGACTGTGACCGTCGATACCATCATCGAGGAGCTGTGGGGGAGCTCGCCGCCGCCCTCGGCGATGCCGACGCTCCAGACCTACGTCTACCACCTGCGTCGCCGGCTGCGGCGGGAGGCGGGGGACGGGGCCGAGCTGCTGGCCACCCGGTCGCGGGGCTACCAGCTCTGCGTCCGGCCGGAGCAGATCGACGAGAAGGTGTTCGAGCGTCTGGTCGAGGGGGCCCAGGCGAGCGTCGAACGCGATCCGGAGGCGGCGCTGGCGTCCGTCACCGAGGCGCTTGGGCTCTGGCGCGGGCCCGCGCTGGCGAGCGTCCACAAGGGTGAGGTGCTGGCCGCGCACGTGACCCGGCTCGAGGAGCTGCGCGCCCGCGCGGAGAGCATCCGCATCCAGGCGAAACGCAGCCTCGGCCGGCACCACGAGCTCGTCCCCGAGCTGCGGTCGCTGGTGGCCCGCTACCCGCTCGACGAGTCGCTGCACGCCTGGCTCATCGAGGCGCTGTACCGGTCCGGCAGGCGCGCCGAGGCGCTCGGTGCCTACCGGGACCTCTGGTCCCGGCTCGACGTGGAGCTGGGTGTGGCGCCGAGCCCGGAGGCGCAGCAGCTGCAGCGGGCGATCCTGGAGCTGGACGACAACCGGGTCGGGGCCCGCAGGCGGCGCAACGCCGGCTGAGAACGGCTCTCGCGCGTCAGCCCCGGGACGTCAGCGCGGACGTGTCCGGCCAGGCGGTGGCCGGGGTGGCGTGGAGGCGGGACGGGTGCCCTCCTCCGCAGACCCCGCCGCGGCGCGTGGGCCAGCAGCGTGGTGCCGACGGCGCTCCGCCGGTGGGACAGCGCGGCGTGCAGGTTGTCGACGAGGCCGCCCTGGCGCTCGTCCCGGCCCTCGGCCACCACGGTGATGCCGCCGGCCGGCTCGGTCGGCCGCGCGGACGTCGCCGTCGAGGTAGGCGCCGCGGTAGTGCCGCTGCCAGCTGGCGGCGTGCAACGCCGCCACCTGCCACCCGTTCGTTGGCGGACCGGTTCGGTTCGTCCGCGCGCTGTCGACAGCCTCGCCCGCGGAAGGGCGGCCTTCTCAGCGAGCGAGCGACTACCTACGGTAGACACGCACAGGGCCGGGTGATCAAGGCGAGGATGTAGTGGCGGTTGACGGCGTCGGCGCGAGTGTCCTCAGCCTGCGCGACCTGTTCCAGAGCCACCGCTACCTGATCGACGTGTACCAACGCGAGTACGCGTGGACTGCGGACGACGTCCGTGTGCTCCTGAACGATCTCTGGGAGGCGTTCGAAGCCTACGAGCGTGGAGGCCGGCGCGCGAGGGAGCAGGTGTTCCTCGGTCCGTTCGTGTATGTCGAGTCGCAGCGCCGCTCGAGATACCTCGTCGACGGCCAGCAGCGGTTCACCACGCTGCACCTGATCTTCCTCCACCTGGAGCGCATCGCTGATGATCTCGGCGCGCGCCGACGTCCGGAAAGCTGCACTCGGCGGTGTACGAGTTCTTTGAAGAGGGGCGGCCGACCCGGTATCGGCTGGACATCCCGGAACGCCGCGAGGCGTTGGAGGCGTTACGCGATCGACGTCGTTTCGACGTCCGTGGGAAGTCCCTCTCGGTCGCAACCTCTGGACTCGGGGGAAGCAGCTTCAGGAACTGCTGGACGAGCGGGTGAACACCGAGAACTTCGCCAGCTTCGTCGACTGAAGATGGCAGGGCACTACGCCATGCTTGTCAGAGCGGCCGGCAAACCGGATGAGGAGTTCGGCTTCGCGGCGATCTACTACAACCACGTCAACGGCCTGCGCAACCAGATGCCTCTGCTCCTCGCCGCCCTGGACCCCAAGGATCAGACCTCGGAGGCGCGTCCGAAGGCGGCGGTCGTCGCGAACCTGCTCGACCTCCTCTACGTCGACCGCATCATCGCTGACGAGTCGACGGAGCCACGGACACTGCAGCCGGCGATCGACGGCCTGATACCCGGCCTCCGCAAGTGCCGGGACCTCGACGAGGTGACCGCCTTGCTGGTCAACAGCCTGCCGGCACGGGATCCGTTCGCCGCCGTGCCGGTGCTCGGCATGCGTGGCAACAACGAACGCCTGATCAAGTACCTGCTCGCCCGCCTCACGACCTTCGTGGAGCGCGAATGCGGGCGCGTCGCCCCGCTGGCGGAGTTCCTCGGTGAGAGCCGGCGGTGGCAGATCGAGCACGTCTTCGCGAACCACCCGGAGCGGTACGAGCGCGAGGTGCCGGATCCGGCAACGTTCCGTGCCCTGCGCGGCCGTATCGGAGTCCTGCTCCTGCTGCCCTCGAGCGACAACGCCAGCTACAACGATCTCGCGTTCGGTGACAAGATCGCCTACTACTCGCGACAGAACCAGCTCGCTGCGATCCTCGCGCCGGGAGCCGGCAGAGAAACCCGGGGCTGAGGACGTTCACCAAGAGGTACGGACTGGAGGGTCTGCTACACGACTTCGGAAGTGCGCCGCGCCTGGTCTCGGTCGTCGAGGGCCGCGGAGAACTCTATCGTGAGCTGTGCCGGTGCGTGTGGTCCAGCAAGGAGCTCGGCCTGCCACTGCCGTGGTCCCGCGCGAGCGCGGCTCCGAGGAGGTCGCCGGACGGGCGGGGACGCGGCCGGACAGCGACGTCACCGTCGGTGACGTACAGGTCCCGCCGCGCCGGGGCGGTACGACGCAACTGTCCCAGCTCATCGAGGCGGGCGTGCTCGCCGAGGGCGCACCGCTACGAGCCCAGGACGGCGACCGCACGCTCACGGCTCTCGTCGCCGGCGGGCGTATCGCGTTGCCCACGGGGGACAGCTACCGGCTGCCCGACCAAGCCGCGGCGGTTGTGCGAGGGAAGAAGAACGTGAGCGGGATGAGCTTCTGGCTGGCCGAGCGGCGGCCGGGGGAGTGGATCTCGCTCCGGGACATCTTCGACGAGGCGAAGAGGCAAGGCCGGATCAGGACCAAGGGCGGCCGGTCTCGCTGAGGGCATCCAGCCGAAGCTGCTCCGAGCGGCGCTCGATCTGGGCGGTGGTCTCGTGCCGAGCCGATGTTAATTTCATTAACATCGGTGGGTGACGCGGAGTGCGCTGTGCAGACGGGTACGGGCGGGCCATCTGGTGGTGGCCCTGGCGACGTTCGCCTACCCGCCCCCGTCCGCGGCGCCGGGTGCGGGCCTGCGGATCTTCCTGATGTCCGCGGGTGTGCCGCTGGCGACGCCGAGCGGTCTCTCCCTGTGGCAGCAGGCGCGGGTGCATCGGTGGGGCGGCGCCGTGGCCGGTACCCGGGCCGGTGTCAGGGACGGTGGCAGGTGAGACGGGTCGAGACTCGCGTGCTGGCGGCGGCGCTCGCCGGGTCGGTCACCGTTGCGGTCGCCGGGCAGGTGTGGTTGCAGGCGACGTTCGCGACCGTCCGGCATCCGGTCGCGCTCGGCGTCGCCAACGCCGCGACCGACGCCCCGGTCGTGCGGGGGTGGCTCGAGGTGCTGCTCGCTCAGGGCACGCTCGACCGGATGGTCGCGACCGAGCTGGTCGACCTCGTGTGGGTCGTCGGAGTCATGGCGAGCGTCGTGCTGCTCACCCTGCTGGCGGCTCGGCACCTGGAGACCCGGGCCCCGAGGGTCGCTCGCGTTCTGCGCCGGGTCGCCCCGTGGACGGCGCTGGCGCCCGGTCTCGATCTGCTGGAGAACGGCCTCTCGCTCGCGCTGCTGGCCGACCCGCTGGGTTTCCCGCCGGTCCTGGCCGTCGCACACGGCACGGTGGGCACGGTCAAGCTCGCCGCCATGGTCGCCGTGGGCGTGGTGGTGCCCGGGCTGTGGCTGCTCGCGTGGACATGGTCGGCGCGCCGAGGGCACACGAAGGCAGGTCGCGGCCCGGGCCGGGAGTAGGAAGGCGAGTGTGCCGGGCGAGTCGAACCACAGCGTCCAACGCGGTCTCGATCAGGCTGTCCAGCGCGGAGACCACTCCGGCTACCACCACGGGTCGCTGCCGCAGGTCCTGATCGAGGTCTCGCTCGACCTGATCGCCGAGCACGGCCTCGACGGCTTCAGCCTGGTGAGGGCGGCGAAGGCCGCCGGGGTCAGCCCGGCAGCGCCGTATCGGCACTTCGAGAACAAGGCCGCGCTGCTCGGCGCGATCGCCCGAACCGGGTACGCGCAGCTCGGCCGGGAACTGCGGGAGGCGGCCGACCGCCATCCCGAGGACCCGGTCGAGGCGCTGCTGGAGCTGGGTTCGGCCTACGTCGACTTCGTGGTCGCCCGCCCGGCGATGAGCTCCGTGATGTTCACGGTGCGGGGGCGGGCGCGGAGAGCGACGCCGGCCTCGCGGCGCTCGCAGTCCTCGGTGAGGCGCTGGGTCGGCTGGAACGCGCCGGCCGGCTGCGGGTGTCGCTGGACACGGCGTTGCGCGCCACGTGGGCGCTGGTGCACGGCCTCGCCGTGCTCCACGCCGGCGGGGTCCGCACGATCAGCGAGGAGGACGCCCCGCTGCTGCGCCGCCAGATCCTGCGCCCCGTGCTGGAAGGCGGCCTGATCCGGCCGTAGCCGCCTTCAGGCATGTCGTGGCCGCAATCAGTTTCGGGCGCTGCTTCAGCTCGCGCAGTATCGGCACGACTCCACCTAGAATCGATAGTCGTTTTCATGTAGGACTGCACTCGTCCCCCCACGAGTGGAGTTGCTGCATGCGGTACGGGCTGTCCCTGTTCCCCGTCCTCGGGCCCGACGAGAAGAGCGCGGCCGACTACTTCGACGAGAGCCTGCGGCTGGTCGAGCTGGCCGAGACGCTCGGCTACGAGCACGTCCAGATCGTGGAGCACTACCTGGGCGCTACGGCGGCTACAGCCCGGACCCCACGGCGTTCCTGGCCGCCGCGGCGATGCGCACGTCGCGGATCCGGCTCGTGACCGGTGCGGTGATCCCGGCGTTCACCCATCCCCTGCAGCTCGCGGGCAAGCTCGCGATGCTCGACAACCTCTCCGGCGGCCGGGTCGGGGTCGGTTTCGGCCGGGCGTTCCTCCCGGCCGAGTTCACCGCGTTCGGCGTGCCGATCGACTCCAGCCGCGAGCGGTTCGCGGCCGGCGTCGAGGCGTGCCGGCGGCTGTGGAGCGGGACGGACGTGGTGGTCGACGACGGGTTCCACCGGTTCGGGCCGATCACCTCGCTGCCCCGCACCGTCCAGCGTCCGCACCCGCCGATCTACCTCGCGTCCGCGATGAGCCCGGAGACGTGTGCCGCGGCCGGGCGCAGCGGCTACCACCTGCAGGTCGTCCCGACCGTCACGTCGGCGGCCCGGCTCGCCGAGATGCTCGCCGCCTACCGGGCGGGCTGGGCCGAGGCGGGCCACGCTCCCGGCGGCGGCGAGATCCAGGTCAAGTACACCTGCTACCTCGCCGAGGACCGCGACGAGGCGCTGCGCACGGCAGGGGAGCTGGAGCGCAACTACGTCGCGAAGATGACCGAGGTCGTGACGAGCTGGGCGGACACCCGCAGCAGCGCGTACGCCGGCTACGAGCAGCTCGCCGAGAAGGTGGCGCAGTACGACTTCGCCGCCTCCCACCGCGACGACAAGGTGCTCGCCGGCACGCCCGCCGACGTCACCGCGCAGCTGCGCCGCATCCGGGAACGGCTCGGGGCCGACATCACGGTCAGCTGCGTGTTCAACCCCGGGTACCTGCCTTCCCGGCGGCCGCGGCGGCGGTCCGGATGTTCGCGGAGCAGGTGGTGCCTGCGCTCGCCGACGTTCCCGCCGCGGCCGCGGGCGGCGTGTGATGGCGGCCCGGGACGCCGAGGTCGCCGTCGTCGGGCTCGGGGCGTGGGGCTCGTCCGCCCTGTGGCGGCTGGCCGAGCGCGGCGTGGACGTCGTGGGCATCGAGCAGTTCGCCCCCGGCCACGAGCTGGGCTCGTCGCACGGCGGGAGCCGCATGTTCCGCACGGCCTGCCTGGAGCACCCGGGGCTCGTGCCGCTCGCGCGCCGGTCCCGGGAGCTGTGGCTCGAGCTGGAGCGGGCGTCGGGCGTGCGGCTCTTCGAGCCCACCGGCGGCCTGCTCATCGGCCCGCCCGACGGGCACGTCGTCGAGGGCACGCTCGCCGCGGCGCGCCGCTTCGACCTGCCCGTCGACGTGCTCGACACCGGGCGGGTCCGGGCCGAGCACCCCGCGCACCACGCCCTGCCCGACGGGCACGTCGCCGTCCGGGAGGACGACGCCGGGCTGGTGCGGCCGGAGGCGGCGATCCGGGCCGCGGTGTCGGCCGCCGCGGCGCGCGGTGCCCGCGTCCTCGCGCACACCTGGGTGAGCGAGGTCGACGCGGGCGGGGACGACGTCGTGGTCCGCACCCCTGCCCGGGACCTGCGCGTCGGGCAGGTGGTGCTCACGGCCGGGCCGTGGCTATCGGCACTGGTCCCGGGACTGCCGCTGGAGGCCGTCCGGATGCCGACGACCTGGTTCCGGCCCACCGGTGACACGGCCGCGTTCACCGTGGAGGCGCTGCCGCCGTTCATCCGGGAGCTGGACGACGGCCGCGCGATCTGGGGGCACGGTGTCGGTGCCGGTCTCGGACCCGACGGCGAGGTGAAGCTCGGCCTGGAGGACGGCGGCCGCACGTTCGCGGTGGTGGACGCGCGTGCGGTGGACCGGTCGGTCGGCGAGGGGGACTGGTCGGCGCTGGCCGAGCTGCTGCCCGGGGCGGTGCCCGGGCTCGGTGCCGCCCCGTCGCGGGCCGCCGTCTGCATGATCACGCGGACCCCGGACCGGCAGTTCGTGCTCGGACGCCCGCGTGGGGACCGGCGGCTGGTCGTGGCCGGCGGGTGCAGCGGCCACGGGTTCAAGCACGCCACCGGGATCGGGGAGGTGCTCGCCGACCTGGTCTGCGGCCGCGACCCGGCGGTCGACGTGGGTTTCGCGCACCCGGACCGGTTCGCCTGAGGCGGTCGCTCCTGTGACGGCGCCGCGCCGCCCTCAGCCGGCCGGCGCGGCGCCGACGCGGTCGCGGTCCCGGACGAGGACCAGGGCGACGACCGCGGCCACCAGGCACAGCACCGCCGTGGTGGCGACGACGAGGTGCAGCCCGTCGACCAGCGCGGCGCGGGCGGCGTCCAGCGCGGGCGGCGGGACCTCGGCGAGCCGGCCGGCCACGACCGCGTCCCGGACGGGCCCGGCGAACCCCGCCGCGCTCACGGCCGCCGTCGAGATCGCGCCGAACACCGCGACGCCGACCGCCGTGCCGAGCGGGAAGAACGTGTTGGCCATCCCGGCGGCGACGCCGCCCGCTGCGGCGGGACGACGCCGACCGCGAGGCCCATCAGGGGCGGGAACGAGAGCCCGACGCCGGCGCCGAGCAGCACGAGGCCGGGCACGGCCGTCGCCCATGTCGCGTCCGGGCCGATCCGCAGGAGCAGCAGCGCGCCCGCGGCCGCGAGGGTGTTGCCGACCGCGAGCATCGTCCGCGGGCTCAGCCGGCGCTGGATGCGGGCCGAGACCGAGGAGACCACCAGGATCGGCGCGGACAGGGCGAGCAGGCACAGCCCGGTCGCCGTGCCGGACAGGCCCAGCACGCCCTCGAACCAGATGACGAGGAACGGCAGGATGCCGAAGGAGCAGATCCGGGTCAGCAGGCTCAGCACGATCGCGGCGGCGAAGCTGGGAACCGCGAAGAGCCGCAGGTCGAACATGGCGCGCGGCCCGCGGCGGTGCTGGACCACGACGAACGCCGCCAGGGCGAGCACCGCCACGGCGGCCGCCGTGAGCACGTCGGCGCGCTGCCAGCCCTGCGCCGGACCGGTCAGCACGGCGTAGTTCAGCGCGAAGAGCCCGAGGGCCGCCGTCGCCGCGCCGGGCAGGTCGAGCGTGCGGGCCGCGGCGGTCGTCACGGCCCGGGCAGGCGCGTGGCGGCGACCAGCAGCAGCACCCCGACGGGCAGGTTGACCAGGAAGATGCCGCGCCACCCCAGCGTGTCGACGAGCAGGCCGCCGACGAGCGGGCCGAGGTTGCCGGCCGCGGTGCCGACCGTGACCCACACGGCGATCGCCCCGGCCCGGGCGCGGCCCTCGTACGTCCGGGCGAGCAGGGGCATCGAGCTCGCGAGGACCATCGCGGCGCCCAGCCCCTGCACGACCCGGAACACGACGAGCAGCTCCGGTGTGGGGGCGGCCGCGCAGCCGGCCGAGGCGGCGGTGAACGTCGCCACGCCTGCGGCGAAGACCGGCCGGTCGCCGATCCGGTCGGCGGCGGCGCCTGCGACGAGGATCACCGAGGCGAACGCCAGCGTGTAGGCGTTCACGACCCACTGCAACCCGGCGAGGTCGCGCCGAGGTCGGCGCGACGTGCGGCAGCGCCACGTTGACGATCGTCAGGTCCAGCGCGGTGATCGCGTTTCCCGTGCAGACGACGGCCAGGGTCCAGGCCGTGGCCGGCCGGGGAGCGGAGCGGGCCGGCAACGAGACCTCCTGCTCGAGGCGGGTGTAGGGGGGTCAGGCTCGCACACAGCGTCGATATTGACAACCATTGTCAATTGCAGGGAGGCTGTGCGCCGAAGAGACCCATGATCAACGGTGCACGCGCGCGGGGGCGGTGGGCCGGCGAAGCGCTGCGAAGGAGAGAGCACACGTGAGGGCAGGGCTGATCGACCGCCGCGGGTTCCTGCGCGCCGGGGGTGCCGCGCTGGTCGCGGCAGCGGGCGGAGTGGTGCTGGCGAACTGTGCGGGGCCGGGTACCGCACCCGCGTCCGCGCCCACCCCGACGGCGCCGGCGTCCGGAGGGACCCTGCGGGCCGCGTTCGTCGGCGGCGGGGCGACCGAGACGCTCAACCACCTGATGGGGCCGACGGCGCTGGACTACGTCCGGGCCCGCGCCCGGCACGGGGCGCTCGGCGCGGTGGACCCGGCGCAGCCGGACGGGGTGCGCTACGACCTGCTCGCGGGCATCGACATCGCCCCGGACCTGTCCAGCTACACGCTGCGGCTGCGGCCGGGGCTGGTGTTCACCGACGGGTCCCCGGTGACCATCCGGGACATCGTCTACTCGCTGAACGCGCCGGCCGTGCTCGGGTCGCTGCCGTTCCTCAAGAACGCCATCGCCGCGTTCGACCTGGCCGCCGCCCGCGTGCAGGACGACCTGACCGCGGTGCTGCCCGCCCGTTCCCCGCTGGTCGACGGTCGGCTGCTGCTCTGCCAGTCGAACCTGGTGTTCAAGGAGGGCACCACGCAGTTCACCGCCGACATGCCGACGTGCGGCCCGTTCCGCATGACGACGTTCGACCCCGGGCAGGGCGCGGCGTTCGTCCGGCACGACGGGTACGTGCCGCCGCCCGGCGCCCCGGCGCCGTACCTGGACGGGCTGGAGCTGCGCTCCATCGGCGACAGCGACGCCCGGGCGAACGCGTTGACCGGCGGGCAGCTCGACTACGCCGACGACCTCGCGCTCACCACGGCCCGCACCCTGGAGGCCGCGAACGGGACGTCGGTCGTCGCGACCGAGGTACCGGCGGTCAACCTCCTGTCGTTCGCCCTCAACGTCCGGCAGGCGCCCTTCGACGACCCGCGGGTGGTCGAGGCGTTCAAGCTGGCCGTCGACCGGCAGGGCATCGTCGACACGGTCTTCTTCGGGCGTGCCGTCGTCGGCAACGACCTGCCGTCCATCGGCTACCCCGGCTACGCCGCGGACATCGAGCAGCGCCCGTACGACCCCGACCGCGCCCGCGACCTGCTCCAGCAGGCCGGCGTCACAGGAGCGCAGGTCACGCTGACGACCGGGCCGGAGATCCCGGGCATGGTCGAGACCGCCACGGTGTACGCCGAGAACCTGCGGGCGGTCGGGGTCGACGTGCGGATCGCCGAGCTCCCGGCCGGCCAGCTCTACTCCGACTTCGCCGCCTTCACGCAGCTGCAGTTCGCCGGCGGGTACAACCCGCCCCAGCCCGTGCTGACCGCCTACCTGCAGAGCCGGCGGGCCGGTTCGCCGTCCAACTTCGGGTTCGACCGTCCCGACATCGACGCGCTGGTCGCGACGGCCCGCAGCTCCACCGATGCTGCGGAGCGGGACCGGGCACTGGCGCAGGCGCAGCGGCTGCAGTGGGCGGAGGGCAACTCGGTGATCCCGGTGTTCAAGCCGAACCTCAGCGGCCGCGCGGGCTCCGTGCAGGGCGTGCTGTACGAGCCGTTCGCGAACTTCGCCACGGCCTCGGTGCGGTGACGGCCCGGTGCCGGTGACCGCGGGGTGGCTGCGGTTCCTCGCCGGTCGCGCCGTCGCCGCCGCCGTGACGCTCGCGGTGCTGTCGGTGCTGGTGTTCGCCGCCACCGACGTCCTGCCCGGGGACGCGAGCGGGGCGCTCGCCGGGGTGGACGCGACCGCCGAGCAGCGCGCGCAGGTCCGGGCCGAGCTGGGCCTCGACCGGCCGCCGGTGCAGCGCTACCTGGAGTGGGCGGGCGGGGTGCTGCACGGCGACCTCGGCACGGCCTACGTCGGCGGCCGGCCGGTCGCCGCGGTGCTCGCCGACCGGCTGCCCGACAGCCTCCTGCTCGCGGGGTTGGCGCTGGCCGTCACGGTGCCGGCGGCGCTCGCGCTGGGCCTGCTGGCCGGGCTGCGGGCCGGCGGCGGCGCCGACCGCGCCGTCTCGACGGCGGCGCTGGTCGCGGTCGGGGTGCCCGAGTTCCTGACCGCCGCGCTGCTGGTCGCGGTGCTGGCGACCGGGCTCGGCCTGCTCCCGGAGGTCTCACTGGTCCCGCTCGGCGGAGCCGCTGGACGACCCGCGGGTGCTGGTGCTGCCCGCGCTGACGCTCGTCGTGGTGGGCCTCGCGCTCGCCACGCGGATGCTGCGCGCCTCCACGGCCGACGTGGCCGCCACCCCGTACGTGGAGGCCGCCCGGCTGAACGGGGTGCGCCGGCTGCGCTCGCCGTCCGGCACGTGCTGCCGAACGCGGCCGGGCCCGCCGTCCAGGTGCTCGCGACGACGATCGGCGGGCTCGTCGGCGGGGCCGTGGTGGTCGAGAGCTTCTTCGGCTACCCGGGGGTGGGGTTCGAGCTGCAGCAGGCCGTGCTGCGCCGGGACGTGCCCGTGGTGCAGGGGCTCGTGCTGGTGCTGAGCGCGTCTCGCTCGCGGCGCTGCTGGCCGGGGACGTGGTGCGCCGCCTGCTCGACGGCGAACGGGCGGCGCCGTGACACGGCAACGTGCATCGGCGGCCGGC
This sequence comes from Pseudonocardia sp. CNS-139, assembly GCA_001942415.1. Lineage (GTDB taxonomy): Bacteria > Actinomycetota > Actinomycetes > Mycobacteriales > Pseudonocardiaceae > Pseudonocardia. Next base: position 47,487 of record MKJX01000206.1, read on the forward strand.
GCACCGCGACTCGCGTGCACCCACAGCGCGACTCGCGTGCATTCGCACCGCGACTCGCGTGCGCTCACACCGCGACTCGCGGGGCGGGCGGGCCGGCCGGCCGCGAGTCGCGCTCTCGCTGCGCGCGAGTCGCGTCGTGACCGGGCCGCCTCCCGGGGAGGGCTGACGTGACCGCGGCAGCGCCCGGGGCAGGTCCGGTCGGCGTGGGTCGGCGCCGGCTGCGGCTCGCCTCCGTGGTCCGGTACGCCGCCGCCGCGGTTGTCGTGCTGATCGTGGGCGTCGCGCTGCTCGGGCCGTGGCTCGGTCCGGTCCTGACCGGCGGCTCGCCCACCGAGCAGGTCGGCCTGCCCTTCGACGCGCCCGGCGCCGGGCACCCGCTCGGCACCGACTTCCTCGGCCGCGACGCCCTCGCCCGGCTGCTCGCCGGGGGCGCGGTTGTCGTCGGCGTCGCCGCGGGAGCCGCGGTGGCCGCGGGTGTGCTGGGCGTGCTCCTCGGCGTGCTCGCCGCGACGCTGCCGCGCGGAGCGGGTGAGCTGCTGGTGCGGGCCGTCGACGTCCTCGGGGTCGTCCCGGCGCTGCTCGTGGTGCTCGTGCTCGCCGCCGGTTTCCCGGGCAGCGACGCCGCGGTGCTCGTGGCGATCGCGCTGGTCAGCGTGCCGTTCTCGGTGCGGGTCAACCGGGCGGCGGCGGAGCAGGTGATCGGCTCGGCCTACGTCGAGCTGGCGCGGGCCCGGGGGGACGGCTGGTGGCGCGTGCTGCGCCACGACGTCGTGCCGAACATCGCGGGCCCGGCGCTGTCGGAGGCGGGTCTGCGGTTCGTGGCCGCGATCTACCTCAGCGCGACCGCCGGGTTCCTCGGCCTCGGCGCGGGGGCGCCCGCGGCGAACTGGGGCCGCATGGTCGCGGAGAACCTGCCCGGTGCCCGGCTCGCGCCCTGGCCGTTCCTGGCCCCGGCCCTGCTGCTCGTCCTGCTCGCGGTGGCGGTGAACCTGCTGGCCGACGACTGGGCCGCACGGGTGGGGCGGACATGAGCGAGCTTGCGAGCTCACCATCCAACACAGCGGAGCCGCTCGTGGAGGTGCACGACCTCGTCGTCGGCCCGGCCGGCGGGGGGCCCGCCGTGGTCGACGGCGTCGGGTTCACGCTGCGCCCGGGGGAGCTGCTCGGGCTCGCCGGGCGGTCCGGCTCCGGCAAGACGACGACGGCGCTCGCGCTGCTCGGGCACCTCCGGCCCGGGCTCGCGCTCCGCGGCGGCGGTGTGCGCGTGGGCGGGGCCGACCCGTTCGCGCCCGGCGGTGCCCGGCGGGTGCGCGGCCGGGTCGTCGCGTTCCTCGGCCAGGACCCGGTGTCCGCGCTCAACCCGCGCCGCCGGCTCGGCGTCCAGGTCGCGGAAGCGGTCGTGCTGCGGCGGGAGCCGGGCACGCCGCGCCCGCGCGGGCGGGAGCTGCGCGCCGAGGTGACCCGGCTCGTCACCGCGCTCGGGCTGCCCGGCGACCCGGCGTTCCTGCGCAGGCGGCCCCACCAGGTCTCCGGCGGCCAGGCCCAGCGGGTGGCGATGGCCGTCGCGCTCGCCGGCGGTCCCGGGCTGCTGGTGCTCGACGAGCCGACGGGCGGGCTCGACGCCGCGGCCGCCGCCCGTGTGCGCGAGCTGCTGGCCGGCCTGGTCGCGGAGGTGGCCGGGTCGACGGCCGTCGTGCTGGTCAGCCACGACGCGCACCTGGTCGCCGCGCTGACCGAGCGCGCCGTCGTGCTGGAGGCCGGCCGTGTCGTGCGGGAAGGGCGTCCGGACGTGGTGCTCGCGGACGCGCTCGCGCCGGTCCGGCCCGCGGACCGGAGGGCGGCCGCGACGGCCCCGCTCCTGCGGGCCGACGGCGTGCGCGCGCGCCACGGTCGCGCCGTGGTGCTCGACCTGCAGGCCGCTGCGTTGGAGGTCGCGCCGGGGGGCTGCCTCGCCGTCGTCGGACCGTCGGGGTCCGGCAAGAGCACGCTCGCGCGCTGCCTGGCCGGGCTGCACCGGCCGGACGCCGGGACGGTGACGCTCGCCGGGGAGCCGCTCGCCGGCCGCGCCGGCGACCGGACCCGGGCGCAGCGGCGCGCCGTGCAGCTCGTCGCCCAGGACAGCGTCGGCGCGCTCAACCCGCGCGAGACGGTGCGGGCCGCGCTGCTGCGGCCGCTGCGTGTCCTGGGCGGCCTGTCCGGGCCCGCCGCCGACGCGAGGTGGCCCGGCTGCTCGACCGCGTGCACCTGCCGGCCGCCGCGGCGGACCGCGGCCGCGGTCGCTCTCCGGCGGGGAGCGCCAGCGGGTGAACCTCGCGCGGGCGCTCGCCGCCGGGCCGTCCGTGCTCGTCTGCGACGAGGTCACCTCGGCGCTGGACCCCGAGATCGGGACGGCGGTGGTGGAGCTGCTCGACGAGCTGCGCCGCGACCTGGGGCTGGCGGTCGTGCTGGTCAGCCACGACCTCGGGGTCGTCGCCCGCAGCGCCGACGAGGTCGCGGTGCTGGCGGCCGGCCGGGTGGTCGAGCACGGCCCGGCGGCCGAGGTGCTCACCGGGCCGCGGCATCCGGTGACGCGGGAGCTGGTGCAGTGCGCGCCCGGGCTGGCCGCCGCGATCGGGACCGCGTGAGGGCGCCTGGTCAGCGGCGGGCGACGACGACGTCCTGCTCGGTGCTCTCGACGGCCAGCCCCGCGGCGGCGAGCTCGGCGGCCAGCCCGGCCGCCGACAGGATCCACCAGTCGTACTCGGCCCTCGCCTCGTCGAGCACGGTGTCGCCGTCGAGGGTGGCGTAGCGCATCCGCCAGTGGACCGAGTCCGGGCCGGTGGGCTCGGCACTGCCGGTGCCCTGGTAGGTGAACCGGCCGACGGTGACCGACATCGGCGGGAACTCCGGGACGGCCACGGCCGTGTCCGGGGGCTGCACGTTGAGGACCACCGGCGCGCCGGGGGCCAGCCGCGCGGCGAGCGCCGGCCAGAGCCGGGCCCGCTGCCCGGGCGCGAGGTGCCCGACCATGTGCAGCCCGACGACCGCGGCGATCCGGTCCGGCAGCGGCACCGCGGCGGCCCCGCCCGGGTACACCGACAGCCGCGCCGCGTCGGGGCGGCCGGACAGGCGCGCGAGCAGCACGGCCCGCAGCGCGGCCGACGGCTCGGCCGCGAGCACGGGGGCGTCCGGCACGGTGTCGAGCACGACCTCGGTGCCGAGCCCGCTGCCGGGGCCCAGCTCCAGCACCGTGCCGGCCGCGGGGTCGACGCCGGCCAGCACGGCCGCCAGCCGCTCCCGCAGCGGCCCCCACACGGGGACGCTCAGCAGGTGCAGGTAGGGCGCCGACGGGTCGTACTCGTGGTAGCTCACTGCTTGACCAGCCTCCATCCGGCGGCCCGGGTGCGCTGCTCCCAGAACCGCGTGTAGGTGCCGCCCGCGGCGATCAGCTCGTCGTGCGTGCCGCGCTCGGCCACGGCACCGTCCTCCAGGACGAGGATCTGGTCGGCGGCCCGCACGGTCTGCAGCCGGTGCGCGATCACGAGCAGCGTCGAGCGCCGGCCCAGCTCGGCGACGGCGGCGCCGACCGTCGCGTCGTTCTCGGGGTCGAGCGCCGCGGTCGCCTCGTCGAGCACGACCACCGGCGCGTCCTTGAGCAGGGCACGGGCGATCGACACGCGCTGGCGCTGGCCGCCCGACAGCGTGGAGCCCCCTTCGCCGACCCGGGTGTCCCAGCCCGCGGGCAGCTCGGCGACGACCTGGTCGAGCCCGGCGAGCGCGGCGACCCGGGTGAGGTCCGCGTCGGTCGCGCCGGGCCGGCCGAGCCGCACGTTGTCGGCCAGGGTGCCCTCGAAGAGGTAGACGTCCTGGAACACCATCGCGATCCGGGCCATCAGCTCCTCGCCGGGGATCTCCCGGACGTCGACCCCGCCGATGCGGACGGCGCCGGCGTCGGGGTCGAAGAAGCGGGCGAGCAGCCGTGCGACGGTGGTCTTGCCCGCCCCCGACGGGCCCACGAGCGCGGTCAGGCTGCGCTCGGGCAGGGTGAACGAGACCTCCCGCAGCACCGGGCGGGCCGGGTCGTAGCCGAAGCGCACCGCGTCGAACGCGACGTCGTGCCGCTCCGGCACGCGCGGCGTCGCGGGCTCGGGCAGCGGCCGGGCGTCGAGCACCTCGGTGATCCGCCGCAGCGCGTTGCCCGACAGGCGCAGGCTCGCGCCCTGCTCGGCGGCCGTCCCGATCGACTCGGTGAACCGGGCGCACAGCACGAGCACGGCTAGCGTGGTCGGCGCGTCGAGCGTGCCGCCCAGTGCGAGGTCGACCGCGAGCACCAGCAGCACCGCGAACAGCACCCGCACCGCGAACGCGAACGCCACCAGGCCGGGCACGGCGACCCGGATCATGCGGCGGTCGGCGTCGCGCTGGGCGACGAGCGCGTCGTCGAGCAGGCGGTGCCCGTCGGCGACGCGCCCGAACGCCCGCAGCACCGGCTGGGCCTGGGCGAACTCGACCACCCGGGCCGCCGCGTCGTGGATGACGCCGTCGCGGGCCCGGTCGCTGCGCGCGACGAGCCGGTTGCTCGCCAGCAGGACGGCGACCAGCACCGGAGCCGCGACCGTGACCGTGACGGCGAGCCGCACGTCCACGGCGTAGAGGCCGGCGAGCACGGTGAGCGGGGTGACGGTCGCGGTGGACAGCGGCCGCAGCTGGTGCGCGGGCAGGCTCATCACCTGCAGGACGCTCTGGCTCGTCACGCGGGCCAGCTCCCCGACGCGGCCGCGGGTGAACCAGCCCAGCGGCAGCGCGGCGATGGCGGTGCCGAGCCGGTGGTGCAGGCGGCGGGCCACGTCCGAGCCGACGCGGAAGGCGGTGTTCTGCGCGACGAAGGCCACCGCCAGGTACGCGAGCCCGGCGGCGGCGAACACCGCGAGCGGGCCCCACGCCGCGGCCGGGTCCGGTCCCAGCACCGCCCGCAGCAGCGGGACCAGCGCCACGAACGCCACGCCCTGCAGGACGGCCGCGAGCGCCAGCAGCGCGAGCAGCCGGCGCAGGCCGCCGGTGTGTCCCGGGCCGAGCGCCCGCATGAGTGTGCCGATCATCGCCCCACCACCTGCTGTGCGTCCTGGGCCCGCCACATCCGGGCGTAGCGGCCGCCGGCCGCCAGCAGCTCCGGATGCGTGCCCTGCTCGACGATCTCGCCCCGCTCCAGCACCGCGATCCGGTCGGCACCGGTGATCGTGTGCAGCCGGTGGGCGATCACCAGCACCGTGCGCCCGGCGGCCAGCTCCGACAGGGCGTCGCTGATCGCCGCCTCCGAGTCGGGGTCGGCGAACGCGGTGGCCTCGTCGAGCACGATCACGGGGGTGTCGGCGAGCAGGGCGCGCGCGATCGACACCCGCTGCTCCTCGCCGCCGGACAGCCGTGCGTCCTCGCCGACGACGGAGTCGTAGCCGCGGGGGAGCGCGGTGATCCGGTCGTGGACCTGCGCGGCGCGGGCCGCGGCCTCGATCTCGGCGCGGCCCGCACCGGGCCGGCCGAGCGCGATGTTCTCGGCCACGGTCGCGCGCAGCAGCGTGACCTGCTGGAAGACGAACCCGACGGTCCGGTACAGGGTGCGGGTGTCCAGCTCCCGCACGTCCACCCCGCCGACGAGCAGCGCGCCGTCCGTGACGTCGTGGAAGCGGGGGACGAGCGCGGCGAGCGTCGACTTGCCCGCGCCCGAGGGCCCCACCAGCGCCGTCACCGTGCCGGGGGCCAGGTCGAGGTCCACGCCGCGCAGCACCTCCGGCCCGTCGGGCTCGTAGCCGAACCGCACCCCGCGCAGGGACACGGCCGCGCCCTGCGGGGTACCCCCGTGTGCGGGCTGCGGCTGGGCCGGCTCGCGCAGCAGCGCCGCGATCGACGCGGCGGCCGCGGTGCCGCCGCGCAGCGCCTGCAACCGCGGCCCGACCGCGGCGATCGGTGCGGCGAGCGCCGGTCCGAGCAGCGCGAACGGGACGAGGTCGGCCGGCGCCGTCGCACCGGTGACGACCAGCGCGGTGCCGGCCACCATCAGCAGGAGCAGCGACGTGACCGGCCCGGCGGCGAGCTGCGACGCCGTGGTCACCGACGTCGTGCGGCGCGACCAGGCCCGGAAGAACTCGTGGAAGGCGTCGCACGCCTCCACGAACCGCCGGTGCGCGCGGCGGCCGCCGCCGAACGTCTTCACCACCGCGATGCCGTCGACGAACTCCACGATCCCGGCGTGATCTCCTTCTGGGCGCGCCCGTACTCGGCCATGAGCGGCCCCGAGCCGCGCATGGCGCGGCGGAAGAGCAGCAGGCCCGCCACCGCCGGGAGCACCGCGACGACCGCGAGCCGCCAGTCGACGACGGCGAGGTAGCAGAGCGCGGCCACCGGTGTGACCAGCACCGACGTGACGTCCAGGAGGGCGTGGGCGACGAGGTGGTGCAGGCTGTGCACGTCGTCCTGCAGCGCCTTCGTCACCTGGCCGGAGTTGCGCGCGGAGAACCAGCCCGGGGCGACGACGCCCAGCCGCGCGGCCAACCGGCGGCGCAGGTCGAGCTGGAGCCCGTTGTCGGCGAGGTGGCTCAGTGTGGTCGCCGCGGTGGCGGCGGCCAGCGCGACGAGCGCGGCGCCCGCCCCGATCCCGACCCACGTCCAGATCACGCCCGCGTCGGCCGGGCCGGCGAACAGGCGCCGGCCGATCTCGGCGACCGCCACGAACGGCGCGACGCCCGCGAGCGCCGCCAGCGCCTGCAGCCCGACGGCCACCGCCAGCGGCGCCCGCACCGGCCGCAGTGTCTCGGTCACCGGCCCGCCCATGTCACTCCCTCCCGTCCCCACCGCCCGCCCCCGCGGGGGCGCGCAGGACGGTGATCTCGGCCGTCGGACGGCCGTCCACCTCGGTGACCCGCTCGGCGCGCAGTCCGGACTCGGCCGCGAGCCGCGCGGTGGTGAGGGTATGCCAGCGGTGCGACTCGGCGATCTCCCGCACGACCCTGTCGGCGGCGAGGACCCGCCACGTCGTGTCGAAGCGCATGAGGTCGCCGCCGCAGGGCTCGGCGGCGCTCCACCACTCGTAGACCTGCTCGCGACCCGCTCCCGCAGCAGCCGCACGGGCGGGATCACCCGGGGCGTGGCGACGCCCATCAGCTCCACCGCGATCGGCGCGCCCGCGGGCAGCCGCGCGGCGAGCGCCGCCACAGCGCGACCCGTTCGGGCTCGTCCAGGTGCCCGGCGACGCCGAAGACCACGGCCGCGCAGATCGGCGGGCCGCCCGCGGCGGCGATCTCCTGCGCGCTGTCCGGGACGACCGTGACGCGGTCGCGCAGTGCGGGGTCGGCGTACGCGCGGCTGGTCAGCACCGCGCGCATCTCGGGGGCCGGCTCGGCGGCGACGATCTCCGCCGTCGGCAGCGCGGCGGCGATCACCTCGGTGATCCGGCCGGTGCCGGCCCCGATCTCCAGCACGGGGCCGGCCGCCGGGTCGACCCCGGCGAGCGCCACCCGCAGCGCGGGCCCGCTGCTCTCCGCCTGCCGGGCGGCGACCAGCTCGTAGAACTCCGCGGAGGCCGAGTAGGCGCTCTCCACGCTCACGGCGTGCTCGGCACGGTTGTGCCGACCGGGCCGACCAGTGCCGGGTCCAGCCGCCGCAGCAGCGCGGCGACCACCCGGGCCCGCTGCGCCGTCAGGTAGAAGTGCCCGCCGGGGAACGTCTCGACGTCCGCGGTGCCGTCGCCGAGCGGGGCCCACGCCCGGGCGTCCGCGGCGCTCAGCTCGGGGTCGTCGGCCCCGGTGAAGACGGTGACCGGGCAGCCCAGCGGGGGCGCGGGGTGCGGGGTGTAGGTCTCGATGAGCCGGTAGTCGTTGCGGACGTAGCCGAGCACGGCGCGGCGCAGCTCGGAGTCGGCGAGCACCTCGGCGGCGGTGCCGCCCAGCCGCGACAGCTCCGCGCACAGCACGTCGTCGTCGCCCGCGTGCACGGTGCCACCGCGGCGGCGCACGGGCGCCTCCCGGCCGGACGCGACGAGCCGGCGCAGGCCGGCGACCCCGCGGCGGCGCAGCTCCTGGGCCGTCTCGTAGGCGACCGCCGAGCCCATGCTGTGCCCGAAGAGCACGTGCGGCCGGTCGAGGGTGGCCGCGAGCGCGTCCGCGACGGCGTCGACCAGCTCCGCCATGTCGTCGACCATCGGCTCGCCGAACCGGTCCTCCCGGCCGGGGTACTGCACCGCGACGAGCTCGACCGCGGGCGGCAGGTGCGCCGTCCAGCCCCGGAAGGCGCTCGCGCTCCCGCCGGCGTGCGGGAAGCAGACGATCTGCAGTGTCGCCGCGGGCCGCCGCGGCCAACGCCGCAGCCATTGTTCCGGGGATGCCACCCGGCCGATGTTAGAGAGCCGTCCGGAATCCATCAAATTCATGCATGAATTGCCATCTCGATTCCTGTCGTGCGAGCCGGGCGGAACGTTTAGGCTGCCTTTCGATGAGCACCTCTGCAGAACCCGCGCCGCGGAATTTCCCGATCCGCCGCGACGACCCGTTCCGACCGCCGTCGGAGTACGCCGGCATCCGCGCGACCGAACCCGTGTGCCCGGTCCGGCTCCCCACCGGCAAGCACGCCTGGCTCGTCACCCGCTACGCCGACGTGCGCGCCCTGCTGGCCGACCCGTCGGTGTCGTCGGACATCCGCAACCCCGCCTTCCCCGCCATGGGCGTGGGTGAGCAGGAGGCCGGGGCCCGCACCCGCCCGTTCATCCGCACCGACCCGCCGCGGCACACCCGGTTCCGGCGGCTGTTCGTCGCCGAGTTCACGCCGCGGCGCGTGCAGGCCCTGCGCCCGCGCATCGAGGAGCTGGTGGCCGGGCTGCTCGACGGGCTGGCGGCCGGCCCGCGTCCCGTCGACCTGGTCGGGGGGTACGCGAACGCGGTCACCACCACGGTCGTGTGCGCCCTGCTCGGCGTGCCCACCGACGACGTCGAGTTCTTCCGCGACGTCACCCGGGTCTCGGGGGGCCGGTCGAGCACGGCCGCGCAGGTCGGGGCCGCTCTGGGCGAGCTGTTCGCGCTGCTGCGGCGGCTGGTGCGGGAGAAGGCCGCGGCCCCCGGGGACGACCTGCTGAGCCGGCTGGCCACCGAGCACCTCGGGGCGGGCGACGTCACCGAGGACGAGCTCGTCTCGGCCGTCGCGATGACGATCATCGCCGGGCGCGAGACCACCACCAGCATGATCGCGCTGGGCACGCTGTACCTGCTGGAGCACCCGGAGCTGCGCGCCGAGCTGGACCGCCGCCCGGACCGCTGGCCGGCCGCCGTCGACGAGCTGCTGCGGGTGCTGTCGGTCGGCGACTCGCTGGGCCTGCGGGTCACCACCCGCGACCTGACGCTGTCGGGCCGGACGCTGCCCGCCGGGGAGGGCGTGATCGGCCTGCTGGGCGCCGCCAACCACGACCCCGAGGTCTACCCCGACCCGGGCCGCGTCGATCTCGACCGCAACGGCCCGCCGCACGTGGCATTCGGCCACGGCGGCCATTCCTGTTTCGGCGCCACCCTCGCCCGTACGGAGATCGAGGTGGCGCTCTCCGCCTGTTCGCGCGCATTCCGGAGCTGCGGCTGGACGGCGCGCTCGGCGACGTGGAGCTCAAGCACGAGTCCGCCACGTTCGGCGTGGAGGAAATGCGCGTCACATGGTGAGCGTCACTTATTGCGGGTGAACACCCCCAACGGCGCCGAGTCCCCGCCGGGAACGGGGACCCGGCGCAGCGCGAGACCGGACTCCGCCGCTACCTGCTCCAGCCCGAACGCGACCCACCGGTACTCCTCGCCGATCTCGCGCCCGGCCCCGTCGCCGCCCCGCACCCGCCAGGTCGAGCGCAGCCGCATCGCGCCGGCCTCCCCGCCCTCGTCCCGCTCGGCCGGCTCGGCGGCGAACCACCACTCGTAGCGCTGCCGGCCCAGCTCGGCCGTGGCCAGCCGGGTGCGCGGCAGCGCGACGGCCTCGTCGAACCCCATCAGCTCCACCACCAGCGGCGCCCCGGGCGCGAGCCGCGCGGCCAGCCGGACCAGCAGCGCCCGCCGCTCCGCCTCGTCGAGGTGCCCGAGCACGCCGCACAGCACGGCCGCGGAGATGCGGTCGGGCAGCGCCAGATCCTGGGCCGCGTCGGGCACGACCGTCACGCGGGAGCGCAGGTCGGGATCGCGCACGACGCGGCTCGTGAGCACGGCCCGCAGGGGTGTCGACGGCTCGGCCGCGAGGATCGCCGCGCCCGGCAGGGCCGCCGCGAGCGCCGCCGTCACCAGCCCGGTGCCGGCCCCGATCTCCACCACCGGCCCGGCGCCGGTGTCGAGGCCGGCGAGCGCGGCGGCGACCGCGGGCGCGCTGCGTGCGGTGTGCCGGGCCGCGGCCAGCTCGAAGAACTCGGCGGTCGGCCCGTACCCGTGCCGCGAACGCCCCCGGGCCGGCTCCGGTGCCGGTTCCGGGGGAGCGGCGGGCTCCGGCGGCGCCAGTGCCTCCGGGGGCAGCGGGCGCGGCGCCGCCGGGCGGACGCTCTCCGGCGGGCCGAGCCGCCGGGCCAGATCCGCCCACATGCGCGCGACCGTCAGGTCGAACTGCCCGTCCTTCAGCGGGTCGGCGCCCGACTCCACGGCCTCCCGGAGCCCGCGCAGGGCGTGCGCGACCGCGTCCGGCCACAGCTGCGTCACGACCCGGCGGAACGGGGTGGTCCCGGCCGGGCCGAGCGCGGCCGTGCTGGGCAGGTCGAGCTGCTCGGTGCCGGGCCCGTCGAGCACCAGGCGGCGGTCGTCGCGCCCGGCGTGGAAGCGCGGGCTCCACAGCACCGGCCCGTGGGTGTCGGCGAGCGTCAGCACCCCGCGTCGGTGCCGATCGCGATGCGGTGCCAGAACAGGGCGTGGTTGTCGCGGTCGGCGGGGTGCAGCTGGTTCTGCACGCGCAGGGTGACCGGCACGCCCGCGACCACCCCGTAGAGCGCGCGCAGCGGGTCCGGGCCAGCTGGGCGAGGTCCTCCGGGAACGGGGCCGGGTCGGCGAACGCCCACGGCCGCAGCCCGCCGAGCGCCCGCCCGAGGACGTCGACGAAGGGGTGCAGCACGTGCACGGGCGTGGCCGCGTCGACGAAGACCGGGGTCGCGCGCTCCCGCAGCCGCTGCGCCGCCGCCAGGAACCGGCGCACCGGCGCGACGTGCGGGTAGTGCGTGGAGATCCGGAACCCGGTGCCCGCCCGGCGGGCCGCGCGCAGGCACGCCGACAGCTCGTCGGCGTGCATCGGGTGCTCGGCGAGCACCGCTATCCCGCGCTCCAGCAGCGCGCACGCCAGCTCCGCGCCCCGTCCGCCGGACACCGCCGAGCCCACCGCGACGCACGCGGCGTCGACGTCCGGCGGCAGCTCGTCGAGGTCCGTGCAGTGCGGCACACCCAGCTCCGCCGCGTACCGGCGCGAGGCCGCGCTGCCCCGCGACAGGATCGCGACCAGCTCGAGCTCCTCCGGGTGCGCGAGCACGCCCGCCGCGTGGACGCGCCCGAAGTTGGTGCCCGCGACCACCACCCGCCAGCGGCGCGGTGCACCGCTCACAGCGCGCCCTCCTCGACCAGGCTGCCGTCGTGGTCGAGCAGCTCGACCCGCGTGGCGTGCTTGATCCCGGCGAGCAGCGCGTCCGGGTCGAGGACGTCGCACGCGTAGTGGACGCCGGGCGGGATCCGCCCGGCGAGCACCGCGGCCGCCGTGACCGCGGCCACCTCACCGCTGAGCGCGTAGCTGTCGGGGCTGCGGACGACCAGCGTGTGCCGCGTCCGGTCGTGCCCCTCGGCCTGGAACACCATGAGGTGGTAGGGGACGCGCCCGGCGAGGTCGAGCTCGGCGGACTCGACGAGCTTCCTGGTCGCTCGGTCGGGATCGAGGGACCGCAGCTGGCGCAGCGTCTCCCGCACGTGGAACCCGGGGTGCACGTTGAACCATTCGAGCGTCTCGATACCGAGGGTGCGTGCCAGCCGCTCCGACTCGGCGGTGAGGAACGGCTGCAGCGCGACCCGCCCGGGGAACAGCGGCGCGGTCGTGTCCTCCTCGGCGCGCAGCACCCGTCGCACCCGCCGCCCGCCTCGCCAGGCCGCGAGCGCTTCTCCGTAGCCGGCACCCTGCGGTCCGCCCGTGTCCACCGACAGCAGGATGTCGTCGGCGACACCGGGCGAGCAGGGCTCGACGCCGCCCGCGTAGCCGGTCAGCCGGGCGATCCCGCCGATCCGGCCGGCGAGCCAGCGGGGCAGCAGCGCCGACAGGCCGGGGATCACCCCGGCCCCGAGCACGCCGACGCGCGGCGCGGGGGGACGCCCAGCTGCTCGTGCAGCTCCGCGTCCCCGGAGACGTCCACGTAGTCCGTGCCCGCGCGGGCCGCGGCCCGCGCGACCCGGTCGCCGATCGCGAACGCCGGGGCCGCGCAGTGCAGCACGAGCCGGCACCTGGCGGCGAAGGCGTCGAGTGCGTCGTCGTCGTCGAGGTCGACCGGGTGAGCGGTCGCGCGACCCGGTCGGACAGGGCACGGAGGGGTCCGGCCTGGCGCGCGCCGAGCAGCAGCTCGTGCCCCGCGGCGGCCAGCGCTTCGGTCGCGGCCGAGCCGACCCGGCCGGTGGCGCCGAGTACGCCGATCATGCCAGCACCTCGCCGTCGGTGATCTCGACGAGGCCGCGCAGCACACCCGGGATGTGATCGTCGGCGAGACAGGTGAAGTGGTCACCGGCGATGTCGGTCACGGTGAGGTCACCGAGGCAGAGGTCCTGCCAGTACTCGGTGACCGTGTCCTTGCTGCCCGGGAACGGGTACGGACCCGCGTGCCGGAGGAAGGAGATGTCGCCGGCGTACGGCTCGGGGTGGTAGCGGGTCAGCGCGAAGACGCTCTGCCGGAACGTGCGGAACATCCGCATCAGCTGCTCGGGGGTGAAGCTGCCGACGGACGGCGGCATGGCGTCGCACATCCGGCTGAGGCGCTGCAGGCGCGGCACCTGCGCGAGCCGCCGGAAGTACTCGCCCACGTCGGCGTACTCGTCGGTGAGCGCCGCGAAGGCGCCGTCGACCATGACGCCGGGGCTGTTGGCGAGCACCACCTGCGCCGCCGCCACGAACCGGCCGGAGTCGGCGGGGAAGCCCAGCCCGGCGGCGTCGATCCCCATCATCACCGCGAACGAGTACTCCGAGACCAGCTCGTCCTCCAGGCGGAAGTCGGGGGCGTGACTGCTCACCGCGGTGAAGGAGGCGACGTCTGCGCCCGACTCGGTGAGCGCCCGCGCGACCTCGGTGGAGATGAGCCCGCCCAGGCAGTAGCCGACCACGTGGAACCGCCGTACCCCGGTCTGCCGCAGCGCCTCGGCGTACTCGGCGGACAGCCGGTCGATCAGCCCCTCCGGTTCGGCGTCGAGGAAGCTGTCGAGGTCCGGCACCTCGATCCCGAGCAGCCGCGTCCGGCCGGACCCGCGCCGGCGGATCTCGGTGATCAGCGCGCGATACGGCATGATCGTGCCGACGCGGCGTGCACCAGCACGGTCGCGGTCTCGCCGGTGCCGTTCAGCTCGACCACCGGGCTGCGCCGCGCCGCCGTCGCGGGCGCGTCCGCGGGAGCCTCGTCCAGCCCACGCAGGTACGAGGCGAGACCGGCGACGGTCGGGCGGTGCAGCAGGTGCCGCAGCACGACGTCCCACTCCAGCTCGACCAGCGCCGGCACGCTCTCGCGGAGCCGCCCGACCAGCCGGGCGACGAGCAGCGAGTCGCCACCGAGCGCGAAGAAGTCGTCGTCACGGCCGACGCGCTCGAGGCCCAGCAGCTCGGCCCAGAGCGCGGCCAGCTCGTGCTCACGCTCGTCGCGGGGCGCGGCCGAGCCGGCCGGATCCGCCGGGCCGGCCTCGGACTCCGAGGGGAGCAGCCGCTGCAGCGCCACCCGGTCGACCTTGCCGTTGGAGGAGAGCGGCAGCCCGTCGAGCACCTGCCAGTGCGCGGGGACCATGTACTCGGGCAGCCGCTGGGCCATGTGCCGGATGAGCTCGCCCGTCTGCAGCCGCGCGCGGTCGGCCTTGAACCGGGTGACCAGCAGCCGCTGGCCCAGTACCGCGAGCGGGTCGCCGTCGGCCGGCAGCACGAGCTCACGCGCGCCGCCGGCGTCGGTGGCGAGCCGCGTCCAGCCGTCCACGTCGGGAAACGCGACGTCCGTGTCACGGCGGTCGTCGACCGGGTCACCCGCGAGCGCTTCCATGAACTCCGTCGAGACCATCAGCGCCGGGTTGTCGTCGCGGACCTGCTCGACGACGACGAGCCGGCCGTCGGACGTGAGCAGCTCGGAGATCCGGCGCAGGACGAGCGGCAGGTCGGTGTAGCGGTGCAGGGCGTTGCCGGCGACGACGACGTCGGCACTGTGCGGGAACAGCCCCTGCGATCGCGGGTCCGTGAGCGGGTCGAAGCGGGCGTAGCGGACCCATCGGTGGTCGGCGAACCGTTCGCGGGCCTCGGTGACGAAGAACATCGACGGGTCGGTGAACAGGTACTCGACGTCCAGCCCGGCGAGTGCCGGCACCAGCTCGGCGGTGGCCCCACCCACGCCGCCGGCGATCTCCAGCACGCGCATCGGCCGATGCGGCGACGAGCGGGCCAGCGTCGCGACGGCTGCCGCGGCAGCGCGGTTGAGCCCGCGGACGACGAGATTGTCGCGGTAGGCCGCCCGCACGGCGTCGGCCGGGGCGCCGGGGAACAGCAGGCCGGCCACCGGGACGGAACCGTCGAGCAGCCCGGGCAGCTGCTCGGTGCAGGTGCGCAGGTGGTCGAGCAGGTCGGCGCTCCAGCCGAGCTCGCGCTCCGCGGCCGCGAGGTCGGCCCACATCCGCTCGACCTGGCCGGGCTCCGGGGGGACGACGGCGGTGTGGCGACCGTCCGCACCAACCGTCAACCGGCCCGCCCGGACGAGGGCCCGCAGCCAGCGGCGCACCAGGCGGTGGTGGCGCGGCGGGGCGCCGAGCGCCGAGCACACCTCCTCGGCCGTGCGCCCGGCGGGCAGGCCGGCGTCGTGCAGCGCGCCGGCCATCGCGAGCAGCGCGACCTCGTCCATCGCCGTGACGAACCCGGCGAGTCGGCCGGCCCGGTCGGCGGGGAGCGGGTCCAGCGCGGCGGCCGCCGCCGCGGCGAGGGCCGGGTCGGCGGGCACCGCGTCGACCCGGGCCGGCTGCACGAACGCGGCGAGCCGGTGTCCCGAGAAGGTGTCGCTGTCGACCAGGACCGCACCCGTCGCGACGGCCGGGTGGGAGTGCAGGGCAGCCTCGACCTCGGCCAGCTCGATGCGGTAGCCGCGGATCTTCACCTGGGTGTCCTCGCGGCCCAGGAACTCGATCACGCCACCGCGGTCGCCGCCGAGGTGCCGGCCCAGGTCGCCGGTGCGGTAGATCCGCTCGCCGGTCTCCGGGTGCACGCCGAAGCGCTCCGCCGTGCGGTCCGGGTCGCCGCGGTAGCCGAGCGCGACGCCGGTGCCACCGATGTACAGCTCACCGACCACCCAGTCCGGGCGCGGGCGCAGCCGGTGGTCGAGCACCCGCAGCGTCTGGTTGGTGAGCGGCCACCCGTAGGGGATGCTCGGCCACGCCGGGTCGACCCCGCCGACGGGGTAGTGGATCGACCAGATCGCGCCCTCCGTCGCGCCGCCGAGGCTGATCACCTCGAGCCCGGGCACGAGCGCACGGACCTGGTCGGGCAGCGTCACCGGGATCCAGTCACCGGAGAGCATCGCCAGCCGCAGCGAGCCGAGCTCGCTCCCACCGCCGGGTGGCAGGTGGTCGTGCAGCATCTGCAGCTGCCCGGGCACCGAGTTCCAGACGGTGACGCCGTGGGCGCCGACCAGCTCCGCCCAGTGCGAGGGGTCGCCGCGCCGCGCGGGGTCGGGCAGCACCAGCGTGGCGCCCGCCGCGAGGGCGCCGAACACGTCGTAGACCGACAGGTCGAAACCGAGCGCGGCGAGCCCGAGCACCCGGTCGTCCGGGCCGACGCCGAACCGGGTGTTGATGTCGGCGACGGTGTTGAGGGCGGCCTGATGACTGATCATCACGCCCTTCGGGGTGCCGGTGGAGCCCGAGGTGTAGATGACGTAGGCCAGCTCGCCCGGGTCCACGGCGGTGCCGCCGGCGCTCCCCGCCGTCGCCGGCGGCAGCGTGTCGACGGCGAGCAGCCCGATGTCGGCGGGCCACTCGCCCAGCGCGTCCGCCAGCCAGGACTGGGTGAGGGCGTGCCGGACGCCGGCGTCGGCGAGGATCGTGTTGCGCCGGGCGGGCGGCTGGTTCGTCTCGACGGGCAGGTAGGCGGCCCCGGCGAGCAGCACGCCGAGCACGCCCGTCACCTGCTCGACGCCCTTGTCCATGACGACGGCGACGAGGTCGCCGGGGCCGGCACCGCGGGAGCGCAGCTCGGCGGCGACGGCGTGGGCCCGCGCCGCCAGGTCGCCGTACGTCGTCGGGCCGGCCGCGTCGATCACCGCGATCTCGCCGGGCCGGGCGGCCGCGGTCGCCAGGACGGGCTCGTGCAGCAGACCCGGCGGGACCGGGGCGGCGGTGTCGTCGATCTCGGCGCGCCGCGCGGCCTGTGCCGGCGGCAGCGGGACCGGGTCGGTGCTCGCCCACGCCGTCGCCGCGGTGTCGTCGTCGGCGTCGAGCAGCCGGTCGAGCAGGCCGGCGAACACGCCGAACGCGTCGTCGAGCAGGCCGTCGGGGAACACGCCCTCGCGCAGTCCCAGCTCACCGCCAGCCCGCCGTCCCGTTCCAGCACCTGGCAGTCGATCCAGACCTGTGGGGTCTGGGTGAGGGCGTGCACGACCTGCGGCCGCGGCGCGCCCGGGACCGGCAGGACGGCGGGTGCGGAGTCGAGCGCGCTGGTGAAGACGATCGGCATGAGCGCGGCCGTCCGGCCGCGGCGACGGGCCAGCTCGCCGAGCACCTCGCTGCCCGTGCACAGCGGATGGGCGAGGTCCTCGAGCAGCCGCCCGCCGATCTCCCGGGCCCGGTCGGTGAAGGGGGCCGCCGCGGTGAGGTCGACCGCCAGCAGCTCGACGGCGGTGAAGTCGCCGACGAGCCGGTCGACGTCCGGGTGCACCCGGTGCCGGGTGAACGTCGGCACGTTGAGCGTGAACCGGGGGTGGCGGCTCCACCGCTCGACCACCTCGGCGTACGCGGTGAGCAGCACCGCGGACGGGGTGAGCCCGTGGGCCGCGGCGCGGCGGCGCAGTCGCGTGTACTGCGCGGGCGAGACCTCCGCGGCCAGGCGCCGGAACCGGACCGGGCCGCCGGTCTGCGCCGCCTCCCGGACGGGCAGCTCCGGCGCGGGCGGCAGGTCGTCGATCCGCGCCCACCAGTAGGCCCGGTCGCGCTCGGCCTGCGGGGACTCGGCGAGCCCGCGGGCCGCGACGACGTAGTCGCGGAAGGTCAGCTCGGGGACCGGCGGCGCGGCGAGCGGGTCGGCGTAGCGGGTGTGCAGGTCGTCGAGCAGCATCTGGAGGCTGGTGAAGTCCACCGCGAGCAGGTCGACCGACAGATGCGCCACCGTGCGGTCCGGGCATCGGGTCAGCCGCAGCCGGCACAGCGGCCACTCCGCCGGGTCGCCGGTGCGGTGGTCGAGCGCGTCGCGGACGCGGGCCAGCTCGGCGGCCACCTCGTCGGGCGCGGCGCCGCGCAGGTCGGTGAGGGGGAGCGTCCGGGGCACCGGTCGCCTCGGGTGCGAGCACCTGCTGGTAGCCGTCGGCGTGCACCACGGTGCGCAGCGCGTCGTGCGCGGTCACCAGGTCGCGCCAGGCCGCGGCGAGCCGCTGCGGGTCCACCGGCCCGTCCGCGTCCGGGTAGGCCAGCTCGACGTAGGCGTGGCAGGCGGTCCCGCCCCACGCGTAGCCGTCGCCCCGTCCGACGAGGTAGGCGGCCTGGATGTCGGTGAGCGGGAACGGGTCGTGCCGCGCCGCGGCGTCGGGCCGGGCCCGTGGCACGCCGCCGTCGCGCAGGTGCTCGATCAACGCCGCCTTGTGGGCGCGCAGCGTCTCCCGCCGGGTGTCGGTCATCGCCCCGCGGGGTCCGCGGTAGCGGAGCTGGTCGGCCTCGACCCACAGTCGGATCCCCGACGCCGACAGGTCGTCGATCAACTCGCGGACGTCACAGCGTTCCGGTCTCCTCGTCGTGTGCCCTGATGGCTTCTGGGGTGGTCTCTGCGGTGACGGCGGCGGCGAGCGCGGCGACGGTGGGGTCGGCGAAGAACCGGCGCACGGTGACGTCCACGCCGAAGCGCTCGCCCACCGCCGTGAGCAGCCGCAGCGCGGTGAGGCTCGACCCGCCGAGCGCGAAGAAGCCGGCCTCCCGGTCCGGTGCAGCGGGCAGCTCCAGCAGCTGCGCCCAGAGCGCGGCGAGCGCCGCCTCCACGGGACCGTCGGGCGCCCGGCCGGCCGCCGCCGGCGTCTCCTGCTCGGCGAGCGCGGCGAGTGCCGCGCGGTCGACCTTCCCGTTCGCCGTGAGCGGCAGCGCGTCGAGCACCGTCCGGCGGGCGGGTACGGCGTGCGGGGCGAGCCGCTGCGCGAGGAACGCGTCGAGTGGCGGCGCCGCGCCCGTCGCCGTCACGAGGAAGGCGTGCAGCCGCCGCCGCTCGCGGGGGCCGACGGCGACCACGGCGGCCCGCTCGACCTGCGGGTGCTCGGCGAGCGCGGCCTCGACCTCGCCCAGCTCCAGCCGGTGCCCGCCGACCTTGACCTGCTGGTCGGCGCGGCCGAGGAACTCCAGGGTGCCGTCGGGCCAGTAGCGGCCCACGTCGCCGGTGCGGTACCAGCGCCCGCCGGCGTGCCCGACGAACTTCTCCGCGGTCCGGTCCGGGTCGCCGCGGTAGCCGTCGGCGACGCCGTGGCCGCCGATCCACAGCTCGCCGGGCACCCAGTCGGGCCGGTCCCGCCCGTCCGGTCCGGCGACGCGGTAGCACTGGTTCGCCAGCGGGCGGCCGTAGGGCACCGACGTCCAGTGCGCGGGGACCTCGCCGCCCGGGTCGAGGTCCTGGGCGTTGGACCAGATCGCCGCCTCCGTGGCCCCGCCGAGCGCGACGAGCCGGGTGCGCCCGCCGTTCGCGGCGGCGAGCCGGCGGGGCAGGTCGAGCGGCACCCAGTCGCCGGAGACGAGCGCCAGCCGCACCGTCTCCGGGGCCCCGGCGACCAGCAGCATCTCCAGCAGCACGGGCACGCTGTTCCACACCGTGACGCCGTGCGCGGCCGCCAGCGCGGACCAGCGGGTGGCGTCGCGGCGCTCGTCCTCGGCGGGCAGCACGACCGCGCCGCCCACGCCGAGCAGGCCGAACACGTCGAAGACGGACAGGTCGAAGTCCAGCGCCGAGACCCCGAGCACCCGGTCGCGGGCATCGATCCCGTACCGCGTGGTCATGTCGGCGACGGTGTTCGCGGCCGCGGCGTGCGCGACCTGCACGCCCTTCGGGGCCCCGGTCGAGCCCGAGGTGAAGATGACGTACGCGGGTGCGTCGGGCCCGACCGCCACCGGGGTGGCGAGCGGCCGGGCCGCCGACACCGCGGCCACGTCCGTGACGACCGTCCGCACCTCGGCGGTGCGGTGCACCTGCTCGCGCCGCCGCGGCGGCGCGTCGACGCCGACGGGCACGTACGCCGCTCCGGCGGCGAGCACCCCGAGCGCCGCGACCACCTGGTCCGGGCCCTTGGGCAGGGTGATCCCGACGGTGTCGCCGGGCCGCACGCCCCGCTCGGCGAGGCCCGCGGCGAGCCGCAGCGCCCGGTCGGCCAGCTCGCCGTGGCTCATCGTGCGCGGCTGCCCGGGCGGGTCCTCCCAGACCAGGGCCGGAGCCTCGGCGCGCGCCCGCGCCCCGGCGAAGAACGGCGCGTGCAGCAGCCCGGACGGCAGGTCCGCCGCGGTCGCGTTGACGCGCTCGCGCGCCGCACGCTGCCCGGCAGGGAGCATGTCGGGCAGGGCGGCGGACCAGTCGCCGCCGTCGGCGGTCGCGGCCAGGTGGTCGAGCACCCGCCCGTAGGCGTCGAACAGCGCGTCGAGCACGCCGTCGCAGAACAGCTCGTCGACGGCGTCCCAGGTGACCTGCAGCCCGCCGCGCGACTCCAGCACCTGGTTGTCCAGGCCCACCTGCGGCGACTGCGACACCCCGAACACGCGCTCGGGGAAGCCGGGGGACATGTCCATCGACACCGCCCCGCCGCCCACCCCCAGCGCGGAGGTGAACACGACCGGTGCGGCGGTCTGCGCGCCCGCGCGCTGCGCCAGCTCCCGCAGGAGCCAGCCCTGCGGCACGTCACGGTGGTCGAGGTCGGCCCCGAGGCGCTGCTGCAGCTCCCGCGCGGCCGGGAGCCACCCGCCGTCGCCGGGCCGCAGGTCGATGGGGGAGAGCGAGGTGAAGTCGCCGAGCACCCGGTCGACGTGCGGATGCGCCGGGCGGCGGTTGAACAGCGTGAGCGTCACGGTCAGGGCCGGGTCCTCGCTCCACGCGGCGAGCACCTCCCCGTAGGCGGCGAGCAGCAGCGTCGAGGGGGTGAGCCCCTCCGCGCGGGCCCGCCGGGTCAGCGCCGCCCACCGGTCCGCCGGCAGGAACCGCTGCGGCGGGTGAAGCGGGGGCGCGACACCTCGGCCGGGTCGGTGCGCAGCGGGAGCCGCGGGGCGGGGCAGCTCCGCGAGCCGGGCGGTCCAGTGGTCCCGGGCCCGTGCGGCGGCGTCCGGGTCCGGGTGGACCTGCAGCAGGTAGTCGCGGAACGACACGTCGACCGGCGGCAGCTGCGCGTCCGGGTCGCGGTAGAGGCGGTCCAGCTCGGTGAACACCGTCATCACCGACAGGGCGTCGAACACGATGTAGTCGATCCCGACGGCCAGCCGGGTGCGTACGGCGCCGTCGCGCCGGTACCGCACCGCGGCCAGCGCGAACAGCGGCCAGCGGGCGAGGTCGAGGAACCGGTGCGAGTGCTCGTCGCGCAGCCCGGCCAGCGCCGCGACGGCCACCTCGGCCGGCTCGCCGGTCACGTCGTGCACGGCGATCTCGTACGGCGGGACGTCGGCGAGGATCCGCTGGCGGCCCTCGTCGTCCACGACGGCGCGCAGCATCTCGTGCCGCGCCACGAGCCGCCGCCAGGCCGCCTGCACCCGGTCGAGGTCGACGTCCGCCCCGTCGAACTCGGCGTACTGCCAGGTGCCGACGCCGCCGAGGGCGAAGCGCGGGTCCCGCCCCACCTGGTACGCGGCCTGCACGTCGGTGAGCGGGAACGCCTCGTGCCGGTGGCCGGGGTCGGCGACGACGTCCGCCGTGGTCTCGGGGGCCGCCTCGGCGTCGGGGGCGAGCGTGGCGGCGAAGTCGGCCAGCCGGGGCGCGCCGAAGAGCGCGCCGAGCCGGCCGCCGTGCAGCCCGGCCGCGCGCAGGCGCCCGAGCAGCTCCGTGGCGCGCAGCGAGTCGCCGCCGAGCGCGAAGAACGAGTCGTCCCGCCCGATCCCGTCGGTACCCAGCACCGCGGCCCACTCGGCGGCGAGCCGCGTCTCGACGGGCCCGCGCGGCGGCTCCGAGCGCTGGTCGCCCGCGGTGCCCGCGGCCCGCGTCACGGCGGCCCGGTCCGGCTTCCCGTTCGGGGTCAGCGGCAGCGCGTCCAGCAGGACGAGCCGGTCGCACACCATCGCCGCCGGCAGCCGCTCGCGCTGCCAGCCCGGCAGGGCGTCGAGCGCGGCTGCGGGCTCGGCGCCCTCGCGGAGGACGACGGCGGCGACGAGCCGGGGCGCCGCCCCCGCGGCGTCGACGGCGGCGACGGCGCGGGCCACGTCGGGGTGCGCCTCCAGCGCGGCCTCCACCTCGCCCAGCTCGATCCGGTGCCCGCGCACCTTGACCTGGTGGTCGGCCCGGCCGAGGAACTCCAGCGTGCCGTCGGGGAGGTAGCGGGCGAGGTCGCCGCTGCGGTACCAGCGCTCGCCCGCGGCGAGCACGAACCGCTCCGCGGTGCGCTCCGGGTCGCCGCGGTAGCCCCGGGCCAGGCCCGCCCCGCCGACCCACAGCTCACCGGTCACGCGGTCGGGGCGGTCGCGCCCGCGGCCGTCGACCACCCGGCATCGCACGTTGGGCAGCGGCACGCCCCACGGCACGCACGTCCACGCGGGGTCGGGCACGGACCCGGCCGGCACCTCCAGCACCGTGGAGTGGATCGCCGCCTCGGTCATCCCGCCGAGCGCGAGGAACCGGCAGCCGGGCGCGACCGCGTGCAGCCGGCCCGCCAGGTCGGTCGCTACCCGGTCGCCGCCGACGAGCGCCAGCCGCAGCGGCGCCGGGCCGGCCTCGGCGCGTTCGCCGGCCGCGGTGACGAGCATGTCGAGCAGCACCGGCACGGTGTTCCAGAGCGTCACGCGGTGCGCGTCGACGAGCTCCCACCAGCGGGCGGCGTCGCGCCGGGCGTCCTCGTCCAGCGGCACGACCGCCCCGCCCACCGACAGCGGCGCGAACAGGTCGAACACCGACAGGTCGAAGTCCAGCGCGGAGACCAGCAGCGACCGGTCGTCGGGGCCGATGCCGTAGTCCTCGGTGAGGGCCGCGATCGTGTTGACGGCGGCGGCGTGCGGCACCTCGACGCCCTTGGGCTCGCCGGTCGAGCCGGACGTGAAGAGCAGGTAGGCCGGCACGTCCGGGTCGACGAGCACCGGCGCGGGCAGCGGCGCGGAGGCGGCCGACAGCGGGACCGCGACGACCGTGTCGGTGCCGGCGAGCGCGAGGTGGGCGTCGTCGGTGAGCACGACCCGCGCGCCCGACCGGTCGAGGATGCGTGCGCGGCGCACCGGCGGCTGGTCGACGCCGACGGGCACGTAGGTGCGCCCGCGGCGAGCACCCCGAGCACGGCGAGCACCTGCTCCGGCCCGCGCGGGAGGGTGACCGCGACCGTCGCGCCCGGCCGGACCCCGTGGCCGGCGAGCAGCCCGGCCACCCGCAGCGCGCCCTCGGCGAGCGCGCCGTAGGAGAGCGGCTGCGGGCCGAGCACCGCGGGCCGGTCGGGGTGTTCTCCCGCGGCGGCGAAGAACGCCTCGTGCAGGCCCCGGCGCGGGAGCGGCCGGTCGGTGGCGTTGGCCCGGCGCCGGACCGCCGCGGACGCGCCGGCAGCAGCGCGCCCACCGGCTCCCGCCAGGTCTCCTCCCGGGTGGCCAGGCGCAGCACGAGGTCGCGGTAGGCGGCGAACATCTGCTCGGGTACGCCCTCGGCCAGCACGTCCGCGCGGGCGTCCCAGTTGAGCAGCAGCCCGTCGCCCTGCTCGCGGACCTGCGCGTCGAGCCACACCTGCGGGTTCTGCGAGCTGACCCAGACCACCTCGCCGAACGCCGCCCGCACGGCGTCGTCGCCGATCGCGCCGAGCCCGATCGCGCTCGTGTGCACGACGGGCGCGAGCACCGGTGCGCCCGCGCGCCGGGCCAGCTCCCGCATGACGTCCACCCCGGTGAACGCGCTGTGGCCGACGGCGGCGTGCAGCCGCGCCTGCACCTCGCCGGCCTGGAGGGCGAACGCGCGGTGCGCGGACAGGTCGGCGTCGAGCAGCGCCGATCCGGTGAAGTCCCCGACGAGCCGGTCCACGTCCTCGTGCAGCTGTTCCCGGTCGAACAGCGGCAGGTTCAGCAGGAAGCGGGGGGTGGTGCTCCAGGCCGCGACGACCTCGGCGAACGCGGCGGTGAGCGCCGCGGCCGGGGTGAGCCGGTGCCGCCGGGCCGCCGCGGTGAGGGCGGCGGTCGTGGCGCCGTCGAGCAGGTGGTGCAGCCGCAGCATCCGCGGCGTCGCGCGCCCGGCGTCCGGGCGCAGCGGAAGGTCGGGCGCCCCCGGCAGGTCCGCGAGCCGTTCGTGCCACCAGGCGGCGTCGCGCTCACGCCGGCCGTCGGCGCCCGCGCCGCGCTCGGCCAGGTAGCGGCGGAAGTCGTAGGCGAGCGGGGGCGGCTCGGCGCCGGGGTCGGTGACGGCCCGCGCGAGGTCCCCGAGCAGCACGGACAGGCTCTGCGCGTCGGCGGCCACCATGTCCAGGTCGAGGTGCAGGCGGGTGGCGCCGCCGGGCAGCAGCGACAGCGCGACCTCGCAGACCTCGCCCGCCTCCACGTCGAACCGGCGGTGGCTGCCCACCTCCCGCAGCTCCTCCAGCCGCGTCGCGCGCTCGGCGGCACCGAGCCCGCGCAGGTCGTGCACGACCACCCGCGGCGCGGCGTGCTCGCCGATCCGCGCCCGGCCGTCCGGGGTGACCCGCACGCGCAGCATCGCGTGCCGCGCGACCACCCGCGCGTACCCGGCCTGCAGCCGCTCGGGGTCGACGGCCCGGCCGTCGAACTCCAGGTAGAAGTGCGAGCCGACACCGCCGAACGGCTGCCCGTCCTGGCGGCCCGCCCAGTACGCGTACTGCATCGGCGCGAGCGCGAACTCGGCCACGCCGGAGTCGTCGGCGTCGTCGGCGTCGTCCGGCGGCGCCGGCGCCGGGTCCGTGTCGGCGACCTGGCGGGCGAGCAGGTCCGACCACTCGCCGGGCGTCGGGTGCTCGGCCAGCTCCTCGAACGTGACCGCGAACCCGGCCCGCCGCCACTGCCCGGCCAGGCGGATGACCGTCAGGGAGTCGATCCCCAGCTCGAACAGGTCGTCGTCGGAGGCCACCTCCGCGGCGTCCATGCCGAGTGCGTGGGCCACGGCCGCATGGACGTCGGGCAGGTCGGGCGCCTGGTCGGGGGGCGGCTCGGCGAGGTCCTGACGCATCGATCGCAACTCCCACTTGAAAACCGTTGTCGTGTTCGTTTGGGTGATCGAAGCACAGGTCCGGACATTCGATCCACCCTTCGAGTGATGAGCGGATGAGGAGTGACGGTGAGTGATCACGTCGACGTCGTCGCGGAGCGACCGGTATGGCCGGCCGCGGACGCCGCGCGGTACCGGAGCCGGGGCCACTGGCGAGGGGAGACCTTCGGCCGGCAGCTGCGGCGCTGGGCGGCCGAGTGGGGGAGCCGCGAGGCGGTCGTCGACGGACCCACGCGGCTGACGTATGCCCAGCTCGACGCGGCCGCGGACCGGATGGCGGGCGGGCTCTCCCGCCTGGGCCTGCGCCGCGGCGACCGGGTGGTCGTGCAGCTGCCGAACACGGCGGACTTCCTGGTGCTCTGGTTCGCGCTGACCCGGATGGGCGTGGTCCCGGTGCACGCGCAGCCCGGCCACCGGGCGAGTGAGATCACCCACCTCGCCCGCACGAGCGAGGCGGTCGCCTACGTCCTGCCCGACCGGCACGCGCGGTTCGACCACCGGCCGCTCGCCGACGCGGTCCGCGCCGAGGTGCCCACGGTGGCGCACCTGGTCGTCGCCGGGGAGCCGTCAGCGGGGCAGCTCGCGCTGGCCGACGTCGCGGCCGGCCCCCCGCTCGCCCTCGACGACGAGCCGGACGCGGGCGACACCGCGGTGCTGCTGCTGTCCGGCGGCACCACCGGCGCGCCCAAGCTCATCCCGCGCACGCACGACGACTACACCTACAACGCCACCGCCGCGGCCGAGATCTGCGGGATGGGCCCCGACAGCGTCTACCTCGCGGTGCTGCCGATCGCGTTCAACTTCACGATGTCCTGCCCCGGCGTGCTCGGCGCGCTGGCCGTGGGCGGCCGGGTCGTGGTCGCGCCGAGCCCCGACCCCGGCACCGCCCTCCCGCTGGTCGAGCGGGAGAAGGTGACGATCACGGCGCTCAACCCGCCGCTCGCGCCGTACTGGATGGACGAGGCCGCCACCGGCGCGCACGACCTGTCCAGCCTGCAGGTCGTGCAGATCGGCAGCGCCCGGCTCGCCGACGACGTCGCCCGGCGCGTCGAGCCGGCGCTCGGTGCCCGGCTGCAGCAGGTGTTCGGCATGGCCGAGGGACTGCTCTGCCTCACCCGCCTCGACGACCCCGACGAGCTGCGCCACACCACGCAGGGCCGGCCGATCTCGCCCGACGACGAGGTGCGCGTCGTCGACGGCGAGGACCGTCCCGTGCCGCCGGGCGAGCCCGGCGAGCTGCTCACTCGCGGCCCCTACACGCTGCGCGGCTACTACCGCGCCGCCGAGCACAACACCCGCGCCTTCACCGCCGACGGCTGGTACCGCACGGGTGACCTGGTGCGGGAGCTCCCGACCGGGCACCTCGTCGTCGTCGGACGGGCCAAGGACCAGATCAACCGCGGCGGGGAGAAGATCGCCGCCACCGAGGTGGAGGGCCATCTGCTGGCCCACCCCGCCGTCACCGGCGCGGCGCTGGTCGGCGCGCCCGACCCGGAGTGGGGCGAGCGCTCGGTGGCCTTCGTCGTCGCCCGGCCCGGCGGCGCGGCGCCGACGCGCCGCGACCTCGCGGCGTTCCTGCGGGAGCGCGGCGTCGCCGCCTACAAGCACCCCGACCAGGTCGAGGCGATCGAGGAGTTCCCGCTGACGGCCGTCGGCAAGGTGGACAAGAACGCGCTGCGGGCGCGCCTGGCAGGCGCCTGATGGAGCGGGTCTGGGCCGTCCCGGCGGCGTGCCGGGGCAGCGTGCTCGGGGAGGCCGAGATCGACGCGCTGACCGAGCTGGTCCGCTCCAGCGGGCCGCTCTCGGCGGGCAGCAGCCGGGAGACGTTCGAGCGGCGGTTCGCCGAGCACGTCGGCGTGCCGCACGCACTCACCGTGACCAGCGGCACCGTGGCGCTGCAGCTGGCCATCGACCTGCTGGACCTGCGCGAGGGCGACGAGGTGATCGCGACACCGCAGACCTACCAGGCCACCGTCCAGCCGCTCCTGGAGCACCCGGTGCGGGTCCGGTTCTGCGACGTCGACCCCGACTCCCTCGCGATCGACCCGGACGTCCTGGAGGCGATGATCACCGACCGGACCAGGGCGGTCGTGCTCGTGCACTACGGCGGCCACCCCGCCGACATGGAGCGGATCCGCCGGATCGCCCGCGCGCACGGGGCGGTGCTCGTGGAGGACTGCGCGCACGCCCTCGGCGCGAGCGCGACGGGTGGCGGCCCGGTGCGCTCGGCGACATCGGCTGCTTCAGCTTCCACGGCAGCAAGAACATCACCACCCTCGGCGAGGGCGGGATGGTCACCGTGCACCGCGCCGACTGGGCCGAGCGGATCGACCGCAGGCGCAGCAACGACGTCGACGGCGAGTTCGCCCCGCTCGTCCCGACCGCGGACCTGCCCGGGGCGCTGCCGTGGATGAAGTACGCCGCGCACGTCTACCGCCAGGACGTCACGCGGCTGCGCCGCGCCGGCACCAACGCCACGATGTCCGAGGCCGCCGCGGCCGTCGGGCTGGTGCAGCTGGCCAAGCTGGACCGGCTCGTCGAGCGCCGGCGGGCCATCGCCGCGCGGCTCGACGCCGTGCTCGCCACGTTCGCCGGCGACGTGCGCGTCCCCGCGGTGCCGACCGGCGTCCGGCACGCGCACCACCTGCACACCTTCTTCGTCGAGCGGCCGGGTGCGCGCGACGAGGTGGTCCGCGCGCTCGACCGCCTCGGCGTGGAGATCCAGCTGCGCTACTTCCCGCAGCACCTGCTGCCCGAGTGGCGCGCCCGCGGGCACGCCCGCGGCGAGTGCCCGGTCGCCGAGCGCCTCTGGTTCGACCAGCACGTCAACCTGCCCTGCCACCCCGGACTGACCGACGCGCAGGTCGAGCACCTGTGCCGGGCCCTCGACACGGCGCTGCGCGAGGTGCTGGCGCCGCCCACCCGAGCCGCCGTGGCGGCCCCGACCGCAGGAGCGACATGCCCTACATCGACGTGAAGCTGTACGAGGGCCGGCTGGACCCGGAGAGCACGAAGGCCCTGATCGAGCGGATCACCGACGCCGTCGTCCAGGTGTACGGGGAGGCGATCCGCGACCAGACCTGGGTGGTGCTCCAGGAGGTGCCGCCGACGCGGTGGGGGATCGGCGGGCGGCCCGGGGCCGCTCCCTGACCCGGCCGCCCCGCCGCCGGGGAGCTCCACCCGCAACCCCGACGAGGTCGCGGTCGCCAGGGTGTGCGCCGGCCCACCAGGTCCGCCAGAACCACTGTGCCCTGACTCGGACGTACGTGCGCACGGTTCCAGGCGCGGGGCGCGCGACGTCGGGCATCTGGGCTCTGCGCACGACGAGCAGGTGGTAGTCCTGTGACTTGTCCCCGGGTGGGCCCCGCCTGGCCGCGGGCGCTACGAGGCCCGCGCGAGCAGCCGGTCCGGCTCGGTCGCGTAGACCGTCATCCAGATCGGCCGCAGTCTGTAGTAGACGACATCGTTCCAGTCGGTGTCGCCGTAGAAGTCGCCGTAGAAGCCGCTCAGGTACTCGTGGATCGGCGGCCAGTCGGGGTGGGTGGACCCGTCCGCCGAGACGAGCTCCTCGACCGTGCCGTGGACGAACACCCCCAGCTCTTCACCGCGCACGTGCGCGACGCTCGCCGCGGGCCGCGCGCTCAGGTGCCGTGCCTTCGCGGCGCGGCGTGCCGTTCCGAACACCCAACGACCGTGCAGGAAGTGCCCGTCGACGGCGCTGCGCGCGGCTCGCCCTTCGCAGTGACCGTGGACAGCACGAGGACACACATCCCGGTGAGCACCCGCGTCAGTTGCTCGGCGGTCAGGCTGCGCTCACCGGTGATGATCGACTGCAGGTGCGCGGTCGACCGGCCGAGCGAGGCGTCGATGAGGGTCTGCAGCTCCCGGGTCTCCGGTTCGGTCTCGTACACGCCACCACGATGACACCGAAACCTGACACCTCCTGTCCGCAAATCGCTGGGGCCGGTGCCCCTGCACGGGTGCCCGGGTGGCTGCGGCGGTTCCGGGCCTTCGCCCGGTCCCGGTGAGCTGCCCCGCACCGGGCGACGACCGACCGCCGGGTCACTCGTCCCCCAGCAGCTCGCTCACCCGGCGGATGACGTCGCGTTGCGCCGGGTTGTAGAACTCCGTCATGGCGGCCGCGGCCGTCTCGGTGACCCGCCGCTCCTCGCCACGGGTGCCGGTGGCCTGCGTCATCGGCAGCGGGTGCTGGGCCCGGATCCGGCGGATGTGCGGGAGCATCCGCGCGGCCAGGTCCTGCCGGGCCGCGGGGTCGGCGTCGGCGGGCAGGGCGTCGAACTCGGCGTCGGTCGGGTCGGCGGGCACGCTGCGCAGCAGGTCGGCGTAGGCCGCCAGCTGATGCGACCCCATCAACCTGGTCATCGACGGCGACGAGCGCGCGGTCGGGCATCCGACAGGTGCCACCCCGGTCCACCGCCAGGCCCGACCTCGGACGGCAGGTCCGACGGGCGCGTGGTTGCCCGAGGATCAGGCCGAGCTCCATCCGCACCCTGTGCAACCGCTCGATGGTGGCGGCCAGCTCGGCGTCGATGGCGCGCAGTGCCTCCGCGGGCGGGTTCTCGTCCTCGCCCATGGCGGCGATCTGGGCCAGCGAGAACCCGAGGCCGACCAGGCGGGTGATCCGCAGCAGCCGCACGAGGTCCCGTACGCCGTACTGCTTGTATCCGTTGGCGCGCCGCGCCGGCTCGGGAAGCAGGCCGAGCTCGTGGTAGTGCCGCACCGCCCGCAAGGTGGTCCCGGCCAGCTCGGCGAGCTCACGGGTGCTCCAGGACATGGCTCCATCCCACATCGTGCCGCGACGGCAGGGTCAAGCCCCGCGCGGGTCGGTCCCTCCCCGTCGGCGGACGCCCGGCCCTCGTCGCCCGGCCCGGGCGCTCGCGCAGGTCGGTGTCGGACGTGATCCCCGCTCCGGCGGACGATGTGCGGCGTCTCGTGCTCGCCACCTCGACAGGCTCCCGTCACCGGCCGTGGGGCCGCGTCGGTGGAAGTCCCTGATGAGCGAGTGGCGCTGGGCCGTGCCCGGGCGCGCATGGCGGACCGCGCCACCACGCCGCTCGTCGGGCCGGGGGAAGAAGCCGGCTCGCGGGCGCAGCGGTCGCGACGGCTACGCGATCGTCATCGCCGACTCCCGGGACCCCGAGACCTTGGCCGGCCTCGTCGCGAGGTCGCCTTTCCCTAGGCGCAGGTTCCCGGCCGTCCACGGCGGACGTCGTCACGGGGGCCCTTGCCGTCGGTGGGCGGGAACCTCGCCGGTGTGTCGCCGGCGACGCCGCTCGCAGGTCGCGACGAGCGCGACCATGCCGATGTTGACGGCGACGAGGATCAGCAGGGACGCGTCGCCGGTGTCGGTGGCCCGGTCGATGGTGGTCGTCCCCCCACCGGACATGACGTTGCTGATCACGCCGAAGAGGACGTTGTTGACGACGTGGAACGCGATCGGTGCCTCCATGCCGCCGCTGAGGATCGCCATCAGCCCGGTGCTGACGGCGACGACGACGAAGTAGCCGGCCAGCCAGGGGTCGGTCGAGCCGTGGACCGCGGCGAACCCCAGAGCGGAGACCACGAGCCCGACGGCCAGGGCCGGCCCGACCGGGCGCACCCAGCTCGCGGCCGCGGGCAGCATGACGCTGCGATAGATCAGTTCCTCGCCGGCGGCCTGGATGGGCGTGGTGAGGAGGGTGATCGTCAGGAAGGCGATCGTCATGCCGCTGACCGCGAAGGTCGTCCAGCCGGTCGAGGCCGGTGCGACGGCGCCCACCGCTCCCGCTCCGGCGCCCACCAGCAGCGCTGCGCCGATCGAGTAGCGGGCCAGGCGTCGCCGGTCGAACGCCCGCCGCGAGCTGAACAGCGCGCGCCAGGCACCCGGGTCATCCACACCAGCAGCAGGAGCGCGACCAGGCCGGTCGCGCCGGTGGCCAGGTTGACGGCCAGGGACTTCAACGGCGTGAGCTCCGGGGACAGCGGGTCGTCGCCGCCCTCGATGATGCCGACGAGCTGGTAGGCCAGCACCTGGAGGACCACGAGGACGAGCGGCACCGACACGACGAGGACGAGCGGCTTCCACCAGCTCATCCGCAGGTGAGCGCCGAACGGTCGGGCGGTGTCGAGCGGGGCCGGGCCGGGCTGCGCCGCGGGGCCCGCGGTCGCCAGGGGCGGCGCCTCGCGTTCGTGACCGGGATCAGGTGAACGCATGGAACGGCCCCTTCCGGGCTCGGGTGTCGGGTTCGGCGGTCGGTACGCCGTTTCTCTCACAGGGTGCGGCGGGCGTCGGGCGTGCGCAGCACCTGCGGCGTCAGGGAACACCGTGCCGTCGCGGCAGGGTCAACCCACGTGGTGGGGACCGCAGCGGCTTGAGTGTGCCGCGACGGCACGGCCTTTCCTGGGGGGCGCACACCACGCGACCCAGGAGGACACATGACCGCGACCGAGCCCCACCGCGACCCGGCCGGGGAGGAGCCGGACGGCCCGGCATCCGCCCCCGGACCGCAGCCGACGCTGCTCGAACAGATGGGCGGCCCCATGGGGTTCGTCTACTCCGCCGTCCCCGTCGTCGTGTTCGTGGCGGCGAACGCGTTCCTGTCCCTGACCTCGACGATCATCGTGTCGGCGGCCGTCGGGCTGGCCATCACCGGCTACCGGCTCCTGCGCGGGGAGCGGTTCAGCCTGGCGGCCGGCGGGCTGCTCGGGCTCGCCCTCGCCGTCGGCATCGTCGCCCTGACCGGGTCGGCGCGGGACTTCTTCGTCGTCGGCATCTGGATGTACCTGGCGGCGTTCGTCGTCGCGCTCGGCTCGGTGCTGGCCCGCCGGCCGCTCAGCGGCGTCGTGTGGAACCTCGTGCACGGCAACACCCACGACTGGCTGGCCGACCGCCGCGTGGTGCGCGCCCACGACGTCGCCACCCTCGCCACGGCGGCGGTGTCCGGTGCCCGGTTCGGCGTGCAGCAGTGGCTCTACGTGAGCGAGGAGACCGGCTGGCTGGGCATCGCCCGCATCGCCATGGGCTGGCCGCTGACCATCCTGGCCGCGCTGGTCGTCGTCTGGGCGTGGCGGCGCAGCAGCAAGCTGCTGCTGCCGTCGGCCTGAGGCGGTGCGGTGCCGTGACCCTCTCCGGCAGGCGGGCGGTGGCGGTCCGGGGTTCCCGCGTGTGGTCGAGCACGCCTCGGGTGTCACGGAGATCCCGTCGCTGCCGGAACGGGTGGTGAGCGCGACCGACGACAACGACCTCGGCGCCGTGCTCGCGTTCGGGTTCTCGACGCCGTGGGCCGGCGGTGCGGCGGGCTCGACCCGGCTGCCGGGCGAGCTCGACGAGCTCCGGTCCCTCGCGCCGACCGTCACCGTGGCCGTGCGCGACGGCGACCGGCGCACCGGCACCACGGTCGTCGGCCGGGCGACCGGCCGGAAGGCGCAGGCGGCCGCGGCGATCGACCGGGCCGAGGTCGGGCCGCCCGACACCCTGCGCGAACGCCTCGGGCTGCCGGTCAGCCAGGCCGTCGGCCGCGCCCGCCGGACACCGGACGCCGCACCACGCGAGCGGCTGAGCGCGACTCGCGCACCCTTTTCCGGCGACTCGCGGGTGCGGGCTGCGCCCTTCCCGCGAGTCGCCGGATTCGTGTGCGCGAGTCGCGCGGCTACAGGTCGTCGAGGCCCAGTGCCCGGTGGAACAGCTCGCGCACGGCCCGGGTGAGGCGGTCGAGGTCGAGGGCCTCGTCGCGGTGCCAGATCCGGTCGAACGCCCGGTGCAGGGCGCTGCACAGCAGCATCGCGGTCAGCGTGGCGTCGGAGGTGCGGAACTCGCCCGCCGCGATGCCGTCGCCGATGAGTCCGGCGAGGCTGTCGACGAGGTCGCGGGCGGGCGGCGGGCCCGCTCTCCCGCGCGGAGTGGTCCGCGAGCACCGGATGGTGGAACAGCACGTCGTGCATCGCCTGGTCGGCGGGGAAGTCGGCCAGCGCCGCGGACACCCAGCCGTCCAGCCGGGCCGGCCACGGCGCCCCGTCCGCGGCGGCGCTCGCGACGCGCCGTCGATGCGGTCGACGAGCGCCGTCTCGAAGTCGACCTGCAGTGCCGCGAGCAGCCGTTCCTTCGAGTC
Organism: Pseudonocardia sp. CNS-139; assembly: GCA_001942415.1. Taxonomy (GTDB): domain Bacteria; phylum Actinomycetota; class Actinomycetes; order Mycobacteriales; family Pseudonocardiaceae; genus Pseudonocardia. The sequence continues at coordinate 80,363 of MKJX01000206.1, forward strand.
GAAGTGCAGGTAGAACGTGCCCTTCGCGACGCCGGCCCGCTCGGTGATCTGGTCGAGCGTCGCCGCCGCGACACCCCTGTCCAGGAACACCTCCAGCCCGGCGTCCATGAGCTCTCGCCGGCGTTCGGCGGCCGGTTTCGTCCGCCGCCGTCCGCTGCGGCCCGCAGGCTCGTCCCGGGGCTGCGTGGTGGTGGTGGGGTCCGTTCGGGGCACGGGTCGAGCGTAACGCCGACCCGACATGACTGACCAACAGTCACTCTTGATTTGACTGACTGTCAGTCATATGGTCGCGGACATGCGAACATCAGTTGTCGGCCGCACCGCGAGGATCCGGCGCAGCCCGGTGCTCGCGGTCGCGACCGGGGTGCGGCGGTGGATCGTGCTCGGGACCGCGCTGCGGCTGGGCGTGCTGGCGTGTCACCTGGCGCAGGGCTTCCTCATGGCGGCCGTGCTCGCCGGTCTGCTCGCCGGCCGCGGCGTGCCCGAGCAGCTCGGCACGCTGGCGTGGCTGGCCGGTGTGGTGGCCGTCCGGGCGCTGCTGCTGTGGGTGAGCGGCGTCGTGGCGCAGGCGACCGGGGCCCGCACCACCGAGGTGCTGCGGGCACGGGCGTTCGCCCAGCTGGGCCGGCTGGGGCCGGCGTACACGGCGGGGGCGCGCACCGGCGAGCTGCGCGAGGCCCTGGTGGACGGGGTCGAGTCGCTGGAGGGCTACTACGGCTCGTACCTGCCGGCGCTGGCCGCCGGGCTCGTCGCGCCGGTGGCGGTGGTGGCGCTGCTCGCCGCCCAGGACGGCCGGCTCGCGCTGCTGGTCGCGGTGTTCGCGCTGGCCGCGCTGGTGCTGCCGCCGCTGTGGAGCAGGCCGCTGAAGGCCCGGGCGGGGGAGCGGATGACGGCGTACCTCGGGCTGGGTGCGGAGTTCCTCGACACGCTGCAGGGGATGGTGACGCTCAAGACGTTCGGCGCCACCGGCCGGCGCCGCGACGAGCTGGCGCGCACCTCGGACCGGCTGATCCGGCGGTGGAACCGGGAGATGGCCGTCGCGCTGGTGCCGGGCGCCGTCTACGCGCTCGCGATCACCGGCGGGCTGGCCGCCGCGGCGGTGGTGGCCGGGTTCCAGGTCGCCGCGGGCGGCTGTCGGTCGCCACGATGTTCCTGGCGCTGTTCCTCACCCGGGAGGCGCTGCGCCCGTTCGGCGTGCTGGCGGGTGCCTTCCACGCCAGCTACGCGGCCGCCGACGCGGCAGGACGCATCCAGGCACTGCTGAACGCGGAGCCGCCGGCACCCCCGAGGCCGCACGCCCGGCCCGTCCCCGGCCTGTCCCCGGCCGTCACCTTCGACGCGGTCGGGTTCGGCTACCGGACCGACGGGGCCGATCGGCCGGGACGGCGGGAGGTGCTGCGGGACGTCACGTTCGAGGTGCCGGCGGGCTCGACGGTCGCGGTCGTCGGCCCGTCCGGGGCCGGCAAGACCACGCTGGTCGCGCTGCTGCTGCGGTTCGTCGACCCGCAGGCCGGAACCGTCCGCATCGGCGGGCGGGACGTGGCCGACCTCCCGGTCGAGCAGCTGCGGTCGATGATCGCCCTGGTCGCGCAGGACACCTACCTCTTCGGCGGCACCGTGCGGGACAACCTCCTGCTGGCCCGGCCGGACGCCACCGCCGCGCAGATCGAGTCGGCCGCCCGCGTCGCCGGGCTGCACGAGACCGTGCTCGCGCTGCCCGACGGTGACGGCACCGTGCTCGGCGAACGCGGCACCGGCCTGTCCGGCGGGCAGCGCCAGCGGCTGGCGATCGCCCGCGCGGTGCTGGCCGACGCCCCGATCCTCGTGCTCGACGAGGCCACGGCCAGCGTCGACGCGGCCACCGAGGCCGGCATCCAGGCCGCGCTGGACCGCGTCACGGCCGGCCGGACCACGCTCGTCATCGCCCACCGGCTCTCCACCGTGCGCCACGCCGACCGGATCGTCGTCCTCGACGGCGGCCGGGTCGTCGAGACCGGCGACCACGACACGCTGCTCGCCGCCGGCGGCACCTACGCCCGGCTGGTCGCCGCCCAGACCGACTCCGCCCCCTCCGACGACGCCGCCGGACCCGGCCTCACGATGGAGACGACCCGATGAGCACGACAGCTCTTGCCTCGACCGACCGGGACGCCGCCCGCGCCGCGCGCGCCCGCCGCCCGTACGGCCCGCTGCTGGCGGTCGTGCGCCGGGTGCGCGCCGGGCGGCCCGCCCTGCTCGCCGCGCTCGTCGCGCCGTCGCCGAGCAGGGGTTCGCGATCGTCGCCGCCGCGGCCGGCGGCTGGCTGGTCGCCGCGGCCGCCACCGGCACGCCGGCCGACGGGCTGGTCCCGGCCGCGGCCGTGATCGTCCTCGCGGTGCTCGGCTCCGCGGTGGGGAACTGGGCGCTCGCCCAGTTCGGGCACGCGTTCGCCTTCCGCACCCAGGCCGAGCTGCGCCTGCAGGTCTTCGACGGGCTCGCGCGCAGCGCCCCGCGCACGGTCGCGGGGCGCCGCACCGGCGATCTCGCGGCCGTCGCGATGGGCGACGTCGAGACGCTCGAAGGTTTCTTCGCGCACCTCGGCGTCGGGTCGGTCGTCGCGGTGGTCACCGGCATCGGCAGCACGGTCGCGCTGGCCGTGATCCACCCGGTCCTCGCGGTCGTCGGGGCCGTCGGGATGCTGGCCGTGGCCGTCGGGCCGCTGCACGCCGCCCGCCGCGGCAGGCAACGCGGCGCCGCGCTGCGCGCCGAGCTCGGCACGGTCAACGCCGACGTCGTCGACGGCGTGCAGGGCCTGCGCGAGCTGCTCGTCTTCGGCCGCCTCGACAGCTGGTACGGCCGGATCGCGCGCGGGACGCGCGGGCTGCTCCGGCACCGGTTGGCCCACGCCCGCGCCACCGGGGCGCAGGACGCCCTCACCGACGGGCTCGTCGCCGCGACCACCGTCGCCATGCTCGTCGCCGTGATCACGCTCGTGGCCCGCGGCGAGCTCCACCTCACCGGCGGCGCCACCGCGATCACGCTGGTGATCGCCGCGCTCGGCCCCGTCACCGCCGCGGCCGGGATGGCCGGCGCGCTCGCCCCGCTGCGCGCGAGCGCCGAGCGGGTGCTGGAGGTCCTCGACCAACCGCCGGCCGTCCCCGACACGGGCCGCGTGCGGCTGCACACCGACCGGGCCCGCGTCCGGTTCGACGCGGTGACCTTCGCCTACCCCGGCCGGAGCCCGCGCTCACCGACGTCGACCTCGACATCCCCGCCGGACACACGGTCGCCCTCGTCGGCCACTCCGCGCCGGCAAGTCCACGTGCGCCAACCTGCTCCTGCGCTTCTGGGACCCCGACGCCGGGCGGATCACCGTCGACGGCCACGACCTGCGCGAGCTCCCGCTCGACGAGCTGCACAAGGTGGTGACCGTCGTCGCCCAGGACGTCCACCTGTTCGCCGGCACCGTCGCCGACAACCTGCGGCTGGCCCGCCCGGACGCCACCGACGCGCAGATCGAGGCGGCCGCCCGCGCCGCCCGCGCCCACGACTTCGTCACGGCGCTGCCCCGCGGCTACGACACCCCGATCGGAGAGCGCGGCGCGCTGCTGTCCGGCGGGCAGCGCCAGCGCCTCACGATCGCCCGCGCGCTGCTCGCCGACACCCCCGTGCTGGTTCTCGACGAGGCCGCCTCCCACCTCGACACCGAGAACGAGCGGCTCGTCCAGCAGGCCCTCGACGCCGCCCGCCGCGACCGCACGACCCTGGTCATCGCGCACCGGCTCTCCACCGTCCGCGCCGCCGACCGGATCGTCGTGCTCGACGGCGGCCGCGTCGTCGAGTCCGGCACCCACGACGAGCTGCTCGTGAGGGGCGGGCGCTACGCCGGCCTGGTGAGCCACCAGACCGGTCCATGACGGCGTGCGCTGCGGGCGGGGGCCTCTCCCGGGCCCCCGCCGCAGTGCACATACTGGGTCCTCCACCGCCACGGCCGGCCCCGGCCGACGGACGTTCGAGGACCGCCATCGTGACAACATCCGAGCAGGTCGTCGCCCTGATCGTGCAGCACGTCCCGCAGCCGATCTGGGTGGTCAACGCCGCCGGGCTCGTCACCTTCGCCAACCCGGCCGCGGTCGCCGCCCTGGGTTACCCGGACGAGGCGGAGCTGCTCGGCAGGCGGAGCCACACCACCGTCCACTACTGCCGCCCGGACCGTCCTTCCGGTGAGGAGGTCTGCGCGCTCCTCGCACCGCGCGGACGGGAGTGGCCGCGCACGGCGAGGACGAGTCGTTCGTCCGGCGCGACGGCTCGCGGTTCCCCATCGCGTGGTGGTCGTCCCCGATCGACCTGCCGTCCGGCCGGGGCGTGGTGATCGCCTTCACCGACGTGACCGAGCGCCGGCGGGCCGAGCGGGCCGCCCGCGACCGGGACGTGGCGACGATCCGCGCGGCCGAGGCCAAGGCGGCGCAGCGCCGGATCATGGAGCAGACCACGCAGATCCGCCGCCAGATCGCGCGCGACCTGCACGACGGTGCGCAGCAGCGGCTCGTCGCGCTGATGGTGAGCCTGGAGTTCGCCCGCACGGAGTCGGGCCCGGCCGGCTCGGAGCTGCGCGCGCTGCTGGACAGCGCCGTCGCCGAGACGCAGGGCGCGATCGACGACCTGCGCGAGCTCGCGGCGGGCCTGCACCCGCCGACCCTGCAGCGCTACGGGCTGACGGCCGCGCTGCAGGGGCTCGCCGACCGGATGCCGCTGCCCAGCCGGATCGAGAGCGGCCTCACCCGACGGCTCTCGGCCTCGGTCGAGGCGAGCGCGTACTTCGCGGTCGCGGAGGCGATGACGAACGCGGTGAAGCACGCGCAGGCGAGCTGCGTGACGATCTCGGTCGGGCAGGCGGGCGACGCGCTGGACGTCACGGTCGCCGACGACGGGATCGGCGGGGCCCGCATCGGCGCCGGATCCGGGCTGGTGGGCCTCGTCGACCGGATCGGGGCGCACGACGGGACGGTCGGGGTGGAGTCGCCGCCCGGCGGCGGCACCACCGTGCGCATCCACATCCCGCTCGACCCGCAGGACCGCGTGGCGCAGCCGGTGGTGCCGGGCGGTCAGGTCCTCCGCGAGCCGTAGGGCGTGCGCTGGTCGCGCAGGTAGGTGAGCACGGCCAGCACGCGGCGGTGCTGGGTGCCGTCGGCGTGCTGCAGCCCGAGCTTGGCGAAGATGCCGGTGACGTGCCGCTCGACGGCCGGGACGGTGACGAACAGCCGCTCGGCGATCCCCGAGTTGGTGTGCCCCTCGGCCATCAACGTGAGCACGTCGTGCTCGCGCGGCGTGAGCTGGGCGACCGGCCCGCGGGCCCGGTGCCGGTTCACGAGCTGGGCGATCACGGCGGGGTCCAGCGCCGACCCGCCCGCGGCCACCCGGTGCAGCGCGTCGAGAAGGGCCTCGGCGTTGGCGACCTTCTCCTTCAGCAGGTAGCCCACGCCGTCGGGGTGCGTGCCGACCAGCTCCAGCGCGTAGTCCGCGTCGAGGAACTGGGACACCACGATGATCCCGACGGACGGCTGTGCGGCCCGCAGCTCCAGGGCGGCGCGCAGGCCGTCGTCCTCGTTGTCGGGCGGCATCTGGATGTCGACGACCACGACGTCGGGCGCCAGGTCGAGCGCGGCGCGCAGCAGGTCGCGTGCGTCGCCCACGGCGGCCACCACCTCGACCCCGCCGCGCTCCAGGATGCGGACGATGCCCTCGCGGACCAGCGCGTGGTCCTCGCCGACGACGACCCGCAGTGCGGCCACCGGCCCAGGATACGGACGGGGGTGGGTCGTGTCCGTGGGGTTGTCCCCACGTCCGCCGTCGGGGCCGCCTCGCCGCGGTCGTGGTGTCCGCGCAATGGGCCCGGCGGGCGCGGGGGCGCACCCTGGTCCGGCGGACCTGGGTCCGGCGCAACCGTGAACCGGAAGGAGCGCACATCCCATGACCACGCACATCCTGGAACCCGAGGCGCAGCAGATCGCGGACGCGACGTCGCAGCCGCCCTTCCTCTACCAGCTGGGTCCCGACGCCGCCCGCAAGGTCCTCGACGACCTGCAGGCGGCGCCGGTCGAGAAGGTCTCCGTCGCCGAGGACCGGTGGCGCACCGTCCCGGCCGAGGTCGGCGACGTGCGGGTGCGCCTGCTCAAGCCGGAAGGCGTGACCGGCCCGCTGCCGGTGATCCTCTACGTGCACGGCGGCGGCTGGATCCTGGGCAACTCCGGCACCCACGACCGGCTGGCCCGCGAGCTCGCGGACGGCGCTCGCGCGGCGCTGGCGTTCGTCGAGTACGACCGCTCGCCCGAGGCCCAGTACCCGGTCGCGATCGAACAGGCGTACGCCACCGCCCGGTGGATCACCGCCGAGGGCGCCGCCGAGGGCCTCGACCCTGGCCGAATGGCGGTGGCGGGTGACTCGGTCGGCGGGAACATGGCCGCGGCGCTGGCGATCCTGGCCAAGCAGCGCGGCGACGTGCGGTTCGTGCACCAGTCGCTGTACTACCCGGTCACCGACGCCGGCCAGGACACGCCGAGCTACCGGGAGTTCGCCGACGGCCCGTTCCTCACCGCCGCGAACATGGCGTGGTTCTGGGACGCCTACCTGCCCGACACCGCGCGCCGCGCCGAGATCACCGCGTCACCGCTGCGGGCCTCGCTCGACGAGCTGGCCGGGCTGCCGCCGGCGTCGTGATCGTGGACGAGAACGACGTGCTGCGCGACGAGGGCGAGGCCTACGCCGCCAAGCTGCGCCAGGCCGGCGTCCCCACGACCAGCGTCCGCTACAACGGGATCATCCACGACTTCATGATGCTCAACCCGCTGCGCCCGTCCCGGGCCACCACCGCAGCCGTCGAGCAGGCCGTGCACGTGCTCCGCACCGCACTCGGCACCCTCTGAGCCAGTCCCTCCGAGCCACCGAAGGACCCATCCATGTCCCATCACCTCGACACCCCGGAGGCGGCCCGCAGCGGGCAGCTGTTCCTCGACGACCTGTACGTCTTCCCGGGCGAGGACAGCACGGTGTTCGTCATGGACGTCAACTCGGACGTCACCGGCGCCCGCGCCGAGCCCGGCTTCCACCCGGAGGCCCGCTACGAGTTCCGGATCCACGTCGACGGCGCCGACGCGGAGACCCTCACCTACCGCATCGCGTTCGACCCGCCCGACGCCGACGGCCGGCAGGCGCTGCGGCTGCACGCGCTCACCGGCGCCGACGCCCGCGACGACGCGGCCACCGGGGACCTCGTGCTGGAGGGCCGGACCGGCGACACCGCCGGCACCGCCGGCGCGCGGCTGTGGGCTGGCCGCATCGCCGACTCCTTCTACATCGACCTGTCGCTGCTCGCCGTCGTCAACGCCGCGGTGGCGAACGGGACCGCCGTCGACCTCTCGCGCTGGGACCCCGCGGCCGCGACGAACAGCTTCGCCGGCACGACCGTCCAGACGATCGTCCTGGAGGTGCCGCACCGGCACCCCGTGCTGCGGCCCGGCACCCGGATCGGCGTGTGGGCGACCACCAGGCTGGCGACCGACGCCGGCGGGTGGCGCCAGGTCAACCGGGCGGGGCACCCGATGATGTGGCCGATCTTCTGGCCGACGGACACCGACTTCGCCAACCCGGCCAACACCCGGCACCCGTCCGAGGACGTCGCCGCCGACGCGCCGTACGTCGCCGGCCGGGTGGCCGCCGTGGTGGCGGCGACCGGCAGCTCCGGCGAGCCCGAGGCCTACGGGGACCTCGTGGCCGGTGAGCTGTTCCCCGACGTCCTGACCTACACCGTCGGCACGCCCGCCACCTATGGGTTCGCCACCCGCAACGGGCGCACCCTCGCCGACAACGCCCCGGAGGTGATGCTGTCCCTCGTCGCCGGCACGGCCGTGCCGGCCGGGCTGACCGCGGCCGTGGCGGCCGACCTGCGACGCCCGGAGTTCCCGTACGTCGTGCCCGTGTGAGACCGGGTCAGTCCCGGCCCAGGAGGGCCGCGAACGGCGCGTCGAGCCGGTCGGCGCCGGGGCGGCGGGCGCGCAGCACCAGCTCCTTGGCGGCCTGCACGGCCTGGGGCGGGAGCCGGGCCAGCGTGTGCGCCAGGCCGAGCGCCGCGGGGCGGACGTCGACGGCGGGCAGCACGCGGTTGACCAGCCCGTGCCGGAGCGCGGTCGCGGCGTCGAACCGCTCGCCCAGCAGCATCCACTCCATCGCGACGGGGTGCGGGGCGAGTGTGTGGGGCGGGGTGTTGACGGGGATGCCCCATCGCACCTCGGGGAGGCTGAACGTGGCGTGCTCGGCCGCGATCCGCAGGTCGGTGCGCAGCAGCAGGGTGAGGCCGCCGCCGAGGCAGTAGCCGTTGACGGCCGCGACGACCGGCTTCCGCAGCGCCATGTTCCGGTCCGGCCGGCCCGCCGCCGGTTCCCGGAAGAGCGCGAGCGGGCGCGGCGGGTGCGGGATGGTGTCGCGCAGGTCGCGCCCGTGCAGAACGCCCGGTCGCCGGCCCCGGTCAGGAGCACCGCGCGGACGGTGTCGTCGTCGCGGGCCCGGGCCCAGGCGGCGGCGAGGTCGGCGTAGTCCGGGCCGGTCAGGGCGTTGAGCCGCTCGGGGCGGTTCAGCGTGACGACGAGGACGGGCCCGTCGGCGGCGACGTCAACCGGCATCGGCGCTCCCGCCGTCGGGGCCGCCGCTGTCCGTGCCGCCGTTGTCCGTGCTGCCGAGCGCGTCGGTCAGCTCGGTGCACACGGTGAGCAGCGCGTCGGTCTCGGCGGTGGCGCCTTCCCGGGGCAGCTGCGCGACGGTGCCGAGGATGCTGATCGCGCGACGATCTCGTCGGCCTGGAACACCGGGGACGCGACGGCGCGCAGGCCGGTCAGGGCCTCGGTGTAGGCGAGCCGTTCCCGGCGGATCCGGTCGAGGGCCTCGGCGCGTTCGGCGAGCCCCCGCCGGGCGTCCGTGTCGGCGCGCAGGCGGGCCCGCGCGGCCTCGGAGAACGCGAGGAAGACCTGGCCGGCCGCGGAGTCGTAGGCCGGCAGCCGGGAGCCCTCGCGCACCTTGAGCGACACGAGCTGGTCGGTGTCGTCGTTCTCCCGGATCACCAGCGGCGCCTCGCCGTCCCAGACCGACAGCATCGCGGTGACGTGGGTGGCGCGCACCAGCCGCGCGAGGTGCGGGCCGGCGAGCTGCGCGAGGGGCAGCCCGTTGAGCGCCGCGGTGCCCAGCCGGACGACCATCGGGCCGAGGCTGTAGCGCGCGGAGCGCTGGTCGTAGGAGAGCATCCCGGCCTGGCGCAGGGACACCGCGTAGCGGTGCAGGGTGGCGCGGGCCCAGGGCAGCTGCTCGGCCATCTCGGCCAGGCTGAGGCTGGTCCGGTGGGCGGTGAACAGCGCCAGCACCGCGACGCTGCGCTCGATGCTGAGGATCGGCTCGACCCCGCGCGTCGCTCCGGTGGCCCCGGCGGCGTCTCCATCAGGCTCCCGACTCCGTTCCGCTCGTCCGGCGCGGCGGCGGTCCTCGCGCAGCGTAGAGCCGGTGACGTCGTGCTGGAGGCCGGGCAGGAGGTCGGGCAGCCGGTGCCGCGCGGTCTTCCCCGCGGGCGTCTTGGGCAGCTCCGCCACCAGGTGCACCTCGCGGGGCACCTTGTAGCCCGCGATCCGCTCCCTGAGGTAGGTGACCAGCTCGTCCGGGGTGACCCGGGCGCGGCGGCCGGGACGACCGCGGCGACGACCCGCTCGTCCCACCGCGGGTCGGGGACGCCGAACACGGCCGCGTCGGTCACGCCGGGGTGGGTGACGAGCTGGGCCTCGACCTCCTTGGGGAAGACGTTCTCGCCGGCCGTGCGGATCATCTCCTTGAGCCGTCCCGCGATCCGCAGCAGGCCGTCGGGGCCCGGCGGCCGAGGTCGGCCGGTGTGCAGCCAGCCGCCGCGGAACGCCTCGGCGGTGGCGGCGGGGTCGTCGAGGTAGCCGGTCATCACGGTCTCGGCGCGCACGCAGATCTCGCCGACCTCGCCGGGCGCGACGGGGTGCAGCGCCTGGTCGAGCAGCGCGACCGTCACGCCGGGCACCGGGGTGCCGATGCTGTCGAGGCGGTCGGCCCAGCCGTCGCCGGTGGCGTCCTCGGGCGCAGGTCGTGACGAACGAACCGGCCTCGGTCTGCCCGTACACGTGCTCGACGCGGACGTCGCGGGCCCCGCGCCCGCCGAACGCCGCGACCGCGCGGGGGACGAGCGCGCTGGGCTCGTAGCTGGCGAACATCAGCCGCCGGAACGCCGAGAGGTCGGTGCGCCCGAACCGCGGCGACTCCAGCAGCCGCAGCAGCACCAGCGGCACCGCGAAGACCGCCGTGCAGCGGTGGCGCTCCAGCAGCTCCAGCGCGCGGTCGGCGTCGAACCGCGGCATGAGCACGACCGAGCCGCCGACCAGCAGGTACTGCTTGAGGAAGTCCCAGCCGCCCGTGTGGTAGAGCGGCTGGTAGCCCAGCAGCCGGTCGTCGGCGCGCACCCCGGAGGCGAGCGCCGCGTTGGCCGCGTCGCCGAGGCTGCGGCGCTGGCTCAGCACGGCGGCCTTGGGCCGGCCGGTCGTGCCGCTGGTGAAGAGCACGAGGTGCGGGTCGTCCGGGCCGCCGGTGGGCAGCGCGCCGCCGGGGTCGGCCGCCAGCAGGTCGCCCCAGGTGCCGTCCGGCCCGTCGGCGACCGGCTCGGCGTCCGCCGCGGCCCGGACGAGCGGCGCGTGCCCGGCCGCGGTGAGCACGAGGTCGGGCCGCGTGCGGGCGAGCACGTCGCCCAGCTCCGCGGCCCGCAGGCGGGTGTTGAGCGGGACGAGCACGGCGCCGATCCGCGCGGTCGCGAGGTACAGCGCGACGACGTCGCGGGCCGGGTCGGCCGCGACGGCCACGACACCGCCCCGCCCGACCCCGCGCGCGACGAGGCCGTGCGCGAGCGCCGTCACCCGGGTGGCCAGCGCGCCGTAGGTGTGCTCGCCGGCGTCGTCGATCACGGCGACCCGGTCCGGGGACCAGGTCGCGTGCGCGGTGACGAGGTCGGCGAGGGTGCGGCCGGCCGCGGGCGACTCGGCGGCGACGGGGACCCGGTCGCGGAACGCGGTCACGCTCACTCCCCGGAGAACTCGGCCGGGCGCCGTTCGGCGAACGCCGCGACGCCCTCGGCGAAGTCACGGCTGTCCTGCAGCAGCCGCACCATCGCGTCCTCCAGCCGCAGCCCGGCGTCGAGCGGGAGGTCGCCCGAGCGCACGGCCAGCTCCTTCGTGGCCTGCACGGCCAGCGGCGCGTTCCGGGCGAGCCGCTGCGCCAGCTCGACCGCCGTGGCCAGGACGTCGGGCCCGGGCACGACCCGGTTCACCAGCCCCCAGCGCAGCGCCTGCCGGGCGTCGACCGGCTCGCCGAGCAGCAGCATCTCCATGGCCAGCGCGTGCGGCAGCTGCTGCGCGAGCCGCTGGGTGCCGCCGCAGCTGGCCAGGATCCCGTGCTTGACCTCGGGGGTCGCGAACGTCGCGTGCTCGGCCGCCACCCGCAGGTCGGTGGCGAGCATCAGGGTGAGCCCGCCGCCGAGGCAGTAGCCGTTCACCGCGGCGACCACCGGCTTCCACAGGTTCAGCCCGCGGTCGGGACGCAGTTCCACGCCGGGGTTCCACAGGTCGCGCAGCGGGTGCGGCCGGGGGAGGAAGTCGCGCAGGTCGGCCCCGGCGCAGAACGCGCGGTCGCCCTCGCCGGTCAGCACCGCGGCGCGCAGCGCGTCGTCGTCGCGGATCTCCAGCCACGCGTCGCGCAGCGCGTCGAGGGTGGGCATGTCCAGGGTGTTGAGGCGCTCGGGGCGCCGGATGGTGACGACGGCGACGGCACCGTCGCGGTCGAGCGTGATCGCCATGGGTCCTTCGTTCTCCTGGTTCAGCGGCCGCGGTCGTGCTCGCGGCCGGCGGGTTCGCCGGCGAGTGCGCGCAGCCGGGCCTTCTGCACGCGCTGCGTGGGGGTGCGCGGCAGGTCGTCGAGGACGACGACGAAGCGCGGCACCATGAACCGCGGCAGCTCCCGCTCCGCGAACGCCGCGACTCGGCCGGGTCGAGCGGCTGTCCGTCGCGCGGCACCACGAACGCCTTGATGTCGTGCTCGCCCCACTCGGACGGGACGCCGACGACGGCGGCCTCCGCGACGTCCGGGTGGGCCGAGAGCACCGCCTCCACCTCGGCGGAGGACACGTTCTCCCCGCGGCGGCGGATCGCGTCGCCGGCCCGGTCGACGAAGTAGTAGTTGCCCTCGGCGTCGCGCCGGCAGCGGTCGCCGGTGTGGAACCACAGGTTCCGCCACGCCTGGGCCGTCGCCTCGGGCGCGCCGAGGTAACCGGCCATCAGCTCCCACGGGGAGTCGGTGCGCACGACGAGCTCGCCCACCTCGCCGTCGGGCACCTCGTGGTCGTGCTCGTCCACGATCCGGCACTCCACGCCGGGCCGGGCCCGCCCGCAGCTCCCCGGCGGGCCCAGCGACCAGCCGCTGACGATCGGGCAGCTGACCTCGGTCATGTTGAACGCCGTCGTGAGCCGCACGCCGAAGCGGGCCGCGAACCCGTCCCGGTCCCGGGGGAACGGCGCCACGAACACGTTGCGCAGCGGGTTGTCCGCGTCCCCGGGTCCCGGCGGGACCGACTCCAGGTAACGCGCCGCGCTCCCCGGCAGCAGCGCGGTCGTCGCCCCGAACCGCCGCACGTCGGGCCAGAAGCCCGACGTGCTGAACCCGTCGCGGGTGATCACCTGCGCGCCGGTGAGCGCCGCCGCGTACACCGAGATCTTGCCGCTGACGTGGAACATCGGCAGCGGGACGTACCAGTGGTCGGCCGGGCCGGCGTCGCCGAGCGGGACGCACCACAGCGCGCTGCGGTGCAGCTGCCGCCACGGGATGAGCACGCCCTTGCTGCGCCCGGTCGTCCCGGAGGTGAAGACGACGGTCGCGATGTCGTGCTCGGCGGGATCGTGCTCGGCGATCTCCCCGGCGGTCCCCTCGGTGGAGGCTCCCTCCCCGCGGGCGCTGCTGGGGAGCACCGTCGGGGCGCCCGCGGGGAGGGAGTCGAAGCGGTCGGTCCAGCGCGGGTCGACGACCGCGAGCACCGCGCCGGCGTCCTGCACGACGGCGGCGAGCACGGCGCCGTGGTGCGCGGTGTTGACCGGCACCTCGACCGCGCCCAGCCGGGCGAGCGCCATCCAGACGGCGATCACGTCCAGGCCGGTGGGCAGCATGGTGAGCACCCGGTCGCCGGGACGGACGCCCGAGCGGTGCACGAGCGCCATCCACTCCCGCACGCGCGTGTCGAACCCGGCGTTGGTGCACACGGTGCCGTCGACGTCGCGCAGGAAGACCTCGTCGGGGGCGGAGCGGGCGCGTTCCCGCAGCACGGCGGGCAGCGTGACCGTGACGGTCGGGGAGTCGGTCATGCGGCCGGGTCCCGGTACGGCGCCGCGGCCTCGGCCGCCGCCCAGATCGCCGCCGCGGTCGGGCGGGCGCGCTCGTCGGCCAGGTGGCCCACCAGGCCCGCGGCCCTGGCGACGAGCGCGACGCCGCGCGCGGACTGCCACGGCAGGCCGATCTCCGTGAGCAGCACGCCCGCGGCGCCGTCGACGTTGATCGGCAGCGTGCGTCCGGCGGCCCGTTCCGCGCTCGCCCGGACCAGCTCGAACCGGGCCCGGGCGACGCCCGCCAGCCCGGCCTGCTCGGCCACCGCGAACAGCCGCGCCGTCCGCGGGTCGCCGTCGGTGTGGGTGGGGTGGCCGAGCCCGGGCACCGCTCCCCGCGGGCGCGGGCCCGGGCGACGAGCCGGTCGGCGTGCGCGGCGTCGTCCGCCCCCGCCGGCCACTCCTGCAGCAGCCGCGCCGTCCCGTCGAGCGCGCGGAACCGGTCGCCGCCGCCGAGTCCTGCAGCAGCCGCGCCGTCCCGTCGAGGGCGCGAGGAACCGGTCGCCGCCGCCGAGCAGCCCGGCGGCGACCGCGCCTGCAGCGCCCCGGGCGCGCCGAGGTCGGTCAGCCGGGCGACGACGGCGGTGGGCGTCAGCCCGTGCTCCGTCAGAGCCACGAGCACGGCGTCGAGCACCGCCCGCTCGGCCGCGCCGGGCAGCCGGGCGGTCAGCTCCAGGTGGAACAGGTCGGTGAACGACACCTGCCCGACGAGCTGTTCGGCGAGGTCGAGGCCGCGCACCCGCACGGTGTCGCGGGTGGCCGAACCCATCGTCTGGATCGGCGGGGCGGCGGCGGTCGGGCCGGTCGACGGATCTCCTTCCGGGAGGGGGTTGGCGGGTCGAGTGCGCGAGATGGCCGGGCGGTGGTGCGGCGCGGTCGGTGCCCAGCTCCGCCCGCACGAGGGCGGCGGCGTAGCGGCCGGGGTCGGGCCGTTCCCGGCCCAGGACCGTGCCCAGGTAGCAGCAGAGGAACCCGAGCGGGATGCTGATGATCGCCGGGTACTTCAGCGAGATCAGGCGCCGCCGCCGAGCACGGTCGGCGACAGCACGATCACCGTGATCGACACCGCCAGCCCGCCCAGCAGCCCGACGACCGCGCCGGTGCGGGTGAACCGCGGCCAGAACAGCGTCAGGAGCACCACCGGCAGGTTCGCGCTGGCCGCGACCAGGAACGCCAGCCCGAGCAGGAACGTGATGTTGAAGCTCGACCCGATCAGCACCGTGGCGAGCGTCGCGACCACTCCGATGGAGATCGCGGTGACGCGGGCGACGAGCGGCTCGCGCCGTTCGGCGTCGGCCGACCCGCGGCGCAGCACACCGGTCCAGAGGTCGTGCGCGACCGCACCGGACGCCGAGATCAGCAGGCCCGAGACGACCGCCAGGATCGTGAGGAAGGCGACCCCGGCGATCACCGCGAGCGCGATCGCGCCACCCGTGCTGCCGGCGCCACCGCCCAGCTCCCGCGCGAGGATCGGCGCGACGAGGTTGCCGCCGCTGCCGGCCGCCTCGGTGACCGAGTCGCCGGTCAGCAGCGCCCGGGCGCCGTACCCGATCACGACGACGAGCAGGAAGAACCCGCCCATCACGCCGATGGCCCAGCCCAGCGAGCGGCGGGCGGTGTGGCCGTCGGTCACGGTGAAGAAGCGGATCAGCACGTGCGGCAGCCCAGCCGTGCCGAGCATGTAGACCAGCCCGTAGGAGACGGTGTCCACCGGCGTGGCCGCGGGGAGCAGCAGGCCCGGCCCGAGGATGGCCTCGCCCTGCTGGTGCAGCGCGGCCATGTCGGTGAGCGCGCCGAAGTCGAACCCGGCCTGTGCGAGCACCGCACCGGCCATCACCACACCCGCCACCACCAGCAGCAGCGCCTTGACGATCATCACCCAGGTCGCCCCGAGCATCCCGCCCAGCGCCACGTAGACCGTCATGAAGGCGCCGGTGAGCAGGACCGCCACGGTGAAGTTCAGCCCGGACAGCGCCTGCAGGATCGCCCCGGCCCCGACGAGCTGGGCGAACAGGTAGAAGAACGAGACGACGATCGTGTTCACCGCGGCCGCCGAGCGCACGCCCTGCCCGCCGAAGCGCACCGACAGCATCGCCGCGAGCGTGTAGGCGCCCGAGTTGCGCAGGCGTTCGGCCAGCAGGAACAGCACCGGCAGGAACGAGAAGAGCGCCGCCGTCAGGATCAGCGTGCCGTCGAAGCCGTAGAGGAAGATCAGGCCGACGGTGCCGAGGAACGTGCCGGCCGACATGAAGTCCCCGGCCACCGCGAGGCCGTTCTGCGGGGACGAGATGCCGCGCCCGGCGGCCAGAAGTCACCTGCCGTCCGGGTCCGCCGCCCGGCCCAGACGATCACCCCGAGGGTGAGCGCGACCAGCACGGCGAAGGTCGCGAGGGTCAGCCCGTGGTTCATCGGCCGTCCTCCCCGCGCACGCCGCCGGCGAGCCCGGCCACGACCGCGTCCTGCATCGGCACGATGCGCCGCGTCGTCGCCCGCAGGTACACCGCGACCAGCACGAACGCGATCGCGAAGAGGACCAGGACGCTGAGCAGCCCGGTCGAGCCGAAGACCGGCAGCGGCACCGACAGCACCGCCGGGGCGTAGGCGACGACCAGGAAGTAGCCGACGTACACCACCAACGTCACGCCGGTGAGCGTCCAGGACAGCCGCGCCCGAGCCGCGCTGAGCTCGCGGAACGCCGGCGAGCGGACCACGGCCTCCGCGCCGTTGTCGGCCTCGACGGCCCCGGGACCTTGCCGATCGACCACGTCGTCACTCACGTCGGCTCCTCCACATCGACGGGAAGTCTGTATCGGATACCGATATAGAGTCTCGGAATCCGGTGGAGGCGCACGCTAGCCCGCGCCGTCCGCGCCTGTCAACGGGCATGCCCGGGTCAACGCGCGGCGCGGCGGCCGAGCGAGGCCGGACCGTCGTCTCCGGGTGCATCGCCGACGGCCCTGGTGCTTCCGGTCGGCTCGGTGCTCGCCGCGCGCCGTGCTTGCGCAGCGTGACGCCTGCCGCGGGCGTTCCGGCTGCCCCGATCGCCGGCCGCCGGTGGCGCGCATTGCGATCGTCGCCGCATCCCCGCAGGTGAGCGCGCTACCGATGGGGCGCGATGCCGCGCAACACAGCAGCCACCGACGTGTTGCGGTCGTGACATCTGCTTGCTGTGTCGTTGTCCCGGCCGCGCTCAGTGACCACGACGCCAGACGTGCGTGGGGCTGTCCGCGAATCCGGTGAAGGAGGCAGGCATGCCGGCGGATCCGTTCCGTCTCGGGTGGTTCGGGAACCTGACGGCTCCCGAGTGGCGTACCGGCTGGTCGAACGACGCGCTGACCTGGACCGACTGTCGCTACTACGTCGACATGGTGCGGGACATGGAGCGGGCGGGGTTCGACTTCATGATGCTCGAGGACTCGCTGATGGTCTCCGACATCTACGCCGGCACCGCGGAGCTCGAGCTCAAGCACGCGATGTACGCGCCCAAGCTCGACCCCGTCCCGGTCGTGTCCATGCTGGCCTACGCCACGGAGCACATCGGGATCGTGGCCACCGCGTCGACGACCTTCTACCCGCCGTACCTGCTGGCCCGGACCTTCTCGACGCTCGACCACGTGACCCGCGGCCGGGTCGGCTGGAACATCGTGACCTCCAGCGAGGACCGGGCCGCCCAGAACTTCGGGATGGCGAAGCTCCCCGAGCACGATCTGCGCTACGAGATCGCCGAGGAGTTCAAGCAGGTCGCGGACAAGCTGTGGGACTCGTGGGAGCCCGACGCGATCATGGCCGACGCCCACAGCGGCTACTACGCGGACTACAAGAAGGTCAACCCGATCCACCACAAGGGCCGGTTCTTCGAGGTCCGCGGCCCGCTCAACACGCCGCGCAGCCCTCAGGGCCGTCCGGTGATCTGCCAGGCCGGCTCGTCGCCGCGGGGACGGGACTTCGCGGCCAAGAATGCGGACATGCTGCTGGTGATCCCCAACGGGATCGAGCAGATGAAGGCGTACCGCGACGACATCCGGGCGCGTGCGGCGGGGTTCGGCCGCGATCCCGACGACATCAAGGTCTTCTTCGTGATCGCCCCGGTGCTCGGCCGCACCGACGCGGAGGCGCGGGAGAAGAACGCGCGCTTCCAGGCCGACGAGCAGCGCAACTTCGAGGCCCAGATGGTGCACTTCGCCGCGATCATGGAGATCGACTTCTCGGTGCTGGACCCGGATCTGCCCATCCCCGACGAGGTCTCGACCAACGGGCATCAGGGCACGTTCGAGGGCTGGAAGCAGGCCTTCGGCGGGCCCGATCCGGGAGGCCGCCTCGCGGATGCGGGTGGCGAGCATGGAGCTCGTCGGTTCCCCGGACACCGTCGCCGGCCTCATGGAGGACGCGATGGACGAGGTCGGCGGCGACGGGTTCCTGGTGCTCGCCCAGCCCACCAGCCGCGAGTACATCCGGGAGATCACCGAAGGGCTCTGCCCCGCGCTGCAGCGCCGGGGACTGATCCGGACCGGCTTCTCGCACCGGCACTTCCGCGACAACCTGCTCTCGTTCTGACCCCGGAGGAGACGATCATGTTCCGGCTCGGCTGGTTCCTCGGGAACGGGTTCGGCATCCAACCCTGGTACGGCGAGTGGGCGGGCAGCTCGATGCACGACTGGCCCACGCCCGGCCTCTACGTCGACCTGACGACATCGCTCGACGCGCGGGGTTCGACCTGCTGTTCATCGAGGACACCTCGATGATCGAGGACACCTACGGCGGCTCGGCGGAGACGACCCTCAAGTACGGGATGATGGCGCCCAAGAACGACCCGGTGCCGCTGGTCCCGCTGCTGGCGGCGGCCACCGAGCACATCGGGCTCGTCGTGACGATGTCGACGATCCAGTACCCGCCCTACCTGGCGGCGCGTTCGATGGTGACGCTCGACCACCTCACCCGCGGCCGGGTGGGCGTCAACGTCGTCACGTCCGTGACGCACCGCGTGGCGCAGAACTTCGGCTACGAGTCGCACTTCCCGCACGCCGAGCGCTACGCGATGGCGGAGGAGTGGATGGACGTCGTCAGCGCGCTGTGGGAGTCCTGGGAGCCCGACGCGCTCGTCCACGACCAGGCCGCTCCGCGCTACGCGGACGCCTCGAAGGTGCACACCATCGACTTCGCCGGCAGGTACTTCCGGTGCCGGGGGCCGTTGAACACCATCCCCGGGCCACAGCGCAGGCCCGTCGTCGCGCAGGCCGGGAACTCGGGCCCGGGCCGCGAGCTGGCCGCGCGCAACGCCGACACGATGCTCGCGCTGGCCAAGACCCCCGCCGCGATGAAGGAGCTGCGGCAGGACATGGACGAGCGGCTGGTCCGGCACGGCCGCAAGCCCAGCGACCTGAAGATCCTCTTCATGTGTGTGCCGTACCTCGGGGACACCGACCGGGACGCGCAGGAACGCCACGCGCGCTTCGAGGCGGCCAAGACCGACCCGCAGAACATCGAGAAGCGGCTCTGGTACCTCTCCTACACGAGCGGCGGGGTCGTCGACTACGCGAAGCACGACCTCGACGGCCCGGTGCCGCAGGAGGTCGGCAACGGCGAGACGACCACGCAGAAGGCCTGGCTGGAAGGGTCGCAGGACATCACGCTGCGTCAGCTCGTCGAGGGCCCGGCCAACTACGGCATGGAGTTCGTCGGCAGCTGCGACACCGTGGCCGCGCAGATGGGCGAGGTCATGGAGGAGGCGGGCGGCGACGGCTTCCTGCTCTTCCCGGACATGACGCGGCGCTCCATCGTCGAGGTCTGCGACGGTCTCGCGCCCGCACTGCGCCGGCGGGGCCTGATCCGGGACGGCTACGCGCACCGCACGTTCCGCGAGAACCTCCTGGATTTCTGATCGGAGCTGTGGGATGACCGCGACCAGCGAGATCGACGAGACAGAGTTCGACGAGACAGCGGTGGTCGGCGCCCCGCCGGCCACCGGTCAGCACCTCCGGATCCTCGACGTCGCGGGGCTCACCGTCCGATACGCCACTCCCGCCGGACCGTTCACCGCCGTCGACGGCTTCTCGCTCTCGTTGCGCGCGGGGGAGCGGGTCGCGGTCGTGGGCGAGTCGGGGTCCGGCAAGACCAACGCCTGCATGGCCGTGGCCGGCTTCCTCGACCCCGCCGCCGACATCAGCGCGGAACGGCTGGCGTTCCGCGGCCAGAACCTGCTCAGCGCCCGCCGCGGGGTGCTCCCGCGGCGGCGGACGGGCATGGCGGTGGTCTTCCAGGACGCCATGACCTCGCTCGACCCGGTCTGGACGGTCGGCAGCCAGCTCCGCGCGGTGCTGCGGCGCACCGGTGCCCACCGGCGGCGGGACGCCGACGCCGCCGCTGCCGACTGGCTGCGCCGCGTCGGCCTGCACGACACCCGCCGGGTGCTGGCCGCCCGGCCGTACGAGCTGTCGGGCGGCATGCGCCAGCGCGTCATGATCGCGCTGGCGCTGTGCGGACGGCCCGCGCTGCTCATCGCCGACGAGCCGACCAGCGCCCTCGACGCGACGCTCGCCCGCGAGCTGATGGAGCTCATCGTCTCCATCGCCGACGAGTCCGGCACGGCGGTCCTGCTGGTCAGCCACGACATCGCGCTGTGCACGGAGTTCACCGACCGGACCGTGGTGATGCTCGGCGGGCGGGTGGTCGAGGAGCAGCCGTCCGACCGGCTGGCCGAGCTCGCCACCGCGCCCTACACGAGGGGCCTGCTCGAGTGCGTCCCGACGCTGGAGACCGCGATGGCCGAGGAGCTGCCGACCATGGGCGGTGCCGGCGGCGCGGACGCGACCTCGGAGGCCGGCGCGGGTGTTCCCCAGGCGGGGGCGGGCCGGTGAGCACCTCGGCGACGGTCCAGTTCAGCGACGTCGTGCGGGCCTTCGGCCGCGGCGGCCACACCGCGGTGGACGGGGTCTCGCTGCTGGTCGACGAGACCAGCCGGGTCGGCGTGGTCGGCGAGTCGGGCTCCGGGAAGTCCACGCTGGTCCGGATGCTCGTCGGGCTCGACCACCCGAGCGCCGGCACCGTGGAGTTCAACGGGCGCTCGATCGCGGCCATGCTCCCCGACGAGCTGCGGGCGTTCCGCCTGGCGGTGCAGCTCGTCGCCCAGGACACCACGTCCTCGTTCGACCCGCGCCGGACGTTGCGCGACGCCGTCCGCCGGCCCCTCGAGGTGCTGCGCGGGATGGACGTGGCCGCGGCGGACGGCGCGGTCGACGCCACGTTGCGCGGGCTCGGGCTCGACCCGCAGCTCGCGAACCGGCTGCCGCACCAGGTCTCGGGCGGGCAGCGGCAGCGTTTCGCCATCGCCCGCGCGCTCGTCGTCCGGCCGCGGCTGCTGGTGTGTGACGAGGCGGTGTCCGCCCTGGACGTCTCGGTGCAGGGGGCGGTGCTCAACCTGGTCAAGCGCTACTGCCGGGAGCACGGCGCGGGTCTCGTCTTCGTCTCGCACGGGCTGCCGGCCACCGCGTTCGTCGCGGACCGGCTGGTCGTGATGCACCGCGGCCGCGTCGTGGAGGACGGTCCGCGGGAGCAGGTGCTGTTCCGTCCCGAGCACGCGTACACGCGCACCCTCGTCGACGCGCACCGCAGGACCGGCGACCGCCGGGGGAGCGTGCCGGCATGAGCGGGCTGGTCCGTCGCAACCTCTGGTGGGTACGCAGGCTCGCCGTGCTCCCGGTGCACCTGTTCGTGTTCGCGGTTGTCGTGTTCTTCCTGGTCAGGCTCGTGCCGGGGGACCCGGTCCGCTCGCTGTCAGGCGGCCAGACCATGACCCCCGAGCAGTACGAGGCGGCCAGGGAGCACCTCGGGCTCTCCGGCTCGATCGTCGAGCAGCTGCTGGCGTTCCTCGGCCGCATCGGCCGGCTCGACCTCGGCAGCTCGGTCGCCAACGGCACGAGCGTGAGCGCCGAGATGGCGACGCGGCTCCCGCAGACGGCCGAGCTCGCGGTGCTCGCGATGACGCTGTCGGCGGCGGTCACGCTGGCCGTCGGGTTCTTCGTCGTGCTGCGTCCGGGCAACCCGCTGTCGCGGGCGCTGGCCGGCTACGCGCGCGCCGCGGGCGCGGTGCCCGACTTCTGCCTGGGCGTCGCCGCGATCTTCGTCTTCTACTCGGTGCTGCACTGGGCGCCGGCCCCGATCGGCCGGTACGACTCGCTGCTGAACCCGCCGCCGCGGACGACGGGCTTCCCGCTGCTCGACGCGGCGCTCTCCAGCGACGCCCTCCTGCTGGGATCGATGCTGGAGCACCTGGTGCTGCCCGTGCTCGTCCTGGTGGTCGCCTACGCCCCGATGCTGATGAAGCTGTTCATCCGCTCGCTGAGCCAGTCGATCGGCGACCAGGCCACCCGGTTCCGGATCGCGTCGGGGGCGTCGCCGCTGATGGTCGGGCTGAGCATCACCCGGCGCGCCCTTCCGTCGTCCGTCGCGATGTTCGGGACGATCTTCGGCTTCATGCTCGGCGGCGCCGTCATCGTGGAGCAGCTGTTCGCCATCCCCGGGATGGGCGAGTACGCGGTGCAGGCGGTCGGCCGGGCCGACTTCGTCGCCCTCCAGGGTTTCCTGCTGGTCGTCGGCGCGGTCTCGCTGGTCGTGTTCTTCGTCGTCGACGTGATCATCATGCTGCTCGACCCGCGGCGGCGGCCGGGCGTGACCGTGGAAGAAGGCTGACGGTGACCCTGTCCGCACCCGAGCTCGCCACGCCCACCGCCGGCGCGCCCGAACGACCGGCGACGGCCGGACCGGGCCGCCGGTGGAACGCGCAGGCGGTCCTCGCCGTCCTGCCCGCGGGGCTGCTCGTCGTCGTCGCGATCGTCGGGCCGTTCGTCGTGCCCTACCCGCCGCGTGACGTCGTCGCCGCCCCGGACCTGCCCCCGAACGCGGCGCACTGGTTCGGCACCGACTCGGCCGGGCTCGACGTGTTCTCCCGGACCGTCGCCTCGACCAGCAACGACCTGCTCATCGCGCTGCTCACGGCGGCCGTCGCCACCGTCGCCGGGATCCTGATCGGGCTGCTGGTGGGGATGAACGAGGCCCGCCGCGGCCCGGTCGGGTTCCTCGCGCGCGGCCTGTCCCGGACGCTCGACCTCGCGCAGGCGGTGCCGGCCATCGTCGTCGGCCTGGTCCTCGTCGGCTTCTTCGGCGCGAGCATCCCGTCGCTGGTCGCGGCACTGGCCGTGGTGCTGACCCCGAACCAGGGCCGGCTGGTGCGCACCGAGGTGCTCCGGGTTCGCGGCGAGGCCTACCTCGACGCCGCGCGGCTGGCGGGTGAGCGCCCGTTCCGGATGGTCCTGCGGCACGTCCTGCCGAACTCGGCATGGCCGGCCCTGGAGAACGCGACGCTCGTGTTCGGGTCGGCGATCGTGCTGACCGCCGGCCTGGGCTTCCTCGGTGTCGGGCTCCCGCCGCCCACCCCCGAGTGGGGAACCATGATCGCCGTCGGAGCGCCGTCCGCGGCAGCCGGTCGCTGGTGGGCCGCGCTGTTCCCGGCGATCGCGCTCGCCGTGTCGGTCTTCGCCATGTCCGCGCTGGGCCGGCGCCTCTTCCGCGACGGCTGAGCGCCACCGACGCCCCCTGCTTTCCCACCTTCCCCCGGAGGAGAACCATGACCGGATCGCGCTCGCGGCGGTGGCCCCGTCGCTGGACCACACCGGTGGTGCTGGCCCTGTCCCTCGTGCTGGCCGCCGGCTGCTCGGCGTCGGCGAACAACCCCGAAACCGCCGGCGATGCCGCCGACACGCTGACGATCGTCATGCCGGACACGAGCATCACCTGGTCCCTGGACGCCGGCTTCGGCGGCCTGGAGCCGGCGAACAACCTCCACGCGACGCTGCTGCGCAAGCCCTACGTCCCCGCCGCCCAGCCCGGGACGTTCCAGCAGAACGTGTACGAGTTCGAGCCCTACCTGGCCGAGAGCTACGAGGTGAGCGCGGACGGGCTCACCTACACCTTCCGCCTCCGGGAGGCGCGCAGCGCGGCGGGCAACGTCCTCACGGCCGATGACGTGCTCTGGTCCTTCGAGCGCAAGTTCGCCACCCCCACGTCGGTGTCGCCGGGCATCCTGGCCCCGTCGATCACGGACCCGGCCGCGCAGATCAGGAAGGTCGACGACCGGACGGTGTCGTTCACCCTGCCGCAGGCCGGACTCGGGGCGACCTTCCTCGCGCTGATGTCGGACCTCCTCGGGCAGATCTACGACAGCACCCTGCTGCGCCAGCACGTCACGCCCGAGGACCCGTACGCGGTGCAGTGGTCGACCCAGAACCCCAACTACGGCTTCGGCCCCTACGAGGTCACCAACTACCAGCCGGGCGTCTCCGCGGTGCTCACGGCCCGGGACGACTGGGTGCTCGGTGCCGTGCCGGTGCGCACGATCAACCTGCGGATCGTGGCCGACGCCGGAACCCGGGTGAACGCGGTGCGCAACGGCGACGCCGACCTCGCCGAGTCGGTCACGCCCGCCGACCTCGCGGAGCTCGAGTCGGCCGAGGGCGTCACGGTGCCGGAGGTCGCCAACCCGAACACGTACATCATGATGCCGCTGGTCACGAACAAGGCGCCGTTCGACAACCCCGACGTGCGGCGGGCGATGGCCTACGCCACGCCTTACGACCAGATCATCGACAACGTGTATCGCGGGAACGCGGTGCGCAACGGCCCGGGATTCCTGCTGCGGGACGCGCCGGGATACGACAGCTCCGGCTTTCCCGACTACTCCTACGACCCGGCACGGGCCCGGCAGATGCTCGCCGACGCCGGTTTTCCGGACGGGGTGTCGTTCAGCCTCGCGGTCAGTGCGGCGGACCCGGACACGGTCGCGGCCGCGACCCAGATCCAGACGGCCGCCCGGGACGCGGGATTCGAGATCACCATCGACCAGATGCCCGCCGCGCAGTTCGCCGACCAGCGCAGCAACCACACGTCGCAGGCGTTCATCCTGCGCGACTACGCGATCACGCTGACCCCGCCGTACCAGCTGCTGGTGTACACGGCACGTGGCTCCAGCAACAACTTCGCGGACTGGGAGTACCAGCCTTCTACGACGCGCTCGCCGCCGGGAACACGTTGCCCGACGCATTGTCGGCGGAGGCCGGAAAGGCGTGGAACGCGGCCGAGCGGATCTACCTCGACCAGTCGCCGATCGTGTTCATCGCCCAGGTGCAGCCGACCGTGGCCTACTCGTCGGCCGTGCAGGGCTACGCGTGGCGTTCCGACAACTGGATCGACTACGCCAACCTGGCGAAGTCGGCGCCGACCGAGGATCGGTGAACCATGCCCGCGAGCCGCCGCCGGCGGCTCGCGGGCAACCAGTCGGAAACAGCGGTCGCCTGCCGTCCGTCACAAAGTCGGGTTTGGCTTGACGCGCGGTTCGTTCGGAGCGCGACGACCTGCTCGCAGGAGGCAGCATGTCCGACCAGACACTCCCGGCCCCGGCGGTCCCGACCAGGGTCGAGCCCCGGCGGCACCGGCATCCGCGGGCCGTCGGGGGCAGCGCGCGCGACCGGCAGACGTGGAGCCGCCGGGTGCACGACCTCCTCCGTGCCGACATCCGCTCCGGCATGATCGCCCGCGACTACCAGCTCGTCGAGGACACCCTCGTCCAGCGGCTCGCGACCAGCCGTCGGGCCGTACGCGAAGCGCTGCAGCAGCTCGCCGCCGAAGGGCTGGTCACCCGGGTCCCGCGGCGCGGCACCCGGGTGACCCGCGACATCGTGGAGCTGCCGCTGACCGACATCCGCCCGCTCACGGGCACCGAGGAGTTCTCCATCCGGCGGATCGACTGCCGCGTGGTCCCCTCGACGCCGCTGATCCGCAAGCGGCTGCGCACCGACGCGGAGGTCGTGGGCTTCGTCGAGCACTTCTTCCTGCAGCGCGGCGAGCCGGTCGGAGTGCGCGCGGTCTACCACCACACGAGCACCGTGCAGCCGGAGGCGTGGGACTACTGCCCCTCGCTCGCCTTCGCCTTCGAGCACGTGTTCGGCCGGCCACTGGCGCGCATCGAGTCCACGATCGACGCGGTCGCGTGCGACCAGCAGACCAGCGCCCTGCTCGGGCTGCCGGTCGGGGCACCCGTCCTGGTGAACGAGCAGGTCCTCGTCGACGCCGCCGGCTGCGCGCAGGAGTTCACCTTCACCCGCTACCGCGCCGACCGGGTCTCGCTCTCGTCGGACACCACGCTCGGCCCGCGCCCCGCGGGTCGCGACGACCGCGGTCCGGTGGTGTGGGCCGGGCGGGCGCTGCACGGGGCGCCGCCCACGCCGCGCGGCCCGTGCGAGTAGGAGCTGTTCAGGACGTGGTGCGGGCGGACTCGACGAGCCCGCGGATCTCGGTGGCGACGATCTCGGGGTCGGTGAGAGGGACGTAGTGGCCGGAGTTCCGGGCGAGGACGTGCCGGCCGGCCGGGGACTGCGCGGCGCGGTGGGCGTGGGAGGCGTTCGCGTCCGCCCTGGTCCGGGCGCTCATGCCGGAGCCGGTGCGGGTTCCGGAGATCACGGTGACCGGGATGCCGCCGAGCCGGGGCGGGTTGTCGCGGAAGGCGGCGAGCTCGTCGAGGTAGGTGCGGGTCTGGGCGAGGTGGGTGCGGACCAGACCGGGGGTGAAACCCTCCCGCCGCATGTCCGCGCCGGCGTCCGGCGGGAGGGCCTGCACCATCGGTTCGTAGAGCCGGGCCAGCAACCCGAGCCGGGCCAGCAGCAGGTTGGCGGGGACGACGACCTTCTCCGCGATCCGGAACGCTCGGCCGAGCAGCACCTGCGACGCCTCGTCGGAGGGGTCGACGAGCACGAGCCCGGCGATCCGGGTCGCCGGCCGCGGCGAGCCGCACGATCGGCCCGCCGGCGCTGTGGCCGACGAGCACGAACGGGCCGGGACCGAGGCCGGTGAGCAGGGCGCCCAGGTCGTCGGCCATCCGGCGCATCGTGCGGGAGACCGGGTCGGGGGCGCTGCGGCCCAGCCCGGCCCGGTCGTAGACGACGGCGTGGGCGAACTCGGCGACGAGGGGTTGGACCAGTGCCCACGAGGAGCGGGTGGCCGCTGCGCCGGCTTCGAACACCACCGTCGGCCCGGCGTGGCCGGCGCCGAGCTCCATGGCGTACAGCTCGCGCCCGCCGGGGACGCGGATCGGCCGCGGGGTGCCCTGCACGTGGGGCATCAGGCGGTCCCGGCCCGCCGGTTGCGCCACAGCAGCACGGTGCTCGCCGCGAGGCTGACCAGGTTGCCGAGGCTGATCCCGGCGCTGCAGCCCGTGGCGCGCTCGGCCGGGCAGGACGTGGCCGGCGGTGAGCGCGGTCGCGGCCGCGATCGGCGCCAGCGGGGCGACGAGGGGTCCGGACCAGCGCGGATAGGCGGTCTCGCCCCTGCGGACCGCGTCGATGATCAGCCCGGACGCCACGGCGAACGCGACGCCGAGCGGGGCGTAGGCGCTGAGGGTGGCGCGCTCGAACGCCTTCGCCGTGGTGAGCAGCCGGTCCCGGGCCCGAGGGTCGTCGGCGAGCGCTTCGAGGTCCTTGTAGACCTGCCCCGTGTGGAAGAACGAGCCGTGGATGAACGACGCCCACGTCCACGCGCCGGCCAGGGCCAGGGCCGGTGGCAGGGCCCGGCGCGGGCCTGCCGGAGCCAGCCCCTGGTACAGGTGCCACACCGCCGCGAGGTAGAGCGGTGTCGCGTAGACCCCGGCCAGGGCGCCGGCGGTGAGCCGGCCCGTCGGCGAGGGCACCATCGACAGCACGGCCTTGTCCACGCCCGTCACCTCGACCAGCGCGGGATGGCGTTCCGGCTCGACCTTCCGGCCCAGCAGCAACACGTCGCCGACGGCATACGCCACCGATGCCGCCACACCGGCCAGCCCTGCCCCGCGCACCAGCGTCGTCCGCTTCATGCGTGCAGCTTAGGGTGGCCTCACTCGCCGGGTCCTGTACGGTCCGGTCCCGAACACCCCGGTGCGGCAGCCGGGCTCGGCGCTGGCGGTGGAGGACATGAGCGGCAGCCGGAGAGCGGGGCGGAGGGCATGGACGGCGGCGCTGGACGGGGTGGCGACGACCACGCTGTGGACCCTGCGCAACCGGGCCGAGTTCGCTCTCGGCCCCGATCCGCTGATCCAGGATCCGTGGGCGGTCCACGCCTACCGGACCGTGCGCTACGACTACACGGTGTTCGGCAGGAAGCCCAGCCAGTCGCACCCGCTGCGCGCGCTGGCCGTCGACCGCGAGCTGAGGGGCTACCTGCGGGAGCGGCCGGACGCGACCGTGGTCGCCCTCGGCGAGGGGCTGCAGACGACGTTCTGGCGCCTCGGTCTGCCGGTGCGCCGGTGGGTCAGCGTGGACCTGCCGGCCGTGGTGGCGCTGCGCGAGCAGCTGTATCCCGCCGAGGACGCGATCGTGCCCGTGGCCGGGTCGGCGCTCGACCGGTCCTGGATGGACGAGGTCCACGATCCCGGGGACGGGGTGTTCGTCACGGCCGAGGGGCTGTTCATGTACCTCGACCGGCAGGACGTGCTCGGGCTGGTCGCCGACTGTGCGCGGCGGTTCCCCGGCGGGCGGCTGCTCTTCGACTCCATCCCGCACTGGTTCAGCCGCCGCACCCTCGCCGGCATGCGCCTGTCCGAGAGCTACACCGCGCCGCCGATGCCGACCGCCTTCACCGTGCGCGAGAACGCGGCGGTCTTCGGCGCGCTGCCGGGCGTGGCGGCCGTGCGGGACGTGGCGCTGCCGCTCGGGCGGGGCCCGTGGGGGTCCGCGCTGCTGCACCGGCTCTCCGACCTCCCCCCGCTCCGGGACGTCCGGCCGTCGCTGACCCTTCTCGACTTCGCCGGCTGAGCTGCGTCCGTTCGGGCGCGGCTGACGCCGGGCACGTGGGCGCAGCCGTGCCCCGCGCCCGGCCGGCACCCCGTGAACGCCCGGGACGGCGCCGGTCCAACGGTTGGTGACGCTCGTCACGTGATCCTCGGCCGACGCAATGTCCGATGATACTAAGGTAAGCCTTACTTGGCATGGGAGGGCGGATGGGACAGACGTCGTTCGGCGCGGCATGCGGCGGCAAGGCGCTGCGCCTGGCCAGGTTGTCGCGGTGCGGGAACGGCCGGTCGCTGGTCGTCCCGATGGACCACAGCGTGACCATCGGTCCGATGGCGGCGGGCCGGTGTCCCGCGTCGCTCTCGCTGATGCTGGCCGACGCGGGCGTGGACGCCATCGTGGTGCACAAGGGGCGGGTCCGGACGATCCCGCCCCGTGCGTTCGCCGACCTCGGGCTGATCGTGCACCTGTCGGCCGGGACCGTGCACCACCGCGACCGCGACGCCAAGGTGCTCGTCGGCGACGTCGAGGAGGCGCTGAGCCTCGGCGCGGACGCGGTGAGCGTGCACGTCAACGTCGGCTCCGTCGGAGAGCTGGACCAGCTCGCCGACCTCGGCCGGGTGGCCGGTGAGTGCGCCCGGCTCGGGGTGCCGCTGCTGGCGATGATGTACGCCCGCGGCGAGGACGTCGCCTCGGTCGCGGACAGCCCGGCCATGCTCGCCCATCTCGGCGCGATCGCGGTGGACCTCGGTGCGGACATGGTCAAGCTCCCGTTCGCCGGATCGGTCGAGGCGATGCGCGACGTCGTGGCGTCGTGCCCGATCCCGGTCTACGTCGCCGGTGGCACGCCTCGTCCCACCCCGGCCGGCGACCTCGAGCTGGCCCGCGCCGCACTGGCGTCCGGCGCCGCCGGGCTGAGCTTCGGACGTTGCGTCTTCGAGGCCGAGGACCCGTTCGCCGCGGCGGTCGCACTCGCCGCCCTCGTCCACGAGACCGGCACCGGCCGACGGGACCGTTCCGTCGTCGCGGCCGCGTCCACCTGACCCGCCCGCACCCCCGGAGCCGAGCAGAGCCATGGACGTCGTCGTGACCATCGGGTGACGCCCCTCGCCGCCCCGACCCGGCGCCGCCGCCCGACCGGCCGAGCCGCCGGCACTTCGCCTGGATCGACCTGCGCGGCGTCGCCCCCGATCTGGTCGAGGCCGTCGTCGACGCTGCCGTCCACCACCGCGTCGACGGCATCGTCACCGACGACCCGGCCCGGCTCGCGGCCGTTCCCCCGACCGTGCGGCGGGTGCTCGCCGTCGGCCCCGCCGCCGCAGCCGGGAGCGGCGACACCGGCGACACCGCGACGGCCGATCTCGTCCTCACCGCGGCGGACCCCGCCGGACCCGGCCCGGCCGCCGGCGGCGCGGACCACGGCGTCGAGCTGGTCGTCTCCGACGCGCCGTCGCTGGAGGCGGCCTGCGAGGCGGTCCGCCGGGTGCCGTGGACCGTGGTGACGTTCACCGATCCCACCAAGATCCCGCTGGAGATCGTCATCGCCGCGGCCGAGAACGCCGGCGGCCACATCGTCACCGTGGTCGAGGACCTCACCGCGCCGGCATCGTGGCGCTCGTCCTCGAGCACGGCTCCGACGGCCTCCTGCTCGCCCCACGCGCGGTCGAGGACGTCGCCCGGATCCAGGAGCTCGTCGCCGGCGGCCACCAGGAGGTCCCGCTGGACGAGCTGACCGTCGAGACGGTCGAGCACATCGGGATCGGTGAGCGGGCCTGCATCGACACCTGCTCGCTGCTGGAGACGGACGAGGGCTGCCTGATCGGCTCGTTCTCCACCGGGTTCTTCCTGTCCTGCTCCGAGACGCATCCGCTGCCGTACATGCCGACCCGGCTGTTCCGCTGGAACGCGGGGGCGGTGCACTCCTACGTCCTGACCCCCGGCAACCGGACCCGCTACGTCTCCGAGCTGCGCTCCGGCCAGCCGATCCTCGCCGTCCGCGCCGACGGCACCGCTCGCGAGGTGCGGATCGGCAGGGTGAAGATCGAACGACGCCCGCTCATCTCGGTGACCGCCCTGACCCCGCAGGGCCGCCGGGTCAGCGTGATCGCCCAGGACGACTGGCACGTCCGGCTGCTCGGGCCGGGCGGCGCGGTGCGCAACGTCACCGAGCTGCGCGACCGGCTGCTCGGCTACGTGCCGCGGGAGTCCCGCCACGTCGGGCTGCCGATCACGGAGTTCTGCCTGGAGCAGTGACGGGACACCGGGCGACGGCGGTCGACCGGTCCGGCCGGATCATGGCCTCGGTCAGGACGGCGGCCGGGGCCGCTGCCGCGTCGAGCGGGGTCGGGGGGAGCCCCGCCCGCACGAGCAGGTCGCCGAGTGCGGCGATCATGGCCCCGTTGTCGGTGCACAGCCGCGGCGGCGGCACCCGGAGCGCGACGCCGGCCGCGGCGCAGGCGCGCTGCATCGCCGTGCGCAGGGCGTGGTTGGCCGCGACCCCGCCGACCATGAGGCAGGCGTGCGCCCGCGGCGTGCTCGCGGCAGGCGGCGACCGACTTCGTGACGAGCACGTCGACGACGGCCTGCTGGAAGGAGGCGGCGACGTGGGCGACGGTGGTGGGGTCGAGCGCCGGGACCCGCTCGACGTGGCGGGCGACGGCGGTCTTGAGCCCCGAGAAGGAGAACGCGAAGGGGGCGTCGCGCGGGCCGGTCATGGGGCGGGGGAACGGGACGGCGTGCGGGTCGCCGTGCCGGGCGGCGCGGCTGATCGCGGGACCGCCCGGGTAGGGCAGCCCGAGCAGGCGCGCGACCTTGTCGAACGCCTCGCCGGCGGCGTCGTCGACCGTGTCGCCCAGGTGCACGACCGGGTCGCGGGCGATGTCGGCGAGCGCGAGCAGCGACGTGTGCCCGCCCGAGACGACGAGCGCGACGCACCGCGGGGGGAGCGGGCCGTGGTCGAGGACGTCGACGGCGGCGTGCCCGGCGAGGTGGTGGACGCCGTAGAGCGGCACGTCGAGCGCGGCGGCGTACGCCTTCGCCGCGGCGAACCCGACCTGGACGGCGCCGGCGAGCCCGGGACCGGCGGTGACGGCGACCGCGTCGACGTCGCGCAGCCGCACCCCGGCGACGTCGACCGCGCGGCGCACCATCGGGACGAGGGCGCTGACGTGCGCCCGGGCGGCCACCTCGGGCACGACGCCCCCGAACCGGGCGTGCTCGCCGGCGCTGGAGGCCAGCGCGTCGCCGAGCAGCACCCCGTCACGGACGAGCCCGACGCCGGTCTCGTCGCACGACGTCTCGATGCCCAGGACCAGCGTCATCGGGCCGGGAACGCCTCCGTCAACAGGCGCAGGCGGCGCTGCGCGGGCAGCCGGTCGACGTAGAGGAGACCGTCGAGGTGGTCGCACTCGTGCTGCAGGCAGCGTGCGACCAGGCCGCGGCCGCGGATCGTGACCGGGGCGCCGTGGACGTCGACGCCGGTGACGGTCGCGGCGGCCGAGCGTTCGAGCGCGGCGTGCACCCCGGGGACCGACAGGCACCCCTCGTCCCGGACCAGCGTCTCGCCCAGACCCGGCGGCGGGAGCTGCAGGACGGGGTTCACGACGTGCCCCACCGTGCGCCCGCCTGTGTCCGCCCCGGTGTCGAGGTCGGGGCAGTCGATCACGAAGATCCGCGCGTCGACGCCGATCTGGTTGGCCGCCAGCCCCACACCCTCGGCGGCGTACATGCTGGCGAACATGTCCTCGACCAGTGCGGCCAACGCGGCGTCGAAGACCGTGACCGGCGCGCACGGGCGGTGCAGCACGTCCTGCCCGTGCATCGTGATCGCGCGGGCGCTGCCCGTCACCGCCTCGCCTCCTCCCGGAGACCCCGACGGCATCTCCTTGTTGCATGTTATGTGCAACAAGGGCGGCGGCTCAGCCGGGCCGGTCTGCGGACCGGCGGAGTCCCGCCGTGCTCGGCGCCGGCCGGCCGCGCCGTCGTCAGAAGTCGCCGAGCCGTTCGTGCTCCACGAGCCGGTGCACGGCCGCCGCCACCGCGGCGCCGGTGCCGGTCGGCCCGTCGCCCGTGTCGCGCCGGCGGACGAGCAGGTCGTAGGTGGGCCCGTCGAGGCCGAACACGGCCACCGACGACGCCGGGAACGCGCGGCGGAGCAGGAGGTGGACCGGGCGCGCCGGGAGCGGCTCGCCGGCCGGCGTGCGGCCGGCCGCCGTGACGTCGACGGCGAACGTCGCGACGCGGACGCGCGCACCGAGCCCCGCTCGCGGCGTGCGTCCCGGGTCAGCGGCACGAGCCGCCGCCGCGGTGGCCGCGCCGTCGTGGAGCAGCTCGGCGCGGAGCCATTCCAACCGGGCCGGTTCCGCCACGTCCGGGGTCGCGTGCTGCTGGAGGTGGGCGACGAAGCGGGCGCCCTCCGCGACCCACCGGCTCTGCTCGTCGGGACCGGCCACCGGCAGATCCGCGTCGCAGAAGGACGCGAGCAGGCCGAGCGGATCCGGCACCCGCCGCAGGCTCACCGGGAACATGCGGCGCAGAGTCCGCATCCGGGCCCGCCGGACCCGCCGGCGGTGAACTCCAGGCGCTGCGGGTCGAGGGCCTGCAGGGCGGCGAGCTCGTCGTCGGCGAGCGCGAACCGCACCGCGAGGCCGGCGGGGTCGTCCGCGAGCCGGCGGCGGGCCTGCGGGGCCGCGAGCAGCTCGGCGAGGGCTGCCTGGAAGCCGGCGTTGCTCATGCCGCGGGCCCGCGCTCCGCGACGACGTCACGGGTCCGGCGGACGTCCTCCAGGATCGCGGGGAAGTCCTCGGGCAGCTTCCCGCCCCGCTCGATCAGCACCCCGCGCACGGGGGCGGCCGCCAGCACGTGCCGCGGCAGGTCCCAGACCTCCGGGTGCACGTCGGCGGAA
This sequence comes from Pseudonocardia sp. CNS-139, assembly GCA_001942415.1. Classification (GTDB taxonomy): domain Bacteria; phylum Actinomycetota; class Actinomycetes; order Mycobacteriales; family Pseudonocardiaceae; genus Pseudonocardia. The sequence goes on from MKJX01000206.1 coordinate 113,518, forward strand.
TGGTCGTCCTGCAGCAGCCCCTCGGCCCAGGTCCCGCCGGCGAGGTGGAGCTGCACGACCCCCGTGCTCGCCGGCTGACCACCGGCCGCCGTCGGCGGCCGGCACCGCCGGGGCCCTCGGCGGTCCGCCGGCCCGGGAACTCGGCGCCCGCCACGAGCGACCGGAGGTCGGGACGGAAGGACGAACGTGCGGAGTGCGGAGGCCGGCGCCGCGGCCGCGATCGCTTCGGGCGCCGGGTCGCGGTCGACGGGGTCGGCCTGACGGTCGCCGCCGGCGGCGGTCGCCCACGTCTTCATGGCCTACTGGGCCGACTTCGCCGGCCTGCCGCTGCTCGGCACCTTCGGTCCCGGGGCGAACCCCGACCTCGCGGGCGCGACCCGCGTCGAGATCGTCAACCACCCGGGCGCGACCTCGACCTCCTCGGGCGACTCCGGGCCCTGACCACCTGCGCACCGGCCGGCCGCGTGGCGCCCGCGGCCGCGTGAACCGGGCGTTGCGGGCGATCGGGGCCGCGCTCGGCTAGAGTTCGCAGGTTGTCCGGTCGGCTCGGAGGGGGCGTGGGTGCCGCCAGAGAGGGTGCCCGGGAGGCGCCGGCCGGTGGCCGACGGGGAGCGTGAGCTGCGCCGCCGCCTCGGTGCGGTGATCCGGGCCCGGCGCAAGGAGCTGGGGATGACGCTCGTGCAGCTCGCCGGGGCGTCCGACCTCTCCCACCCGTTCCTCAGCCAGCTCGAACGCGGCATCGCACGGCCGAGCATGGCGTCGCTGCACCGGATCGCGCAGGCGCTCGGCACCACGCAGCCGGCGCTGATGTCGCTCACGCTCGACCACGGCGACCGGCGGGTGAGCTTCGTCCCGGCCGGCGAGGGGATCCCCGTCGAGAACCCGGGCGGCCTGGCCCGCTCGCTCGTGGCCGGGACGCGGGCGATCTACCCGATGCTCTTCGAGGGCGCGCCCGAGGAGTTCGGTCCCGAGTACGTGCACGAGGGCGACGAGTTCATCTTCGTGCTGGCGGGGGCGATCGAGGTCGAGATCGCCGGGGAGGGGCGCCGCGTCGTCCGCACCGGCGACTCGCTGTACTACCCCCGGGCTCGCTCGCCCCACCTGGCGCGGGGTTGAGGCGGGGAGGCCGGTGGCGGGCGGCTGTTCGTGCAGCAGGGGGCCGGGGCGCGCTCCCGCACCGCGGTCTGACGGAACGGGCGCGAGGGGCCGGCGCGTTACGCGCGGATTGCCCGTCCGAAACACGGTCTGAACCTCGCTGCGGCACCGTTGTCGTGCACGGTGTTGATTGCATCAACATTCAGGAGGTCGACGTGACCGTCGGTGAGATCGCCGGTGCGCTGGAGCGGGACGGGATCGCGGTGGTGCGGGGGCTGCTGCCGCCCCGGCGCTGTGCGGATCTGCTGGCCGTGGTGCGTCGCATGCAGGCCCGGCCCGGACCGTTCCACCGCAGGCTCTCCCCCGAGGGGGAGCCGGCGCTGCACAGCGACCTGTTCCGCTTCCGGGACGTGCCCGAGATCGCCGACCTGGTGCGTGGCGGGCCGCTGCCCGACCTCGCCCGCGCGGTGTTCGGCGCGGGTGCGGTGGTGCTGGAGGACCAGTGGTTCGCCTCGGCGGCCGGCGCGTCCACGCCGAGCCCCTGGCACCAGGACGACCCGTACCACCCGCTGGACCGGCCGTTCCTCACGATCTGGCTGCCGCTGACCCCGGTGCCGGGGGCGAGCGCCCTCAAGGGGGTCGTCGGCTCGCACCTCGGCGCCGTCTACGCGCCGGTGGAGTTCTCGGCCACCGAGGCGACGCTCGGCGGGACGGCCGGGTACCGGTTGGAGCCGGTGCCCGACGTCGACGCGACCCGCGGACGTTCCCGGTGCTCGTGCCGGACGTCGTCCCGGGCGACGCGGTCCTGCTGGACTCGCGCACCTGCACGCGGCGGGCGGCTACTGCGCCACCGACTTCGTCCGGCTCTCGATCCGCTACGCGCATCCCGAGACCCGCTACCGGCCGCGGCCTGGGCCGTCGCCTCGTTCTGGGACGACCACGAGTGGTCGGCGGGCGACCTGCTGGCCTCCGCGCGGTTCCCGATGGTGACCGGGTGACGGTGCTGCGGGTCGGGGTCTTCCTGTTCGGCGCCGTCGAGATGGCCGACCTCGGGGAGTCCGGCCGTCGTCCCGACCGAGCGCCGCTACGGGGTCGAGGAGGTGCACCGGGCGACCGAGCTGATCATCGACACCGCCGTGCGCCGACGGGCTGGGCTTCGACACGTTCTGGCTGACCGAGCACCACTTCCAGCACGAGGGCTACGAGGTCGTGCCGAACGCGCTGCTGCTCGGGGCGTTCGTCGCCGAGCGGACCCGGCGGATCGGCATCGGCGCGATGTTCAACGTGCTCGGGCAGTGGCACCCGCTCCGCCTGGCCGAGGACTTCGCGACGCTGCACAACCTCTCCGGCGGCCGGGCGGTGCTCGGCGTCGGGCGGGGGACGGTGCCCCGGGAGATCGTGCCGCTGTCCTACGGGCGGGCCTCCGTGGGGAGCAGCGACAACCCCGACCAGCAGGCCGCGGACGCACGCAACCGCGAGGTGAGCGACGAGTCGCTCGACCTGCTGCTCGCGGCGCTGTCCGACGAGCGCTTCTGCCACCGGGGCACCTACTTCCAGGCGCCGCCGCGCGGGATCCCGGACCGGGGCGGCGAGGTCGAGCACCTGACGCTGGTGCCGCGCCCGCGTCATCCGTACCGGGTGTGGCAGGCCGTCACGAGCCCCGCGAGCCTCGTGAGCGTGCCCTCCCGGGGCTTCGGAGGGGTGTTCTGGCTGCTGCACCGGGACCTGCTGCGGGCCCGCTGGGAGCGGTTCGCGCAGGTCCACGCGTCCGTGCGCGGCACCGAGCTCGCGCCCGGTGAGAAGCGCACGGTGGTCGTGAACACCTGGATCGGGGACAGCCACGCCGAGGCCGTCGAGCGGGCGCGGCCCGGTCACGACGAGTTCTGGCGCTTTCTCGGCCCCTACGGCTGGACCCGCGGCTACCGCGGCCCCGACGGCGGCCCGCCGCCCCCGGGCTGGCTGCCGACGCTGGAGGACTCGATGGCGCAGGGCACGTGGGTCGTCGGGACGGCCGCCGAGGTCGTCGACGCCCTCGTCCGGCTGCACGCCGATCTCGGCGGCCTGGCCGAGCTGACGCTGTTCCCGAGCGCGCCCGGCGAGAGCTACGCGGCGACCCAGGACCAGCTGCGCCGCTTCGCCGGGCAGGTGCGTCCGGTGCTCGAACGCCGGATCTCGGCTGCGGCGGGAGGGCGTAACCGAGCCGCAATGCAGTCCTGACGCGCACGCCATTTCACCCGAGCAAGGTTCATGCCATCAACATTTCGCAGGTCAACAGGCTGGTCGGGGTGCTCGGCGCAACGGCCTGCGCAATCAGGTGTGCCGCGGCGTCGCCCGCTCCCGGGAACGGCGCCGCCCGGACCGTCCGGCCCGTTCTGGAGAGGAACTTGCGATGACGGCGGTGTTGAACAGGCGGCAGCTGCTGAGGGCCTCGCTCCTGGGCGCGGGCGCGGTCGCGCTCGGTGGCGGCGCGCTCGCCGCGTGCGGCTCGGACTCCGGCGGCGCCGGCGGCGGTGGCGCGGGGGCCACCGAGCAGGTCGGGCTGCAGCTGTCCTGGACCCACTCGGTGCAGTTCGGCGGCAGCTACATCGCCGCGGACCGCGGGTTCTGGGCCGGCCAGGGCCTCGACGTGACGCTGAGCCCAGGCGGCCCGAACGTCGCAGGCGACGCGCAGACCGTCAGCGGGCAGGCGCTGATGAACGTCTCCTCGGCCGACGGGGTGGCGCGTTCCAACGCCGAGGGCGCCGACCTGCGCATCGTCGGCGTCTGCTACCAGAAGAACCCGTCCGTCGTCGCGTCGCTCGCCGCCAACCCGATCACCACCCCGCAGGATCTCGTCGGGGCCCGGATCGGCGTCTCGGGCACGGACGTCCCGGCGCTGGAGGCGTTCGCGCGGATCAACGGCATCCCGTTCGACGGCATCAACCTGGTGCCGACCCAGTACGACCCGGCGCCGCTGGTCGCCGGTCAGGTCGACGCGCTCTACTGCTTCGAGAACGACCTGCCGGTGGCGATGAGCGTGCAGGACATCGACAACGTCACGATGTTCCTGCAGGACTTCGGCTACACCGTGCAGAGCCAGACCTACACGGTCCGGGCGGACACGCTCGCCGACGAGGAGCGGCGGTCCCAGCTCGTGCGGCTGTTCCGCGGTGAGATCCAGGGTTGGCAGGAGTACCGCAAGGACCCCGAGGCGGCGGCCGACCTCGCCGTGCGGATGTACCCCGACCAGGGGCTGGACCCCGCGACCCAACGGCTGGTCTCCACGGTGCAGCTCCCGCTGCTGTACTCGGACAACACCGACACCAACGGGTTCGCCTGGTTCACCGACGACTCCGTCGCGGCCAACATCGAGCTGATGGGGCTGCTGGGCCTGGAGGCCGCCGCGGACATGTGGGACCGGTCGATCCTGGAGGAGATCTACGCCGACGGGCCGGTCGCGTGAGCCCGCCGGCCGAACGCACCGCGCCGCAGGTGGCGTGCGCCGGGGTGACCAAGACGTTCGACGGCCGCGGCGGCGGGGTGCAGGCGCTGGCGGGCATCGACCTGGTGCTGCGCCCGGGCGGGCTGACCGCGCTCGTCGGGCCGTCCGGGTGCGGCAAGTCCACCCTCCTGCGGATCATCGCCGGGCTGGAGCAGCCGAGCGGGGGAAGCGTGCTCGTGGACGGCGCCGCGCCCGGCGCGCTGCGCGCCCGCGGCGAGATCGCCGTGGCGTTCCAGGACGCCTCGCTGCTGCCCTGGCGGACGGTCGAGGCGAACGTCGCGCTCGCGCTGCGGCTGGCCCGCAGACCGTCCGCGCCGGAGAAGGTGGCGCGGCTGATCCGGACGGTCGGCCTGGAGGGGTTCGAGTCCGCGCGGCCGGCGCAGCTGTCCGGCGGCATGCGCCAGCGCGCGGCGATCGCCCGCTGCCTGGTCACGGAACCGCGGCTGCTGCTGCTCGACGAGCCCTTCGGCGCCGTGGACGAGCTGACCCGCCGCCGGCTCAACCTGGAGCTCCCGCCGATCTGGCAGGGGAGCCCGACCACCGCCCTGCTCGTGACGCACTCGATCCCGGAGGCGGTGCTGCTCGCGGACGAGGTGATCGTCATGAGCGCGCGGCCGGGCCGGATCGCGGCGCGGGTGAGCGTCGACATCGAGCGGCCGCGCCGGGCGCGGCACCTGCACACGGCCGAGTTCCACGCGCTCGTCGACCAGGTCGGGGACCTGCTCGGGGTGGACCGGGACACCGAACCGGTGGCCGTCTGACGGTGGGGGTCTGACATGCGGGGCGACGTACTGGCACCGCCCGTGCCGGTACCGGGACCGGTCGTGCGGACCGTGCTGGGGTGGGCGGGCGTCGTCGTCCTCTGGGAGGTCGTGGCGCGCACCGCCCTGGCGGGCACCCGGCTGATCGGCACGCCGACCGCGATGGTGGCCGCGGCGGTCGAGCACGCGCCGCTCTACGGGCGCGCGCTCGGCGTCACCCTCGGCGAGGCGGCGTGGGGTTTCCTGTGGGGCAACCTCGCCGCCGTGCTGCTGGCCGGGCTGGTCGCGGTGCTGCCCTTCCTGGAACGCATGGTGCTGCGCGTCGCGCTGGTGGTCTTCTGCCTCCCGCTGGTGGCGCTGGGCCCGATCCTGCGGGTGGTCTTCGGCTTCTCCGACGGGCCGCAGATCACCCTCGCCGCGCTGGCGGTCTACTACACGACCCTGGTGCCGCTGCTCGTCGGTCTGCGAGCGGTGCCCGCGGTGTGGACCGACCTCGTCGCGAGCTACGGTCGTGGCCGCTCGTCGCGCTGGTGCGGGTGCGCGCGCGGGCCTCGGTGCCCTACCTGGCGGCCGGGCTGCAGGTCGCCGTCCCGGCGGCGTTCCTCGGGGCGCTGGTCGGCGAGTTCACCGGGGCCGAGCGCGGCATGGGCATCCTGACGATCCAGGCCATGCGCAGCCTCGACACCGACGGGCTCTGGGCGCTCGCAGCGATCTCGGCCGGGGTGTCGGTGCTCGGCTACTGGCTGGCCGGCGCGGCGGGCCGGTGGCTCACCGTCGACCAGCCACCCGTGCTGCTCGCCGCGCCGCCCTCGGGACCGGCGCGCCGCCCCCGGTGGGCCCGGCTGCTGCTGGGCCTCGCCGAGGCCGTGCTCACCGTCGGGGTCGTGCTGGGGCTGTGGGCGGGGTTGCTCGCCGCGTTCGACCTGAGCTCGTTCTTCGCGAAGGGCCCCGCCGACGTGTGGGACTGGCTCGTCACCCACGCGCGCGCGGCCGAGCACCGGGCCGAGATCGGCGCGGCGCTGCTGGAGACCGTGCGCTGGGTGGTGCCCGGCTACCTCGCCGGACTGGCGCTGGGCGCCGGGCTCGCCGCGGTCTTCGAGCTCTCCCCGGCGGTGCGGCGCACGGCCACGCCGATCGCCGTCGCGCTGCGCTGCGTGCCGATCGTCGCGATCGCGCCGCTGCTGGTCGGGGCACTCGGCCGTGGCGCGTTCGGCACGATCGTCATCGTCGCGCTCATGACGTTCTTCCCGACGCTCGTCGCGTGCGCCCAGGGGCTGCGGCAGGCGCCGGGACAGGTGCTGGACCTGTTCGCGTCCTACGACGTCCCACGGCTGCGGACGCTCTGGCTGGCCCAGCTCCCGGCGATGCTGCCGGCCCTGTTCGCCGCGGCCCGGCTGGCGGTCCCGTCGGCGGTGCTCGGGGCGACCGTCGCCGAGTGGCTCGCGACCGGGACGGGGATCGGCTACCTCATGTCACAGGCGGGAGGCAACAACGTGTACGGCACGCTGTGGGCGGCGACCGTGGTCCTGACGGTCGTCGCGGTCCTCGGGTACGGGCTGGTCACCGCGGTCGAGCGCGCGGTGCTCGCCCGGTACGCGCCCGAGCAGGTGCGCTGGTGACCGGCCGGGAGCGGGTGCTGGCCCGCTACGGCGCGCTCGCGGCCGACCTGCAGGCGGCGGTGTCCCGCCCGCCCGGGGACGCCGAGCTGGCCGCGGCCACCGGAGCGCTGCTCGCGGCGGAGGCCAGGCTCCTGGACGGGCGCGACTACGCGCGGTGGCTCGACCTGCTCGCCGACGACGTGCTGGTGTGGGTGCCGCTGCGGCCCGACGCGCACCCGGCCGCGGACCAGTCGCTGTTCCTCGACGACCGCAGGCGGCTCGCCGAGCGGGTGTGGCGCCTGGCGGACCCCAACGCCTGGGCGCTGCAGCCCCCGCCGTGGGTGACCCGGGTGCCCGGCGCCGTCGAGGCGTGGCCGGACGGGAGCGACGAGACGCTGGTCGCGGCCACCCTGCAGGTGCAGCACGTGCGCGGCGGGCGGGTCTGGTCGAGCGCCGGGCGCACCGTGCACCGGCTGCGGCGCACCGACCGCGGCTGGCGCATCGTCCACAAGATCCTCACGCTGCCCGTGCTGACCGCCGGGGCGCCGAACCTGGGTTGGCTGCTGTGACGGGGACGGGACCGGTCGAGCGGGCACCGGCGGAGATCCGCGCGCTCGTCCGGCCGGAGCACGTCCACCGCAGGCTCTACACCGACCCCGTGCTGTTCGACCAGGAGATGCGGCGGGTCTTCGGCGGCACCTGGTGCTACCTCGGCCACACCAGCGAGGTGCCCGAGCCCGGCGACTTCCGCAGGCGGCGGCTGGGACGCCGCGAGCTCCTGCTCGTCCGCGGCTCGGACGGCGCGGTGCGCGCCCTGTTCAACCGGTGCGCGCACCGGGGCACGATGCTCGTGGCGGAGGACGCCGGATGCGCGGGCTCCTTCACCTGCCCCTACCACGGCTGGCGGTTCGGCGACGACGGCCGGCTGCGCAACATCCCCGTGCCGTCGTCCTACACCGACATCCGCAGCGGCAGGTTCGACCTCGGGCGGCTCGCCGTCGCCGAGTACCGGGGTTTCCTGTTCGGCACGCTCGCGGCGACCCGGTGCCGCTGGCCGAGCACCTGGGGCCGGTCCGCCCCTACCTGGACGAGCTGATCGACCGGCACCCGGGGGGCGCGCTGCGGGTGCTCCCGACGCCCGTGCGCTACGAGTTCGCCGCGAACTGGAAGGTGTCGTGGGACAACGCCGCCGACGGCATCCACGCGACGTTCGCGCACCGGTCGTACAACCTCCTCGGCAAGGAGGCCGAGACCGACACCGTGCTCGCCCGCAACCCGGCGGCCACGCCGATGGTCAGCCGGGCGTTCCCGCGCGGGCACTCCGTGGTCGACCAGCGCCCGGGGATACCGGACGGGCCGTGGGCGACCATGCGGCCGCTGCCCACCTCGGACGAGCTGGTGGCCGCGCTGCAGGAGCGGGGCGAGTCGCACCTGCTGGATCTCGCCACCGGGTCGATGCTCAACGTCAACGTGTTCCCGAACCTGATCTTCGTCGGGAACCAGCTGATGGTCGTCGAGCCGGTCGCCGTCGACCGCACCCGCGTCACGATGTACCTGGTCCTCGCGCCCGGTGCGCCCGAGGAGGTCGACCTGCTGCGGCTGCGCGTCGACGAGGACTTCGTCAGCTTCGGCACGCCCGACGACCTCGAGATGTTCGAGCGGGTCCAGACCGGGCTCGCGATCGAGGAGGACGAGTGGATCGACACCAGCCGCGGAGCCGCCCTCGACGTCGTCGAGCAGAACGGTGCCGACGACGGTGCCGACGACGGTGGGACCGCCGTGGAGGAGGCCGCCCGGCGGTACGGGGAGATCGTGCGGGGGGACATCGCCACCGAGGCCCCGGTGCGCGGCTACCTGCGGGAATGGACCCGCCTGATGACCGAGCCGGCCGAGCTGACCGGGCGCCGCGGCGTCCCCGAACGGGAGAGGGTCTGAGTGTCGCCCGAGGCGAACAAGCAGGTCGTCCGCACCTACCACGAGCGGCTCTGGCGCGACGGCGACCGGTCCGCGATCGACGAGTTCTGGTGGCCCGACGCCACCGTCCACATGACGGGTTTCGACGGGACCGCGGTCGAGGTCGTGCGGGAGGACGTCGACCGCTACCTCGGCGCGTTCACCGACGTGCGGACGGAGATCGAGGACCTGCTCGGGGACGGGGACCGGGTGGTGCTGCGCTGGGCCACCACGGGCCGCCACGTCGGGCCCTACGGCGACGTCGCGGCGACCGGGAGGCAGATCACCATGCGCGGCATCGACATCCTGCGCCTGCGCGACGGGCGCATCGTCGAGTGCTGGTCGATGTGGGACGGCCTCGACGTCTACGGGCAGCTCGGCGTGCTGCCCGAGGGTCTGGCATGAGCTACGCCGAGGACGGCTACGAGGTGTTCCGCGGCGTGCTCGACCCCGGCCTGGTCGCGGAGGCCGACGGGCACGTCGCGTGGCTGCGCGGGCGCACCCCGACCTGCGGGGGGAGGAGCTGCACCACACCCTCGTCGCCGACGACCCGTTCTGGGTACGGCTCGTCTCGGACGACCGGCTGCTCGACCTGGCCCAGCGGTTCGTGGGACCGGACATCGCGCTCTTCGCGTCGCACTACATCGTGAAGGACCCGGGCGACGGGCTGCCGGTGCTCTGGCACCAGGACGGCGCCTACTGGCCGCTCGACCCGATGGAGGTCGTCACGTTCTGGCTGGCGGTCGACCCGTCGACCCCGGAGAACGGGTGCCTCCGGGTCGTACCCGGGTCGCACCGGGACGGCCTCGCCGAGCTCCGGGGCCGCACCGACACCGCGAACGTGCTCGGGTCGGAGTCGGCCGTGCACGTCGACGAGGACCGGGCCGTCGACGTCGTCATGGCGCCGGGCGACGTCGAGGTCCACCACCCGAACCTCCTGCACGGCTCGCGCCCCAACACCTCCGCGCACCGGCGGTGCGGCCTGACCATCCGCTACATCCCGACCTCGACCCGCATCCTCACCGGCACGCCGTTCCCCTCGGCGCTGCACCTGCGCGGCGACCCGGGCGTCAACGTCTACCAGCCGTGGCCGGTCTACCGCCCGGGTGAGCACTACCCCTTCCGCGGCGCCGCGTGACCGAGGCCGCGTGATCGAGCTCGTCGCCCTCGACGGCACCGAGCTGTTCGTCGAGGGGCCCGGCGGGGGAGCGCGGCAGGTCGTGCGCGTGCGGCTGCGGGCCGGGGCCGGGGTGGCGCGGACGGCCGTGCGGCTGGAGCTGCGCGGCGCCGGCGTGGTGGCCGACGCGGCCGAGGTGCTGGTGGACGAGCCGGGGGAGCGGGTCGTCGAGCTCGCCGCCGCGCTGCCCGGCCGGCCCGGTGACCTCGTGCCCGTCGAGGTGCGTTGCCGTGCCGAGTCGGACGGGGGTGCGGAGTCGACCCGGTCCCTCACGGCGGAGGTGGCCGTCGCGGAGCCCGGGTGGACCGTGCACCTGGTGCCGCACTTCCACGTCGACGCCGTCTGGTGGAACACCCAGGCCGCCACCGTGAGCGAGTGGGCGCACCGGCAGTGGTCGGCGGCACCGCAGCTGCCGTTCCAGCGGTCGGCGTTCGACGTGCTCGACGCGCACCTCGACCGGGCCGAGCGTGATCCCGACTACCGTTTCGTCGTCGCCGAGGTCGACTACCTGAAGCCCTACCGCGACCGGTTCCCGTGGCGGCGCCCGCTGATCGCGCGGCTGCTGGCCGGAGGGCGCCTGGAGGTCGTCGGCGGCTGCTACAACGAGCCCCAGACGTCGCTGGTGTCGGTGGAGACGACCCGGCGGGCGATCCGGCACGGGCTCGCCTACCAGCGCGACGTCGTCGGCGCCGACGTGCGGACCGCCTGGCAGCTCGACGTGTTCGGCCACGCGCCGCAGTACCCGGGGCTGCTCGCCGGGGCCGGGCTCGACCGGGCCGTGTTCGCCCGTGGGCCCTTCCACCAGTGGGGCCCGCTCGCGGACGGGCCCTTCGACCTCCCGGCCGAGCGTGGGGACGTCGAGTTCCCGGCCGAGTTCCGCTGGGCGGCGCCGTCGGGCGGGTCGGTCGTGACGCACTACCTGTCGGCGCACTACACGGCAGGACACCGGCTCGACGCCTGCGAGACCCTCGAGGAGGCGTTCGAGGCCGTCCACGGGTTGCTGGGGCTCCTGCGCCGCCGGGCCGCGGGCCGGTCGGTGCTGGTCCCGGTGGGCACGGACCTCGCGCCCCCGGACCGCTGGGTGACCGAGGTGGTGCGGCGCTGGCCGTACCTGTGGCCGAAGGTGCGCTGCTCCACGCCGCGCACGGCGCTGGCCCACCTGGAACCGGCCGCACTCGCCGTGCAGACCCGGGACATGAACCCGGTCTACCCCGGCAAGGAGGTGACCCACGTCGGGCTGAAACAGGCGAACGCGGCCTGCGAGGCGTTGCTGCGCGACGCGGAGACGTTCACGGCGCTCGTGCCCGGGGCGCCACGGCAGGCCGCGGAGCTGGACCGCGCCGACCGGCTGCTGGTCTACGGCGCCCACCACGACGCGGTCACCGGCACCTGCTCCGACCAGGTCTACCTCGACCTGCTCGCGGGCTGGCGGGAGGCCCACGACCTGGCCGCGGGGGCCCTCGCCGGCGCGCTCGACGGCCTCGGCGCGCCGGGTGACGTCGTCGTCGCGAACCCGCTCCCGCGCACGCGCACCGACGTCGTCACCGTGGAGGTCGACGCGCTGCCCGGGGGCTGGCCGGGGATCTCGCTGCGGGCCGGCGGCCGGGACGTCCCGTTCGTCGCCGAGCGGGTCGCGACGCGCCCGGACGGAACGGTGCGGGCGGCCGTGCTCACCGCCGTCGTGCCGGACGTGCCCGGGCTCGGGTCCCGGACCCTGCGGATCGGACCCGGCCCGCAGCTGCCCGGCTGGACCGAGGCGCCGGGCGACACGATCGCGAACGAGACCTTCCTGCTGTCCGCCGCCGGGACCGGCACGAGCGGCGGGGTCGCAGTGACCTCGTGCGTCGACCGCCGCAGCGGGCAGGAGCTGCTCGGCCCCGGCGGCGTCGAGCTGGTCGCCTACGAGGAACTGGCCACCCACCCCGACTTCGGGGAAGGCCCGTGGCACCTGCTGCCGACCGGCGCCTCGGCGGGCGCCCGGGCCACACGGGCCCGGCGGCTGGTCAGCCCGGTCGGCGAGCGTCTCGAGCTGACCGGCGTCGAGCCCGCGTTCGCCCACCGCCGCACGTTCACGTGCTGGCGCGGCGTCGAGCGGGTCGACGCGGAGGTCGCGGTGCAGGACTGGACGGCGGTCGACACCCTCCTGCGCAGCCGCTGGGCGCTCGACGTGCCGGGCGCGCTGCCGGTCGTGGACGTCGGCGAGGCCGTGCTCGGCCGGGGGTTCGCGTTCCCGGACTCCGACGTGCGGGAGCACCCCTGGACCCTCGACACCGCCGCCCACACCTGGTTCGGCCTCGGGTCGACGGTGCGGGTGCGGTTCGCGGACGGCACCGCGCGGCCGATCGGAACGGCGGACGTGGTCGTGCCCGACGAGGCTGCCGCGGCCGCGCCCGGTCTCGCGGCGATGCTGGCCGCGCTCGCCGCCGCCGGGGTCACCGCGACCGTTGCCCCGGCCGGCGCCACCCGGCCCGGGTCGCTCGCCCGGGACTCGAACCTGCCGGACGTGCGGATCGTGATCGAGCCGGGCCCGGCGACGGTGGTCTGGAGCCCGGCGGACCGGCCGCTGCGCGAGGTGTGGCGGCCCGGCGCCGACCTGACCGGCGAGGGCTCGCTGCCGGTGCTGCGGATCGGTGCCGAGGCCCTCACCGAGGTCGCCGGGCAGGTGCTCGGCGGCCACGAGATCCGGGCCGTCGGGGACCGCGGCCCGGATCCGGCGCTGGAGGAGCGGACGGCGGCGATCGTGCACCGGGGGACCCCGGGTGCCGCGGTGGACGTCGCCGGCCGGCTGCACCTGTCGCTGCTGCGCGCGTGCCCGGCGTGGCCCGCGGGGGGCTGGGTCGACCCGCCCCGCCGCACCGTTCCCGACGGGTCCGCGTTCGCCCTGCAACGCTGGTCGCACCGGTTCGAGCACGCCCTCGTCGCCGGTCCGGGCGACTGGCGGGTGGCGCGGGTCGCCGACCGCGCCGAGGAGTACACCCGGCCGTTGCGTGCGCAGGTCGTCCGGCACCGGCCGGGGCCGCTCCCGGCGGGGCCGATGGATGCCGCGCTGCTCTCCGTCCGCCCCGCGGCGGCGCGGGTGGCCGCCCTCCGCGCCGCGGACGGCGCGATCGAGGTGCGCCTGCACAGCCTCGCGACGACGCAGGTCGCAGCGGAGGTCGGGTTCCCCGCCGGCCCCGGCGGCGTGCCGCGCCCGGTCACCGCGCACCTGCCGCCGCTCGGCTCCGCCCTCGCCCGGCTGCCCGCGCCGTGGCCGCAGCGGCGCGCCCCGCCCGCCTGCCGCCTTCAGCCGCTGGTGGACGCGGGGCACCGGCCCGCCGCCCCTCGGGGCTGCCGGTCGCGGTGCACCTGCATCCCCGCCATGACCCGGTGACGGGGGAGGACCGGCACACGGTGACGGTGTCCTCCGACCTCCCCGTGCCCGCCGAGGTGCACCTGAGCTGCACCGGGCCGGCGATGCTCGCGCGTCCCCACGTGAGGCTCGATCCGGGCGGGTACGCGGTGCGCGAGCTGACGCTGCTGGACCTCGAACCCGGGCGGGTCGTGACCGTCCGCGCGGACTGCGCCCTCGCCGGGACGGGCGCCGGCACGGACGCGGTGGTGCTGGGCGCCGCGCCGGGCCCGCGGAACGGTCCGGTCGAGCTGCTCGACGGGCCCGAACCCGTGACCGTGGAACCGGACGGGGCCGGCGAGCTCGCCCTCCGCCTCCGGAACCGGACGCTGGATCCGGTCCCCGCGGAGGTCGTCGCCGTCTCGCCCTACGGGAGCTGGGACCTCCTGCCGGATCCGGTCGTCCCGGTCGAGCTGCCTGCGGGGGAGCAGGTGACGGTTCGGGTCCCGGTGCGGGCCCCGCTCTCGGCCCGCGCGGGCCGCTGGTGGGCGCTGTGCCTGGTGCGCTGCCTGGACCAGGTGATCCACAGCCCGGCCGTGCGGATCACGGTCCGGTAGCGGGCACGGCCGGTCCGGCACACCGCAACGCGCCCCGGCTCACGGGCCGGCGCGTCCGCCCTGCGCCTGTGACGTGTCCTGCCGGTCGGTCAGGTGGCGTGCGCCGGTGTCCGAGCCGCGGGGCCGGAGCCTGGCTTCGACGCCGTCGAGGATCGTCTGGATGATCGTGCGGTAGTAGTGCTCCTCGGCCGCCTCGCTGTCCTCGGCCGGCCCGGCGAAGCGGTCGACGTAGGCCCCGAGGCCGGTCCCGAAGACGCTGTCCTCGCCGCGGCGCCGCAGGCCGTCGCGGATCGCGACGTGGCCCGCCGCCCCGTCCTGCGGATGGGCCAGCCGGTCGTCGGCGAGCGCGATCGTGGTCAGCGCCGAGTTCATGATCAGTGCGAAGACCAGGCCGGCGTCGTCGCCGAACCCGGCGTCCCGCAGCAGCCCGAAGGCCCGGTCCATGTTGTCCGGGGCGTCGTCCGGGCCGGGGACGTCGGTCGGCGTGTCCTCGTGCGGGCCCGGAAATCTGATGCCGTGCAGCAGGATCCAGCGCGCCACGCCGGGGTAGGGCCGCAGGGCGGTGCGCAACGGCAGGAGCGCCTCGGTGAACCACTGTTTCCACTCGGTGCCCGGGCGCAGTGGCGTCGACGGCATGGGGAGCACCCGGTGCACCACGCGGTGGCACACCGCGGCCCGGTCGCCGACGCGGAGGTACACGACCGACGGGGAGGTTCCGACGAGCGACACCAGCTCGCGGACCGACCAGCCGTCGAGGCCCTTGCGCCCGGTGAGGAGCACGGCCGCCTCGATGATCTCGTCGGCGGTCACGCCGACCCGGTACTTCCTGCCCACCTGCCCGCCCCGTCGCACTGTGGTCGCCGCGCCGGGACCGCGCTGTCGTGCGGACCTCCTGCGGCTGACCGCCCACAGCGTAGGTCGGCCGCCCACATCCGCGCCCGGGTGGCGCAGGTCACATGCCGGCGCGCCCGAGTTATGCAACCCTCACAACTCCTAACAACGTTCTTTTCACGGGGCGAGGCGCATGGCAGACGTGGGTACGGATCCACGATCGGTGCTGGGTGAGCTGGTGCGGCCGGTGCGGGGGCGGCTCGTCCTCGGTGCGGTGCTGGGTGGGCTCGGCGCCGCGGTCGGGGTGCTGCCGGCGGTGGCGGTCGGGGAGATCGGCCGGGTCCTCCTGGACGGCGGGCCGGGCGGGGCCGCCGGTGTGTGGGCGTGGGCGGTCGCCGCCGCGGTCGCCGTGGTCGTGAGCGCGGGGCTGGGGTCGGTCGCGATCGGCATCTGCCACCTCGCGGACGCCCGGTTCCGGTTCGTCACGCGGATGCGCATCGTGCGGCATCTCGCCGGGCTGCCGCTGGGATGGTTCGGGCTGCGCGGGTCGGGCGCGGTCAAGAAGGCCGTCGCCGACGACGTCCTGCGGGTGCACACCCTCGTCGCGCACACCACGGTCGACGCCACGGTCGCGGCGGTCGGGCCGCTGACCGCGCTCGCGTACCTGTTCTGGACGGACTGGCGGCTGGCCGCGCTGGTGCTGCTGTACCTCGTGGTGGTCTTCGGCCTGCTGTCCCCGGTGTTCCGGCGGGCGGGGGAGCAGAACCACGAGGACCACGAGCAGGCGACCGCGCGCCTCGCGGACGCGCCGTGGAGCTGGCCGAGGGGGTCGAGGTCGTGAAGACCTACGGCTCGGGCACGGGGGTGTACCGGCGTTTCACCGATGCCGTCGACCGGGTCTCCGAGGTGACGCTGCGCTGGATGGCTGCGATCGGGCTCCCGTTCACGGTGCTGACGGTCCTGCTCTCGGCCGGCGCGATGGTGTCCTGGATCGCCGGGGCCGGCACGGTGTTCGTGGTGTCGGGCTGGGTCTCTCCGGGGGTGCTCGTGGGGGTGCTCGCGGTGGGCGTCGGGCTGCCGTCGGGGGTCGAGCAGGTCATCCGGCTCGGCTACCACGTGGCCGACGGCCGCCGCGGTGCCGCGGCGCTGGCCGCGGTCCTCGCCGAGCGCCCGCTGCCGCAGCCGGCGCCCGGGGACGCGCGCTCCCCGCGCGGCGCTCGGGTGGAGTTCCGCGGCGCCGGGTTCACCTACCCGGACGGGACCCGGGCCCTCGCCGGCGTCGACCTGGTTCTGGAGCAGGGCACGGTGACGGCCGTCGTCGGCCCGTCGGGGTCGGGGAAGACGACCCTCGCCCGGCTGGTTCCGCGGTTCTGGGACGTGACCGAGGGCGCGGTGCTGGTCGGTGGTGTCGACGTGCGGGAGATCCCGACCCGCGAGCTGCTGGGTTCGGTGGCGTTCGTCCTGCAGGAGCCGGTTCTGCTCCGGACCACCGTCCGGGACAACATCCGTCTGGGTCGGCCGGACGCCTCCGACGCCGAGGTCGAGGACGCCGCCCGCAGGGCGCGGATCCACGAGCGCATCGCGGCGCTGCCGGCCGGGTACGACACCGTGCTGGCCGGCGCGGGAGGTGCGACGGGGGGCGGCCTGTCCGGTGGTGAGGCCCAGCGCGTGACGATCGCGCGGGCGATCCTGCAGGACGCCCCGATCGTCGTGCTCGACGAGGCGACGGCGCATGCCGACCCGCACGGCGAGGCGGCGGTCCAGGAGGCGCTCAGCGCGCTGGCGGCGGGCCGCACGCTGCTGGTGATCGCGCACCGGCTGCACACGATCACCGGCGCGGACCGGATCGTCGTCCTCGACGGGGGCCGGGTCGTCGAGCAGGGCACCCACGAGGAGCTTCTCCTCCGGTCCGGTCGCTACGCGCGGATGTGGGAGCGCGGGCGGGTCGGGAGCATGGCATGAGCACGATCGGCGGAATCGAGGAGCTGACCGGCCCGTCCGGGCTGCGCAGGCAGGTCGCGGGCTACGCCGTGGCCGGCGTGCTGCAGGGCGCGAGCATCGCCGGGCTCATCCCGCTGTTGCGGGCACTCGTCTCGGCCACGCCGGCCGCCGCGTTGCCGTGGCTGGCCGTGATGGTGGCGGCCTTCGCCGGGTCGGCGGCGGCGCTGTTCGTGACCAGCAGGCGGGCCACCCGGATCGGGGTCTACGTCGTCAGCGACCGGTTGACGAAGCTGCTCGCCGCGCACGTCGTCCGGCTGCCGCTCGGCTGGTTCGGGGGCGGGCGGACCGGTGCCCTGGTCGCGCAGGTCCGGGCGGCGCAGGAGGTCGGCCAGGTTCCCGCGATGGTGCTCGAACAGATCACGATGGCCCTGACGACCCCGGCCGTCGTGGTGGTCGCGGTGGCGTTCGTCGACTGGCGGCTCGCCCTCGCGTTCGTCGCACTGGCGCCGCTCGGGTTCCTCGCGTACCGATGGATCCAGACGAGCCTCGCGCCCGCCCGCGACGCCGAGGAGGCGTCGACCGCCGAGGTCGCCGACCGGGTGGTCGAGTTCGCCAGGGCACAGCCCGCGCTGCGGGCCGCCGGCGGCACCGACGCCGGGCTCGCGCGCCTGCGCGAGGCGCTGCGCGCCGACCGCGGCGCGACGCTGTGGGCGCTGCGCCGCCAGACCTACCCGGGACTGACCTACGCGTTCGTCGTGCGGGCCGGCGTCGCCCTCGTGATCGGGGTGACGTGCCTGCTCCTGCTCGACGGGCGGATCGACCCGGCGGCGGTGCCGCGCTGCTGGTCCTGGTCGTGCGGTTCGCGGAACCGCTGTCGCTCGTCGGGCCCTACGGCACCGGGCTGCAGCTGGCCGGCGTCGGCGTGCGGTCGCTGCGGGAGGTCGTCCGGACCCCGCCGCTGCCCGAGCCCGGGAACCCCCGCGTGCCCCGCGACGGGACGGTCGAGCTCGACGGGGTCACCTTCGGCTACGGCGACACCCCGGTGCTGCGCGGGTTCACCCTGCTCTGCCGGCCGCAGACGATGACGGCGCTGGTCGGCCCGTCCGGGGCGGGGAAGACGACCGTGACCCGGCTGGTCGCCCGGTTCTGGGACGTCGACGGCGGCTCGGTGCGGATCGGCGGGGTCGACGTCCGCGACATGACCACCGAGACGCTGATGGGGCAGATCGCGATGGTCTTCCAGCACACCTACCTGTTCGACGCGACGATCGCCGACAACGTCCGTCTCGGCCGGCCGGGGGCGGGTGACGACGAGGTGCGCGCCGCGGCCCGGGCCGCGCGCCTGGACGAGGTCGTCGAACGCCTGCCCGACGGCTGGGACACGGTCGTCGGCGAAGGCGGGTCCCGCCTGTCCGGCGGGGAGCGGCAGCGTGTCGCGATCGCCCGGGCGCTGCTGAAGGACGCACCGGTCGTCCTGCTCGACGAGGTGACCGCCGCCCTCGACACGGAGAACGAGGCCGCCGTCGCCGAGGCACTGACCGGGCTCGCCGAGAACCGGACCGTGCTGGTGATCGCGCACCGGCTCGCCACGATCGCCGGCGCGGACCGGATCGCGTTCGTCGACGGCGGCGGCGTCGTCGAGTCCGGCACCCACGCCGAGCTCCTCGAGCGGGCCGGGCCCTACGCGGGCTTCTGGGCCGACCGGGCCGGCGCAGCCGCTGGCGGCTCGGTGACCGCACGCTCCCGGCCGCACCGGCCGACCCGACCCCGCACCCCCAGGAGAACTGACCGATGCGGTCGACCATCCCCCGCTCCGTGCCCCGGGCCGCCGCGATCCTCGCCGCGCTGCTCGCCGTCGCGCTCGCCGGTTGCGGCTCGGCCGCGCCCCCCGCCGACCCGGCGGGGACGGGATCGCGCACCGTCACCCACGCGCTGGGTGCCGCCGAGGTGCCCGCGGACCCCCGGCGGGTCGTCGCGCTCGACGAGTACTCGGCGATGAACGCCTACTCGCTCGGGATCGAGCCCGTCGCCGTCTTCGGCTCGTTCGGGTCGGAGATCTCCGCGACCGTGCTCGGCGAAGCCGGCATCACCGTCACCCCCGCGCCGACGCTGTTCCAGTCGCCCCCGATCGAGCAGATCGCCGGCCTGCGCCCCGCGTCGTGATCGTCAGCGGGGGCGAGGACCTGCGGGAGCTGTACGAGCGTCTCAGCGCCGTCGCGCCCGTCGTCGTGCTCCCGTACTACGGCGCGACGTGGCAGGACGCTCTGCGCGCCACCGCGGAGGCGTTCGGCCGGGAACGGCGCGCCGCCGACCTGACCCGCAGCGTGGAGGCGCGGATCGCCGCGGTCCCGCCGACGGCCGCTCGATCTCCGTGATCGGCTCCTCGGGCGGGATGCTGTTCGCGCCCGGCCGGCGGACACCGGTGACCGCGGTGCTGCGCGACGCCGGCTTCACCCGGCCGCCGGCCCAGGAGGCGCAGGGAGCCACCGACTCGGCGGTGCAGGTCATCCCGCTGTCCGCCGAGGTGCTCGCCGAGCACGACGCCGACACGGTGCTCGTCCCCCAGGGCGCCTACTACGACGCGGCGGCCGTGCGCGCCGTCCCGACCTTCGCGCAGCTGCCCGCCGTCGTCCAGGGGCGGTCGCTGCAGGTCGACGGCGACATGTGGTTCGGCAACTTCGCCTTCGCGGTCGACTGGATCGTCACCGACCTGCAGGCCCTCGTCGCAGGTGCCGGCCAGGCCGGCATGGGGACCCCGGACCAGGCACTCGCCCGGTGGGCGGCCTTCGACGAGACGGTCGCCCCCGCCGATGACGGTCCGGCGGGCTAGCGCCGATCCGGACGACCGGCCACCGCCGGGCGGTCAGGGCGCCCAGTCGTGCTCCCGGTAGTCGGGGTGGGCCCGGTACGCGGCGGCGAGCTGGCGGCAGGTCCACTCCAGCCCGCGCAGTTCGAGCCGGTCCGGGTCCTCGCCGTCGGTGTGGGGCGGGGCGTGCGGATCGCCGGGGATCGGGCAGTGGCGACGTGCGGCCGCGCTGCGTCGCTCGGCCTCCTCGTAGCGGCGCACGACACGTCGCCGCTCGGCGGCCAGGAGCAGCAGGTCGTCGGCGACGGTGACCAGCGACAACCCGCCTGCGGTGCGGGCGTGGTCGATCGCCGCCTGCCCCTGTTCGGTCAGGATCCAGCTGAGCACGTCGTGCGCCCAGCGGGTGGTGTCGTCGAGGCGGGCGTGGAGGAACTCGGCCAGGGCCGGCCCACGGCTCACCGGGGGAAGGATAGTCAGGATGGCGGTCGGTGACGGTCTCGTGACCGAGCCGTGATGAGGATAGCCTCGCCTTGTCGGGGAGGACGGAGAACCCGCGATGGGCCACACCGGAGCCGGCGGGCACCCGGAGGTGCTGGTGCTGGCGGACGGGCGGGAGCTCGAGTACTCCGTCGCCGGCCCGGTGCTCGGTGTTCCTGTCGTGTCGTTCCACGGGTTGCTGGGCGGGGCGACGATCGACGCCGACCACGAGGCGCTGTGCCGGCGGGTCGGCGCCCGGCTGATCACGGTGGCGCGTCCCGGCTACGGGCGGTCGACGCCGTCGGCCGGAACCGGGTCCGTCGCGGACGGCGTCGGGGACGTCCTGGAGCTGCTGGCGCACCTTCGGGTGGACGCCTGCGTCGCGATCGGGGTCTCCGCCGGTGCGCCGCACGCGCTGGCCTTCGCCGCGCTCGCGGACCCGGTCCACACGACGATCGTGAGCGGACTCCCGCCGGTCTACCTCCGGCATGTCCGCGGCGGCTACGGCCCGGCCGCCCGGGCCGTGTTCGGGCTGCTGCGGGCGCCGGGCCCGGTGGGGCGGGCCGCTCGGCGGCTCTACACGCGGGTCCTGCTGACGGTCGCGCGCCGGCTGGTCCCCGGCGACCCGGCGCTGGCGGAGACCGCCGCCTCCGGCGGCGCGGGCCCGCAACGGGAGATGCTGCTGCAGCAGCGGCCGTGGGGCTTCGAGCTCGCCGCGGCGAGGAACGTGCGGTGGCTGCACGGGGACGCGGACACGGAGGTCCCGCTGGCGGCGGTCCGCCGCGCCGCGGCGGACCTCCCGGGCTGCACGCTGGAGGTGCGGCCCGGGATGGCGCACTTCCCGCCCGACGCGCAGTGGGACGAGATCTACCGTGCGGTCGTCGCCGCGGCCCACGATGACGCCGTTCCGGATACGCGCCGGAGGACGGCTGACGCCTCGGCCGGTCCCGGGGATCAGCCGCTTGCGCCGGGGGCCGGGCGGGGCGCCCCGCAGGGCCCGGAGCCGGCGGAGGCCCAGGGCGAGTGCGGCCGCGGCGACGCATCCGAGCAGCCCGTAGGCGGGCAGCGCCCACGCCGTGCCGACGGTGTGCGCGACCGCCCCGGCGACGACGGCGCCGACCGCCGTGCTGGAGATGACCTGGGACGTCCACAGCGCCGCGACCCGCCCGCGCATCGCGGGCGGGGTGTGGCCGAGCACGGTCGCGTAGCGCAGCACGTCCCCGGCCACCCGGGCCGCGCCGTGGGCGGCCAGCCCGAGGAAGGCCAGTGCGGGCACCGCCCCACAGCCCGGCCAGCACGAGCCCGAGCGACGCGATGGCGACGGTGCCGATCGCGACCGCGCCGACTCGACGCACGTGCCGGGTCCAGCCGCTGGTCAGCGAGCCGGCCAGGGCGCCGAGGCCGGGCGCGGCGTAGAGCAGGCCGAAGCCGGTCGGCCCGACGCCGAGCGCCTCGGCGTGCCCGGGGAGCAGGACCGCCCAGCCGGACAGCGCCGCCATCACGAGGCCGGCGAGGAGCGTGCCGCCCACGACGCCGTGGCCGCCCGCGAACCGGACGCCGCCGGTGACCTGGCGGTGGACCGCTCGCGCGGCCCCGGCGGCGGCGCCATCGCGGGCAGCCTGGTCAGCAGCAGCGTGGTCACGAGCGACGTCACCGCGCACACCGCGTAGTTCGCGGGGATGCCGGCCAGCCCGATCAGCACGCCGCCGAGCGCGGGCCCGAGCACCGCGCCGATGTCGCTGGTCAGGGCCACGAGCGCGCCTGCTGCGGGCAGGTCGTCCTCCCCGACGAGCGAGGGGGTGGCCGCGGTGAGGGCGGTGCCGGACACGCCGCCGGCCATCCCGTCGACCACCCCGCAGACGACGATCAGCCACAGCTGCGGCGCGGGCAGGACCGCGTTCAGCGCCAGCACCGCGAAACCCGCGGTGGCAACGGCTCGTGCCGCGACGATCAGCCGCTGCCGGTCGTGCCGGTCGGCGAGCACGCCGCCGATCAGCGTGCCGGCGAACGCACTGACGCCGACCACCGCGGTGATCGTGGCGACCCCGGTCGTCGAGCCGGTGAGCTCGTAGACCTGCAGCGGCACCGCGACGATCAGGAACCCCAGCCCGACAACCGACACCGCCCGCGCCGCGAAGGCCGCCCGGAACGGGCTCGCCCGCAGGGGTGTCAGGTCGAGCAGGATCCGGCTCACGTCGCTCTCCCACGGGTCCGACCTGCGGTGTCTCCCCGGCCCCGCGCGCGTCCCGGTGCTGTGTCACACAGGGATGTCACGGGGGGACACGGGGGCGCCATCCGCGGGTAACACGGCCGATGTAATGTCCGATGATGGTTAGGCTAGCCTATCTCGTGGGACGCCGGGCGTCCGGCCACGTCGAGGGAGTCGCCCCGTGCTGAGCGCTGAGGACAACACGCTGTTGACCCGCACCGGGCGTGGGACCCCGATGGGTGAGCTGTTGCGCCGGTTCTGGGTGCCGGCGTTGCTGTCGAGCGAGGTTCCCGAACCGGACGGGGCGCCGGTGCGGGTGCGGATCCTGGGCGAGGACCTGGTCGCCTTCCGCGACACCCGGGGACGCGTCGGGCTCCTGGACG
Organism: Pseudonocardia sp. CNS-139; assembly: GCA_001942415.1. Classification (GTDB taxonomy): domain Bacteria; phylum Actinomycetota; class Actinomycetes; order Mycobacteriales; family Pseudonocardiaceae; genus Pseudonocardia. Next base: position 136,175 of record MKJX01000206.1, read on the forward strand.
CCTACTGCCCGCACCGCGGCGCGCCGCTGTTCTTCGGGCGCAACGAGGAGTGCGGGCTGCGCTGCGCCTACCACGGGTGGAAGTTCGACCTGGACGGGCGGTGCCTGGACATGCCGAACGAGCCGCCGGAGAGCACCTTCCGGCACCGGGTGCGGACCACCGCGTACCCGACTCGCGAGGCGGGCGGTCTGGTCTGGGCCTACCTCGGGCCGCCGGGCCCGCGGCCGCAGATGCCGGGCCTGGAATGGCTCGCGGTACCCGCCTCCCACGTGCACGTGGACAAGTACCTGGTGGAGTCGAACTACCTGCAGGCGCTGGAGGGTGACCACGACTCCAGCCACGCCTCGATCCTGCACAGCACGCTGGAGAACTCCATCACCGACGAGTGGCTCGCCGCCCGCACCCGGTTCAACCGGGCGCACATGGCCGACAAGGCGCCGCGGCTGTTCGTCGTCGACACCGACTACGGCCTGATGACCGGGGCCCGCCGCAACGCCGGTGACGGGCTCTATCTCTGGCGGCTCGTGTCGTGGCTGGTGCCGTTCTACTCGCTGATCGCCCAGGAGCCGGGCAACTCGCTGATCCTCAACGTGCGCGTGCCGGTCGACGACGACAACAGCTGGTTCTACCGCGTGCACTACCACCCGCTGCGGCCGCTGGCGGCCGACGAGCGGGCCGCGTTGACGGCCATCGGCTCGGTGAACGCCGAGGTGATCCCCGGGACCTTCCGGTGCGTGGAGAACCTCGACAACGACTACCTGATCGATCGCGAGCAGCAGCGGACACGCACGTTCAGCGGCATCCGGAGCATCCCCGCGCAGGACCGCGCAGTGTCCGAGCGGATGGCGCCCGTGCCCGGGCATCCCGGCATCGCCGACCGCAGCCGCGAGCACCTCGGCAGCGCGGACGCCACGATCATCCGCATCCGCCGGCTGCTGCTGCGGGCGGTGCGCGACCTGCAGGCCGGGACCGCGCCCGCCGCGGCCGCCGACGGGGCCCGCTACCGGGTGCGGGCCCCCGCGCTCGTGCTGCCCGAGGAGATGGCGTTCGAGGCGGGTGCCGCGCCGTACCTGCACGGGGACCTGTGGGAGCCCCAGGATCTCGACGCGATCGCGGCCGCCGCCGCGCCGGCGCGCACACCGGCGGGCCCGGCGTGACGGCCGGCGTCCGGAACGGCGTCGACAGCGGCGCCGCCGGGCTGTCGTTGGACGGTCTTCTCGCCGTGCCCTACGTCCTGGAGGTCACCTCGGTGCCCGGCCCGGACGGGGAGTGGGTGCGCCGAGCGGAGTTCGTCGAGCTGGCGGGCTGCGTGGCCACCTCGCGTCGGTGCTCGCGGCGATCGAGGCCGCGGAGCTGGCCCGCGTGCGGCTGCTGCTGCGGACCTGGGGCGACGGTGGCGCGCCGCCGGCGCCCCGGCCGCCGCTGGCCGGGTTCGACGTCCACGGCGAGATCCGCCGGATGGGCCTCTGGGCGGAGTACCTCGACGCGCGACGACGGCGGGTGCGCGATGGGCGGGCCTGAGCCGGGCGAGCTGCTGGCCCTGGACCGGGTCGAGGTCGGCTACCCGCGCGGGCGGGAACGCTTCACGGCGGTCGCCGACGTGACGCTGTCGGTGCGCCGGCGGGAGTTCGTCGCGGTCGTCGGGCCGAGCGGCTGCGGCAAGACCACCCTGCTCAAGGCGCTGGGCGGGCTCGTCCCGCTGACGGGCGGCCGGATCACCACGGGCGGCGGGGCGCTGCCGGTCTCGGCGACGGTGTTCCAGTCCCCGCGGCTGCTGCGCTGGCGCACGGTCCTCGACAACGTCACGTTCGGGCTGGAGGCGACCGGGCATCCCCGTGGCCGGGCCCGCGCCACCGCGGCGGCGCTGCTGGAGCGGGTCGGGCTCGGCGAGTTCGCCGACCGGTACCCGCGCGAGCTCTCCGGCGGGATGCAGCAGCGGGTGAACCTGGCCCGCGCGCTGGCCGTCGATCCGCAGCTGTTGCTGCTGGACGAGCCGTTCGCCGCCCTCGACGCCCAGACCCGCGAGTCGATGCAGGACTACCTGGGCCGCGTCTGGTTCGGGGCCGGCACGACGGCGCTGATGGTCACCCACCAGGTCGACGAGGCCGTCTACCTCGCCGACCGGGTCGTCGTGCTGTCCGCGCGGCCGGCGCGGGTGGTGCTTCAGGTCGAGGTGCCCTTCGCCCGGCCGCGGCCCTGCGGCTCAAGCGGGACCCCGGGTTCCGCGCCATCGAGGACCAGGTCTGGGAGGCGCTGGAACACACGGTGCCGCCGGCCGGAGAGGAGGGCTGAGGTGGTTGCTCCGCTGCGCGTCGCACCGCCCGCACGGGCCGGCGACCCCGACGCCGACCCCGACGCCGCCACGGCCGTCCGGCGCGGGACCCGGCGCGCCCGGGCGGGTGCGGCGTGGCTGCCGCTGTGCTCGGTGCTGGCCGGGCTGGGCTCTGGCAGCTCGTCGGCACGCTCGAGCTCGTCGACCCGCTGTTCCTGCCCTCCCTCGGCGACACGCTCGCGCGGCTGGGCAGCGATCTGGTGTCCGGTGGCCTGCCGGCCGACCTGGCCGCCAGCGCCGTTCCGTTCGCGATCGGGGTCGCGGTGGCGGTCGTCGCGGGGTGCGTGATCGGCCTGGCGATGGGCGGCAACGAGGTGCTCGACCGGGTGCTCGGGCCGTGGGTGCTGGCGTTCAACGCGATCCCGCGCATCGCGTTCGTGCCGATCTTCATCCTGGTGTTCGGCCTCGGGATGGAGGGCAAGACCGCGGTGGTCGTCGCGTCGGCGGTGTTCCCGATGGCGCTCACGATGCGTTCGGGCGTGCGCAGCGTCGATCCGGAGCTGATCGAGATGGCCCGCTCGTTCCGCGCGTCCCGGTGGCTGCTGTTGCGGCGGGTCGTGCTGCCCTCGACCCTGCCGTTCTTCGTCTCCGGGTTCCGGATCACGGTCGCGCTCGCGGTGATCGGCGAGGTCGTGGCCGAGTTCTTCTCCTCCACGCCGGCATCGGCTACCGCCTGAACGTGGCCGGCCAGACCTACGACGTCCCCGAGGTCTACGCCATGATCGTCGTTCTCGCGGTCGTCGGGATCGCGCTGGCGCAGTGCGTCGCGCTGCTGGAGCGGCGGATCCGCCGCTGGCACGGACCCACCGAGCTCTGACCCCCGTCGCAGCTCTGGCCCCCTGCACGACCGACCCCTCACGAAGGAGGGCACGCGTCCCATGACGCCTTCCCGCCGCCGACCCGCCGCCGCTCTCGTGCTGACCGCCGCCCTCGCGCTGGCCGGTTGCGCGACCGGCGGGCCCGCACCCGCCCCCGACGCCCGCCCGGCCGCGGCCGGTCCCGTCTCCTACCCGGCCGACGGTCCGTGCCCGCCGCTGGCCGAACGCGCCCGGCTCAGCATGCCCGCGGTCGCGACGTCGGCATCCAGCAGCTGGATGTACGTCGCGCAGGCCCGCGGGCTGTTCGCCGCCTGCGGGCTCGACGTGGAGATCACCCAGGCGAACACCTCCGCCCAGACGTCCGCGTACCTGGCCGGCGAGCTGCCGATCGCGGTCGTCGGGGGCGGGACGCCCGGTGCGATCGCCGCCACCGGCCGGCCGCTGGCCGTGCTCGCCGTGCTGGGCAACGCCCCGGTCTTCTCGATGCTCGCCCGCACGCCCGTGACCTCGGCCGCGGACGTGCGCGGGGCGACCATCGGAGTGCTCTCCCCGGTCGACGGCACGAACAAGGTGGCCCACTACTACCTGGGCCAGCAGGGCGTGCCGGCCGGCGAGGTGACCTTCGCCTACCTGAACACGATGCCGAACGTCGTCGCCGCGCTGGAGTCGGGCGCGGTCGACCTCGCCGTGCTGTCCGCGCCGAGCGCCGACATCCAGGAGTTCCGCGGCATGGTGCGCGTCGCCGACTTCCACGAGGCGCCGATCGACAACCCGGCCAACGCGGTGATCGCCGAGCCGACCTGGCTGGCCGAGCACCCGGACGTGGCCGCCAACCTGCTGCGGGCGGTCCTCGCCGGCGTCTACCAGGTGCAGGCCGACCCCCAGGCCGGCTCGCCGGTGATCGCGCAGGCGCTCGGCATCGACCCCGCCACCCCGGAGGGCGCGGCGGCGATGGCGGGGGTGCAGCGCACGGTGCACTTCGCCTACCGCCCGGTCCGGGACATCCTCACGGTCGACGCACCGACCGTCGAGCTGTTCCGCAGCACCGCCCCGCCCGAGATCGCCGACCGGCTCCGCGAGCGGGACATGACCGAGCTGCTGCCCACCCCCGACGTCGGCGCCGGTCTGGCCGCGGACGGCTTCGCGGCCCACCTCGAACGGCTCTACGGCCCGCTGCCCGCAGGGTGAACCGTTCGGGCCGGCACCGGTTCTGACCCACAGGTGGTCGCAGCGGACATGACCGGCCGGGATCAGGCCGGGTCGCGTCGGGTCGGCGGCGCCAGTACCCGGGTCCGAGCACGTCGGGCTCGGGAGTGGACAGCGCGGATCGCAGGAACCGCTGCATCACCGGCGAGTCCTCGTCGGGTCGCCAGAGCGCGGCCGTCTCGACGACGGCCGTGTGCTGGCGCAGCTGCCGCGCGACCAGCCCCTTCCAGGTCAGCGCCATGTACTGCGCGGGCAGCAGGGTGACTCCCGCGCCGGCCTCGACGAGGGCGAGCGCATGCATGATCGAACCCGCCTCGTGGGGGCTCCGGTGTCCGTGGCGATGTCCTTCCACACCGCCCGGGTATGGGCGGCGAAGCCCTCCCCCGCGGCGTCGGTGAGGACGACGCGTGGCCCGTGCAGGCTCGCGAGGTCGACCCGCTCGTCCGACGCCGCCGGATGTCCTTCCGGGAGCACGGCGACGAGCGGCTCCCGGGCGACCACCGCGACCTCCAGCCCCTGCGCCCGGCCGCGGATGTGCCGGGTGCCGCCCGGAACCGCCGGCGGGAGGTGCAGGAGCCCGGCGTGCGCCTCGCGATGGTGCACCCGGTCGACCACGTCGATGTCGGAGACCTCGCTGAGCAGGAGGTCGACGTCCGGGCCCGACGTGGCGCTGTCGGTCAGGTGCGGCAGCAGCCGTGGCGACACGGTGTGGCCCACCGCCACGTGCAGCGTGCCCCGCGTGCCCGAACCATGTCGGTGGTGGCCGCGAGGTCGGCGAAGTGCCGCCGAGTGCGTTCGGCGAGCAGCCGCCCGGCCGCGGTCAGATCCACCCCCCGCTCGTGCCGGACCAGGAGCGCCGTCGGGCTGCCGCTGTGTCTGACCGGTGACTCCGGCACCGGGAAGTCGCACCTGCTCATCGCGCTGGGGACCGAGGCCACGATGGCCGGCCACCGGGTCATGTACACCCTGGCCACGAAGCTGGTCAACGAACTCGTCGAAGCCGCCGACGACAAGATCCTGTCCAAGACCATCGCCCGCTACGGCCGCGTCGACCTGCTGTTCCAGGTCCTCACCGAACGCGAGGAGAAGAACTCCGTCGCGATCGACCTTCACCGACCCGAGACTCTGCGCTGCGATCGTGGACCGGCTCACCTTCGGCGGCAACATCATCGAGGCCGGCACCGACTCCTACCGCCTCCCGCAGCCGGGCCCGCATCGACAGCGACGCCGGCAGCTGATCCCGCTGCTGCGTCCAGGGTGAACTGATCGCGTCGGCACAGCCCGTTCGCAGCGGGTCTACAGCCACACCTTCGTCAAGCCCACCCCCGACCAGCGCTCAACCATCCACCCGCAACACCCGCAATACTTGACTTGCAAGCAAGGAAACCTCTACCTATGATTGCAGATACCTGGAGCGGCCTAGGGTCACCTCTCGGGTCGCACCAGAGCATCGCCGCCTTGTCGTCGATCATGAAGGGAGTGGCCTGCGATGCTGATGCGCACCGACCCGTTCCGTGAGCTGGACCGGCTGACCCACCAGGTGTTCGGCACCAACGCCCCGGGCACCTGGTCCCGGCCCACCGCGATGCCGATGGACGCCTACCGGGCCGGGGACGAGTTCGTGGTCGCGTTCGACCTGCCCGGTGTGTCTCCGGACGCGATCGAACTCGACGTCGAACGCAACGTGCTGACCGTCAAGGCCGAGCGGCGGCCGGTCGCGACCGGCGAGCACGTGGAGATGCAGGTGGCCGACGGCCGCTGGGAGTGTTCTCCCGGCAGCTGTTCCTCGGCGACACCCTCGACGTCGACCACATCGACGCCAGCTACGACGCCGGGGTGCTGACCCTGCGGATCCCGATCGCGGAGAAGGCCAAGCCCCGCAGGATCGCCATCTCCGACACCGCCGGCGAGCCCAAGCAGATCAACGCCTGAACATCAACCCCGACCCCCGGCGGACGGTGATCGACCGGGGAGGGCAGTGGCCATGACCGACTACCCCACAGTTCAGCCCACCGCGACCGTGCGCCTCAGCGCAGACGAGCGGGCGAACGCCGCAGAAACCACCGCGGCGTTCGTCGACCTGATCTGCGCAGACCACGAGCTGCTCCGGGCCGAGTTCGACGCGATCATCGCCGCGAACCTCCCCGACACCGCCGGTGACGAGCAACGGCTCGCACCAGCCCGCAGGGTCACGGCCGCGACCGCACCGCTACCGCCACACCGTGGTCGCGCTCTGGCCGCTGCCCACCCAAGGCGGGACGGCCGCGACCGGCCGCAGAACCTCCGCGCCCGCCAACGCAGCCCGCCTGTCCGGGCGCACCACCAGCCGAGAGTGTCGATCCGAGACAAGTGAGAGGAGGTGGTCGGTCTCTCGACACGAGGCTGGACAGCGAGCCCGCTCAGTCGGCTCGACCAGCAGGCGATGGGCCCCGCCCGGCTCTGCGCCGGAGCGGGGCCATCGCGCAGATGCCGAACCACCGACGACCGGCCGACCCCGGCGACTTGCGCCGACTGAAGGGCGCGTCCACGAACAGGAGACCCAAAGGTCCTCCGCTCACGGCTTGACAGGACCTACAGTGCAGACTCTACTATTCATCCAGTAGGAAGCGAGCTTGAACGCCACAGGGACGGCGACCGGTCGAGACAGGCGGGAGGGTGATCATCAGGACAACCCCCGAACATCTGGATCTTCCGTAATCACCTTGTCAATGCGGGGCCCGGCTCAACGGCCGGGCCCCGCTTCGCGCCACCCCCGGCCGGCACCGCTGCCCGGTAGGTCAGGAAGGGAAACGAGGCGCCTGATGGGTGTGAGCCGACTCGACGACGAGGACTACCCCGCCGTCACCATGGGCCAGGCCGCGGAGCTGCTACAGGTACAGCCCGCATTCCTGCGCAGCCTCGACGCGGCGGGCGTCCTCCAACCGCACCGCTCCAGCGGCGGACATCGCCGCTACTCGCGCCGCCAACTCGAACTCGCCGCCCGGATGCGCGCGCTGTTCGACGAAGGAATGACCCTCGACGCCGCCGCACGGATCGTGGGCCTGCAAGACGAACTCGACACCGCACACGCCCGCATCGACGAGCTCGAAGCCGCCCGCGAAAACGCTGGGGCAGATCCGCAGCAGCCGACGGCCAGGAACAAGACCCAAGGCCCACGCCGCAGATCGGAGTGAAGAGCGAGTCTTGGCTCGGCGACGACCCGCCGCGATATCCAACCCAGCTGAGCGAGTGCACAGGACGGCAGGCGAAACCCGAGGCTGGCAGGTTCGCGTCGTTGCCGGACGGGCTGGACCCGCCGCCCGCCCGCCAGTTGGCCACCGCGGCATCCCGACTCGCGCCCGACCGCGCCCCCGCCGGCGCCGAGTGCGGTCAAACTCACCGACATTGATCCTGCCGGCGCACCCGCCGATGCGGTCGGAACTCACGAACGTCCGCGGTCACACGACACGGACAAAGCCAGCGCGGCGACGGCGGAGTCAAGCTGGCTCTCAGACTGCGTACCGCGCGAATTAAGCATGCCGCGCGAGAGGCCTGCGTCCGCTCGAGCAGCGCTGCGGCAGTGCTAGTGCCCCGTCGGGAAAGGTTCGCCACGGAACTCGACGGCCCCAGCCGCCCGCCGGCCACGTTGCCGACCGGGTCGAGTACGCCCGGTACGAGGCCCGGTCGGCGCCTTGCCGGCGGACGCCTGGATCCGCCGATTTCCGCACCAACCTTCCCGACGGGGCACTAGGCCAGGCTGGCCTGCGGTCACGCCGGTGACCGGCTGGTCTGCCGCGCTGGCGCCTGAATCCATCGCCGGCCGATGTCCGGAGCGCGATTATCACCGCCATCACATCGATCGGCGTCGGGTCAGCGCGGCGCGCGGCCGCGGCCGCGCCGAATGCGCTGCTCCTGACACGCGAGGTGAGGGCTCGCCCGAGCGGTTCGGAGCCGTGACCTGCATACCACCGTCGTCGGTCGTGGCCGCGGAGTGCATCAGAGGCCGAGGTCGCGGCCGATGATCTCTTTCATGATCTCGTTGGATCCTGCCCAGATCTTTGTGACGCGGGCGTCCATCCAGGCGCGTGCGACGCGATACTCGGTCATGTAGCCGTAGCCGCCGAAGAGTTGTACGCAGGCGTCGGTGACCTCGTTCTGGATCTGGGCGGTCCACCATTTCGCCTTGGCCGCTCGCGCCGCGCTGAGCCGGCCGTGGGCGTGCTCGTCGACGCACTGGTCGACGAACGCCTGCGTGACATCGATCTTGGTGGCGAGCTCGGCGAGCAGGAACTTGTTGTGCTGGAAGCTCCCGATCGGTGAGCCGAAAGCGCGACGCTCGCGGCAGTAGGCGATCGTCTCGTCGAGAAGCGGTTTCACGTGGGCGAGGTTCGAGACGGCGGCGCCGATGCGTTCCTGTGGCAGGCGTTCCATCATGTGGGCGAAGCCGCGGCCCTCCTCGCCGAGGAGGTCGGACTCGTCGAGCGGGAGGTCGTCGAAGAAGAGTTCCGCGGTGTCGGACTCGGGTTGTCCGACCTTGTCGAGCTTCCGGCCTCGGCGGAAGCCCGGTCGGGTGGCCTCGACGAGGAACAGGCTGATCCCGCGAGAGCCTTCGCCCGGGCCCGTCCGCGCGGCGACGACGACCAGGTCTGCTCCGGCGCCGTTGGTGATGAACGTCTTCGCGCCGTTCAGCAGCCATCCGTCGCCTCGGCGGGTGGCCCGGGTCCGGAGCGCGGCGAGATCAGACCCGCCGGAGGGTTCGGTCATGCCGATGGCGGTGACCACCTCACCGGAGCAGAACCCGGGGAGCCATCGCAGCTTCTGCTCCTCGGTCCCGAGTTCGACGAGGTAGGGGGCGACGACGGTCGAAGTGGATCGCGAAGCTGGAGGCGGTGGCCGCGCTGAGGGCGGCGAGTTCCTCGGTGAGCACCGCGGCGAAGCGGTAGTCACCTGCGTCGCTGCCGCCGAACTGCTCGGGCACCCCGAGACCGAGGAACCCCTGCTTGCCTGCTTCGAGCCAGAGTGCCCGGTCGATGCGGCGGTTCTCGATCGTCACGGCATGGGCGGGTCGGAGGTGGCGGTCGACGAAGGTTCGTGCCGAGTCCCGAAATGCCTCGTGGTCGGCGTCGTAGAGGGTGCGCACGGGTTCTCCCGGTGGGTCAGAAGGCGACTTCGCCCTGGCCGCCGCTCATGACGAGGTCGTGGCCGGTCAGGAAGGCGGCCTCGTCCGAGGCGAGGAAGAGCACGCCGAAGGCGATCTCGCGTGGCTGTGCCGCCCGCCCGAAGTAGCGGTTGGACTCCTCGCGAAGTCGCCACGCGGCGGCGGCCTCTTCGGGGGTGGAGCCGCGACCGCGCCGGGCGATGGGGGTGTCGACGAGCCCGGGAGATACGCAGTTCACCCGGATGTCGGGGGCGTAGTCGCGGGCCATCTGCCTGGTGAGCGCCCGGATCCCGCCCTTCGACGCGTGATAGGCCGCCAGCCGCGGCGACCCGACGGTGGCGTGGTTGGAGCAGGTGTGGACGATGGCGCCGCTGCGTTGCTCGAGCATCACCGGCAGTGCTGCGCGGCTGACCAGGAAGGTGCCCCGGAGATTGACGTCGAGGCAGCGGTCCCAGTCGTGCTCGGACAGCTCGTGGACCGCGCCGGCGACTCCGATGCCGGCGTTGTTGTGCAGCACGTCCAGCCGGCCGTGATGTGTGGTCGTGTGGGCGACCAGGGTGGCGCCGGAGGCCGGGTCGGCGATGTCGACCATGACCGCGGTCGCGGTGCCGCCGGCGTCGGTGATCCGGTGGGTGGTGGCCGCGGCGGCCTCCTCGTCGAGGTCGGCGCACACCACCGCCGCGCCCTTCTCCGCGAAGAGCTCGGCGGTGGCGGCACCGATGCCGCTGCCGGCGCGGTCACGACGCAGACCTTTCCGGCCATCCGGGCGTCGGTCATGCGACGTTGTTCGCGTTGAAGCCGGCCGCGACGTCGATCACCGAGCCGGTGATGTAGCGGGACTCCTCGGCTGCCAGGAACAGCACCGCATGCGTGATGTCCGTGGGTTCGATCCAGGTGATCGGCTGCGGGTTCATCTGCCGGAGGCGTTCCTCCATGTCGGCGACGGTCGGTGCGTCGAGCTCGGGGACGAAGGTCCGATAGACCTCGTCGTGGCGCATCATCGGGGTGTCGACGCCGCCCGGTGTGATCGCGTTGCAGGTGATGCCGAGGTGCGGGGCGGTTTCCAGAGCCACCGTCTTCACCAGGCCGATGAGCCCCCACTTGGCGGCGCAGTAGTGGGCGAGGTTCGGCACGCCGCGCCTGCCGGCCTGCGACGATGTGACGACGATGCGGCCGTAGCGCCGTTCGATCATGTGCGGGAGGACGGCCCGCACGGTGTTCGCGGCGCCGGTGAGATTGACGTCGATCATGTCCTGCCACGCCTGGTCGGGCATGTCCGCCAGCTGGTGGTAGGTGACGATGCCGGCGTTGACCACCGCGATGTCCAGCCTGCCGAACTCGCCGATCGCGGTATCGGCGGCGGCACGCATCCGATCGGCGTGGCGGACGTCGGCGGCCACGACGACGGCCCGTCGGTCCTCCTTCTCGACGAGGGCCGCCGTCTCGGCCAGTTCGTCCTCGGTGCCGAGCGGGTAGGGGACGGAGCCGACGGGCCCAGGTGCGTCCACGAGGACGAGGTCCGCGCCCTCGCGGGCGAGCTGCACCGCGTGCGAGCGGCCCTGGCCGCGCGCCGCGCCGGTGACGAGGGCGACGCGGCCGTCGAACTTGCCCATGATGGTGCTCCTTGATCGGAGGGTGGAAGGTCAACCCGGGACGACGGTCTGGACGATGCGACCGAACAGGGAGCGGCCGTCGCCGTCGATCGCGTCGACGATCACGGTGTCCCCGACCTGCAGGAACGGGGTGGTCGGGGCCCCGTCCCGGACGATCTCGACGGCCCGTCGCTCGGCGATGCAGGCGTGGCCGACGGTGGGATCGACGTTGGACACGGTGCCGGTGCCGACGATGGAGCCCGCTCCGAGCGATCGGGTCGTGGTCAGGTGCGCGATGATCGTCGGGAAGTCGAAGGCGACATCGCGGTCCGCCCATGGGGCGCCGAGGGACGTGCCGTTGACCGTGCACGGCGTGCGGGCGTGGAGGCGGGCGCTCTTCCACAGGTCGCGAGGGTGTCGGGAGTGGCGAGGTAGGGCGCGAAGGCGCGGCCCGGTTTGGACAGGTAGGTGCCGGTGCCCCGGCGTCGTTCGGCGACGAGGAGCTGCCGGAACGTGAGGTCGTTGGTCAGGCCCACGAGCCGGATCGCGCGGTCCGCCTCGTGCTCGTCGGTGCCGCGGGGGACCGGACCGGTGAGGACGACGATCGTCGCCTCGAGATCGAGCTCCCATTCCGGGTCGGGCAAGGGGATCTCGCCGAGCGGGGGGAGGTGCTCGTCCCCGCCCGTCTGGTAGACGATCGGGCGGTGCACGTGGTCGGTGGGCAGCGCCTCGCCTCGGCTCGCCCGGATCCGCTCCATGTGCTGCAGGTAGCAGCTGCCCTCGGCCCAGTGGTAGGTCCTGGGCAGGGGCGAGGCGAAGGTCGCCGAGTCGGTAAGGGAGCCGACGGCCGGGTCGTCGAGGGCGGCGAAGGTCGCCGCGAGGTCCCCGGCGGCGGCGCCCCAGGAGTCCATGGCCTCCCGCATCGTGCGCGGACCGTGGGTCGGGAGGGCGAAGCGGCGCCGGTCGCGGCTGATCACGACAAGGGTCCCGTCCGGCCCTCCCGCACGCAGCGAGCCGAGGATCACCGGGGCTCCGTGGTGTAGTCGGCGGGGACGCAGAACTCGAGCGTGATGTAGTCCGGCGACGCCGCGGTCGCGTCGTGCACTCCGCCCCGCTGCACGGTCATGAAGTCACCCGCGACGACCCGACGGTCCGGCTGTCCCTCGGCAGTGATGTCGATCCAACCGCGAAGCGGCAGGAAGAACTGGGCCATGGAGTGGGCGTGGCTCCCGGTGCCCCCGCCGTCCGGTTCCTCCTTCTCCGGGTCGAGCTTGATGACGTG